>DCHS01000028.1 GCA_002314875.1 Prevotellaceae bacterium UBA1746
AACCTCGCAGTTGCTCTGCGATCTCATCCGTCGTTCTATGGAGATTCTTCCCAAACACCCTATCAATCAGCGTCGTGCTGCTGAGGGCAAGGATATGGCAAATGCCATCTGGCCTTGGTCGTTGGGCTATCACCCCACCATGGAGACGATGATGGAGCATTTCCCCATTCGTTCCGGTAGCGTTATCTCAGCGGTAGATTTGATTTTTGGAATCGGTGTTTATGCTGGTCTTGAAAAAATAGAAGTTCCCGGAGCAACGGGACTCTATACCACGAACTATGAAGGAAAGGCTGAGGCCGCCCTTCGTGAACTCCGTGAGAAGGATTTTGTTTTCTTACACATCGAAGCCTCTGATGAAGCCGGTCACGATGGCGATGCTGAACTGAAACGCACAACGATTGAGTCGCTCGATCAGCGTTGCCTCCGAATTATCCTGGAAGAAATTGAAACGTGGGAGGAACCTGTTCGCATCGCTTTGCTCCCCGATCATCCCACTCCGATTTATCTTCGTACACATACCAACGAGCCTATTCCCTTTGTCATCTGGCAGAGCCACCAGACGGAAGATATGGCTACGCTGAGTGTGAACCGCGAATATGCTACCGGCGGTGCATTCGTCGTTCCTGATGACGTTCAGACTTTCGATGAAGAGGCCTGCTACCAAGGCCGTCTCGGCCTCATCGAGGGTGATACCTTCATCCGTGCCTTCTTCTCTGAAAGACCGTAAAGACTCAAAGCCGCTTTGAGCACATGGCTAGGTTTTAACATATTACTATTGACTTTTAACTTTTCTCGCATTTACAATGCTCTATTATAGTACCAATCATAACGCACCAGAAGTTTCTTTGAGCGAGGCCGTAATCAAAGGTCTGGCTCCCGATAAGGGACTTTATATGCCCGAACGCAATAAGCCGCTTCCCCAGGAATTCTTCGACCATATTGAGGAACTCTCCTTGCAGGAGATAGCCTATGAGGTAGCCAACTGCTTCTTTGGAGAAGATATCCCCGCAGAAGACTTGAAGGCTATTGTATATGATACCTTGCAGTTTGATATTCCTTTGGTGAAGGTTACAGACGCAATCTATGCCCTCGAGGTTTATCATGGTCCTACCGCAGCATTCAAGGATGTCGGCGCTCGTTTTATGGCCCGTCTGCTCTCTTACTTCGTGAAGAAGCAGGGAACAGATCGCGATGTGCATGTCCTCGTTGCTACCAGCGGCGATACCGGTTCTGCCGTTGCCAACGGTTTCCTCGGTGTTCCGGGAATTAAGGTTTGTGTGCTTTATCCTAAGGGAAAGGTAAGTTTGATTCAGGAAAAGCAGTTTACCACCCTTGGCCAGAATATCACCGCCTTGGAAGTAGATGGTGTCTTTGATGATTGCCAACGCCTCGTAAAGGATGCCTTTATGGACGAGGAACTTAATGCGAAATACTTCCTGACTTCAGCTAACAGCATCAATGTTGCCCGCTTTTTGCCACAGGCTTTCTACTATTTCTATGCCTATGCTCAGTTGAAGAAGGAAAGACCAGGTGTGCGTCCCGTTATCTGTGTTCCCTCAGGAAATTTCGGAAACATCTGTGCAGGTCTCTTTGGCTATAAGATGGGACTCCCTGTAAAGCGTTTCATTGCGGCAAACAATGCCAACGACATCTTCTTCCAGTATCTCCAGACGGGAGAATATCATCCCCGCGCTTCCGTACAGACCCTTGCAAACGCAATGGATGTTGGAGCACCTTCAAATTTTGCGCGTATCGTTGAACTTTTCAACCACAGCCATGCAGCTATTTGCGAGGTGGTCGGAGGTGCAGCCTATCAGGATGGCGAAATCAATGCCGCCCTTGAGAATTGCCTGAACCGCTTCGGTTACCTTCTTGATCCCCACGGTGCTTGCGGCTATATGGCCTTGCAAGACCATCTCGAAGCGGACGAGGTCGGTATCTTCCTGGAAACCGCTCATCCAGCGAAGTTCAAAGATGTCGTCGAAGCGGCTACGGATAGCGAGGTAGAGATTCCAGAAACCCTCCAGCGTTTTATGGCGGGAGAAAAGCAGAGTCTGCCAATGACCAGGAAATTTGCAGATTTCAAGCAATTCATCCAAAAACATTTTTAAACAAAAATAAGACGGTGTACCAAGTTTGAGGCTTGGCACACCGTCTTTCGTTAGCGGTTAGTTACTTTATTTTGCAGGAGTTTCAGCAGGAGTTTCAGCAGGAGTTTCAGCAGCGGTTTCAACGGTGGAGTCGGTGACTGCTTCCTTAGAGATGGAGTCAGAGTCACAGCAGTTGAGGGTGGTGTCTGCGTCCTGATCAGAGTTGTTGACAGGCTTGGTGTCGCAAGATGCGAATGATACAGCTACGAATGCTGCGAAAACAAAAAGAAGTTGCTTCATAATGATTAAAAATTTAAATGTGTAAAACGATTAAGTGATTAAAACGATTAAAACTTTGTTGTTTCTTTTTTTGCTTTGAATTTAGATGAGTGAAAAACAATTTGTTGTTGTTTGATGGTGCAAAGATACGGCGATAATTTCCGGTTTGCAAGAAAAAAACGGAGCGCTTGACGACATGGCCCTCGGGCTTGACGAAATGTCCTTTTTTCGTGATGAATCGTTTTTTGTAGCCTTAGCATTTGGTCAAACCGTTTGTTTTCCATAATTTTGCCAACGAGAAAATCTTTGAAACACAAAAATCAGTGGCAAGAATAATCATTAATAACGGCAATGCAGGAACGCTTTTCCTTCATTCCGAACTCATTACTCACTTTGAGGCTGACGGTAACTACTGTCGTGCTTTCTACGCTGACGGCAAAGAGCAGGATCTTTGGCTGTCAATGAAGCGTTTGGAAGAAATCCTTGTCAGCCAATTGCCGACCACAGCGCCCCCCTTCTTAAAAGTCGGGCGTTCGCTAATCGTCAATGTTAGATACATCGTGCGTATTACTCCTCAGAAACACGAGATGGAATTGCATGGTACAGAGATGAAAGAGCATCTCGTGCTTAAAGCGTCAGAAGTAGCTTTGACCGGGTTGCTCGACTATCTTACCGTAAAACTTAGTAACCAGAATACTCACTAAAAACTCCTCACAATATGGATAATTTAAATAATCATGATGATGAGTTCCGCGTCCTGGGTGGATCGGAATGGAACGGCGAGGAGGTTTCTTTAATTGAAGAATTAGGAGAAGAACAGCCTCCCCAGCCTTGGTACAAACGAAGGGAAACGAAATGGGCGGTCATTGCGTTGTTTGTAATGGCCCTCGTGGCAGGTTCGGTATGGTGGGTAACCCAATGGTATCTACGCTCTAAATATTATAAGGAGTTCGATTACACCTATTCCCGCACCTCACAGCAGGTAATCGATGCCTTGGAGAGTTCCCAGCCTATAAAAGATTATCGCCGTGGTGGCGTCACCTGTATGGAAGATTCTATTAACAACGTCCATTTCAAGGTCTATACGCTGACAGGCTTGACGGCAAGTGTAGAACTCGAATATCCTTCGGCAAAAGATCGTTCGGTATATTTTGTAACCCCTACGATGGACTATCGCAAAAATGACAGTCTTTCTTTGGGAGAGCGCAGTTATATCGGTGATGCCCTTGTAGCTGACAGCATCTACGGAACGGGCCGTCATCGTGCGGGCTACATTGCCACCATTCCCGGTTCTACGGCCATTATCGGAGTGTCCCGAGAGGATTCCGTTTTGAACTATCTGCGTACGATACCGGCAGAGAATATTAATGGAAGGATGACGAGCTCCAGTTTCGTCCGTCAGATTGCATTGCTGAGCCACTCCGAAATCTGTGTCTCCCAATTGGATTTGAAAGGAAAATGGGAACGTTGTGCTTATTGCTATAAGGAAGAAACTCCCGATATCGTGTATTTCGTGGAATCCCTCACCAAGGAATCCTTGTACGATTTTAGCGAGGCTCTGCGCGACTACGGATTCTCTGACGCGGTCTACGTTTCTGGTGGTCTTGTTGAAAACCGTTTTTACCGCTTGTCAAAGAACAGAGTTCATGGTGAACTTGGAACAGCAGGGCCTGACCTTTACCTGGTGTTTAGAAGAAAGAAATGATGTTGCGTGAATCGTAACACACGGGACGTAGATATGCAAACACCCCCAGTTGCACGAATGCAGCT
>DCHS01000008.1:0-163 GCA_002314875.1 Prevotellaceae bacterium UBA1746
GACCCACTGATTAAGAGTCAGTTGCTCTACCAACTGAGCTAAGAGTGCATTGTGCAATTGTTGTTTCAAGCTGAAAACGCGTCTCGCCTTTTGGGACAACGCATCTTTGGTACACTCTCAGGGGTTCGAACCCTGGACCCACTGATTAAGAGTCAGTTGCTCT
>DCHS01000008.1:176-18741 GCA_002314875.1 Prevotellaceae bacterium UBA1746
TGCTCTACCAACTGAGCTAAGAGTGCATATTGAAACGCTTGATTTCGCAATTGCGAGTGCAAAAGTACTGCGAAATATCGATATGACCAAGACTAACTGCGACTTTTTTCTAAAAAAACTGCATTTTTGCGGATATTTGCCGAGTTTGTTTTGCAAAAGCAAGAATTTCCATCGTATTTCCTCTGCAATCCACGAGTTGTAGCATTCTCTGCCAATCAAAAACGAACAAAAGAAAATCGGACACACTGCCAATACCCGACAATGTGTCCGATTTTGTCATAAAAGATTACGGTTACTGCTTTGCGACAGCCTTAGTCTCTTTGAAGATGAGAGCAAAGAGAACGAGAACGACGAGAGCATAGCCAGCGAAGATAAACCAGCATTCGCGCCAGCCGTCTAGCTGCATGGCAGGATCAACATTATAAACGAAATGGTTGACGATAGCCTGAGCGGTAAGTGTACCGCAGGTAGCACCAAGACCATTGGTCATAATCATAAAGAGTCCCTGGGCACTGGAACGAATCTCACCTTCTGTATTCTGATCCACGAAAAGTGCACCACTGATATTGAAGAAGTCGAAGGCTACACCATAAACGATACAGCTAAGGACGAACATCCAAACGCCGGGACCAGGATTACCCGTTCCAAAGAGACCGAAGCGGAATACCCATGCTGCCATAGCAATCATCATTACCTTCTTGATACCAAAACGACCGAGGAAGAAAGGAATGAGAAGGATACAGCAGGTTTCACTGATCTGGCTGAGCGAAATCAAGATGTTGGCATGCTGAGCACCGAAAGTATTGGCAAATTCAGGAATCTCCTTGAAAGAGGTGATATAGGGATTAGCATAACCATTGGTAATCTGGAGACTAACACCGAGGAGCATGGAGAAGATGAAGAAAATCGCCATTCGACGCTGACGGAACAATTTGAAAGCGTCGAGACCGAGAGCGTGCAAAACGCTGTCTGCGGGACGGCCACCAGAGGGAAGGGCTTCCTTGATTGGACATGCAGGAAGAGTCTGACTGTACAGAGCGAGAAGAACACTCAAACCACCACTGACGATAAACTGCATACTGGTCTGCTGGAAACCACAGAGGTCAACAATCCACATGGTACAGATAAAACCGATGGTACCGAAGATACGGATAGGCGGGAAATCCTTTACGGTATCCATACCTGCCGTTGTCAACGCATTGAAAGCCACGGAATTTGACAGTGCAATAGTCGGCATGAAGAAAGCTACGGAAAGAGCATAGAGCGTAAAAAGAATGCCCACATCGAAACCATCGTTCAAGCCATATATACCAGCTGCGGCCATGAAGAGACCTGCGAGAAGATGGCAAAGGCCAAGAAGACGCTGTGCCTGCATCCAACGGTCGGCAATGATACCCATAATTCCAGGCATGAAGATAGAGACAATACCCTGGATGGAATAGAACCAACCGATAATGCTACCATGACCGTGGGTTGCAAGGAAGGTACCCATACTCGTCAGGTAGGCACCCCATACGGCGAACTCTAAAAAGTTCATCGCGATGAGGCGAGATTTGAGAGAAGTGTTGTTCATATTAATTTGTTATTTTGAGATTATCCGGTGTTTCACAGGCTCCAAACCGTCATTTTTCATCAATAAACTTAGAAAAACGCACAGTCTTTGCAGCCGTTTTTTGCTTTTTTAGGATTTCAAGGTGCAAAGATAGCGCAAAATTTCGTAACTTTGCGCACAAATTTTAAAAAAAGACAATGACTTACCCCGAAAACATTGAAAGAAAGATAGGATTTGCGGAAATCCGTACCCTATTGAAGGGAAGATGCATGTCAACACTGGGAACCGAATGGGTTGACAGCCGCGTGCAATTCTCTTCTGATTACGAGGAGGTAGCAGAGTCACTCGAGCAGGTTCGGGAATTCATGAGATTCATGGAGATTGAAGAGGATGTATATGAAGAGAATTTCTATGATGTCCGACAGCCACTGATGCGTATTCGCCCCGAACGCACCTACATGGAAGAACTCGATCTCTTTGACCTCAAACGTTCGCTACAGACTGTTGTCAGTCTTGTTGAATTCATCCGTAAGGCGAAAGAGGAGGACGAATCCTCCTATAAGCATTCCTGCGAAGAGACTTTTACTCCTAAGTATCCCGCCCTTTTCCGCATGACCGAAGGCGTGGGTTGCTATCCGGACATCATCCGCCGCATTGACTCGGTGTTGAACAAGTACGGAAAAATCAAAGACACGGCATCACCTGAGTTGCTGACTATACGTCACAGCATTGAAGTGACGACAAGAACCATCAGCCACTCTCTCCGTTCCATTATCAACGAAGCCCAGCAGGAAGGTTACATCGATCGCGATGTCAGTCCTACCCTTCGTGACGGCCGTCTCGTCATTCCCGTTGCTCCCGCTCTTAAGCGCAAGATCAAAGGTATTATCCACGATGAGAGTGCAACCGGAAAGACGGTATTCATTGAACCCGCTGCCGTTGTTGATGCCAATAACCGCATCCGCGAGTTGAAAGGTGCAGAAAAGCGTGAGATGATACGCATTCTCCAGGAGCTTTCCAACCAGATCCGTCCCTACATCAATGAGATGATGGGGTCTTTGCAGTTCCTCGCTCATATTGACTACCTCCGTGCGTTGGCGACATTCTGTGAGAATTTCACCGCCATCGTGCCCCAGCTCGAGCGCACCCCTCATATCGACTGGGTTCAAGCTCGTCATCCGCTGCTCCAGCAGAGTCTTGAACGCCACGGCAAGAAAATGGTTCCTCTGGATATTTCCCTTCGTGGAAAGGCCCGCATTCTCATCATCTCCGGTCCGAACGCTGGTGGAAAATCTGTCTGTCTGAAGACCATCGGCCTTTTGCAGTATATGCTCCAGTGCGGTATGCCTATTCCTGTCCGTGAGAACTCCGTAGCAGGTATCTTCGAAGATGTCATGATTGATATCGGCGACGAACAGAGCATTGAAGACGACCTCTCAACCTACTCTTCCCACCTTTTAAACATGAAAATGATGATGAAGCGTAGTACGGGACACTCTTTGTTGCTCATTGACGAATTCGGTGGAGGTACCGAACCTCAGATAGGCGGTGCAATGGCCGAAGCCATGCTTAACAAATTCGTTGAGAATGGGGCCTACGGTGTCATTACCACCCACTATCAGAACCTGAAGCATTATGCCGAAGACTGCGAAACTGTTATCAACGGCGCCATGCTTTACGACCGTGCCCAGATGCAGCCTCTCTTCGTCCTGCAAATTGGTAATCCTGGTAGTTCCTTCGCTGTAGAAATTGCCCGTAAGATTGGGCTTCCTGAAGATGTCATTGCCTATGCGTCTGAACTTGTCGGCAAGGATTATGTCATGAGCGACAAGTATTTACAGGATATTGTACGCGATAAGGTTTACTGGGAGAACAAGCGCCAGAAAATCCGTCAGCGAGAAAAGATGCTGGAGGATACTATTGCTCAATACGAGACCGAACTATCATCTATCTCTCAGGAGAAAAAGGAAGTATTGTCCGGCGCTCGTGAAGAGGCAAAGCGCATCATCCAGGAATCCAACGCGATGATTGAAAATACCATCCGTACCATTAAGGAAAGCCAGGCCGAACGCGAACGCACCCTCGAGGCCCGCAAGGAACTCAAAGAGTTTAAAGAGCAGGTTCAGCAGGCTGAGAAAGAAAAGCCCAACGACGAGATTACCCGCAAAATGGAAAAAATCCGTCGCCGCCAGGAACGTCGCCAGGAAGCCAAGCGTAACCCCAATGCTCCTGCTACAAATAATGGTGCTGGTAACGGATTGGCAGATGCCCTCGCATTACTTCAGGCCAAAGCAGAAGCTGACGAAGCCATTGCAAAACAGCCTATCGTGGCTGGCAGCTGGGTTCGCATCAAGGGCCAGCATACCGTCGGTCGCGTTGAACTTATTCAAGGTAAAGTAGCACGCGTTCTCTTCGGTGTAATGAACACCATGGTTCCTCTCAACCGCCTGGAATGTACACGCCGTCCAGACCCCAAACCCGCTGTAACGCAGGTTAGTACCTTCGTTAGCAAGGACACCCGTGATCAGGTTTACGAAAAGAAGCTTCACTTCCGTCCAGAAATCGACCTTCGTGGTATGAGAGGCGAAGAAGCCCTCACCGCAGTCAAGTATTTCATCGACGATGCTATTCTTCTGGCACAGAGCCGTGTCCGCATCCTTCACGGAACGGGAACCGGTGCCCTTCGTACCTTGATTCGCCAATACCTCAATACTGTCACCGGCATTAAGAATTACCATGATGAACACGTCCAATTTGGTGGTGCCGGCATTACCGTTGTTGAATTCGAAGGATAAGAAATTCTAACGCATACAAAAGAAAAATCTAACGCATACAAAAAGAGAGCGTACCAACGATATAATTGGTACGCTCTCTTCGTGTTTTTAAAATCGTCGTAGGGCGACAGAATATTCGTCCGCGGACGACAGAATATTCGTCGTAGGGCGAATGTAAATTCGTCCGCGGACGAATTTACTTTTCCTCCGTCTCAAGCAACGGCACATGGCGCATCTGCTTCTGAATCCAAGCCTGGCGTTTACGCATGTACGGACCAGGGTGCAGACTGGAGAACTTGCGGGGATTGGGAAGTGTGGCAGCGATAAGGGCACATTCGGAACGCGTCAGTTCCTTGGCAGAGCAACCGAAATGCTGCTGTGCTACCGCCTCAGCGCCATAGATACCATCTCCCATCTCAATGGAGTTCAGATAAACCTCAATAATGCGCTGTTTCGACCAGATGGTTTCAATAAGGAACGTGAAATACACCTCAAATCCCTTGCGCACCCAAGAGCTCTTTGGCCATAGAAAGACATTCTTTGCCGTCTGCTGGGAAATCGTACTACCTCCACGGATTCTTCCGCGCTTCTGACGCTCTTCAATAGCCTTGCTGATAGCCCCGGCATCAAAACCGTTATGCTGCATGAAATTCTGGTCTTCAGATGCGATGACGGCAACGGGCATATACTTGGACATCTCGCTCAAATCCACCCACTTATGTTCAAGTTTGACAGATTCGCCATCACCAACTTGTTCGATGCAACGCAGGACCATAAGCGGCGTCAACGATACTGGCATCCATTTATAATAAAAGGTAGCCAATATCGTTGAAGCAAAAAAGAGCAAAACTGCCCATCGAATAATACGATAAATTATCCTCATAGGCGCAGTTAAATGCGTATGAAATGTTTAGAAGGGGAGATTATCCGGCTCGTCTTCCTTTACGGGAGCAGGGATGTCTGCTACGGGTGCTGCAGCAGGAGCGGCGGGAGCAGCGGGAGAATAAGGAGGAGCAGGAGCAAAAGGCTGAACACCACCCTCGGGAACACGTTCTACCTTCCATGCACGGATACTGTTGTACCAACGACCGTTGAACTCTCTTGCATCGATATCAAAAGAAACCGTCAACTCTTCATTGGGCTGAATGTTCATTTCACGAAGACGATCTGCACCAAAGACCTCAAATGCACAACGACGGGGATACTGATCGTGAGTTTCGAGTACAAATTCCTGAACAACCCAGTCAGAACCGGTACGAGCTGACTTACCCGTACGAGCTTCCATGATGTGGGTGATTTTACCTGTAATTTCCATAATTTAAATGATATTGTTTTAATTGATTTTTGCAAAATGTGAGAAAAAAGCGCAACGGCCCTTCTTACAAATGTGGCTGCGAAAGTACGACTTTTTTTTTACATTGAGTGATTTTTCGGCGATAAAATTAAAAATATAACTTTTTCTTTTGTTTTTTCGAGGATTTTTCGAGGATATTCCGAAAATTATCCTTACATTTGTGGCCTCTAAGAATGCTTACAGCATTACTAACGCGGGAAACCAACCCGCAAACCTGGTGGATTCTTACGAATCACCTCCTTTAATCTTGTCAATCAAAAAAAAGACCTTAACAATATGATTTTTACAGTTAACAGCGCACTTCTCTCCCAGCGTCTCCAGACCTTGGGTCGTGTCATCAATTCGAAGAACACCATGCCTATTTTGGGCAACTTCCTCTTCAAGGTTGAAGGCAACACTCTTACCCTCACAGCTTCTGACAATGAGGTTTATCTGACCACAAATGTTGAACTGATTTCCTCTGACAGCAACATTGAGTTTACTGTCAACGCTCGCACCATTCAGGATGCCATCAAGGAAATTCCCGAACAGCCCATGGAGTTCGGTGTCAATCCCGATACCCTCGAAATCACCATCGGCTATCAGAACGGTCAGTACAGCCTGATGGGTGAAAGTGCAGATCAGTATCCTTTGAGCAAGCCCCTCGAAGACGATGCTGCAACTCTTACCATCGACAGCCAGCGTCTTTTCGCCAGCATCAATCGCGCGCTCTTCGCCACCGGCGACGACCAGTTACGTCCCGTAATGAACGGTGTATATTTTGATTATCAGACCAGCGGTCTCAGCATCGTTGCTTCCGACGGTCGCAAGTTGGCATGCAGCCGTATGTTTAACATCCGTACCGACCAGCCTACAAACTTCAACCTCCCCAAGAAGCCCGCAAACATCATCAAGAGCATTCTTCAGAAGGAGTCAGGCGATACCGTTATCCGTTTCAGCCAGCGCAATGCTACCATGCAGACCGAAAGCTATCTGATGACCTGCCGCCTTATCGAAGGTAAGTTCCCCAACTACAACAGCGTTATTCCTCAGAATAATCCCAACGCAATGACGGTAAATCGCCAGAGCCTCATCGCTGCTCTCCGTCGTATCCTCATCTTCTCTAATGTCGGCAGTCCCCTTATTAAGCTGCACATCGAGCAAGGCCGTCTGGAAGTTAGTACCAAGGACAATGACTATCGTCGTAGTGGTGTTGAAAATATGCTTTGCGAATACGACGGTACTCCCCTTAACATCGGTTTCAAGGGTACTCTCCTCATCGAGCTCCTCAACAACCTCGAGGACGAAGAAGTTATTTTCCGTCTGGCTGATCCCTCTCGCGCTGGTATCATCGTTCCTGGTAAGCAGCAAGAAAACGAGGAAGTTATTATGCTCCTCATGCCAATGATGCTCAACGACTAATCGATAGTTTCAAAAAGACTTTTTCTCGAATAATCCTATTGCAGGTGGGCGACCACCTGCAATATCCATGTTTAAGACAGGGCTTTTCAAGTTAAAAGTTATACGTTAAAAGTTTTAGAGTTGCAAGCGTGAAATCTCTCATTTTTTGCTTTTTTGCCCTTTTCACCTTCCTCGGCCTTCGTGCCCAGGAACTGGACGCTCGTGTCACCATCAACCACCAACAAGTTGAAGGAACGAATACCAGTGTCTTCGAGAATCTGGAAGAAGCTTTGACCAATCTGCTCAACAGCCGTCATTGGACGGATATGCAGTTCCAGAAGAATGAGCGCATCAACTGCAATTTCAGCATCCAGGTCAAGAAATACGACGATTCTGACAACCTCTTCAACTGCCAACTCAGTGTTTCTGCCACCCGTCCTGTCTTCAATTCCTCCTATACCACGACGACCTTCTCCACGGTGGACAACAACTTCAACTTCAATTACAAGGAATTTGACCAGTTGGAGTTCCGCAAGGATATGATCGACAATGATCTCATGGCGATGATCGGCTACTACGTTTACCTCATCATCGGCATTGATATGGACACAATGTCTCCCAAGGGAGGAACCCCCTATCTGCAGACGGCCCTCGATATTTGCAACAGTGCCCAGAGTCTGAGCGTTTCTGCCAAAGGTTGGAAAGCCTTTGATGACGGCAAGAACCGTCACGGCATTGTCAACGACTGGCTCGACGGAAGTATGGAACCGTTCCGTAATATGCAGTACAAATACCATCGCGAGGGTCTTGACCTCATGGTGGAAAACAGTGAGCGTGCCCGTGCCAACATCACCGAAGCCTTCGAATTGCTCCAGTCGGCTCGCGAAAATAAATCCATGAGCATGCTCCCCCAACTTTGGACTGAATACAAAGCGGACGAAATCGTTGGAATATATCAGGATCACGCCACTCAGAAAGAGAAGGATTTCCTAACAGAACTTCTCGGCAAAATCAACGCATCCAAGAGTTCCACCTGGAACAAAATCAAATAATCTCCATAACTTAGCATCCCTTGTTAGAATCTCTCCATATCTCGAACTACGCCCTCATCGAAAGTCTTGATCTCCGACTCGACGAGGGCTTCAGTGTTATTACCGGTGAGACTGGTGCAGGAAAGAGCATCATCCTCGGTGCGCTCGGTCTCCTACAAGGTAATCGCGCCGACATCAAGGTCATTAAAGGCGATGCTAAGAAGTGCGTCGTTGAAGGAATATTCACCGCCGAGGGTCTCGGCGTTCGTGAAATTCTGGAAGCAGAAGAAATCGACTGCGACGACGAGACTATCATCGTCCGCCGTGAGATTGCGGCAAGCGGAAAAAGCCGTACTTTCATCAACGACACCCCTGTAACACTGAATGTTCTGCGGGAAGTCAGCGAACGTCTCATCGACATTCACTCCCAGCATCAGAACCTTCTCCTCTCCCACGAAACCTTCATTATCGATACCCTCGACTGCGTTTCCCAATCTCCTATTATATATAAGGAGTATACAGAAGCCTTTGACAAATGGCGTGAGGCCAACCGGAAACTGCAGGAAATGAAGGACGCTGCGGCACGCTCTCAGGCTGATCAGGATTTCATTGCTTTCCAACTCTCCCAATTGGCAGAAGCCAATCTTCAAGATGGAGAACTGGAGGAATTGGAAGAAGAACAGCAGACTCTGGCGCACGCAGAAGACATCAAGTCTGCACTTTATGGTGCCAGTGGTGCTTTACAGAATGATGAAAACGATGTTCTTTCTGCTTTGAAGCAAGCTTGCAATGCCCTCCTCGAAGCCGGAGAATATCTGCCTGCTGCCAGCGAGTTGGCAGAGCGCCTGGAAAGTTCCCGCATCGAGATTGACGATATCTTCAACGAAATTGAAGATGAGGCCGAACATGTGGAATTTGATCCACGTCGCCTGGAATTTGTAGACGACCGCATTGCCGTCATCACTACCCTTCTAAAAAAGCATCGTGTGGAAAGTGTTGCAGAACTCCTTCAAATACAAGCAGACTTACAAGCAAAAATCGATATCATCGAGAATGCTGACGACAATATCGCACGTCAGGAAGCCTTGGTCAATACGGCTTTCAAGAAACTGTCCGCTGCTGGAGAAAAACTCACCAAGTCTCGCAAAAATGCTGCTGACGAGGTAGTAAAAGCGCTGATAACCAGCATGCAAGGATTAGGAATGCCGAATGTAAAGATAGTCTTTGAATTCAGCCTTCGCAATCATCCCGACCGTTCAGGTTTGGACAATGTCCGTTTCCTTTTCTCTGCCAATAAGTCCGTTGCCCCGCAAGACATTGCACAGACGGCTTCCGGTGGTGAAATTGCCCGTCTGATGCTTGCCCTCAAAGCCCTTATTGCCCAGAAGAAGAACCTTCCCACCATTATCTTCGACGAAATCGATACAGGTGTGAGCGGCACAATGGCAGAACGCATGGGGCAGGTTATGGAAAAGGTCGGCCAGCATGCCCAAGTGCTTTGCATTACCCACCTTCCCCAGATTGCCGCTTTGGGCAGTCACCATTTCCGTGTTTACAAGAAGGAAGATGAAACGGGAACCGTCTCTCACATCATTCCCCTTGACAATGACGAACGCATCCGCGAAATCGCCAATATGCTTTCTGGTGAACGCCTCACTCCCGAGGCTCTTGCCAACGCCAAAATACTACTTAGATTATGAAAAAAATCAATATACTCCTTTTGACACTTGCCTGCGGAATGACAGCATTCGCCCAGAAGCCCGCAGACCTCAACAAGGCTGTTGCCAGCATCATCACCTACGATGCCAAAGGCAATGTTTTGAACTCTACCAACGGCTTCTTCATCGGAGAATCCGGCGAAGTTATTGCCCCTTATCAGGCTTTCAAGTCTGCCGTTCGTGCTGATGTCATCAACTGGCAGGGACAGCAGTCTCAGGTCCTCCGCGTTGTAGGCGCCTCCAGTTCCTATGACCTCATTCGCGTGACAACGGATGTTCCCACCAAGAAGTTGAACTATCTGACCGCAAGCAGCACCGCTGCCACCCAGGGCCAGACGCTTCAGTTGCCTTATTATACCACCGAAAAGAAAGCACTTCCAGAGAGCACAACAATTACGTCTGCCTCTCCCTGGAACAACCATTATTACTACGAAGTTTCTGCTCCCAACGAAGAACGCTTCGTAGGTTGTCCCGTGCTGGATGCCAACAATCAGGTTGTGGCCATGATCCAGAAGAATGTTCTCAAAGACGCGACAACAGCTTGCGCCATTGATGTGAACTTTGCTTTGGATTTGAATACCAGCGCATTGAGCATTTTCAGCAATGACTTAAACGATGTGCTCATCCCCAAGTTGGTTCCCACAACGAACGAAGACGATGCGTTCTCCTATGTATATATGATGTTGCACTCACAACTTGCACCCGAATTCGTATTGACCGCATCAGACGACTTCATCGCCGCATTCCCCAACAATGCAAAGATTTACGCTGAACGCGCTATCTATCAAGCAGCTCGCGGAAACTATGCCGAAGCTGATGCAGATTTGAACAAGGGTATTGCCCTCGGAGGTTCTGCTCTCGGCGATCTCTATAACACCCGCAGTTCCTTGATATACAATAAGGTCATCAATGCCGAAGGCGGTAATGATGCCTATCCTGCATGGACTCTCGAAAGTGCCCTTGAATCTTCTCGTCAGGCCTACGCTACCAGTCCGCAGCCCATCTACCTGATTCAGGAAGGTCATGTGCTTTTCAGTATGCAAAAGTACCAGGAAGCCTACGAGCAGTTCCAGAAGGTCAACGCTTCCGAACTCGCTAATGCTCAGAGTTTTTACTATGCAGCAAATGCCCTCGAACATGCCAATGGCGAAGAATCCCAGATCATTGCGCTCCTCGACAGTTGTGTCGCTCATTTGAAGACTCCCTACAATGCTGATGCAGCTCCCTACATTTTTGCTCGCGCTCAGCGTTTGGACAACGCCGGCCAGCACCGTCGCGCTACTGCTGATTACAACGAATACGAAAAGATCATCGGCCCAAGCAATCTCAATGCCTATTTCTATTTCCTCCGTATGCAGTCCGAACTAGGCAGCCGCATGTATCAGCAGGCCCTTGACGATATTGCAACCGCTATTATCCGTGCAGCTTCCACTGACGAAAAGAAGGAATATCTCTACCAGCAAGCCGTTCTCCAGTTGCAGGTAAAACTCCTCGACGAATGCATCACTTCCTGCGAACAGATTATCGCCATTGACAGCAACGACGGTGAAACCTACAAGATTCTTGGTATCGCCTATGGCGAAAAGGGCAACAAGGCCAAAGCCAATCAGAACCTCTTGAAGGCGAAGGAACTCAAAGCCGAAAATGTAGAAGCACTCCTTGAAAAATACAAGAAGTAAACTCGGAAAGAATAAAGAGAGAATAAGAAGAAAACACCGCTTATGAAGAAATACATTGCATTACTATGCACCCTTGTTTTCGCTCTTTCTGCCAGTGCCCAAAATTTAACCTTGTCTGAAGGCTTTGAAGGTTGGGACGGAAAGACGCAGGACTGGCTCCCCACAGGCTGGACGGTGAAGAAATCAGAGGGGCTTCCTAACTATTACAATTCCTGGTATGTTTCCGGGCAGGCTAATGCCTATGCCCCTGCTGTCCCCGAAGGAAAATACTACGCAGAAATCATCTTTACCAGTAAGGCGGAACAGGACGAATGGCTCATCACGCCCAGCTTCACTGTAAAGGCCAATGAAGAACTGGCCTTTAAGATTGGCGTTACCCCGTTCAACCTCCTCAATTGGGATTCCAAGTATTTCGACTGGAACACCAAAACTTTCAAGGATAAAATAATTGCCGCCGATTTCCAAGTCCTCATCTGCGAAGAGGAAGGCGAATGGACGCAGGTCCTCAGTCTCTTCGAGCGATACAGTCAATACGACGATACCGATTTGTACAAGAACTACCGCGTTTTTGATTTCTATAACGAAAGCGTCGATCTTTCCGCTTATATCGGCAAGAAAGTTCGTGTCGCTTTCCGCTATGTCGGTTGCGACGGTGACTCTATGTTCCTCGATGCCATCACCGTCAGTGAGGCTCCCGTTACAGCCGCCTATCATCAAGACGGCAGTACGCTCCAGTGGGTTTATGGCGAAGACTTCAACTACCCACTCACCTATGGTGTGCATGTCGTAAGTCCCTATGGCCACGCACGTTATGTCAACGACAGTGATGAAAGTGCAACGGAAGTGAATTGGATTTCCAAAAGCATCAACAACGGCAGCGAACAGACTTCATCCGAAAAAGAAGTTTTTGAAGTCTGCTACAAGCCTGATTACTCCACTGGCGAGTTCCAGAATCTCTATTACGCTCCCACCCTCACCGTTGCGCGTGAAGGTGCGCGTTCCGCCGAATACATGGATTCCACCTATCCCCTTGTCATGGTGGGTGGAACGGCAGAAATCAGCGGTTATAAATTTGGCGTGAGCAACTACCGCGTTGACGACGATTACCGCTTGCTCGGTGAAGAAATCGACGGTCGCATCGGTGTTCCCCGATATGGCTATGCCGAAGGAACCGATTTATATTGGACGCAGAATAATTCTAGCGATAACATTGAATACCAGCATCTTGTCGGTGTTGGCCATCGTTTTGAACAGCCCGAGAAGCCCATTGTCATCAAAGGCGGTTGGATGCATGCCTACGCAGAATTCAACGATAACGCGCAGTTCCAGATTGAAATCTTTGAATATGATGTGGACGGAAACCTCGCCGAGAATCCCGCAGCCACTTGCACCATCAAGGCCAAGGAAACCCTACGCGAATATTCCGATTCTAAGGGCATTGTCACCATTCCCTTCAACTTCAAGACGCCCTATGTCCAAACCCAATCCATTCTCCTCGTTTTGAAGGGCTTTCACGATGCTGACAATGTCAGTTATTTCGGTGCCTATCAGACCAAGAAGCATCGCGAAGACCAGAGTTATGGTTATGCCATCCTGGAGACAAAACATTGCGACGGCACCATCACAACCGACTACGACCACGCCATCTCACAGGATGAAGATCCGCTTGGCGGAACCTGCTTCAACTCCTTCCTCTTCGCTCTTGACGCCGAATTCCCCTGGCTGGAACTCCAGGAAAAAAACAAGGAGAACCTCATCGGCGATGACCTCTGCTGCGATGTCTATCTCGACAGTTATTACCCTGCCGACCAGTTAAAAGTAGAGTCCAGCCCTGAAAGCTGGAGCAACACCTTCGAAGGACAATACGACAAGACCGTGATGCACGTCACCGCCATGCCCACAGCCAAACAGCTTGTCGAGACACTCCAGATTAATGCCAACGGCGTTCTTCGCCCCGTCACAATCCTGCAAAGTCCGACGACGGGAATTTCCGCTGTCAGCACTTCACCCCAGGAAACTCCGGAAATCTACAATCTCTCCGGCCAGCGTATCCAAAATGCCTCCAACGGCGTCTTTGTGATAAACAAAGAAAAACGCATAAAATAACCCCCTCAACATCCCCGCCAAATCACAGATCTTGGCGGGGATGTTTTGCGTTTATTACATATAGACTTTGCAAAATTGGGAGTAAAAGCAGCCGAAAAACCGTCTATAATAGCGAAAAGTTCATCTCAATTTGGCAAAAATCGCACATTTTGCTCATTTTTTTATAAAAAAACTTTTCCGATTATCATTTTTTTCCTAATTTTGGAACGGAAAACGAGGACGCATACCATCCAGGATGCTCCCCGAAGAAACAATTGAAAACCTTAAACTGAATAAATAACCTAAAACAAAGTCTATGTCCTATCTTGAATTTGACAAAACGCAAATGGTCAACCTCCAGGATTCCCTTCGCAAGGAATTTCTGTTGACATCAAAGACCGGTGCGTATTGTTCCTCCACGCTCGTAGGCTGTAACATCCGTAAGTACCACGGTCTTCTCGTTGTTCCCGTAGAAGGTATCGACGATGAAAACCATGTGTTGCTCTCCTCGCTCGATGAAACCGTCATCCAGCATGGTGCGGAGTTCAACCTCGGTCTCCACAAGTATGTTGGAGACAACTTTAGCCCGAAGGGTCACAAGTACATCGAGAGTTTCTCATGGGAGAAGGCTCCTGTATGGATTTACCGCATCGGCGGTGTTCGTCTGAAGAAGGAGATCATGTTCCGTAGCGAGACCGACCGTCTCTTCATCCGCTACACACTCCTCGAAGCTCATTCCGAAACCACCCTTCGTCTCCGTCCCTACCTTGCTTTCCGTAGCGTTCGCGCCTGGACCCACGAGAATGGTGTTGCCAACTCTTCCTACCAGGACTGCAAGCAGGGTATCAGCATGCGACTCTACGACAGCTATCCCGACCTCTTCATGCAGACCGACAGCAAGAAGGCACAGTGGGTTCATCAGCCTGACTGGTACCGCGGTCTCGTCTATGACAAGGAAATGGAACGCGGCTACGGCGATACCGAAGACCTCCTCGTTCCCGGTTACTTCGAAATGAACATCAAGAAGGGCGAAAGCGTTATCTTTACCGCCAGCCTTGGTGAACGCGAACCTAAGGATTTCAAGAAAATTCTCGAAGACGAAATTGAAAAGCACGATTCTCGCGACGGTTTCTGGAACTGCCTCGTTAACGCAGCTCACCAGTTCAGACTTACTCCCGAGAACGATCCCAACGAAGCCTATCTCATCGCAGGTTGGCCCTGGTTCAAGCCCCGTGGCCGTGACACCTTCGTCAGCCTCCCCGGTCTCACCCTCAGCATCGGTGAAATTGATCGTTTCGAAAAGTACATGGCAACCGCCGAAAAGGCAATCAATGATTTCATCAACCGCGAGCCCATCAGCGTCAAGATCTACGAAATGGAACAGCCTGATGTCCTCCTCTGGGCAGTATGGTGTCTCCAGCAGTACAGCAAGGTTGTAGGTCGTGCCGAATGCTTCAAGAAGTATGGCAAGCTCGTTGAGCGCATCATGCAGTTCATTTGGGACGGCAAGCACCCCAACCTCTTCGTTCACGACAATGGACTCCTCTACTCTAACGGTCGCGATCAGGCTGTGACCTGGATGAATAGCCAGGCATACGGTCGTCCCATCGTTCCCCGTTCCGGCTACATCGTAGAGTTCAATGCGCTCTACTACAATGCCAAGAAGTTCTTCCAGCAGATGTTGGTAGAAAGCGGAACGAAGGCTAACCTCGCCATCGCCGAACAGATTGAATCAGAATGCAAGCAGTTCGAACAGAGTTTCCGTCAAGTATTCCTCAACGAATTCGGTTATCTCTGCGACTATGTTGACGGCTACAACCGTAACTACGACGTTCGTCCCAACCAATTGCTCGCTATTGCACTCGACTTCTCACCCCTTACCCGTAAGGAATGTAAGACCATCCTCGACTATTGCACCAAGGAACTCAAGACTCCCAAGGGTATCCGTTCCCTCACTCCAAAGAGCGGTGCATATCGTCCCTCCTACATTGGTCGTCAGGAAGATCGTGACTACGCTTATCATCAGGGTACAGCATGGCCTTGGCTCATGGGCTTCTATCTCGAAGCATACCACAAGGTTTATCGCATGAGCGGAGTCAACTACATCGAGCGTCAGTTGATTGGCTTCGAAGAAGAGCTTTATTACCACTGCATTGGTACCATCCCCGAACTCTTCGATGGTAATCCCCGCTTCTCTGGCCGTGGCGCAATTTCATTTGCCATGAATGTCAGCGGTATTCTCCGCGCACTCCATCTTGTGCAGGAACTCGAAGCTGAAGACGAAGAATAAATCAGGGGGAGTAAAAACTCTCAATTTTAACTTTAAACTTATTACTTGAAATATGAAAGTATTAATGTTCGGATGGGAATTTCCCCCTAAGATCTACGGTGGTCTGGCTGTGGCATCCTACGGCATCACTCAGGGTCTGTCAAAGATTCCTGGCGTAGAAACCACATTCTGTCTGCCCAAGCCTTGTGGCGAGGAGGAAAAATTTCTCAACATCCTCAGTATGAGTGAAGTCCCCGTTGTTTGGAGAGATCCCGACTACGATTGGCTGAAAGGTCGTCTGCAGAACCTTACTCCCGAAGAGTACTATCAGTTCCGCGACAATATCTATGCAGACTTCAGTTATAAAGGCACGAATGATATCGGCGGTATAGACTTCGCAGGTGGTTATCCCAAGAATCTTCACGAAGAAATTGGCAACTTCAACATCATCGCTGGTGTTATAGCCCGTACTCGTGAATTCGATATCATCCACGCTCACGACTGGCTTACCTTCCCTGCTGGCGTTCATGCTAAGCAAGTTAGTGGCAAGCCCCTCGTCATCCACGTTCACGCAACGGATTTCGACCGTTCACGCGGTCAAGTGAATCCCACAGTTTACAGTATTGAAAAGAATGGTATGGACAATGCCGACTGCATCATGTGCGTTTCCGAACTCACCCGTCAGACCGTCATTCGTCATTACCATCAGGATCCTGCCAAGTGTATCGCCATGCACAATGCTGTTTATCCTCTTTCTGAAGAATATCAGGCAATCCCCCGCAAGACCGATACAAAGGAGAAGGTTGTTACCTTCCTCGGCCGTATCACCATGCAGAAGGGTCCCGAATACTTCGTTGAAGCTGCTGCGCTCGTTTTGAAGCGTACCAAGAACATCCGTTTCTGCATGGCAGGTTCCGGTGACAAGTATTGGGAAATGGTCGATCTCGCTGCAAACCTCGGCATCGCCGACAAGTTCCACTTCCCCGGTTTCCAGCGCGGCAAACAGGTCTACGAATGCTACAAGAATTCTGACGTATTCGTAATGCCCTCTGTATCTGAACCTTTCGGTATTGCACCGTTGGAAGCTATGCAGTGCGGCTGCCCCAGTATTATTTCCAAGCAGTCTGGTTGTGGCGAAATCCTCGACAAGGTCATCAAGACCGACTATTGGGACATCGAAGCCATGGCAGATGCTATTTACGCTATCTGTAACAACGACGGCCTCTTTAAGTATCTGCAGGAAGAAGGTCTCAAGGAAGTTGACCAGATTACCTGGGAAAAGGTTGGTCTTCGCATCTACGATTGTTACAAGAAGGTGCTGGGCTGGAACTAACACGCTACAGACTTTTCAATTATAAACATAAAACAAAAACATAAATACTCGAATATTATGAAGACAGTTTGTTTGTACTTCGAGATTCACCAGAATATCCATCTCAAGCGCTATCGTTTCTTTGATATCGGTACCGATCATTATTACTATGATGATTACGAGAACGAGCGCTCCATCACTGAGACCGCAGAAAAGAGCTACATCCCCGCTCTTAAGACTTTGATCGAAATCGCTAAGGCTAACGGTGGTTTCTTTAAGTGCGCAATCAGCATCAGCGGTACCGCTCTCGAACTCCTCGAAAACTACTCTCCCGAAGTTCTCGACCTCCTTGAAGAACTCAACAAGACGGGTTGCGTAGAATTCCTCGCTGAGCCCTACAGCCATGGTCTCTCCTCTATTAAAAATAAAGACGTCTTTAAGGAAGAAGTTGCTCGCCTTGACAAGAAAATCACCAAGCTCTTCGGTAAGAAGCCCCAGGTATTCCGTAACAGCTGCCTAAGCTATAGCGACGAAATCGGTGAACTCGTTGCCGACCTCGGTTATAAGGGTATCCTCGCAGAAGGTGCAAAGCACATCCTCGGTTGGAAGAGCCCCCACTATGTTTACAGCTGCAACCGCAATCCCAAGCTTGCTGTTCTCCTCCGCGACGGCAGTCTTTCTGAAGACATCAGTTTCCGTTTCAACGATCCCAGCTGGAACGAATATCCCCTCTTCGCTGACCGCTATGCACAGTGGATTGCTGACACCCCCAAGGAAGAACAATGCATCAACCTCTTCATGGAACTCTGCGCTCTCGGTATCTTCCAGCCCCTCAGCAGCAACATCCTCGAATTCCTCAAAGCACTCCCCGAGCAGCTTAAGCAGCGCGGTGTAACCTTCAGCACTCCCAGCGAAGTTATTGCTGCCAACAAGCCCGTTGGTCCCATCGACGTTCAGTATCCTACCTCTTGGGTGGATGAAGAACGCGACCTCAGCCCCTGGCTCGGCAACAAGATGCAACAGGAAGCATGCGATAAACTCTACAGCGTTGCAGAACGTGTTCGCGTGACCAAGAACAAGAAGCTCCAGCAGGATTTCGATTACCTCCAGGCTACCAACAACTTCCGTTTCATGTCCACCAAGGCAAGTTCCGGCGGTTACCGTGGTATTTATGACAGTCCCTACGATGCTTTCACGAATTATATGAACATTGTCGGCGACTTCATAGCTCGCGTTAACGACATGTACGGTGGTGCTGAAAATGAAGAAATCAATTCTCTCCTCACCCTCATCCAGAACCAGGGCGAAGAAATCGAGCATCAGCAGAAGGAGATCGAAGCGCTCCAGGCAATGATTGCTCGTCTCGGTGGTCCCGAAAAGGCAGAACCTGCAAAGAAGGCACCCGCCAAGA
>DCHS01000008.1:18822-88089 GCA_002314875.1 Prevotellaceae bacterium UBA1746
AGAAGGCACCCGCCAAGAAGGCTGAACCCAAGCCCGCACCTGCAAAGAAAGCTCCTGCAAAGAAGGCTGAACCAAAGAAAGTAGAGGCTCCCAAGCCCGAACCCAAGAAGGAAGAGCCAAAGAAGGTAGAAGTCCCCAAGGCTGAGCCCAAGCCCGCTCCTGCAAAGAAGGCACCTGCTAAGAAGGCTGAACCTAAGAAGGCACCTGCTAAGAAAGCACCCGCTAAGAAGGCAGAGCCCAAGAAGTAATCCCCGTTAGGTTGAGGTGCATATGCACCAAAATGCTAACTCCACTTTAAGAAAAACGAAGTCCGAAGCACAACTTTGGACTTCGTTTTGTTATACTCGAGTTTACAAAAACAAACAATAATACACTCGCACGACCACTTTTTACGCTTAACAAACAAAAACTTCGTGAAAAATTGTTTAATTTAGCGCAGTAAAAACTGAAAGTAAAACCAAATCTAATCCAATAATTATTAACTAAAACCTCTAAAAAACATGAAGAAGTTTTTCTCTCTTCTTATCGTGATGGTTTGTGCATGTCTCCAGATGTCTGCACAATTCATTCCTGTTGAAGGTAAACAATACCTGATCCAGGATACAAAAAACACGAGTTTGTATGTTGTTCTTGCTACAGGTAGCGACAGTGCAGGTGGCGCAAGCAATGCAACCTACGCTTCTCTCTCAGCAGAGGGTACCCCCTTCTACATCACTGAAGATGGCGATGGTTTCGTATTCTCTACCGAAGATGGCAAGTACCTCAGTAACACTCACGCTTGGAACATCACCACTTCTGATGCTTCTGTATGGTACATCAATGAAGTTGGCGATGGCAGTTACTACATTTACAAGGACGCTTCTAAGGGCCTCGGCGCTGACAGCCACGCAGCTGGTAAGGGTCTCTACAATGACAAAACCGGTCAGAGCTGGAATATCGTAGAATACGTTGCTCCCGAAGTAAAGCACGAAGTAATTGCTGAAGTTGACGGCGTACAGAGCAAAATGCTCGCTGACGGCGAAGGTGGTTATGAAGTAACTGTTACCCTCGGCGTTGGCGAACACAGCGTTGTTGTTTACTACGACGGTGCAGAAGTTTACAACAGTACTTTCACCACTACTAGTTTCGTTGTTAACGGTGAAACTCTCACAGAGGGTAAGGTAAGCATTGCTTACGTTCCCGAAACCAACAAGGTGACCATCACTGGTGACGGCGTTGCTGCACAGACTTCAAGCTGGGACGGCACTTGGGTTATCAGCCCCTCTTTCGACACCGTTCCCGAAAGCTGGGATGCTCTCGTTGGCAACCTCACCCTCACTTTCCCCGGTGCTACCACTGTTGCTCCCGGTGCAGATGCATTCGTTCAGCTTATTGACGAATATGGTGACAACAACTACTGGATGTGTGCTCCTGGTTATGTTTCCGCTTATGAAGATTACGGTGTAACCGATCTCGGTTCTATCGTTGCTCAGGGCAACACCTTGAAGTTTAACGGCGTAGTTCCTGAATTGCTCGGCGCTGTTCCCTACGAAAGCGGTAAGGTTTGTGGTTATCTCGGTGGTACCTACATCGTTGATGGCGAAGAAGTCACCTTGGAAGACGAAGTAATGTACCTCTCATGGGAAATGCCCGAAGTTACCCCCAGCGAAGGCTGGACTGGCGAATTTGTATTCAATCCCGCTGACGGAGACGTTCTCGAAAGTGCTTCTGAAGTTGAGCACATTACCATCACCTTCCCCGGTGCTAAGGAAGTACAGCTCAACTATGTTCAAGGTATGATCTACAACGAGATGGGTAATGCTTATCACTACGTATGCTTCAGCAACTACGGTGGTGCTTACGGTACTGCAAGCGCAGAAGGCAATGTAGTTACCCTCAACTTTGTTAACGGTGTAGCAGGCTGCATTCCTTACGAAAGCGGTATCCTCCACGGTTATTTCCAGGGTTCATTCGTTGTTGACGGCGAAACCGTTGGCATGAACGGCATCGAAGCTTACTACTCTGTAGGCAACTCTGCACCTGAAAAGGGCGTTTACATCGTTGGTATTGACGGCAACTGGGATCCCTCTAATCCCTCTCTCACCGTTACTCCTACCGAACTCGGTGAATACATTTTCAACTACACCACCACTGAAGACAGATGGTTCGCTATCGGTACCGTTCTCGGTACAGATGCTAACGACTGGGATACCTTCAACGCTAACCGCCTCGGCGCTCCCTCTGCTGACTATCGTCTCTCTAAGGGTGACGTTGTTGACCTCACTCTCGGCCTCAACAACAGTTTCTTCATCCCCGCTGGTGAATGGCAGTTCGAAATTGACCTCGAAAATAGCAAGCTCTATGTATACAAGGGTGCTGAACCTTACGTTTGGGAACCTGCTGAAATGGAAATCGTTGGTAGCTTCAACAACTGGGGTAACGACGGTGTTGAAGATCAGTACAAGGCTGCAGACGGCAATGGCACTTGGACCATCAACTGCCAGCTCCCCGCTGGTACTCACGAATTCAAGGTCCGTGCTGATGGTGCTTGGGATCACAATTGGGGCGGCGAACTTGCTGCACAGTACAGCCAGGGTACCGCTTACAAGAACGGTGCAAACTTCTCTCTCACTCTCGACAAGGCTTCTGATGTAACAATCTATCTCTATCAGGTTTCTGAAGATCAGCTCAACTATGTATGGTACGCTGAGGAAGTTATCGTTCCCTTCTCTGCTGAAGAAGGCCAGGCTTACAACATTATGTACACCGACGGTACCGGTATTGACTTTGAAACTCTCAGCTCCGGCACTGACGGCTGCACCACTCTCGTAACATCTACCGCTACTCCTTCAAAGGTTTACTTCACCGCTGTTGATGGTGGCTGGACGATCAAGTCTGGTGACAAGTACCTCGCTGCTTACAAGAACCTCACCGGTTCACTCAAGTGGAGTACTGGTCTCTCTGACGAACCTTATGTATGGACCATCGATGGTACCGCAGAAGACTTCACCCTCACCCGTGAGGATGGCAAGAACGTTAAGGTTGAAGGTGGCAAGCTCTATTGCGACAACACCAACTCAAGCGTTACTGCTCACTTCTACCTCGTTCCCGTGAAGACCGTTTGGAATGGCGAAATCGCTGCTGCAATGACTGACGAACTTACCTGCGAAGTAGAATTCTGCGAAGCAGATCAGGTTGATGTTACCAACTTCGGCGTTCTCGGTGGTATCTTCGACGAAGGTGGCGATGTTGTTGCCCTCGCTGTTGCTGACGCTGAAAATGTTCTCAATGTTGCAGGTTCTGTAGAAGTTAAGGGTCGCAAGGCTCTCGTTCACTTCGAAAAGATCGCTGACCTCAAGGCTAAGGGCGTTGATGTTGCTGCTGCTGCCAAGAAGATCGGTGGTTTCGCAACTACTGGCAAGGCTACTGCTTACATCTGCCCCAAGAGCTTCAAGGTTGACGGTGAAATGGTTTACGATGCCATCACCGCAGACTACGACTACGCAACCGGTACCACCACTGGTATCAACGCTATCGAATCTACCACCGCTGCTACCATCTTCGACCTTCAGGGTCGTCGTGTTCGCAACGCTAACAACGGTGTCTTCATCTACAACGGCAAGAAGGTTGTTAAGTAATTCGAAAGCCAAGTAACTAATTCGTAACCCAAGGCTTCGGCCTTTGTCGATAAAATCAGCCCGAGTGCATCTGCATTCGGGCTCTTTTTGTCACTCTGCATCCGGGCTTTCTTTCTCTGCATTAGGGCTTTTTTGTACTTCAATTATAGAGAAAATCATGAAATTTGTAGAAAAATTAAAGTTTTCTAAAGAAAAGTCACAAAAACATTAGGTAGGATTTAAAGAAAATTCGTACTTTTGCGCAGTAAATAGTGCAAATGCATAGGAAAACTATGCCCTTTTACTATGAAAGGCCCGAGCACTCCGGTTCTGGAGGCGCTCACCTCGAGAGTCAGCTTCGGGTCCTCCCCCCATGAAAAATTCCAAATCAATTCATCAATTTATTTACTAACTAAAAACTATTATCTTATGAAGAAATTAATGCTTTTCTTCTTCGCAATGGTTCTCGGTGTAATGTCCAGTTATGCTGAAGATGTTGTTTTCAACATCGCAGAAAATCCTGGTCAGTCCTATACCGATGATTCTGGTTCCTCTACCGCAGGTCCCCAGAGCGTTACCGTAGGTGACGTAACCATCGCAACTGGTAGTGCAATTTGGAACGCTACAGGTCAGTATCGTATCTACAAGAACGATGCCCTCACCGTAACAAGCACTGCTGGTAACATTACCAAAATCCAGATTACCTGTACTGTAGCTGGCGACGCTAAGTACGGCCCTGGTTGTTTCACCGTTGAAGACGGTACCTACACCTACGAAGAAAAGGTTGGTACATGGGAAGGTGATGCTGCTCAGGTTGTTCTCACCGCTACTGCAAACCAGGTTCGCGCAACCGAGATTGTAGTAACCCTCGCTGAACAGCACAGCATCGGTTCACTCACCACCACCAAGAACTTCGTCATCGTTGATCGTGAAGGTTGGTCTTGCGTTGCTCCTAATGAAACTCCCGCAGGTTGGGAAGGCGCTGGTAGCGGTTCAGCAGCTGCAATCATCGATGCTGATGCTACTACCTTTTACCACTCTGACTGGGCTAGCGCAAGCAACACTGCAGGTAATGTAGGTTACCAGGGCTTCCTCGTTGATATGGCTCAGGATCTCAGCAATCTCTGTGGTTTCAATGTTTCTGCTCGTAACAACTCTACCAGTGGTCACCCCTACATCGCTCGCGTTTACACCTACGCTGACGGTCAGCTCCCCGCTTGCCTCGAAGATCTTCCCAGCCTTACCACTGAAACCAAGGAAGAAGTTCTCGGTGCAACCAACGCTGAACTCGGCGCTCCCGCATTCTACAACAGTCAGGATCCCTGGTCTTATGCTTATAACTCAGAAGTTAAGGACGGTTTCTTCATTGACAACAAGACCGCTCGTTACATCTTCTTCGTTCAGGAAGTCGGTATTGACGCTTGGTTGACCGTTGCTGATTTTAATGTATATCAGGAAATCGATGCCAACTCTCAGGAAGCTCTCAACCAGGAACTTTCAAAGGCTATCGCTGAAGCTGAAGCAGCATTCGCTGCAAACAACGTAGGCGAAGGTCTCATCACCTCTGAAGATCAGCTTTCTTCTCCCTACACCGCAGGTCCCGACATGGAACCTGGCACCAGTATCGGTTGCCTTATCGACGGTGACACCTCTACTTACTGGCACACTGACTGGTCTTCTGAACCTGATCAGCACACCCACTACCTCGAAGTTGCCCTCAACGAAGCCATCTCTGGTGACGTTATTGCAACTATGAGCCGTCGCTATCAGGCTGCTAACGACCACGTAACTCAGTTCTGTGTTCACGCTACCAACGACGCAACCGCTGAAGAATGGGCAGAAATCGGTACTATCGACTTCCCCTTCACTTCTCAGTACGACGAAAACATCACTGCTACCTTCAACCTCCCCGAAGCATACCAGTACCTCCGTTTCTACTGGATGTCTTCCAATGGTGAAAAGCAGCGTGGTTACTTCCACATGAGCGAATTCCAGCTTTCAAGCGAAGCTACCAGCTTCAACGGTCTCAACCCCAAGTCTGCTGCTGCTCTCCAGGAAGCTCTCGCTACTGCTAAGGCTATCGAAAACGCTACCCAGAAGGACATCGATGACCTCAAGGCTGTTCTCGAAGCATATCTCGCTGGTGATCCCACCGAAGCTGATCCCGCAGTTGTTGCTGCTCTCGAAGCAGTTGCAAAAGACCTCGCTCAGGCAGGTAAGGTTGGTTATCCCGCTGCTGAATCTGCTTCTGTAGTTGCTCTCCAGGCAATGGTTGCAGAACCCGTTGGCGTTACAGTTGAAGAAGCTAACGCTGCTGTTGCTGCTCTCTACGCAGAAGACGATATCGTAGTTCCCGAAGACGGTAAGACCTACGCTATGGCTCTCCTCGGTGGTGGCAAGCTCTACATGGAACAGCTCAACGAAGCTGGCGACGCTCTCGAAATGGTAGAAGTTGAAAGCCTCGAAAATGCTCCCGAAGCTGCACAGTTCACCGCTCACGTTGACGAAAACGGTACCTACTTCACCACTTCTAACGGTCAGGTACGTCGTGGTTTCGGTACCAGTGTTGCTAATGCTTCCAACACCAGCTACTGGCTCAAGGACGCTACCACTACTGGTCTCGACGCTGAAGTAAGCGAACTCGCTTACGTTGGTGTTTACAACATCCGCAAGGGTACCTCTGACGAACTCCTCAACCAGGTTAGCGCTACTAACGACGCTGAACTCTACGGTTACACCTATATCTATGGTCCCCGTGGTACTCAGGACGGTGCTGCTAAGTATGGTGCTGAAGTTTACAAGTACACCGCAGGTACCTGGGATGGTGCTGACCGCCCCTTCTACAACGCTAACTTCACCTCTGCTTGGAAGTTCGTAGAAGTTGTTACTGAACCCGCTGGCGACGTTCCCACTTGGACTAAGCTCGCTCACAATGCTAACGTCGACGGTTGGACTGGCGAACTCCTCGCTCCCAACACTATCACCGATGTTGTTGTTGAATACTACGAATCTGAAAACAAGATTGTTGCTAAGAACTTCATGGGTGGTGAAGGTTATAACCTCGAAATCGTCCTTGATGAAAACAGCAACATCGTTAGCATTAACGGTGAAACAGAAGATCCTTCTTACGGTGACATCGGTTTCTACACTGGTAATAGCTCATATTACTTTGCTTATGTTTATCCTTCATACGATAGCTATGTAAGTGTTGATCCCGATAACGGTTATATTACTCTCTCTGGTTACTGGTATGATTACAATTCTTCCGCTACTTGGGGATACTACAACCTCACTTGGGCTGAAGAAACTGAAGAACCCGAACCCGAACCTGTATTCGCTCCCGAAGCTGGTCAGGCTTACTACGTAATGCTTAAGGACACCGAACTCGGTCTCGACTTCGATCACCTCGTATCTGACTGGGATCAGAGTGGTGAAGGTATCTGCGTAAGCTCTACTCCTACCAAGGTTTACATTGACGCAGTTGACGGTGGTTGGACCATCCATACCAACCAGGAAATCCACATGGCTCCCTGCACTTGGTCAGGTTGGGCATACTGGAGCACTGTAGTTAGCGAAACCGCTTACGCTTGGACTGTTGAAGGTACCGATGAAGACTTCACTCTCATGCGTGCTGATGGCAAGTTCGCAAATGTTGACAACGTTTATGACGGTGCTAACGTATACTGCGACAAGGGTACTGCTGGTCACTACTATCTCGTTCCCACCACTGGTGAATGGAATGGTGTAGTTCGTCTCCCCGAAGAAGTTTCTGCTCTCGATGAACTCCTCGCTTACAATGTTGAATTCCCCTATGGTACCGTAGAAGTTTCTAACTTCGGTCTCCTCGGTGCAATCTTCGACGAAGTAGGTGATCCCTATGCAATCGTTCTCGCTGGTGACGACTATCAGCAGTTCGGTGGTGTTGAAGTAGAAGGTGGCGTTGCTAAGATTCAGTTCGCTAAGATCGCTGACCTCCGTGCTGACCTCCAGGCTCAGGCTATCAAGAAGGTAGGTGCATTCACCTCTGGCAACACCGGTTACGCTAAGGTTTACATCTGTGGCAAGAGCTTCAAGGTTGATGGCATCATCTACGCTGACTCTATCGCTAAGGAATACACCGTAGCAGGTAACGGCGAAACCACTGGCATCAATGGCCTCACCATCAACGGTAACGCTCCTGTTTACGATCTCAACGGTCGTCGCGTTCTCAACGCTAACACCGGTATCTTCATCCAGAACGGTAAGAAGATCCGCAAGTAATCCGCTCCTTAGGAACTCCTAAAATAATATAGGAGTCCTCTGACAAATAATAAGCACCGCTGCCCATTCCGGGTGGCGGTGCTTTTTTTGTGTGAACGGGAAGAGTTTCAGAGATAAAGATTTGCCCGCAGCTTATCTTCTTAGGCAACCAAAATTTCATAATTATACCAGTATACTTTATACTTTTTATACCATTTAAGGACTAAAACAGGAAATTGTCAATTCAGCAACTATCTTGCTTCTGAATGTTAAAGTATTATCTAGAACTTGCGGGGACGTAGTTTTAACTATCGCGGAGGTAATTTAAACGCTCTGCGCACAGAGGAAAAACTACCCCATCGGAGCGTTTCGTCAGCCCGTTTTTACACACTCTTCCATGCTACGTATCTTTAAGTTACGAAAAAGTTCTGACATAAGCAAGAATCGTTATGTTAAAAACCTTAACGTCAGTTAATTGGATGAACATCTTCAATTTTTGTAAAAGACAAGTGGGACTTTTTTGCAAAGAAACCTCTTTTTCTCGACGAAATGGGGCATTTATATGGGTTTTCGAGGTAAATATTTCATTTTTCTACAAAATTAGTTAGGAGATTTTGATTTTTTTTGTATTTTTGCACTCAATATAGGGGCATCGTGCCCTTAGCCTTCCTACGAATAATCAAATTTCAAATAAAATTATTCACAAACTAAAACTGTTAACTTATGAAGAAATTTACTCTTCTCTTGCTGTCTATGGTCATGGGCCTTGCAGCAAACGCAGCAGTTGGTGACGTCGTAACTGACCTCAGCGCTATCGATGCTAACAAGGCTTACACCTTGGAGTCCGGCCGTTGCTTCTTGTATTACAACGAAGAAGTTACTGCTAACGTTATCACCAGCACAGCAAACAACTACTCTGCTCCCGAACAGAACATCGAGGACCAGAACCAGTGGTTCCAGCTCCTCCCTGCTGACGGTGGCTACTACCTCTACTCAGTAGCTGCAGCTAAGTACATCGACCAGAGCGGTGCTTTCGTTGACGAACCCGCTGATGTTACTTATCTTTCTGCTTCTGGAGCTGCTGACGGCGACTACCTCTGGTACTGCCAAATCGGTAGCAATGGTTTCAACACCCAGATTTCCGGCCAGTTCCCCGCAACTGGTTACGTCCTCAACTCTTGGACTATCGCTGACGCTGGTAACACCTTCAAGATTGTTGAAGCTGCTGACCTCACCCCCGTTGAACCCCTCGTTCTCGAAAGCGGTAAGGTTTATACCTTCCAGCCCTACAACGCTGCTGGCAACTATCTCTATGCACAGAGTCCTGAATTCTGGGGCGAAGCTGCACAGAAGATTCACTTCCCCTTCACCGATGCTCCTACTGTAGACAACGGTGCAACTTGGACTTTGACTGCTGAAGGCACCAAGTTCAACATCCAGCCCTCTGGTGAAAACTTCTACAAGAAGCTTTGGCTCAATCCCCGTTCTGGTGGTTATGTAGGTACTTATAACTCTGGTACCGGTGATGACCTTTGGACCATCACAAATGTTGAAGGTACCAGCAATGTATTCACAATCATGGGCAGTTCAAGCAAGAGCTATCCTTATTGGACTTACGATGCAAGCGATCCTTACTTGAAGTACACTACCGGTCTTGATACCCCTACAGAAGCTCAGTACTTCATCATCTCTGAATACGTAGAACCCGAGCCCGAGCCCGTAGTTCTTGGCAAGTACCTCACCGCTCAGGAAATCCGCGATAACGCAGAAAACCTCCGTCTCGGTATTCTCAACGTTACTACCACCGGTGGTAAGTATATCAACGGTGAAGCTGGTACCGCAAATGTTTCTGCTGACGGTACTCTCGCTGCTGTAACTGATCCTACAGACAATGACGTAGTCGTTCTTGAAAAGGCTGGTGACAACCAGTACTACATCAAGCGCGAAGCTGACGGTAAGTATTTCGTTGTAACCGCAGGTGGCAATATCACTCTTGGCAACGGCAACTTAACCGCTACTACTTTCGGTGTTTATGGTCCCGAAGATGAAGGTTACGGTACTGTAAGTGGTTTCGCTGACCTCTATACTGACATTCCCCAGGAACTCAACGAAAACATGATCCGCTTTATCGCAGAAGGCCAGTACCTCAACGGTCAGGCTTACACCGCAGTCGGTGGTCTCCGTGGCGGTACCGGTGCATGGAGTTTCAATTACGTTCGCAACGCTGACTATACTGAAGCTGTTGATCCCGAACCCGAACCTGAGGTATTCGTTCTCAACTCTATCACCGCTGAACAGGGTGAAGTTTACGAAAATGGCTGGGGTGGTACCTATCAGACCATCAACGTTACCGTTGACTGCACTATCAATAGCGAAAAGTCTTACTTGCTCTACTTCAACGAATATGGTCTTCCCCTCGCTGATATGAGCGGTGCTCTCTACACTTCTGATTACAATAATAGTGGTGATATTCACAATGGCGTTAACACCTATCGTTTTGTTGACTTCAGTGGTTGTCTTAAGGATGGTCTCAACGAATTCAACCCTTGGTTGGTTGTTGTTGATGCTGAAACCTTCGAACAGGTTTGGTCACAGGAAAGTGCTCCCTGCTCTGCTTACGTAACTCTCCCCGCAGTTGAACTGATGAAGGCAATTGCTTGCAATCCTGAAGAAGGTGAAGTTGAAAGCCTCAGCCGTATCGATGTAACATTTGACGGCTACATCTACTTCATGGATGACTCAACTTGGAAGGTTGCAAATGCAACTACTTTGGTTGATGCAGAAGGCAACGTTGTTGCTAAGGTAGACGCAGAATACGATGATGATTGGTCTGTAGTTCGCTTCATCCTTGACCACGAAGTAACTGAAGCTGGTACTTATTCAATGACTGTTCCCGAAGGTCTCGTTTATGACGGCATGAACTACAGTGTTTACAACGAAGCTCGTACTTTCACCTGGACCATCGCAGAAAAGGAAGTTGAATGGGACGGCACTGTAGAAGTTTCTGCAGAAAGCGCTTCTCTCGATCAGCTTGCTTCTAATGTAAAGGTTAACTTCGGTGGTGCTAAGGTAGGTGTTGGCGCTCTCGGTGTTCTCGGTGCTATCTTCGACGAAAGTGGTGATATCTATGGTATCGTAATGGCAGGTGAAGACTATGACCAGTTCGGTGCTGTAACTTACGGCAACGCAGCAAACGTAACCTTCGCAAAGGTTGCAGAACTCAAGGCTGAACTCGTTGAAGCAGCAATGAAGAAGATCGGTGGCTTCACCGCTCCCAAGAATGTTGCTACTGTTTACTTCTGCCCCAAGAGCTTCTCTGTAAATGGTGAAACTTACGCTCCCGCTATCGTTAAGAGCTTCGAAATCGCTGGTAACGGTCAGGCTACCTCTATCAACGGCCTCACCATCAACAACGACGAACCTGTTTACGACCTCAGTGGTCGCCGCGTTCGCAACGCTAGCAATGGTCTCTTCATCCAGAACGGCAAGAAGATCCTCAAGTAATAGAACTCTTTAGAAACTCCTTACACAGGAGTCCTCTAATCAATAATCAGCACCGCTGCCCGTTCCGGGTGGCGGTGCTTTTTGTTGCCAAAACTTCTCGAAAAGTGGGCATTTATGGGAATTAAAACTTTTTAATATAGAAAAGTTTTCACCTTTCGCTTTTTTGTTTTATCTTTGCAGCCGATTTGCCGGAACCTCTGGAAACACGGAACTCCGGACATCCGGAACATCCACCCACTCCTATAATAATATTATTATAAAGCGAAAATATGAAAATTATCAAGATGATGGCTGTTGCAGTACTTGGCGTTGTCATGACCGCATGCAGCAGCAAGAAAGAAGAAAAGACTGTCGAGCCTATCACAGTAACGACGGAGGTCGCAGCAGCAAGCAGCGACTATCTCGACAAGACCTATGTCGGTACCATTGAAGCCAAGGCCACTACAGCTGTCAGTTTCGTTGGCTCTGGTACGATGGCGAAACTCTATGTCTCCGAAGGCCAGCGCGTCGGAAAGGGACAGCTGTTGGCAGAACTCGATGCCACACAGAACAACAACATGCTTGCTGCCGCAAAGGCTTCCATGGCACAAGCCAACGATGCCCTTGCCCGTATGAAGCAACTCCACGATGCAGGATCTCTGCCCGATATGAAGTGGATTGAAGTGCAGAGTCAGGTGGCACAGGCCGAAAGCCAGCTCCGCATTGCCGAGAAGGCCCTTGCCGACTGCAAACTCATCGCTCCTGTCAGCGGTGTTGTCGGAAGCGTCATGTTCCAGGCTGGTTCCACTGTATTGACCTCAGAACCCGTCCTCACCCTCGTAGACATCAGCAGCGTGAAGGTACGCGTCAGCATACCAGAACGTGAGATTGCCTCCGTCTCTGCCCACACCCGCAGCTTTATCCATGTCGATGCCCTCGGTCGCAGTTATGAAGGTGGTAGCATCGAGAAGGGCATCAGCGCTGATGCCATGACCCACACTTACGACATCAAGATCAATGTTCCCAACGGCGACGGCAAACTCCTCCCGGGAATGATTGCTAATGTAAAGATGGCGACCAACAGCGTCAATGCAAACGGTACCACAGTGACTTCAGTTCGCTCTGCCATCACCGTTCCAATCCGCTGCATCCAGCAGGCTGCTGACGGCCAGCGTTTCGTCTGGCTCAACAACGGTGGCAAGGCCCATCGTCAAGACATCACCATCGGCGACACCTATGGCAACCGTGTCATCGTCGCCGAAGGCCTCAAGGGTGGCGAAAGCGTCATAGTCGAAGGCTATCAGAAAGTAGGAGAAGGAACTGAAATTAAGAATTAAGAAGTTTGAATTATGAATTACCATGCGGAATGTATCGCGCAGCCAAATTCATAATTCATAATTCAAAATTAATCAAACGATGAAAAGTATGAACTGGGTGGCATGGCCACTTAAGAACTTCAAGATAACGGCACTGCTCGTAGGACTGCTGACACTCTTCGGCATGTTTGGTATGTACGAGATGCCGAAGGACGAATTCCCTCCGTTCGTCATACGACAGGGAGTCGTTATCGCCGTCAATCCCGGAGCGACAAGCGAAGAGATTGAGGCACAGATTGCCCGTCCCCTCGAACGCTACCTCTTTACCTATAAGGAAGTTAAGCGCGACAAGACCACAACGACCTCTATGAACGGTATGTGCATGGTCATGGTGACTTTGAATGATGATGTCAACAATAAGGACGAAGTGTGGTCGAAGATTAAGCACGGCCTCAACAATTTCAAGTCGTCCCTACCCTCCTCGACCTTAGCCCTCATTGCCAATGATGACTTTGGAGACACCTGCGCCCTCCTCATCAGCATTGAAAGCGAGGAGCGCTCCTATCGTGAATTGCAGGAATACAGCGACAATCTTGCCGACCGTCTGCGCCGTATCGAGAGTGTCAGCAATGTCAAGCAGTACGGCAACAAGACCGAGCAGATCAGTCTCTATGTTGACCGCGAGCGTCTCGCTGCCTACGGCATCGGACAGGCAACCCTTGCCCAGGCTCTCAATGCTCAGGGTATGACCACCATGAGCGGACAACTCAGCACTTCCAAGCAGAACCTGACATTCCACATCGCTCCCACCCAGCAGAGCGAACAGGAAGTTGCCAATCAGATTATCTACAGCGATGCCAGCGGTCACACCGTCCGCGTGAAGGATGTTGCCCGCGTTGTCCGCGAATACGACACCAGCGACAGTTTCATCGAACAGAACGGGCACCGTTGTGTCTTGCTGAGTCTCGAGATGTCCTCCGGCCACAACATCGTGCAGTACGGTCGTGAAGTCGATAAGGTCCTCGACGAGTACCGCGCAGAGGAACTTCCCTCAGATGTCAAGATGAGCCGTATCACCGACCTTCCCCAAGTTGTTGGCGACTCCGTCCATGAATTCCTCTGGAATCTCCTCGAGTCCATGCTCATCATCTTCCTGGTGATGCTTCTCCTCTTCCCCTGGCGTTCAGCCGTCGTTGCCGCCGCCACCGTTCCTCTCAGCACCTTCATCTCCGTGGGTCTGATGTATGCTTTCGGGATTCCCTTGAACATCATGTCCCTGGCCTGTCTCATCGTCGTACTAGGTATGATTGTGGACAACTCCATCGTGGTGATTGACGGTTATCTGGAATACCTCGGAAAAGGCATGGAGCGCAAGCAAGCCGCCATTGTCAGCGTGAAGCAGTACTTTGCCCCGATGTTCCTGGCAACCTTGTGTATCTGCGCCATCTTCTATCCCATCGTCCTTACTCTGACCGGTCAGGCTGGTGATGTCGTGACCCTCTTCCCCATCTGTATCACCATCAACCTTATGGTCAGCCTCGCCCTCGCCGTCTGCGTGATGCCCGCTCTCGAAGTCGGTCTCATCAAGAAGGCAGTCAGCGGACGTAAGGCGAAGGGTAAGAAGAATATCACCGACTATGTCCAGACCATTTATGAAAAGACACTGCGCTGGAATTTCAAGCATCCCTGGCTGACGATTGTCGGTGCCCTCGTTCTCGTTGCCCTCGGCGGTATGATTTTCCCCAACCTCAAAATGCGTCAGTTCCCCTATGCTGACCGTAACCAGTTTGCCGTTGAAATCTATCTTCCCGAAGGTTCCGGCCTCGACGAAACTCGCGTCATTGCTGACAGCATCCGCAATATACTCCAGAAGGACGAACGCGTGACGAGCGTCACCTCATTTGTGGGTTGCTCTTCACCCCGTTTCCATGTTGCCTATGCCCCCAAGATGGCAGGCAAGAACTTTGCCCAGCTCATTGTCAACACCCCTGACATCAAGACAACCGCTGCCGTCCTAGACGAATACCAGCCCAAGTGGAGCAACCACTGGCCCAATGCATATGTGAAATTCCAGCAGATGGACTTCCTCGATGTTCCGACCTATGAGTACCGCTTCTATGGTGAGAACCTCGATTCGCTCCACAAGGCTGCTGACCAGCTGATGGCAGAAATGCGAACCATCCCCGAACTGGAATGGGTTCACACCGATTACGATCTGCCCCACGCCATCGTGGATATTGATCTTGACCCTGTCACCTCGGCGCAGTTGGGCATCAACCGTACGACCGCCGCCGTACAGTTGGCTTTGAACAGCAGTAATATGAATGTCGGCAGCATCTGGGAAACCGCCAATGGTTCCTCTGTCAATAGCAACGGACAGGCTTTGACTTACCAACTCCCTATTATTTTAAAAAGCGAGCCCTCCAAGGAATTGCAGACCATTGACGATGTCGAGAATGTCTACCTCTCTTCACCGACTGCCATCGTGAACGGTGCCATGGGCAAACTCACCGGCGTTCCCGTTCGTCAGGTGGCAGAAGTAATGCCGAACTGGACGGAGACCAACATCGTCCATCGCAATGGCGAGCGTTGTATATCCGTAACAGCAGAAGGAAAGCGCGGCGTTCTCGCACTGCCCGTTCAGAATAGGATTATCGACTATGTGAAGAAAATGGATGTGCCCAAGGGTGTTCGTGCGGAAATCGGCGGTGAGACCGAGAAGAACGACGAGATGCTGCCCCAGATTGTTGCTGGCATCAGCCTCTCCATGGTGATCATCTTCTTCTTCCTCCTCTTCAATTTCAAACGCTTCGACATCACTTTCCTCTCCATCTTCGCCATCGGGCTTGCTGTTCCCGGTGCCATGCTAGGTCTGTTAATTGCAGACCGCGTCCTCGGTCTGACGAGCCTCTTCGGATTTGTCACACTGATGGGTATCATCATGCGAAACGAGATTCTGATCTTTGAACATGCCGACCAGAAGATGGCAGAAGGCATGACACCGAAGGAAGCCGCCTTCGATGCTGGTCGACGCCGTATGGTACCCATTTTCCTCACCACCGCAACGACTGCCGTGGGCGTTATCCCCATGATTGTCGGCCAGAGCAGTTTCTGGATGCCCGTGGGTATCACCATCTTCGCCGGTGGTATCGGTACCCTCATCCTCGTGGTAACCGTCCTCCCCGTTGTTTATTGGAAGTTGTACGATAAGAAAAAGAAATAAACTCTATATGAAAAGAACTATTTTGGGCATATTCTGCCTGTTTGCCTTGGGACTCCATGCTGATGAGTTTACACTCGAGCAGTGCCAGCAGATGGCTTTGGAGAACAACCGCACACTACAGAATGCCCGCATAGATATGAATATGGCAGACGAGGACAAGGCGATTGCGTTCACCAATTACTTTCCCAGCGTCTCAGCCAACATCACAGGATTTATTGCTGCCAAAGACTTGATCCGTAGCGAGATGGACCTCAGCCAAGCCGCAGCGGCCTATAATCCAGCCCTCGCCCAGATGGGAATGGGAATTCCTGAAAGCATCTCCATCTCCTCTATGAAGAAGGGTGCCTTTGCCGATGTCATGGCCATGCAGCCTCTCTATTCCGGTGGTCGTATCATGAACGGCAACAAACTTGCTGCCTTGCAACAGGAAGTCCGCCGTCTGCAGTACCAGATGTCAGAAAAGACCATCTTGCAGTCCGTTGCCGAATACTACTGGCAGATTATTTCCCTTCAGGGAAATGTTGCGACTCTCGACGCAGTTGACAAGCAGCTGGAAGGTGTTCACAAGTTTACCGAAGACTATGTCAAGGCGGGTGTCATCGATCGCAACAATCTGTTGCAAGTTGAATTGAAACAGCAAGAAATTCAGTCCAGCCGTCTTCAGGTCATCAATGGCATTTCGCTCCTGAACATGGTCCTCGCACAACTCTGCGGCGCTGATATTGAAGGTTTTGCCATCGCCAAGTGCGAATTTACCGTAGAAGCCTGCGCCAAACCTGACACCTATTTCATTTCTCCTGCGGAAGCCGTCAGCAACCGCGAGGAACTGATGCTCGCTGGCAAGAATGTGACCGCACAAGGTTTACAGGTCAAGATGGAGCGCGGCAAATATCTACCCAGTGTAGCAATCGGTGCTGCAGGCATGTATCAGGCCATGGATATGGGTGACAGCATGGAGAATATGAATAACGGCAACCTCATCGGTCTCGCTACCGTCTCCATTCCTATCAGTGACTGGTGGAGTGGCAAGCACGCCCTCAAAAAGGCCCGTCTCAACCAGCAGAAGGCAGAGAACGACCGTCAGGATGCCAAGGAGAAACTTCAGATAGACATCCTCTCCGCTTGGAATAACCTCACAGAAGGATACGCTCAGATTGAGGTGGCACAGCGCAGCATCGCCAGCGCCGACGAGAACCTCCGCATCTACACCGACAAGTACCGCACGGGAACGATTGATGCAACGGATATGCTGAATGCCGTTACGCTATATACCCAAGCCCATAACAATCTGACATCGGCCATCGCCACCTATCAGACCCGTGTCAGCGACTATCTTCGCAAGACCAGATAACTCCAAAACCGGATTGTCCAGATAGACCGGAATTCCCGGATTATCCCGACAATCCGGATTTTTTTGTCCTAAAAGTTTGGAGGATTGAAAAAAACTGCGTACTTTTGCGCATATAAAACCAATGCAAATCTTAAAACTCATGATGATGAAAAGATTTTTACTCTCTGCAGCCATGGTTGCTGCGCTCTCTGCCTCTGCACAGACTGTACGCCCTCAGTATATCACCACGATGGGCGAAACTTTGAATATTGAAAATGCCTTGACGCCTAAGGCTGTCATGACCCGTACCATCTATCAAGGCTACAACACCGTTTGCCTCCCCTACTCTCTTTCTAGCGAAGAAGTTGTTCAGGCTTTCGGTGAAGGTGTTACCCTCGAAACTCCCGTAGGTGCTGTCGTTGAAAACGGCGCATTTACCCTCTGCTTTGCTGATTGCACCTGTGAAGGCATTGAGGCTGGCAAGCCCTATCTGCTCTACAGCCCCGCTATCAAGGTGGCTCGCATGACTTACAACAACAGTACCAGCGTTCAGCATCCCCTCACTGTCAGCATCAGCGACAATCAGGGCAACACCGCTACGTTCATGGGTAGCTTTGAGCGTTTGAATCCCGTTGGCACTTGGGCTATTCCCGCTGTTGCCGGTGAAATTCCCGCAAACCTCCTCTGCTGCGATGGTGCCCGCCGCCTCAATCCCACCCGTTGCTTCTTTACCTGGGACACCCAAAACGGTCAGGCTAACACTATGGCTATCAAGCATGTTTCTGCCGGTGAAGTTGCAGGTCTCAACGGTGTAACCATCACAGATGCAGAAGGTGCTATGTACAACACAGCTGGTCAGCGTGTCAACAATGCCCAGCGTGGTGTGATGATTAAGAATGGCCGCAAGGTTATCCACTAATCATCTTTCTACAATAAAAGAACAACCTTTAAGCTATCTTTATTGAAGGTGCATTGCTGATCGATTCGGTGGTGTACCTTCTGTTTTCAACTATGGCAGAAGTACTACATATTGCCCAGGGCTCGAAGGAAGAGAAATACCGCGAATTGGTGTCGCAGATCAAGGCTGTCATTGGTGATGAGTCTGATCTCATTGCAAATATGGCGAATATCGCCTCCATGCTCCATGAGACTTTCGGATTCTGGTGGACAGGTTTTTACAGAGTGCTAGCGCAAAATCAGGACAATATCCTCGTCCTCGGTCCCTTCCAAGGTCCTATGGCTTGTACCCGAATCCGTTGGGGGCGTGGTGTCTGCGGAACAGCATGGAAGAAACAGCAGACAGTCATCGTACCCGATGTGGAGGAGTTCCCTGGCCATATTGCCTGCTCGAGCCTTTCCAAAAGCGAAATCGTCGTTCCTGTTTTTCAAGGCGACCGTGTCATAGCCGTCCTGGACATCGACAGCGAACACCTCAATACTTTTGATGAGACCGACCAAAAGTACCTCGAAGAAATTGCGTCAATAGTCGAGGCGAGCGCCTCGACCACCAGAGAAAGCTAGCGCCTCAACAACCGGAGCATAATAACAAAGGGAGCACCCAAACGGGCGCTCCCTTCTGTATGATAAGAATGAGGACTTACTTGTTGATGGCATCCATAGCTTGCTCGAGGTCAGCGATAATGTCTTCAACATTCTCGATACCAACACTCAAGCGAACGAGATCGGGAGCAACACCAGCTTCACGGAGCTGTTCGTCGGACATCTGACGGTGAGTGTGGCTGGCGGGATGGAGAACACAAGTCTTAGCATCAGCAACATGAGTAACGATGGTGATCATCTTCAATGCATCCATGAACTTTATAGCCTCTTCACGAGTACCATTGAGCCCGAAGGCGATAACACCGCAACCACCATTGGGGAGGTACTTCTGACCTAGTTCATAGTACTTGTTGCCGGGAAGACCAGCGTAGTTTACCCATCCTACTTCAGGACGCTGTTCAAGCCATTCTGCAACAGCCTGCGCATTGGCACAATGCTGGCGCATACGAACATGGAGGCTCTCAAGACCAATATTGAGGATATAGGCATCCTGAGGACTCTGGATGCTGCCGAGGTCACGCATCAACTGTGCGGTTGCCTTGGTGATGAAGGCCATCTTGCCGAATGCGGTGGCGTAAGTCAGACCATGATAACTCTCATCGGGAGTAGTAAGACCAGGATATTTATCAGCATGAGCCATCCAGTCAAAATTACCGCTATCAACGATAACACCGCCAACGCAGGAAGCGTGACCGTCCATGTACTTTGTTGTAGAATGAGTAACGATATCAGCACCCCACTCGATGGGACGACAGTTAACGGGAGTTGCAAAGGTATTATCGATGATGAGGGGCATGCCGTGCTTGTGAGCGAGATTTGCAAAACGCTCAATATCAAAGACATTACCGCCAGGGTTACTAATGGTCTCACCAAAGATAAACTTGGTATTGGGACGAATCAAAGCCTCAACTTCTTCATCGCTCATATCAGGATCAAAGAAGGTGCAGTCAATACCCATCTTCTTCATCGTCACACCGAAGAGGTTGTAGGTACCACCGTAGATGTTGCAAGAAGCGAGGATGTGACCGCCTGCCTCACAGATATTGAATGCAGCGAAGAAGGTAGCAGCCTGACCGCTGGAAGTCAGCATCGCAGCCACACCGCCTTCGAGGGCAGCAATCTTAGACGCCACAGCGTCGTTGGTGGGATTAGCCAGACGGGTATAGAAATAACCACTGTCCTTCAAATCGAAAAGACGGGCCATCTGGTCAGAATTATCATACTTAAAGGTTGTGGACTGATAAATAGGCAAAGCGCGGGGTTCACCCTTGGTCGGTGTCCATCCCGCTTGTACACAAAGAGTTTCCTTGTTCATTATTCTATTTCGTTTTCTAGTTTATATTTTCAGGTGCAAAAGTACAAAGAAAATATGGAAAGAGCAAGGGTAAAACAAAAAAGCACAAAAAAAAGAGAACTCAAACGAATCCTCTTGTAGTAGCAACAAAAAAAGACACCCAATTGGATGTCTTCTTAGTAGCGGGGCCGGGGATTGAACCCGGGACCTCATGCTAATTATTATTAGACGAGAATCATGTGCTCTATCAGCAACAAAAAAAGACACCCAATTGGATGTCTTCTTAGTAGCGGGGCCGGGGATTGAACCCGGGACCTCATGATTATGAATCATGCGCTCTAACCAGCTGAGCTACCCCGCCAAGTCGTGTAGCACACTGCGTTGCTTCCGATTTGCGGGTGCAAAGGTAGAGACAATTTTCAAATTGACCAAATGTTTTTCCGAAAAAGTGCAAAAAAAGTGACGCTTGCTTATCAGTTTTGCTATATTTACTTTTTATTAACAGCATTTTCAACGGAATTTTTCTCAAATATCAAAGAAATTAAGTAATTTTGCATGCATAATTATGGATATCATTACCGTTCTTGGACCTACCGCCTGCGGAAAAACGGGATTCGCCGTTGCCCTTGCGAAAAAACTCGACGCTGAAATCATCAGTGCCGACTCACGACAAGTGTACCGCCGTATGGACCTCGGAACGGGTAAAGACCTCGAAGACTACGATGGCGTCCCCTACCATCTGATTGACATTGCAGAACCAGGGACGAAGTACAATCTCTACCGTTACCAACAAGATTTCCTCGAGGCCTACAAAGATATTGTCAGCCGTGGAAAACGCGTTATCATCTGCGGCGGCACTGGCCTCTATCTTGAAAGCGTCGTTCGCGGCTACCAGATCAGCGAGGTGCCGAAGAACGAGGAACTTCGCAAGAGTCTCGAAGGAAAAAGTCTTGAAGAACTCACCGTCATACTTCGCGAACTGAAGGAAAAGAACGGTAACGTGATGCACAACCATACTGATGTTGATACGGCCAAGCGTGCCATCCGCGCCATCGAAATCGAGACCCACAATCTTGAAGACCCGCTTCCCAATCGCGATTTTCCCGTATTTACAAGCCTTAATATCGGCCTTGACATTCCCCGCGACCTTCGCCGCCAACGCATTTCCGACCGCCTCCAAGCGCGCATTGATGCCGGAATGCTCGATGAAATTCGCGGACTCCTTGCTGAAGGCATCCCCGCTGAAGACCTTATTTACTATGGTCTTGAATACAAATATCTCACCCTCCATGTTATCGGTGAAATCACATATGAAGAGATGTTCACCCAATTGGAAACCGCCATTCACCAATTCGCAAAACGACAGATGACCTGGTTCCGTGGCATGGAACGCCGAGGCTCCATTATCCATTGGATTGATGCCACCCGGCCTATGGAGGTCAAAGTAGAAAAGGCTTTGGAGATTATCAATAGCGAACAGTAACGAATGCTGATGCAGAAAACAGCCAGCACTAACGAACGCTGATGCTGATGCAACAAAAACTATATGTATAGAATTAAACGACTTGACACATTCATCCTTTCGAAGTTCCTACAACTTTTTGCGGGAGCCTTCTTCGTGTGTCTTTTCGTTTTCATGATGCAGTTCACCTGGCGTTATCTTGATGACCTGATTGGAAAAGGTCTGACGCTCGACATCCTGGGCCAGTTCTTCTGGTATATGGCCCTGACGCTCGTTCCGCAGTCACTGCCATTGGCCTTCCTACTTGCCTCACTGATTACTTTCGGCAATATGGGTGAAAATCTGGAGTTGCTGTCCATGAAAGCGGCAGGTATTTCCCTTTTGCGCATCATGCGACCGCTCGTCATTTTGGCGGTAATGGTAAGTTGCCTGTCCTTCTATTTCCAAAATGCCACATCGCCGCAAGCCCAGAGGAGCCTTCGACAACTCATTCTTTCCATGCGACAAAGTCAGCCGGCAGTGGAAATTCCCGAAGGCATCTTTTACAATGCAATCCCAAACCTGAACATCTACGTCGAGAAGAAGGTGCCAAAGACGGGTATGCTTTACCAGGTCATCATCTACAAGACTGACCAGGGTTTTGACAAAGCCCAGATTGTAATCGCTGATTCTGGCCGACTGGAGATGACCTCTGACAAACTTCACCTTCGTCTGGCACTTTGGTCAGGCGAACAATTCCAGAGTCTGCAGACCGGTAATGTCCAGAACCTCAAAGCCGACCATCCCTTTGACCGCGAGACTTTTAGCAGAAAAGATCTGCTGATAGACTTTGACTCCAACTTCAACTTGATGGACGGAGATCAGTTGGCCAATATGCCTTCAGCAAAGAATATGAAGGAGATTGTCCACGATGCCGACTCCATGAGTGCCGCCCTCGACTCCGCATCTTTGGAATATGTCGCGATGTTCCAAAAACGCCAGTTGGCAAGACACATCAGTCTGACAAAAGCCGACACCATCCGCCTCGACAAGCAGTTCAAGGCACATCCCATCGATATTGATACCGTTATTGCCAACGCCAAACTGCCTCAACTGGTACAGGCCAAGAGCACGGCAAACATGAAAGTAGAGCAGATGTCCTACGACCTGACTTGGAAAACCGAGGTCAAGGAAGACGAAGAGAAATATATCCGCCGTCACTGGATAGAATGGCACCAGAAAATCACGCTTTCCCTGGCCTGCATATTCTTCTTCTTTATCGGTGCCCCCTTGGGTGCCATCATCCGAAAGGGTGGTCTTGGAACCCCTGCCGTCATCTCCGTCGGCATCTTCATCTTCTATTATATCATCAACACTTCGGGAATGAAGATGGCTCGAGAAGGTAGTCTCAACATGATTATCGGCATGTGGACTTCAAGTGCTATCCTTTGTCCTGCGGGTATTTATCTGACCTATCAGTCGAATCGCGACTCACAGGTATTCAACATCGACGCCTACCGCAACTTCTTCCGAAAGATCTTCGGTATCCGTGTCAAGCGTAACCTCTTCAAGAAGGAAGTTATCATTGAGCAGCCGAAGTATGTGGACGATTACCACACTATTGTTTCCTTACGAAACGATCTTGGAAAGATGAAGATCAGCCGTCTGCGTCTTGTCAACTACTTCCGATTCCGCAAGAGTCCGTTGCTGAAAGCCTTCAACGAAAGGCTCGAAGCCGTCATCGAAGATCTGGCGAATACTTCCGATCTGATCATTCTCCATGCTCTCAACGAGATTCCTACTATCAGCAAGCGTCATCTGCATCATGACAAACGTGTCATCTCCCGTGCCTTGCAGAAGCTTGAGAACCGTATCAAGGATATGGTTGAGATTCCCGAAGAAGAGCCCGCTGAACTTGGAACGGTATTTGCAGATATCACTGTCGAACAAAAGTCCGACGCACCAGAACGGACCGACGAATTTGCAGAAGTTTCCGATATACCGGAACAGAACGAAGAAGGGAATGACCTTGCAGAAGTTTCCGATATACCGGAACAGAACGAAGAAGGAAATGACCTCGTTTAACTTGAAACTTATAACTATTAACTTATAATACTTTACAGAACCATGTACAATCAGAACTACGACACCTCTGCTTACCGCGACACCAGCCGTAGCATTACATTTCCCGCAGTGATGAAAAATGTATACCTGTGGATGACCTTCGCCCTCGTTATGACGGGCCTCACCGCAGCGTATGTTGCCACTCAGCCTCAGATTCTTCAGGCTATTATGACTAACAAACTCCTCTTTTGGGGATTGATGTTAGGAGAACTCGGCCTCGTCTTCTATTTCTCTGCTCGTTTGATGAAGATGTCCTTGACGACAGCAGGTCTGGTTTTTGCCGCCTACTCCATACTAAACGGTGTGACGATGTCCTTCATCTTTATGGTCTATACTATGGAGAGCATCGCCTTGACGTTCTTTGTTACCGCAGGAACTTTCGCTGCTATGAGTTTCGTAGGATATTTCATCAAGCGTGACCTCAGTGCATTGGGCCGCATCCTTATTATGGCTCTCATTGGTATCATCATCGCCTCTGTTGTAAACATTTGGGTAGGTTCCAGCGCGCTTCAGTTAGGTATCAGCATTCTCGGCGTGCTCATCTTTACCGGCCTTACCGCCTATGACACTCAGAAAATCAAGTATATGGTCCAGATGTATGGTGACCAGCAGGACGAAAGCGTTATGAAGCTCGCCCTCCTCGGCAGTCTCACCCTCTATCTTGACTTTATCAACCTCTTCCTTTATCTCCTCCGTTTCCTCGGAAACAGCAGAGATTAACAAAAAGTATTCGTTTGGATGATACAAATCCCGTATTATCCAAACGAACTTTATTTTCCAAGTATTCATAATTAATTTTTATTATATGCACCTTTCCGCAAGACTTAACCGCCTGGCTCCCTCTGCCACACTGGCGATGTCCCAAAAGAGCGCTGAACTTAAAGCGCAGGGCGTTGACATTATCAACATGAGTGTCGGTGAACCCGACTTCAACACTCCCGACCACATTAAGGAGGCCGCAAAGCAAGCCGTAGAAGACAATTGGTCTCGCTACAGTCCCGTTCCTGGTTACCCTGATCTCCGTCAGGCTATCGTCAACAAGTTGAAGAACGAAAACGGTCTCGACTATGAGCCTTCACAGATTATTGTTGGCAACGGTGCAAAGCAGGCTGTATGCAATACCATCCTTGCTATCGTTGACGAAGGTGACGAGGTTATTATCCCTGCTCCCTATTGGGTAAGTTACCCCCAGATGGTTCTTATGGCCGACGGTACTCCCGTGTTCGTTGAAGCCACCATCGAGCAGAACTTCAAGATTACTCCCGAGCAGCTTGAAGCAGCGATTACTCCCAAGACCCGCGCCCTCATCCTTTGCTCTCCCTCTAACCCTACAGGTTCAGTTTACAGCGCCGAGGAACTCGAAGGTCTTGCTGCTGTACTCCGCAAGTATCCCGAGATTATCGTCATTGCTGACGAAATCTATGAGCACATCAACTATGTGGGCAAGCACGCCAGCATCGCCACCTGCGAAGGCATGAAGGAACGCACCGCCATTATCAACGGTGTTTCCAAGGCTTATGCTATGACCGGTTGGCGCATTGGTTTCGTTGCTGCTCCCGCAGAACTTGCCAAGGCTGTAAACAAACTCCAAGGCCAGTACACCAGTGGTCCTTGCTCTGTAAGCCAGAAGGCTGCTACTGTTGCTTTTGCAGCAGATCAGCAGTGCGTTGAGACCATGCGCCAGGCATTCGAACGCCGTCGTGACCTCATCGTTCGTTTGGCAAAGGAAATTCCTGGTTTTGGCGTTAACGAACCCGAAGGCGCTTTCTACCTCTTCCCCAAGTGCTCCAGCTACTTCGGCAAGACTGACGGCGAGCGTGTAATCAACGACTCCATGGATTTCGCCCTCTATCTCCTCGAAGTTGGCCATGTGGCAACCGTTGGCGGTGCTGCATTCGGTAGTCCTGAATGCTTCCGCATGAGTTATGCTACCAGCGATGAAAATATCATCGAGGCTCTTCGCCGCATTAAGGAGGCTTGCGCTAAGTTGCACTAATCTGCTGATGCACTAAAACATCAGTTCATTTCAAATAATAAAGGTGGAAGACCCGGATCGGGCTTTCCACCTTATTGTTTCTATTTTGCTAAAAAAGGAAGTAACCAGAACTCCTGATGAATAATGAGGACTAATCGCAGTTCTCCCCTTGCTTCTGAAAGTCCTCAATCACACGGACAACCTCATCAATGTCATCGGTCAGCGTAAGGAGCAGGTTCTTATATCGTCCCGTCTCCGTGAGATTTTTCAGCATGGAGTAAGCCGGCATGTCCTCCGTCCAGAATTTTTTTCCTAAAAAGACCATCGGACTGGCAAAGCCAAAGGTCAGATAGTGATTTTGAACCGCTTCCTGGAAAACCTCCTGCATGGTGCCAGCACTACCCGGCGTATAAATCAAACCGCCATAAGTAATCGTCATGAGCAAATCCTCACGAACACTGTTTTCAAAGAGTTTTGCGATATGTGTAGCAAACGGGCTCGTCGGTTCATGGCCATAAAGCCAGGTTGGGATGCTAAGACATTCGTATTCATCCTGCGGATAGATATGGGCGATCTCGAAAGCGACATCCATATAGCGCTCATCTTTATCCGAAGGCGCTTCAGCCAACCTTGACAGCGCATCATTTACCTCCGCCATTGTTCGGCCCGCCATTCTTCCACCAAGACTACAAGCCTCCATAGCGCCGGGACCACCACCGCTCACCATCAGCGTACCATTTTCCGTTAGTTTTTTGCTCACAAGAACAATCTGGCGATAAGAAGGATCCGTGCGAAGCATCGCGCTACCGCCCATAACGCCCACGACTTTTCGCTTGTCATAGCAACCGAGCAGTTCGTACATGCCCTTCAACACGCAATGGTCGTGAAGAGAACGCGCCAGAGCTTCAAGGGGATTTTCTGGAATTTTGCCACTTTCCATGAAATAGCGATAGACATCCTGATCATAAGTAAATGTCAGACTTTCCGGATGCTGAATGTCATAACCCGCATAAAGCGTTTCGGGAGTATATAATCCGCTGACTGTTACATCATACGGAACATATTCCAGATAAGTGTGGAGACGTCCTATATCGAAACGTAATTTGGAAATCATAATTAGGAGAAGATTTGTTTTACAGTGGCGAAGGTACGACATTATTTCAAACCAAGCAAGAATACCTTGGAAAAAATGCTACCCAAGCATAACGATTGACCAAAAGAGAAAAAGATTATCCCTACAAATATATCCTTCGTCTTTGTCAATTAAGAGATTTGGGGTAACTTTGCATATCCAAAAATCCTATCTTAACAATTTACCTAAAGGTAAAACCTAAATAAAAAACATTTATGGCATTTATCGAAACCAACAATCTCAAGGGTGACTTGTTCGGTGGTATCACCGCAGGTATTGTAGCCCTTCCCCTTGCTCTCGCTTTTGGTATTCAGGCATTTAGTGGTATAGATGATCCCGCAGCAGCTAGTATGGGTGCGCTCGCAGGTCTTGTCGGCGCTACGCTCCTCGGCTTTTTTGCTGCTCTCTTTGGCGGAACTCACAGCCAGATCAGTGGTCCTACCGGTCCTATGACCGTCATCACTGCAAGTATTGTCAGTGGCGCTTGGACTTCAGCGCAGGCTGCACAAATGGACACCACAACTTGTTTCTCCAGCGTTATCATCGCAATGAGTCTTGCTGGTATTTTCTGCGGTCTCTTCCAGATTCTTTTTGGTATCATCCGCATTGGCAAGTATGTCCGCTATATCCCCTACCCTGTTCTCTCAGGTTTCATGAGCGGTATCGGTGTTATCATCATCCTTCAGCAGATCTATCCGCTCCTCGGCCAAAAGGGCCCCGCAGGCATGATTGACATGCTGATCGGACTTCCCTCTGCTGTGATGGGCACCAATCTCATTGCGCTACTCCTCGGCATTGCTACCATTCTCATCATCCAGCTTTTCCCCAAGGTAACCAAGAAAGTGCCCTCTACCCTGGTTGCACTCATCGTTATTACCGTTGCCAGTCTCTTCATTCCCAACGATGGCAAGGCTTTCTCCGTTATCGGTGATATTCCTTCCGGACTTCCCCTCCCCTTCTTTGCAAAGGACGGTGTCAGCCTCGCTGGATTGGACTGGTATATGCTGATTACCACCGCTTTGGTTCCCGGTCTTACCCTTGCAGGTCTTGGCAGCATTGATACACTTCTTACCAGTGTAGTTGCCGACAACATCACCAAGACTCATCACAATCCCAATCAAGAACTTATCGGTCAGGGTATCGGTAATGCCTGCGCAGGTCTTTTCTGTGGTTTGGCAGGTGCCGGTGCAACCATGCGTACCGTTGTTAATGTAAAGAGCGGTGGTCGTACCCAGATCAGTGGTATGGTTCATGCCCTCTTCCTCTTCGCCATCCTCATGGGCCTCGGTGCTCTTGTAAAGTATGTTCCCCTTGCTGTTCTTGCTGGTATTCTGATTACTGTAGGTTGGGGCATCATCGACTTCCGTGGTTTCAAGGATTTGAAGAAGATTCCCGCAGCCGACGCATTTGTGTTGATGACCGTATTCCTCATCACCGTCTTTGTTGACCTTCTCACCGCAGTAGGTATTGGTATGGTGATTGCCTGCGTTCTCTTCATGAAGCGTATGAGTGACCTTGCAGAAGGCAGTTATGTCACTATGGACGCTGCAGCAGAAGAAAGTCCCTGGGCTGATGAAGCAGGGCTTCCTGAAGAAATCAAGCATGCTATCTTTATCGAGCGTTTCCACGGTCCTATATTCTTCGGTTCTATCACTGGTTTTAACAAGGTGATGCATCAGGTTCCCGATGATACCAAGGTTGTCATCCTCCGTATGAAGCGCGTAAAGTTTATGGACCAGAGTGGTGTTTACGCTATGGAAACTGCTGTCAAGGAACTCCAGGAACGCGGTATCCTTGTGCTGATGACTATCATTCAGCCTCAGCCCAGTTATCTGCTCCACAAGATGAAGTTCCTCCCCACCGTCGTTCCCGAAGAAAACACCTTCAAGACCTTCGAAGACTGCACCGAGTTCCTTAAGAGCCTCGACATACTGAAGTAATCTGAGCGGCCTAACGCCACGCACACCGGAACGGACTACTTGAATAATAACTATGAAGTTAGAGAAGCTTTCCATTGGCTATGGCAGACAGGTGGTTGCAAAAGACCTGACGGCCGTGCTTCCCGCAGGAACCCTTACGGCTCTCGTGGGCAGCAACGGCAGTGGAAAGAGCACACTACTTCGGACGGTGGCAGGTTTGCAACCCTCGCTGGGTGGAACGATTTCACCAGCTAAGCCCGGACCAAAGGAAGTCGCCGTTGTTCTTACAGACCGCATCGATGCTCCGGCGTTAACGGTTGAAGAAATCGTAGGACTTGGCCGTATTCCTCATACACCACTATCAGGGCATATGACAAAAGCAGACCGAGATATCATTGACCGTTCTTTGGCCTTGTGCGATATCACTTCACTTCGTAAGAAGTCTATCCGCGAAACCAGCGATGGCGAACGCCAACGGGCAATGATTGCCCGAGCGATTGCCCAGGATACCCCTCTTATCTTATTGGACGAGCCTACAGCCTTCCTTGATTTTCCCGCAAAGGTAGAAATACTGCAACTTTTGCTTCGACTCTGCCGGGAAGAAGGAAAAACCATTCTCCTTTCCACCCACGACCTCGAAATTACCTTCCAGATCGTTGACCGTTTGTGGCTCATAGGAAAAGAAGGATTGCAAGAAGGAACTCCTCAGGAACTGGCAGAAAGCGGGGCTATCGCCAAGTTGTTTCCCCATCTTCCCTTCGACGCTCAAGATTTGCGCTTTCATTTCCAGCAGCAATAACTCCAATTCTTATGCATCGGGAAAAAAACCGATAACCTTTTAGATAATGATTGTCTGTATAGCAGAGAAACCATCCGTTGCCAAAGAAATTGCTCGCATCCTCGGTGCGAACAAGGACTGCCGTGACCGTAATCACAACGGTTACTACGAAGGCAATGGTTATCAGGTGACCTGGACTTACGGCCATCTCTGTGAACTCAAGAACCCCGAGGATTACAGTCCTTATTGGAAAGCATGGTCTTTGTCCGCACTGCCGATAATTCCGCCTCGTTTCGGCATTCGTCTGAAAGAAGAGGCTGCCGGACAATTTGCTCATATCGAGCGTCTGATGCAGAATGCCGATCGTATCATCAACTGCGGTGATGCCGGCCAGGAAGGTGAATTGATTCAGCGCTGGGTGATGCAGAAGGCACAGGCAAAATGTCCCGTTGACCGTCTCTGGATCAGTTCAATGACTGATGAAGCTATTCGTGAAGGTTTCGAAAATCTGAAACCCCAGGACGATTACCAATCGCTCTACGAAGCCGGCCTCTGTCGCGCTATCGGCGACTGGCTTCTGGGAATGAATGCTACTCGTCTTTATACGCTGAAATACGGAAACAACCAAAACAGTTTTGGAAAACGTCCTCAGCCACTGAGTATCGGACGTGTTCAGACCCCGACCCTCGCTCTCGTGGTGAAGCGTCAGCAAGAAATTGAGAACTTCAAACCTGAACCTTACTGGGTACTTTCTACCATTTATCGAGATGTTACTTTTACAGCAAAGGTCGCAGATGATGATGCAGAAAAGGAAGGCGCAGATGGTGAAGGCAAATCAGAGAACGCAGAGAACAATGCAAAATCTGCTGCCAAGCGTGGCTACACCAATCGCGAAGAAGCAGAAGCCGCATTAAAGGCGATAGAGAATACTCCCTTCACGGTAACGAATGTTCAAAAGAAAAACGGAACGGAAGCCCCACCCCGTCTTTTCGACTTGACCTCGTTGCAGGTAGAGTGTAACAAGAAGTTCGGCTATGGCGCAGACCTGACACTTCAATTGATCCAGCAACTCTATGAAGGAAAATTCACGACCTATCCCCGTGTGGATACGACCTTCCTTCCCGATGATGTCTATCCCAAGTGTGGTGGCATTCTTAACGGCATTGCCAGTATCTATGGCAATCTGCTGACACCGCTTCGTGGTGCGCCTTTGAAGAAGTCCAAGAAAGTCTTTGACTCTTCAAAAGTCACCGACCACCATGCCATCATCCCCACAGGCGTTGCTCCGCGCGCTTTGACCGATATGCAGCGGAATGTTTACGACCTTGTTGCCCGTCGTTTCATTGCCGTATTCTATCCCGATTGCAAATTTGCAACGACAAACGTAGAAGGTGAAGTCGAGCAAGATACAACAAAAGCCTGTATTGGCGATGGTTCTCCCATTCCTTTCAAGGCAAGCGGAAAAATCATCACAGATCCCGGATGGAAAGTCGTTATCGGCAATACCCAGCAAAAGCAGGACGACCAGCAGGAAATGCCGCCCTTTGTCAAAGGCGAAAGCGGACCCCATGTCCCTACACTCACCCAAAAAGAAACACAACCTCCAAAGCCCTACACTGAAGCAACCCTGCTTCGCGCCATGGAAACGGCAGGAAAGATGGTGGATGACGAAGAACTTCGCGACGCTATGAAGGAAAACGGTATTGGACGTCCCTCCACTCGTGCAGCCATTATCCAGACCCTTTACAAACGCGGTTATATGCGTCTGGTTCGTAAGAGCCTTGAAGCCACACAGACCGGAGTTGATCTAATCGCCATCATCAAGGAAGAACTACTCAAGAGCGCTGAACTGACGGGTATCTGGGAAAAGAAACTACGCCAGATCGAGCATCATGAATACTCCGCTCCTCAATTTGTTGCAGAATTAAAGCAAATGGTGACGGAGATTGTTCAACAGGTCATCAGCGATCAGACTAACCGCCGCATTGCAGCCACTCCCGTTGAGGAACCCAAAGCGAAAAAGGCTGCGCCTCAGGGTGAGAAGGCTCCAGCAAAACGAAAGATTATCCGCGTTGGCAGTGTCTGCCCCGAATGCGGTCAAGGCAAGGTCATAAAAGGAAATACTGCCTACGGCTGCTCTCGTTGGAAAGAGGGTTGCGGTTGGCGTAAACCGTTCAAATAATTGATCAAAAGCGGAGTTTTTTATACATCTGGCAGGCTACAAAACAAATTCGCCGTACGACGAATGTATATTCGTCCGCGGGCGACAGTACATTCGTCCGCGGGCGAATATTCTGCCGTCCGCGGACGAATCATTTAATCACTCTTTGAAAAAACAAATTGCCCTGCAACGAATCTACTATCGTCGCAGGGCAATTTATTTTATATCAGTCTAAAAACGATTCAAGACTTTACTTTCTAGGAATACGCTTGAGGGTTTCCAGAACGAAGTCGTAGTACTTACCAACAGAATCGATGAGGAGGCGTTCGTCGGGAGTGTGAGGGCTACGGAGAGTAGGACCGAAGCTGACAACATCCATACCGGGGCAGTGGCTCAAAATAACAGAGCACTCAAGACCAGCATGGCAAACATTTACCTTGTTTTCTTCATTGAAAAGTTCACGGTAAACCTGCTTCATAAGTTCTACAATAGGACTTTCGGGGCTAGGCTGCCATGCAGGATAAGCTCCGTCAAATTCAACCTTCATACCTGCCATAACAAATGCAGATTCAATAGTATCGCAGCAAAGCTGACGCATGCTGTCGCTTGAAGAACGAACGAGATCCTTGAAGAATGCCTTACCATCAGCAATTTCAATAATAGCGAGGTTTGCACTGGTTTCTACGATGCTGGGAAGATGGGGAATGAAGCGGAGAGGACCATTGTGGCAAGCGGTAACAGCGTTAACAAGGTTATCCTGGATTTCCTCAGGAACGAGATCCTTGGGAAGATCAGTAGCCTCAGCGGTCAACTTCAAATCGTGTTCGATGTAACCGAATTCGTCGCGGAGGGTATCAGCCCATTCACCATTAACGGTTTCGCAGAATTCTGCAACATTTTCCTGGGGAAGCGTAAGAACAACTTCGCAGTGACGAGGAATAGCATTACGCATATTTCCACCATTCCAAGTTGCCAGACGAGCCTCAAAGTTAGTGATACCATCCATAACGATGCGAGCCATGCACTTATTGGCATTAGCGCGACCTTCGTTGATTTCAAGACCAGAGTGACCACCACGAAGACCGGTCAAAACAACCTTAACGGCAACATCACCTTCCTCAACGGAAACGGGCTTGTATTCGAGTTCTGCGGTAAGATTGATACCACCAGCAGAACCGGTTACCATTTCGCCGTGAGTTTCGTTATCAAGGTTCAAAAGGATTTCGCCCTTAAGTTCACCGTCAGCCATGTGGTTGACACCGTACATAGTGGTTTCCTCATCAGTTGTAATGAAACCTTCAAGGGGACCGTGAGGAATACTATCATCCTCAAAAATTGCCATAATGGTTGCAACAGCCATACCGTCGTCAGCACCGAGAGTTGTGCCGGTAGCCTTTACCCATTCGCCATCGATACGGGTAACGATAGGATCAGTTTCGAAATTATGGGGAGAATCGGGAGTCTTCTGAGGAACCATATCCATGTGGCCCTGAAGCGTCACATATTTACAGTCTTCGTAACCAGGAGTTGCAGGCTTGTACATCAGTACATTACCAGCTTCGTCCATGTGGGCGTCGATACCCTTTTCGGCTGCCCAGTCGAGAAGGAACTTCTGTACTTTCTCAAGGTGACCAGAAGGACGGGGCACCTGAGTGAGGAGATCAAAATTGTGCCAAATGGCAGCAGGCTGAAGATGAGAAATTGCACTCATACTAATAAATTTTGAATTATGTTGTTTGAATTAATATATACTATTGGTGAGAATTATCAATAACTTCTTTCTTTCCTATAAAGCTCAAATCAGCCCAACCGATAGCGCCGAGCAAAACGACGAGGGCAGTCTGAATGGTATGAACGACGAGGGCAAAAAGAATCGCAGGCTGTTCGGCTACTCCATAGAGGACGAGCATTGTCTTTATAGCGAAATGCCACGGACCCGCTCCGTTGGGTGTTGGAACTAAAACGGCAAAAGTTCCCGCGCAGAAGACCAGCAAACCAGCCAAAGGTCCGATTCCACTGGTAAAATCAAAGGCATAGAATGCCAGATAAAAGTGGAGATAGTAACCTACCCATATACCAACGCTATACAAAAGATAGAGCGGAAAGTTTTTGACATCTTTCAAAGAAATCAAGCCGTCAACAAATCCTTGCATCTTTTCGCGTGTCTTCTTAAAAATCTGCAAACGGAAGAAAAGATATGCCGTAAAGCCTAAGCCAAAGAAACAACAAAGGATTGTCACCCACCAGCCCGTTGAGGTAAAGCGGCCGACAATTACATGATAATCGAAATTCGTTTCCTCCAAAAAGCGCATGAACTGCGGGAGCTGGCTAAAAAATGCAACGACCGCCAGCAGCAACATCAGAACAGAGTCGATGATTCGCTCTGTAACCACAGTGCCAAGAGATTTCGTAAACGATACTCCTGCATAGGATTTCAAAGTACCGCAACGGGTTACTTCTCCGATGCGAGGGATGACGAGGCTGGACGCATAACTGAGAAATATCGCATCTGTACAAACCCGTGAAGAAGGATTTTCTCCCATAGGGAGGAGTGCCATTCTCCAGCGCAGAGCACGAAAAACTAAAGGTACAACACCAAAGGCCAAACTGATCAGCATCCATCCCCAATCCATTTCATTAATACCGCAACGGAGCAGCATTTGCCAGTCCGTTCCGCGGTACATCCACCACAATATGCCGATTGCAAGGGCAAAAGGGACGATTATTTTGAAAAAATTGAGAAGAATCTTCACTTGTTCGATACTTTTTTAGTACTTTTGCGGTCGCAAATGTACGACATTTATTTCAAATATGAAATTAGTTAAGCCAAAAAAGTTCTTAGGACAGCATTTTTTAAAAGATTTAGGAGTTGCAAGGGCCATTGCAGATACCGTTGACGCATGCCCCGACCTCCCTATTCTCGAAGTTGGCCCTGGCATGGGTGTCATGACCCAGTTCCTGATTCCGAAAGGCCGCGAATTCAAGGTTGTGGAGATTGACTTCGAGAGTGTAGCTTTTCTCCGGGAGAATTTCCCGCAACTGGAAGAGAATATCATCGAAGATGACTTTTTAAAGATGCATCTGGATCATACCTTTGAAGGCAGACCCTTCGTCCTCACTGGCAATTACCCCTATAATATCTCTTCACAGATTTTCTTCAAAATGCTGGACTTCAAGGAAATCATCCCTTGCTGTACCGGTATGATTCAGAAAGAAGTTGCCGAACGCCTTGCTGCAAAACCTGGCACGAAGGCTTTTGGCATCCTTAGTGTGCTCATCCAACTCTGGTACGATGTAGAATATCTTTTCACCGTTCCTCCCAGCGTTTTCAATCCACCTCCCAAGGTTCAGAGCGCTGTTATCCGAATGACACGAAACAAGGTGGAGGATCCCGGCTGTGATGTCGCTCTTCTCACCCGCATCGTAAAACAGGCTTTCCAACAGCGTCGAAAGATGCTTCGCGGCAGTCTCAAAGGCCTCATTCCTGAAGGCCATGAATTTGGAACCCAGCGTCCCGAACAACTTTCTGTTGCTCAGTTCATCCAGCTTACCAACGATATTGCGGAGAAAGTTCAAAGTTAAAAGCAACTCCGATTCGTCAAACTTTTATTAAACGAAGCCATGATATCCTTTACTGTCTGCTTAATTGCCCTGATTATTGGCGGAATCATTTATGGAACAATCGTAGAAAAAGTCTTTGGCTCACAACCTCAGCGTGAAACGCCAAGCTATACCCTTCAGGATGGTGTAGACTATCTCCCTATGCCAACATGGAAGGTTTATTTGATCCAATTCCTCAACATTGCGGGAACGGGCCCCATCTTCGGTGCCATTATGGGTATTCTATTTGGTCCCGCCGCCTATCTTTGGATTGTCTTCGGCTGTATCTTTGCCGGTGCTGTCCATGATTATCTTGTAGGAATGATCAGTATCCGTCAAGGTGGTGCTTCTATCCCGGAAATCGTCGGTGATCAGTTAGGCCAGACCATGCGAATCATCATGCGCGTCTTCTCCCTTGTCCTTCTGATTCTCGTAGGAGCGGTGTTTGTAATTACTCCCGCCAACCTCCTTGCCGACCTCACTTCAAGTTGGTCCTGGACATCTTCCTTGGTCTGGATTATCATCATCTTTGCCTATTATGTTCTTGCAACCCTTCTCCCTATTGATAAGGTCATCGGAAGAATATATCCTGTCTTCGGCCTGGCATTGCTCATCATGGCGATTGGTGTAGGTGCGAACATTTTCTTACAAGACGGAGCAGTTCCCGAAATAAGCGCACTTGGAACCAGTGTGCACCCCAAGGGCTATCCCATTATCCCCATGCTTTGCATTACCATTGCCTGCGGTGCTATTTCCGGTTTCCATGCTACACAGACTCCGATTATGGCCCGCTGTCTGAAAAACGAACGCAATGGTCGTCTCTGCTTCTATGGCGCCATGATTACAGAAGGTGTTGTTGCACTGATCTGGGCTGCTGCCGCTATCAAATATGCAGGAAGTTACGAAGGCTTGGTAGAAATCGGTAATCCCGCCAAGGTTGTGAATGTGATTTGCAGTACCTGGATGGGCCGTGTCGGTGCTATTCTCGCTGTTCTCGGTGTTGTTGCCGCTCCTATTACAAGTGGTGATACGGCATTCCGTTCTGCCCGACTCATTGCCGCAGAATTCATGCATCTCGGTGAAGGAAAGAAATGGCGTAATCTTGTCATCAGTCTGCCACTGTTTGCTATTGCCGGCATTATGATGTGCCTCGATTTCGATGTTCTCTGGCGCTATTTTGCCTGGTCCAACCAAACACTGGCAACAATCGCGCTTTGGGCTATCAGCGTTTGGCTAACCCGCCACGGAAAAGTCTTCTGGGTTTCCCTTGTCCCTGCTATTTTCATGACTTTCATCTGTACCAGCTACATCCTATGTGCTCCTGAGGGATTCCAACTTCCTCTTCCCATTTCCTATACCGTTGGAGTCATTGCTGCACTTGGTTGCACCGGTCTTTTTGCCCGTTTTGTTGCTCATAACAAAAAGGAATCTTAATTCTCTTTTATGCGAAAATCATTTCTCTTCATACTATTTAGTATTTTTTCTATCTCCATCCATGCTGACAGTGTGGAACCTTTGCTTGACGGTTGGGTGAGACATCAATCCGAACCGTTCAGCAATTATTGTCCGAAATGGACGGAGAAGGGAACGACATCAGAAAACCACTGTCTCGTGGGCTGCGTTGCAACTGCTTTGGAAACCATTGTCAGTTATTATCAGCGTGAAATTGTCCTGCAAGATACCCTCCATGGTTGGAAAACCACAAACTATACCGTTGCTGACGTGCTTCCTGGTACACGTGTTGACACCCGTCTGATTTTAAAAGACTACGGCGATGGCACGGCAGAAAGTGTGGGAATGGATGAAGAATCATACGCTAATTCTGTTGATGCAGTTGCCCGCTTGTCCATGATGTGCGGTGTTGCTGCCAAAATGAACTATGGCCTTGGAGAAAGCGGTGCCGATTCTCAGAATCTCATCGAACCTTTGAAGAACGCTTTCGGTTGGAAAACCGCAGAATTTGTGGATTCTTACAAATACACTCCTGAAAAGTGGAAGGAACTACTCAAGAACGAACTCCGCAACGGCCGCCCCATTTTCTATACAGGCTATACCATGAATATCAGTGGGCATGCCTTCGTTATAGACGGTTTCAACGAAGAGGGAAAATTCCATGTAAACTGGGGATATGGTGGTTCCTACGATGGCAACTACTACGATATCACCGAATTGGCATTCTTTGCTCATCCTGATGATGTTACACCCTTAGATAAGATGCAGGGATTTTTCTGCAACCAGCAGGCATTGTTCATCTCTCCCGAAGAGGTGGATCTTCCTCTTATTGCTGACTCGCTGAATAGAACTGGATATGAAATCGAAGTGAAGAGCATCAAGATGGACTCAACTTGTCCTACCGGCAAATTTGTCCCGGTAACCATAACGCTCCATAATTCGGCTGATGTTCCTCTCTGCTCTCCTTTTGAAATCTTTACCAATCTTACCAGTGACACTAAGCCGTTTGAACAGGGAGATTACGGAGCGCTCTTCGGTGTGAACATGGAACCCGATGAAACACTGACATTAACAATCTACTGCAAATTCAATCAAAAGGGCTATCGTACCGTCCATGTTTCTCCGGATGATGTTGCCATTTTAGGAAACACAAAGGTGACCTTCGTTAGTGGCTCCACCGACCAGATTGTCTTTGATACGCCTACTGTTAGTTTCCCCGATGAAACAACTGCAGTCTTCACGATGCCCGTTCGCAATGAAGGTTATGAAACTTCTGGAAGTTTGGCAACCTATTGCATGAATCAGGGAAGCGTTATCGCTGATGGCGATTTCCGTCATTTTGAATATATCGTCATTCCTGCTGGTGAAAGTACGACCAAAACCGTTACATTCAAGCATCTTGAACCGAAAAGCACTCATAATTTCGTCATCCGCTGTCCCTGGAAGATTCAACAAGAATATATCTTCACAATGGGCCAGATTGTCGACGGACTCGAGCCTGTCTTTGCAGAAGGAGACAACAACTATTACGATCTCTCCGGTCGTCACATGACCCAGCCAAAGCACGGCATTCTCATTCATAACGGCAAAAAGGTGATTCGATGATATACAAAGCCACACTTTCTTCTCGCCTGCTGTCTACCACAAGAGACGGCCAGCGCGATGAGTTTCGTCACGAAGCTCAGGCAATGGTTGCCGTTCACGATGACGGAAGTTGGAGTCTGCGCTATCACGACGAAGAGAATGGTGGACAAACTGCAATCTCCGGTAATTCCGCTTGGACCACTATCCAACGAGAAGGCCATGTCCGCTCTCGCATGCGTTTCGTCCATAAAGAATTACTCCCCGCTTTATATATAACACCAATGGGAGAATTCGATATGAGTACCATGACCCATCATTGCCAATTCTCTATAGATGCAAATTCCGGTCATCTCACTCTTCATTACGACTTGCTGCTCAGCGGTGAACTTGCTGCTCAGAACCAGCTTGAAATCAAGTGGATAGTTAAAAGTTAAAATGAGAATTATAAAAATAGAATAGTGAAAATTCGCCCCAAGCATATATTGATTACCTTAGGCACCATGATCTTGGTGCCCATTCTGCTTGTGGCCCTTATCATTGGTCTCGTTTATTTTCCCCCCTTCCAAAAGTGGGCGCTGAATGAAGTCGGCAGCCGTATGGAAGATGAACTCGGTATGAAGGTTCATATCGAGGACGTTCGTATTACTCCTTTTCTGGATCTTGTTGCAGAATGGGTTGTTGCTACAGACACAGAAGGCGATACACTTATCCACGCTGAAAAATTAACTTTCGATGTTGCGTTTAAGCCCCTTTTCGATGGCCGTGCAGATATCGAGGGATTCCGTTTGGAGAACACCGAACTGAATACGAAATCACTGATTTCTGATATTCACATCAAAGGAACGGTCGGCGAACTGACTGCCAACGCTCATGGAGTTGAATGGACGAAGGAACTTGTCCACCTTGATGATGCTATTCTCAAAAATGCTGATTTGAATGTAGCCCTTACCGATACGGCTGCCAAAGATACAACATCGAGTAAGGTGGAATGGATCATCGATGTCGATAAGGCAAAAATTGAAAACACAAAACTTCACCTTACCCTGCCTCCCGATTCAACGACATCCAAAACCACCTATGTTGAAGCGAAGATTGCCGATGCGAATTTACAGAAGGGGCATTTCGACTTGGGAGAACCACTCTATACTTTCGAACAACTCAAACTTTTAAAGAGTGACGCAACTGTCGGCACCCTCGATAAACTGCAGGTTGATACGCTCGTCAGCCTTACCAATTTGGGCGTCATTGCTGATACGCTGAGTTACAACAAAGACAATGTTCTGAAGTGCGGCATCCGAAATCTCGCCTTTCAGGAAAAACGCTATGGGCTTGATGTTCAAGAAATCAGCGGACAAGTTCTTGTTGATTCTACCCATATTGAACTCCCCTCGTTTGCCTTCCACACCCCGAATTCCCGAATCAACGCAAATCTCAATTTGGATTGGGATGCCTTGAAGTCCGGTGATTTGGGTAAGATGAAATGTACCGTTGATGCTGCTATTGACCGAGATGACATCAACAATCTCCTTGCAACAGCTGTTCGTGAGAAGTACATTACACCAGAATTGCTGAAGTCTCTTCGTAAGAATGAATATGTCAAGCCGTTCTTGTCCTCTGATGTCAATCTCCAGGCAACCATTTCTGGAAACAAGGACAACATCAATGTAGAAAACTATAAGGTTGTTTTCCCAAAATTGCTGACGGCACAAGGAAACTTGAAGATTTCCGATGATTACAATGATTATTCCGGAAAGGTAAAGGCTTATTACCAAGGTTCTACCATTGACGGTAAGTTCAAGACAAATCTTCGCAATGAGAAATACGATGTAGATGCCTATGTCACCAATTTCCCCGTTCGTAAATTTGTTAAGGGAGTAGATGTCAGCAACTACACCGGACGTATCAAGGCCAGCGGAAAGGGTTTTGATATGAACAGCATCAAAACCAATTGCACCGCTTCCACCCAAATTCAGCATTTAAATCTGATGGGCTATGATTTAAGCGGTCTTAATCTCGATGCTAATCTGGCAGGAAATATCATCAACGCCAAAATGGCTGTCAAGAACCATTTGGGCGATATCTCTGGAAATGTTCGTGCAGACATCAGCAACGGTTATAAGGCGAATGCTCATTTCACCCTCGATAATATCGACGTGACACAACTATCATCCTTAGGCGAACAGTTCCGTCTTCACTCCGATGTTGATATTGAAGCCACTGCCTCTAAGGATCTTAAAAGAATCTCTGCCTCCGGAGCATTAACAAACAATTATGTAGAAGGAGAAACACGCTCTGCTCTCTATCGTGACATTCTCTTTAACTTCGATACTTCTCCCAAAGAAACTTCTGGAAATGTTAGTTCTGGTGACCTTGATCTGGCTTTACGCGTGGACGGTGATCTTGACCGATTAACGAGTTGCGCTGATAAACTGATGAAAGAGGTCAATCGCCAGATTGAGAATCGTGCTATTGACCACGAGGCGCTCCGGAAAGTACTTCCTAATGCTGATCTTTCTTTGCACGCAGGAAAGGCCAATCCCCTTGCACATTATTTGCAACTGCAAGGCACAGAAATGTCCAGCATAGACCTGGACCTCAACACGAACTCTCATGAAGGCATTAACGGCTATGCCCAGTTGGGAATGCTGAAAGTCGGTGCTTTGCAGCTCGATACCATACACGGCATCATTTCTCAGGACAGCGAAGGCATAAAAGTGAAGGCTACAGCCCACAATTATCTCCCTGACAACCCGAATCATTTCAGGGCAAGTGTTGATGGTTGCGTTGTAAACCAAGGTGCCTCTGCAATGATTAACTTCTTGGATGCTAAGGGCGTAAAGGGTATCGACCTTGGCCTCAACGCCTTGCTGGAAGATGGCGCTGTTCGTTTCCAGCTCTATCCCCACAATCCCGTCATTGCCTACCGTTCGCTCGCTGTAAACGATGACAATTTCATCAGTATCAATCCGCAAGGTATGATTCGTGCTGACCTGCAACTCATAGCCGATGACGGAACAGGTCTGGCGATTTATAGTGAACCCACCGACGAAAGCCAGAATGATATCACGCTCTCTTTGAGTAATGTCAATCTCGGTGAATTATCAAATGTCCTGCCCTATCTTCCCAAATTTGACGGTATACTCAGCGGCGATATCCATGTCCTCGAAGAGCATGGTGACAGCACAAGCATCTCCGCCATGGGATCTATTGATGCAGAGAACTTTGCCTATGAAGGAACAAAAATTGGCAATATCGGCGCAGAAGTTGTTTACATGCCAAAGGAAAACGGCGAACACTATGCCGATGCCTTTATTACCTATGAGGGAACTGATGTAGGAGAATGTTCTGGTGTTTATTATGATACAGACGGGCATTTCAACGGAGATCTCAAACTCGTAGAATTTCCCTTACAGATTGTCAATGCCTTCCTCGATGGTACTGACTTCCTGATGCGAGGTGCTGCCAACGGCGAATTTGCTGTGAACGGAACTCTCGACAAACCTGTGATGAATGGTAATCTCGTCTTTGAAGACAGCCATTTCTACAGTCCTGTCTATGGTGTTGACTTCTCAATGGACAGCACGTCAATTCCTTTAACGGATTCCCGTCTGATCTTTAAGAACTACTTGCTGAATTCCGGCAATAGCGATTTGAAGTTGAACGGCGATATCAATATGCTGGATTTGTCCAACATCTACCTGAATCTTACCATGAAGGCGAACGACTTCCAACTTATCAATTCTTCTCGCTCCACTTCATCTTTGGTATATGGTAAGGTGCTTTCTGACTTCAATGGTACCGTACGCGGAAATGTCAACGACCTCATTATACGTGGCAACTTGGATATTCTCCCCGGAACGGATGCAACCTATCTGCTTTCCAATTCTCCGTTAACCGTCAACGATCGTCTGGCAGATCTTGTAACCTTCATGGACTTCACTGATACGACCAAGGTAGAGGAGCCAGTTGAGACTTCAGAATTCCATTATGATGTTTCCATGGGTATCAATGTGGCTGACGGTGCAAAATTCCATTGTCTGATTTCGAATAACGGTGATAGTTATGTGAATGTTGCGGGCGGCGGTAATCTCGTTCTCCGTATGACCCAGCAGGGCGTTACGCGTATGACGGGACGCTACACCATCCAGGAAGGTGAAATGAAATATGAACTCCCTGTCATTCCTTTGAAAACTTTCAAACTTGAACAAGGAAGTTATGTGGAATTCACTGGAGACATGATGAATCCACGCCTTTCCATCACTGCTACAGAGAACACAAAGGCCGTTGTGACTGAGAACGATCTGCAACGCAGTGTGAACTTCCTCGTCGGTGTTGAAATCAGCCGTACTTTGGAAGATATGGGACTTGCCTTTACCCTCGATGCTCCTGAAGATCTTACCGTTCAAAACCAGATAGCAGCAATGAGCGAGGAAGATCGCTATAAGTCTGCCGTCGCCCTTCTTGCAACGGGAATGTTTATCACGGAGGACTTCACCAGCGGCTTCAAGGCTTCGAACGCACTGAATTCCTTCTTACAAAGTGAAATTCAAAGTATTGCAGGAAAAGCACTATCCACTTTCGATCTCTCCTTCGGCATGGAAAACGGAACCTCAGCCGTTGGTACTTCTACGACAGACTACTCTTTCCAATTCTCAAAGCGCTTCTTCGATGACCGCGTAAGTTTCAATATCGGTGGTAGTGTAGAGACCGGTGAAGATGCCTCTAATTCTGCAGCATCCTTCATCGATAATATCAGCATTGAATATCGTTTGGATAATTCAGGTACTCGCTATGTCCGCATCTTCTACGACCGCGAAGCTCATGATCCTCTCGAAGGTACGATGATGGAAACCGGCGCAGGTCTCGTCCTACGCCGCAAGACTGATCGCCTCGGTGATCTCTTCCTTTTCCGAAAGCGTAAAAAGTAATGATCTCATTCGTATAATAACCATTCATAATTCAAAATTCTTAATTTCCAAATGCTCCGCATCCTCATTCCTCTTTTTATTCTTCTTTTCGCACTCTGTGGTTGTTCTACTACGGAGCGAATCCCTGAGGGTGAACAGTTATACTTGGGCATCAAGAAGATTAAGTATGTAAAAGGCGAAGAAGAGATCACAAAGATTGAAAATGAGAAAGGTGATTCAACGGGTATCATCACCGATGTTGCAAATGCCTACACTACGGTTAAGAATGTCATCAATGGAACACAGACAACGATGGGTGCCATCCATGAGTTAAGTCAGAAAAAGCGTTCAGAATTAACCCGCGAGGAAAAGAGAACATTGGCTCTCCACGAAATGGCGGAAGCAGAAGCACTCTCAACGGCAAAATCAGAAGTTTCTGCCGCACTTGCCTATGAGCCAAATGGTTCTCTTTTCGGCAGTTCAACCTACACCTTCCCATTAAAATTTGGTCTTCGTGTTTATAACAAGTATGCGGAAACAGAAAAAGGCTTTGGCCATTGGATGTTCAAGAAATTTGCAGAAAATCCCATCCTTATTTCTACCGTTGCCCCGCAGACACGTGCAAAAATAGCCACAAATACCCTTCATAATTATGGCTTCTTCCGAGGAAATGTGGACTACGACATTGTTGAGACCAAGAATCCCAAGGCTTCTCGTGTCTCCTACAATATTACAACAGGGCCTGTTTTCCATTTGGATAGCATCGAGTACCGTAGTTTCGGAACTATGGCAGATTCTCTTCTGGTGGCTTCCCGTAACAAATGCCTCTTGAAGAGCGGTGAAGCTTTCAGCGTGCTGAATCTCACCGGAGAACAAGAGCGCATCGAAAACCTCATGCGCGAAAACGGGTATTACTACTGGAGCTCCAACTTGACCACTTTTCAGGCTGATACTATTGCTGTTCCCGGATATGTTCAAATGCGTGTTCTCCCCAAGCCAAATATCCCTGCCAACGCCCAGCATCCCTGGTACATCGGACAGACTTACGTCATTATGCGTACCCAGCACACTGCTGATGTAACAGAGCCCTTGGACCATACGCGCTCTCGCCGTGGGTATACCTATACCTGGTCAGGAGAAACAATGCCTTTGAAAGGTCGTATTTGGCGCACCGCCATCAATCATCGCAAAGGCGAACTGTTCCGCGTATCCGACCAAACGGCCACCATCACGAAATTATCTGCATTAGGCATTCTCTCTGCGATGGATGTCTCCTATACTCCACGAGATACCACTGCAACATGCGATACCCTCGATGTCTACGTTCAGGCAACGATGGCAAAGCCTTATGACTCTTCCTTTGAAGTCAATGCCATCCTGAAATCCAGCCAGCAGATTGGTCCTGGGGTTAAGTATGAATTGGCAAAGCACAATGCTTCCCATGCCGGCGAGACTGTATCCTGGAATATTTTCGGAAGTTACGAGTGGCAGTTCGGTCGCCATCGTAATGGTGGCAACAGTCTGCTGAATAGTTTTGAATTAGGTTCATCGGCAAATCTCGAACTGCCGCGATTCTATTTCCCCTTTGTCTCCAAGCGTCGACTGCGTTTCCCGGCAACTACAAAGTTCTCGCTCTCTGCTGATTGGAAGAATCGCTCTGGCTTTTTCCAAATGCTCGACTTTGGCGGAAACGTTACTTATAGCTGGCAGCCGCGTGAGGGTTCCGTCAAGTACCATAATAAGATCCGTCACGAATGGACGCTCTTCGATTTGAGTTACTACAAACTCATCAATACCTCCGCTGCCTTTGACTCTATCCGTACAGCCAACCCTGCCATCTACGCATCCATGCGTAATGTCTATGTACCTTCGATGAGTTACTCGTTTACCTATTCCTCACCTCTCACCTGGAAGAATCCAATTTGGTTCCAGTGGACGGCAAAGGAATCGGGAAATCTGACGGACGGAATCCACTGCATCCTCTATCCCCACCACCCTGCTGGTGAACCCCGCAAACTCTTCGGAAGCAACTTCGCCCAGTTCCTAAAGACAACGGCAGAAGTCCACTACTCGCATACCCTTAACGAACGTCTCAAACTGGCAACTCGTGCTTTTGCGGGCGTTATATTTAATTATGGAGGCAACGAGGCGGCTCCCTATGCAGAGCAATTCTACATTGGTGGTGCAAACTCTATTCGTGCGTTCACCGTACGAACTGCCGGTCCTGGTGCCTATCGTGCTCCTAATAGCAAATATGCATATATCGACCAAACGGGCGATTTCAAACTCGAGGCCAACGCCGAACTTCGCGCACATCTCTTTGGTTCTCTTCACGGAGCCATTTTCCTGGATGCCGGAAATGTATGGTTGATGAAGAAAGACGAACTGCGTCCGGATGCAGAACTGACGCTCTCTAATCTTCGTCGCATCGCCTTAGGTTCAGGTGCAGGTATTCGCTATGACCTTGGATTCTTGGTTCTTCGCTTTGATGTCGGTATCGGTCTTCACGCTCCCTATGAAACCTCTCGTAGCGGCTTTTACAATTTCGAAAGATTCCGTGACGGCGTAGCCTATCATTTTGCTATCGGCTATCCCTTCTAAGCAAAAGCGGGTTTTATAAATTAGGAATTATAAAAATCCCGCGCTGGATTTTTTCGGGAAAAAGTTTGGTCAATTGGAGAAAACTCCTTACCTTTGCAGCCGATTTCCGAAATCTAGCTGCCGAAATGGCTCAGTTGGTAGAGCAACGCATTCGTAATGCGTAGGTCGCGGGTTCGAGTCCCGCTTTCGGCTCTCCTATGCAGCAAATTCATTCCGCAGCCCCCCTTTTGGGTTGCGGTTTTTTGTTGCTTTTCTCGGGGGATTAGCCTCTGTCTAAGGTTATTTCCCTATATTATTCACCAATTAAATAAAATAATGGACGACTATCACGCGGAAAACCCTGTTTACCTCGTATAGGAAGAAACCCATTATCCGCATGGCGCTTTCTTCCTGATCTGATTCTGATCTTGTCTATCCCTTAAATAAGGAAGAAAGAGTATGCGTACTTACTGGAACTACAACCAGGGACTGCGAACACTCGATGAGTGGCAGCCCAACTGCTGGGTTCAGGTTACCTGCCCCAGTCGCGATGACGAGAATTTTCTCATCAACGATCTCAAAATTCCCGACTACTTTATCGATGACATCCGAGATAAGGATGAGCGTGCCCGTTATGACTATGATGACGGCTGGACGCTCATCATCCTTCGTATCCCTTATGTCAAGGAAGTACAAAGTAGAACTCCCCATACCACCATCCCTCTTGGTATCATTATGAACAAGGGGGTCTGCATCAGCGTGTGTAACTATGAAACCAACATGATGATTGACTTCATCAGTTACCAGCAGAAACGCGGACTTGGTTTCACTGACTCTGTTGACTTCGTTTTCCGTGTCTTCCTAAGCAGTGCCGTATGGTATCTGAAACGATTGAAGCAAATCAGTAGCTTGATTGAAGAAGCAAAACGTGACCTCGATCACCCTATCGACAATGCTGACCTGATTAGTCTTTCCCGTCTTCAGGACTCACTGACCTACTTCGTCACCTCTATCCGTGGTAATGAGACTTTGCTTTCAAAACTGAAAATGAAGTTGCCTATCGATGAATTGGACGCCGACCTTATCGAAGACGTCAACATTGAGATGAGCCAGGCTCGTGAGACCACAAGCATTTACACCAACATTCTGGAGTCCACCATGGAAACCTATGCCAGCATTATTAATAATAATATGGCGCAGACCATGAAAACGATGACCAGTGTCAGCATCATCCTCATGTTGCCGACATTGATCGCAAGTTTCTTTGGTATGAACCTCCTCAACGGTATGGAAACCTCCGTCATCGGTTTCGGGGGCGTCATTCTCGGCAGTATCGTAATCACTTGGCTGTTCTATAAATACTTCCGCAGAATTAAGTGGCTGTAATGCTCCTGAAAAGGTTTTGAAAACCAAAAAAGAATGCAAATATGAGAACGTAGTGCATTTTTTCAAAGAAAAACTTTGTCATTTGCCATTTTTTCGTTTTCTTTGCACATGATTAGCGCGTTATACAAAGTATAAAACGCAACATCAAAAAGAAACCTTGCGCCTTCAGACGCACATTAACTTTATATTTAATAACTTAACCCTTGACACTCACTATGAGTGAAATTGAAGAAACCCAGCTTAATGCAGCCGTAGAAAATCCCGTTGAGGAAACTATCGAGACTCCCGTTGTTGAGGCTCCCGCTGCTGAAGTAGTGACCACTGAAACTCCCGAAGAGGAATCCGTTGCAGCATCAGAAACCGAAGAAGCAACATTCTCCTCAAAGGATGAAGTAGTTGCTCGTCTTAAAGAAATTGTTGAATCCGGTGAAACCGATCGTAATATCGTTGACCAGATTCGCACTGTATTCTATCGCCTGCACAATGAAGAAGTGGCTGCTGCCCGTGAAGCCTTCATAGAGGGTGGTGGAAATGCCGAAGAGTTTGCTCCCGAGGCAGATCCCCTTGAGGTTGAATTCAAAGACCTCATGAATGCCGTTAAGGAAAAGCGCGCTGCCCTCGCAGCTGAAGCTGAGGCAGAACGCCAGCAGAACCTTGAAAAGCGTCTCGCTATTATCGAGAAGATCAAGGAAATGGTTGCTAATCCTGACGACATCGACAAGAACTACGATGCCTTCAAGGCTCTCCAGACAGAATGGCGTGAGGTTGGTCCCGTTCCCGCAGAACACACCACCGAAACCTGGAAGAACTACCAGCACAACGTTGAACAGTTCTACGATCTTCTCCGCATCAATCACGAAATGCGTGCGTACGACTTCAAGAAGAACCTTGAAATCAAGACCGGCCTTTGTGAAGCAGCAGAAAAGTTGACCGAACTCGAAGATGTTATCAGCGCCTTCCACCAGCTCCAGAAACTCCATCAGGAATTCCGCGAGACAGGTCCTGTTTCCAAGGAACTCCGCGAAGAAATCTGGAACCGTTTCAAGGCTGCCAGCACCATCGTTAACAAGCGTCATCAGGATCACTTCCTTGCTATTAAGGCTGAAGAAGAAGCTAATCTCGCTCAGAAACTCACCCTCTGTGAAACCGTTGAAGCCCTCGACCTCACCGCTCTCAAGACTCCAAACGACTGGGAAGAGGCTACCAAGGGAATCATTGCTCTTCAGAACCAGTGGAAGACCATCGGTTATACTCCCCGCAAGGTAAATCAGGAAACCTTCGAGCGTTTCCGTTCTGCTTGCGACCGCTTCTTCACCGCTAAGACTGAACATTTCCGCGCTCTTCGCGAAACTCTCGCAAAGAATCTCCAGTTGAAGACGGCTCTCTGCGAACGTGCAGAAGAACTCAAGACCAGCACAGAATGGGTCGCAACTACTAATGCGCTCGTTGCTCTCCAGGCTGAATGGAAGACCATCGGTCCCGTTGCTCATAAGATCAGCGACGCTATCTGGAAGCGTTTCAATGGTGCTTGCAATGAATTCTTTGCTGCAAAGCAGGCTGCAACCAGTGGTGTTCGTGCAGAAGAAGAGGCTAACCTCGAAAAGAAGTTCGATATTATTGCTCGTCTTGAAAAGCTTGTTGCTGAAGGTAGCGAAAATCTCCTCGCAGAAGTTAAAGCTCTTCAGGCTGAATGGAATGAAGTTGGTCATGTTCCTTTCCGCAAAAAGGAAAAGATCTATCGCCAGTACCGTGAAGCATGTGATAAGCTTTATGATACCATCCATCGCACTGCTTCTCGTCGCCGTGTTGACGGTGCCGTTCGTCGCGCATCACAGCAGAACGTCAGTCCTCTCCAGCGTCTCCAGAAGATGATTGAAGACAAGAAGGCTGAAATCAAGAACTACGAAACAAACCTGACCTTCCTTTCTACCAAGTCCAAGAGTGGAAACAGTCTCGTTGCCGATATTGAGCGTCGCATCCAGCAACTCAAGAACGAACTCGTAGACCTTAAAGACAAACTTTCGCAGACTTCTGCTGAATAAACCATAAAAAAAGGGAGTTGACGCAAGTTGACTCCTTTTTTAGTCATTAAAGAATCTGGAACTTCCAGAATATCCGGACAATCCGGTTCAAATCAATAATTATTATGAACATAGGTGATAAGGTTCGATTTTTAAACAGTGTTGGCGGAGGTAAGATTACCGGCTTCCAGGGTAATGACATCGTTCTTGTTGAAGACGAGAGTGGATTCGAAGTTCCCTGTATGAAAAATGAAGTCGTAGTCATCGAGACTGACCAATACAATTTCGTTCGTCCGAACCGTACCAAAAGCAAAGAGGTCCCCGTTCCCACGGAACAGCCTTCGAGTCTGAAGGCCGCCCTCAGCGCTCATGCAGCCAACCATCCCAATAACGATGACGAAGAGACGGACATTGCAGACCTCCCCATGACCTTCCATGCTCGTCCTTTGGAACGTCGTGGCGGCGACAGCCTCAATGTCTATCTCGGTTTCCTTCCCGTAGATATCAAGGAATTGACTGATACCGCTTTCGAGGCTTATTTCATCAATGACTGTAACTTCTACATTCGCTATATGATTCTGACGCAAGAAGGAACAGCTTATAGCGTTCGCCATGAGGGTGTTGCTGAGCCCAACAAGAAAGTTTATCTCGAAACCTTCCATCGCCAGGCTTTACCCGAATTTGAACGAATGACGGTACAGATGATGGCTTACAAGGTGGACAAACCTTTCCAACTCAAACAGCCTTTCTGCGTCACTCTTCGTCTGGACGGCACAAAGTTCTACAAACTCCACACCTTCCAGCCTTCTGAGTTCTTCGACGAGGCATCTCTTGTCTATGAACTCATTCGCGATGATCAGCCCGCTCGCAATGTCTTTGTGGATGCTGACCAGATCAAAGAGGCCATCCTCGGTCCTAAGGAGGAGCGTCCAAAGATTTCTCCCGCTCGTAAGGAAGGTGCTCTCCCTGGTTTCCGAGGTACTGATCGCAATGGCATCATCGAGATTGATCTTCATGTTGAAAAACTCCTCGATAATACATCCGGTATGGATGCCAAGGCCATTCTCGATTATCAGTTGAAAATGGTACGCAAGACCATGGAGGCTCATCTCAAGGAAAAAGGCCGTCGCATCGTCTTTATCCACGGCAAGGGTGACGGCGTCCTCCGTAATGCCATTCTCAAACAACTCAAGACACAGTACCGCAACTGTACCCATCAAGATGCGTCCTTCCAGGAATACGGTTTCGGCGCCACCATGGTTACCATACATTGATGCAGCAAATGGTAAATTGTAAATAAAATAAATTGTAAATGAAGAAGATACTCCTCACATTTATCGCTCTCGTCAGCGCATTCAGCGCAAAGGCTGACGAAGGTATGTGGTTGCTGAAGCTTATGGAGCAGCAACACCTCGCAGACTCCCTCGAAAAGGCAGGTCTCCAAATCTCCCCCAACGATCTCTATAACGAAAATGCTCCATCTCTCCGTGATGTTGTCGGTATTTTCGGAAATGGATGTACAGGTGAAATCGTCAGCAGCGAAGGTCTCGTTCTGACCAACAATCACTGTGGCTTCTCTTACGTCCACGATATCTCCACTATGGACCATAACTACCTCTACGAAGGCTTCTTTGCCAAGATCCGCGCCGAGGAAGTTCAGTGCCCCGACCTGACTTTCACCTTCGTCATCCGTATTGACGATGTTACCGCAGAAATAGAAAAGATTGCCAAGAAAAAGAAGGTAGACTTCTACACCATGCAATCTTATGATTTCCTCAGCGGTCTCACCGATCAGATGTTGAAGAAGAGTGGTCTTTCCAAGATGAAGGGCATCAGTCTTCGCATCGTTCCCTATTTCGGAGGTAATCAGTTCTATGCTTTCTATGAACAGACCTACAGCGATGTTCGTCTCGTCGTTAATCCTCCCATGCAGATTGGCCAGTATGGTTTCAATCAGGACAACTGGATGTGGCCCCGCCACAATGCTGACTTTGCGATGTTCCGTGTCTATGCGGACAAGGACGGCCAGCCCGCTGAATTTGCAGAAGACAACCAGCCTCTCCAGTGCAAGAAGTGGCTGCCTGTCAGTCTTCAGGGTGTAAAGGAAAACGACTACACGATGATTATGGGCTTCCCCGGTCGTACCAGTCGTTATCTGACCAAGTCTCAGGTTGAACTCCGCTGCGGTAGCATCAACGAACCCATCAATATGGCGGGTGAGGCTGAACTCGACTTTATGAAGCAGCAGATGGACTCTGATCCTGCTCTGGCGCTCAAGTATGCTGATGATTATATGAGTCTCGGAAACCGCGTAAAGAATTACGGCGGTATGAATGCCAGCGTAAAGTCTACTCATCTCCTTGATATTAAGGCTGATGAAGAAAAGGCTTTCCGTGCCTTTGCAGCTCAGAGTGACAAGGCAGAATACAGCGATATCATCGACCGTATCAATGATTGCTGTGCTACCTACAAAGATACCATTTACGATTACAACCTCTTCTCTCAAACTTTTGATGCACAAAGCATGTTGATGCGCAAGAGTTCCATCACCGCATTCACTGAAGCTTTGGAAAGTGGCAAGGGCCTTGAACTGGCACGCAAAAATTTCCTCGATGCTTACACTCGCGAAATCTGTTCGGTTGATTTGGTTTACGACGAGCAGAAGATGAACCTCCTCACCCCCTATTGGATTGAGAATCATCGCCTGGATGCACAGCCTTCTTTTGTTAAGGGTAAGACTGCAGAGGAGATGAAAGAATACTTCCGCCAGATTTTTCATGAGTCAGCATTCATCAATCGCAAAACAGCAGAAGCATTCATCGATACTTGTACGCTTGAGCAGTTCAACGCTGATCCGCTTATCAAGCATGAAAACATTGTGTTAAACTTCCCCCAAAAGGTTTACAAGCCAGCAATTGCTGATTACAACGAAACCATCACCAACCTCAACCGTACCTATGTTGGCGGTCTCTGTGAAATGTATGATTGGGCCAAGAGTCCCGATGCCAACTTCACCCTCCGTATGACCTATGGTCATGTCGGTGGCTACGATCCTCGTGATGCCGTTCATTACGATTGGAAGACCACGCTCACGGGTATGATGGAAAAGGAGAATCCCAAGGATCCCGATTATGTGATTGACGAAAAGCTCCGCTCTTTCTATCTCAACAAGAACTATGGCCGCTATGCTCGTCCCGATGGTGAACTTCCCACTTGTTTCCTGACCAACAACGACATTACTGGCGGTAACTCCGGTAGTCCCGTTCTCAATGCCAAGGGTGAACTCATCGGTCTTGCTTTCGATGGCAATATCGAAAGTCTTTCCAGCGACCTCCGTTTCAATCCCGCTCTCCAGCGTTGTATCTGCGTGGATATCCGCTACGTCCTCTTTATCTGCGACCTCTACGGCGGTTCATCCTACGCTGTTGACGAAATGACCATTCGCTAATCTATGCTTCATGCTTCATTCATCGATCAAATGACACAACTCCTTGGTCCTACTGAGACTGAGGCGTTGTGTCATGCGATCACCTCCAGCGAACCTTGTACCAGCATTCGTCTGAATCCCCGCAAAACAGTTTCTGACGAACACCCCGATCTCGTTCCATGGTGCGAGCAAGGTCGTTATCTTCCAGAACGTCCGCAGTTTACCATGGACCCTCTGCTTCACGCTGGTGCTTATTATGTTCAAGAGGCTTCCTCCATGTTCATCGAGCAGGCATACAAGGCTATCCTTGCAGAAAGTGAAGATATTAGCCGTGTCATCGACCTTTGTGCTGCTCCCGGGGGAAAGAGTACGCTATGGCGCAGTCTCCTTCCTGACGGATGTCTGCTCGTGGCCAATGAACCGATGCGCCAACGTGCTCAGATATTAGCGGAAAATCTGACGAAATGGGGGCATCCCGATGTCATCGTCACCAATGCTTTTCCCGAGGAATTCTCTTCGCTCTGCAGTTTCTTTGATATTGTTGCCGCCGATGTCCCTTGTTCCGGGGAAGGCATGTTCCGAAAAGACGAGCAGGCAAGGGAGGAATGGTCTCCTGAAGCTGTTGTAGCCTGCGCAGATCGCCAGTGGCAGATTATCAACGATATCTGGCCCACCCTTCGTGAAGGCGGTTTCCTCGTTTACTCTACCTGTACCTTCAATGCTCAAGAGGATGAAGAAATGGTGAAGCGAATCTGCGACGAATTGGGAGCAGAAACTCTTCCTATCCCCTATGATAAGGAATGGGGCATCGTGGAAAGCAGCGCCATTGGTTATGCTGACCTCCACGGCTATCATTTCTATCCCCACAAAGTCAAAGGTGAAGGCATCTTCATGGCGCTTCTGAGAAAGACGAGTGAGGCGCCGGAGGGTAAGGCATCAAAGCGTGATAAGAAGGGAAAGAACAAATCTGCTGCCAGTCTCCCTGTAAAAAACAGCGCTGCCATCGCCGACTGGCTCTGCCATTCTTCAGAATTTAAGTTTTTCCGTCCTGATGAATTCCATCTCGGTGCTATCCGTCAGAGTCTGTACGACGATACGCTGAAAGTCACTTCCGTCGTTCGTGCGCTGACCGCAGGAATCCTGGTGACTGAGGAGAAAGGAAAGAAGCTCATCCCTCAACATGCTCTCGCCCTCTCCACGGAATTATCATCAGCTTTCCCTCGCGAAGAAGTATCTCTGGAAACAGCCCTGAGTTATCTTCGTCGCGAAAGCATCACGCTATCCCCAGAAACTCCCCGCGGCTATGTTGTCGTCACCTACAATGGTGCTCCTCTTGGCTTCGTCAACAACCTCGGTTCACGTGCCAACAACCTCTACCCAGAACAGTGGCGCATCCGTAAGCAGCTATAGCAGTTTTTCAACTTTTAACTTTTCTCTTTTCACTTGAAATACTTAGAATTTACCTTTACAACCGCTCCTGCCAACGAGGCGATTTCCGATATCCTCTCCATGGTCCTCAGCGAAATTGGTTTCGAGTCCTTCATTCATACAGATGAACTCGATCTTCCCCGTGTTGGCTCCGTTGATAATTTCCCCGAAGCCCCCATCTTTGCAGAAAAGGCAGAAGAAGATACCTACAAGGCATACATCCAGACCTCCCTCTTCAACCAGGAGGCCCTCGATGAAGCAATTGCCGATTTTCCCCTCCCCGATGTGACCATTACCTATGAAAAGGTGGAAGCAGAGGATAAGGATTGGAACGAAGAGTGGGAAAAGAACTATTTTCAGCCCATCGTCATCGGTCCCGAAGAATGCCCCCGCTGCGTCATCGCCGCCACTTTCCATAAAGATGTTCCCAATGCTGAATACAATGTACGCATTAATCCTCAGATGTCCTTCGGTACTGGCCATCATCAGACCACGGCGCAGATGATCGGCCGTATCCTTGACGATGACATGGCCGATAAGACAATCCTCGATATGGGTTGTGGTACCAGCATCCTCGCCATCCTCGCCCGTATGGCAGGTGCAGCACATGCCGTAGCCATTGACTTTGACGAATGGTGTGTTAAGAATTCCTTGGAAAACATTGGAATCAACGGCCTCGACGACATCGATGTTATCCATGGAGATGCCTCTGCCTTGGCACCCTACCCCAACACTTTTGATCTCGTCATTGCCAATATCAATCGCAATATCCTCCTTGCCGACCTTGAGCACTATGTGGCAACCATGAAGGAGGGAGCTGATATCTATATGAGCGGGTTCTACTGCGAAGATGTTCCTAAGCTTCGTGCTCATGCCGAATCCCTCGGTCTTACCTTCGTCGATGAACGCAGCCTTGACAACTGGGCTTGCATCAAGATGCATAAATAATGTCCAAAGTCTTTTTCTTCCTTCTTTTCTTTTTCTCTCTTTCCGCCTCAGCCCAAAAGATGTTGAAGCGGCCACTGGCATATGTTCCTGCAGACAGCGTCATCGTTCTTCCCCGTGGTGAAAGCAACATCATCGCTGACATCATGGCAGTCGATCCTTATCTTAATCCCAAAGATATCGTACTCACCAAAGCAGAAAAGAAAACAGCAAAGAAAGGACATTTGCTTCGCTATGACAAAATGCTCCTGCTCACGGGGGAGGCCGTCTATGCCGATACGCTGGAGGAACGATTCTTCCGTCTTCTTCCTCCTGCTATCAACGACGGCATCCTCCCCGTTCCCGAGCGTCAGTCTGCGGCCCAAGAAGCACTGGATTTAACCGGAACCATCTTTGCTACGAACGGTAAAGACCAGGTTTATGTTAATTTCTACGAAAACTGTACGGCACGAATAACCACCAAGGCGGTTCATTTCCTCCTCGATGTCATCAGCGAATATCCCGACGGACCAGAGGTAAAACTCCGCATCGGCGGTCTTCCCGCGGGCCAGACGGCCTTCTCCCTTCATCTCCGAATCCCTTCATGGGCTGAGGGCCAAAAGTTCTTCATTAATGGACGCGAAATCGTCTCGCCCATCATTGCAAACGGCTATCTCGTCGTCTCCCGAAAATGGCGCAACAACGAAGAACTCTTCTTTTACGCAAAAGATTAATGTAAAAATCCGTGAATTATTTCTCCACTATTTTAATTTTTCGTAATTTTGCACACGGAGAAATATTAAAAATATGGATTTACAAACTTGGGCACACATACTTTTCGGAATGTACCTTACCGTGTGCTTAATGCTCGGCATTGGACTCACGACAAAGGTTATACTACACAACGAGAAATCACCCACCCAATTAATGCGCGTGTGTGGTTGGGCTATGCTATGTGACGGATTCCTTCTTGTCATTAGGGAGATTATCTATAACTATTATCCCTCCACTTTTCTCACGATTCTGACGAACTGCCTCGATAACTCCATCGAAATTCTCATTTGTATAGCAGCAGAGACTCTTGTTCTGGGAACATTCCCCAGCAAGAAGAACTGCGCCATTTATGCTGCTCCCTACTTCCTCTTACTTCTGGTTTTGTGCATTTTCCACCAGAGTATAGGAAATGGCTTCTATTGGGCATTCTTTGCGGTAAGCTCGTGCATCTGCATCCATATCTTCACCCGACTTTATAAGTATCATAAAAACCTGAAAGACTGCTTGTCAAATACGGAAGGCTATACCGCACATTGGTTCGTTGTCCTATCTATGGCTCTTCTCGTTGAACTAGTCCTGTGGATTATTAGTAACACAGCGAAGGAGACTCTTCTGGAATGGCTATCGGTTTATGCTTTGATTATGATTGTTAACTGGATACTGCTCTTCTACTTCGCTGTTTCCCAGAAAACACTCAAGCCGGAAGATCTTACAGAAGAAAAAGATGTTCAAAAAAGTGAGGCCAAAGATAGCACCTATGGTATTTCTGTCCGAAGACTGGAAACTCTTCTCGTTGATGAACGCATTTTCCTCAATCCCGATATTACCGTCGATACTATGGTGGAAATGCTGAACACCAACCGCTACGCTTTTTCCAACTACATCCACAACACCCTCGGAACCAACTTCTTTGATTTCATCAACAGCTACCGAATCGAAGAAGCAAAATACTTACTGAAAAGCACGGATCAGAAAATCGAGGACGTCGCCCTTAAGAGTGGCTTCAACTCCTCCCGCGCCTTCCTCCGTGTCTTCAAAAGTTTCACAGGCCAAACACCCCGCGAATGGCGTAAACAACTACAACAAGAACAAGAATAAAATAAGGAGTCGCTCCCGTAGGAGTGGCTCCTTATTCGTTTCATTTATTTCGTTACTTCTGCCGCTAAGGCTTCTGCACATCTTTCACCGTCTATCGCGGCACTGACGATGCCGCCTGCATAACCGGCACCTTCACCACAAGGATAAAGGCCCTCGATACGAACATGCTGCAAGGTGTCGTTGTTTCGTACGATTCGCACTGGAGCAGAGGTTCGCGTTTCACTCGCAATCAAAATCGCCTCGTCCGTCAGGAACCCATGGTATTTCTTTCCAAAGGCTTTGAAGCCCTCCTGCAAACGCTTTTTCACAAAGGTCGGCATCCAGAAATGCAGAGGCGAAGCGATAAGCCCGGGCGCATAACTTGTCTTTGGCAAATCTATCGTTAAGCGGTTATTGACGAAATCCGCCATACGCTGTGCCGGCGCTGTCTGTTTTCTTCCACCCTGAATCCATGTTGCACGCTCCAAAGCCTCCTGAAGATACATCATTCGGAGCGGATTATTCTTATCATCAATATCTTCATGGTTCATGGCAAAAGCCTCATCACCCATCGCTTCCCAAAGGAAAGGATGAAGTTCACCATCGATATCCTCAGGACGGGTTTCCACCACCATACCGCTGTTCGACCACTGTCCTGCACGATTCGACGGACTCATACCATTCACTACAACCTGCTCGGGACCACTCGCTGCAGGAACGACGAAGCCACCAGGACACATACAGAACGAATAGACACCACGACCCTCGACCTGCTGCACCATAGCATATTCAGCGGCAGGGAGATATTTGCCACGACCATTGCGGTTGTGATACTGTATCTGGTCGATAAGCATGGAGGGATGTTCAAGACGAACACCAACAGCGATTCCCTTCTCCTCGATTTCAATGCCTGCCTTGCGAAGATAGCGGTACATATCTCGTGCAGAATGTCCCGTAGCTAAAATGACGGGGCCTTCAAAACAGACACTCTCCCCAGTATCAAGTCGCTTGCAGACAACACCTTTCACGCGGTTCTGGGCCTCATCGACAATGAGTTCATCCACGCGGGTCTGGAAATGCACCTCACCGCCACACTTGATGATCTGGTTTCGCATCGTCTCAATAATTGCTGGCAATCGGTCGGTACCAATATGGGGATGCGCATCAGCGAGGATATCCGTTGAAGCACCATGCTGGCAGAATACACGGAGAATGCGATCAACATTGCCACGCTTCTTTGAACGAGTATAGAGTTTACCATCAGAATAGGCTCCTGCACCACCCTCTCCGAAAGAATAGTTGCTCTCAGGATCAACAAGATGTTCACGGCTGATGAGTGCCAAGTCCTTCTTGCGGTCACGGACATTCTTTCCGCGCTCCACAACGATAGGTCGCAAACCGAGTTCTACAAGGCGGAGGGCTGCGAAAAGACCACCAGGACCAGCACCGACTACAACAACCTGCTGACGGTTCTCAACATTCTGATATTGGATATGTTCAAAACTCAACGATGTCGGATCTTCGCCAACCCACACATCAAGGGTGAGATTAACGAAAATCGTTCTCTGACGGGCATCTATCGAACGCTTCAAGGTACGGATGGCATGCAGTTCACTTGCCGGGACCTGCAGTTCACGAGCCACATGCGCTCTGAGTTTTTCCGAAACATACGCTACATCGGGAGTAACGCGAAGTTGTAATGTAGTATTCATCTGATGGAGTAAATCAAAAATCTTTTTGCAAAAGTACAAAGAATTTTTGCATATTCGATAATAATGCTGTAACTTTGTAGCGAAAATTATAAATCTTAGAGCGAAAGTGTGCTTTCTGCTCTACTAATTTGTGTAAATATCTTATGGCACAAGGAAAAGTTGATGCTCTGCTCGGCATCGTTTTTGGTGACGAAGGAAAAGGCAAAGTTGTCGATTACTTCACCCCACGCTACGATATCGTAGCTCGTTTCGCTGGTGGTCCCAATGCAGGTCACACCATTATCTTCGAAGGAAAGAAGTTCGTTCTTCGCAGTATTCCCTCAGGAATTTTCGATGAAGGCAAACTCAACATCATTGGTAATGGCTGCGTTATCGCTCCCGACCTCTTTATGAAGGAGGCTCACGAACTCGAAGAAGCTGGTTACAGCCTCACCGAACGACTCCATATCAGCCGTCGCGCTCACCTCATCCTTCCTACCCACCGTGTTCTCGACCGTGCCTATGAGGCTGCCAAGGGAAAGAATAAGGTTGGTACTACCGGCAAAGGCATCGGTCCCACCTATTCCGATAAGGCTGCACGCGTAGGTCTCCGTGTAGGTGACATCCAGGAAAACTTCCTCGCTAAGTACGAAAACCTCAAGGCTCGTCACCTCCAGATCCTCAGCGACCTCCATTTCACTGACTTCGATATTACCGAAGAAGAAAAGGTATGGTTGGAAGGTGTGGAGTATATGCGTAAGTTCCACCTCACCGATACCGAAATTGAAATCAACAAGGCCCTCGCTGAAGGCAAGAGTGTTCTCGCCGAAGGTGCCCAGGGTTCTTTGCTCGATATTGACCACGGAACCTATCCCTTCGTAAGTTCTTCCAGCACGACTGCCGGTGGAGTTTGTACCGGTCTCGGTATCGCTCCCAACAAGATTGACCGTGTATGGGGTATCTTCAAGGCATACTCTACCCGCGTTGGTTCAGGTCCTTTCCCCGTTGAACTCTTCGACGAGACAGGTGCTGAGATTCGTCGCATCGGCCACGAATTCGGTGCTGTTACCGGCCGAGACCGTCGTTGTGGCTGGGTGGACCTCGTTGCCCTCCGCTATGCCATCATGGTGAACGGTGTTACCGACCTCGTGATGATGAAGGGTGATGTCCTCGACGGCTTCGATACCATCAAGGCTTGTGTTGCCTACGAAAAGGACGGTGTTCAGACCACTGACATGCCCTACGACACCGAAGGTTGGAATGCTGTTTATGAAGAACTCCCCGGTTGGAAGACTCCGCTCTGTGATCTCCGTTCCGAGGCAGAATTCCCCCAGACTTTCAAGGATTATATCGCTTACCTCGAAGAAAAGGCAGGTTGCCGTATCAGTATCGTCAGCGTAAGTCCCGACCGCGAGGCCACCATCATCCGCTAAAAGTGGTGCTCATTGCGCTCGCAATGAGTCCTGACAATGAATCTTTTTAGAGCATACACACAAACAGCGCTTGCCCTATTACTGGGCAGGCGCTGTTTTCTTTGTGGCGACACCCTTCCGTGCGGCCATCTCTGTGATGCGTGCGTCATGCAACTCCCCTATATTAATATTAGAGGAGCAAAAGGAAATGCCATCGAGAAACTGTTCTGGGGCACGCTTCCCATCGAGCGTGCCAATACCTTGGTGTCTTACCGTCCGGGGTATCTCGTCGGTCGTCTCCTCGATGCCATCAAATACCAGCATCAGCCTCAGCTTGCAGTTGAACTGGGAAAAATGATGGCTCAGGAACTCATCGCCACGGATTTCTTCAAGGGTATCGATGCGTTGCAGGCTATTCCTCTCCATCCCAACCGTGAACGAAAGAGGGGCTACAACCAGAGTGAACTCATCGCCCAGGGAATATCCTCTATCACCGGCCTTCCCATCGTCCACTATGTTCGCCGCATCATCGACAATCCTTCCCAAACGCTCCTGCAACACAATGAACGTCGTGCCAACGTCACCGGAATCTTCGAAGCCACTTTTTCCAATGAAAATGCAAAGGATACCAATGACTTGAGAAAAGAGCCTTTGCACATTCTCCTAATCGACGATGTGATCACGACGGGAGCAACGACGAAGAGTTGTGGCCTCGCCCTGGCTGAAGCCATCCCCGATCTGCGTCTCTCTGTCCTCTCCTTCGCCTATGCCGGAACCATCAAGTACGGCCGCATCCTCCCCGTTGATCTCAATCTCCCCGACAAAGAAGTCAGCAACCTCCCCTTCCGTGAAAGCCAATACGGCCAACTTTAACTATCTCCCGCCCTTTGGGGAGGGACGTAGAGAGCTATAAAAAAGCCTGCCTCCATTTCTGGAAGCAGGCTGTTTTCTTGTTTAAAGACTGGTTTAGAGGCTGATAGCACCGCTGGGGCATACAGCTTCGCAAGCACCACACTCTACGCAAGCATCGGGATCGATTGAATACTTTTCACCTTCGCTGATAGCGCCAGAGGGACATTCGTCGATGCAGGTACCGCAAGCAACGCAGTCGTCACCAATTACATAAGCCATAATTGTAAAATTTAATTGTTGATATTGTTAGTTAAAATAATTATCTTTTGAAACACGCTGCAAATGTACGGCAAACTTTCCATATCTCCAAATTTTCGACTTATTTTTATCACTATTTTTGGGGACACGATGATGATTTTGCTGACTTTCGTTTACCCATTTGTAGGTATTACAAACGCTCGTAACCGAAATCTTCGATGGTCTTGCTCCAATGTTCGTTCACAAGATCAACGATTTCCAGAGGATAGTTGTACTTGTTCTTCTTATAGCCACGCTTTGAACCAACATACTGCTCGATGGCAGGACGAGCCGCTTCGAAACCAGGAAGATTGAGTTCACGGTAGATCTTCTCCGTCATTCCCATAGCATCGGCCTCGAAATCCTCAAACTTTACCTCGATGAGATTGCCCTCGGGGATGAGGTGCTTCTCTTCCTGATAGGTATCGTAGAGCATGGAATAAACATCGAGAATGTTCTGCGTCATCTCCTCGTCAGAGATATGATGAAGTTCGAGAGGAGCAATGGTATTGGTATAGAAAGAACGCGTGCTGTTGAAGACGGTATAGGGATTGCGGACAAGATAGATAAACTTCGCGTTGGGGTACATCTCCAGCAATTCCTTGATACGACCGGTATGAGGGGGATTCTTGGAGAGGAACTGGGTACCACCGGTATTCCAAAGAGAGATACGAACGAGTTTCTGGAAGTTCTCACTGAAATTTGCCTTTTCTTCCTCGGTAGCATCCTTGAAGGTAAGGAAGCGACGAGCATATTCCTGCATGCGCTTGGGATAAATCCAGAAATTGTAATAGGTGTAAGGACACATATTCTGCAATCCGAACTCCTCTTCCTGGGGAAGATCGGGAGCAAGTTCCATATTATCCGTCGGACGCTTGCTCGGCATCAGCCAACCCATGGTAGGTTTAAAAAGGCTCTGGCCAAACATCATGAAGTTAGGGAATACGGTCTGATAGGTGGTGCAGTAACCGAAATGCTTGTCGCAAGAAAGGACATTGTGAACGAAGGTCGTTCCGCTACGCCAGTGGCCGAGGATAAACACAGGATCGTGTTCCAAAGGTTTATTCGCCAACTGTTTACGGTAGCGATAGTTCTGGATAGGGGTACAAACAGAAAGGATACGGCAGATGCTCTTTGTCAGTGCATATTTCAGTTTCTTGTCAGAAGAAACCTCCTGATCCTTCGTGATTGTCTTAAAAGTATGCCAGTCAGCACCCACAAGGGTATTCACCGGAAGTTTAGAAAATTCTATTAAGCCCATTTATTTTTATAGTTGGTTTTTAATAAGGAATCCTATCCGAAAAGCTCACGGAGGGCCTGCTCTACACGAGATACAGGGATGAGTTGAATGCCAGGATAGGCTTTGGCGTCTAGGCCATGGTAATTCTGCTCGGGGAGGACGAAACGCTGAAAACCGAGTTTCTGAGCCTCAGCGATACGCTGGGTAATACGCGTTACTGGACGAATTTCTCCCGACAGACCGCATTCTCCCGCCATCGCAGTCCCACTCTCTATCGGAGTATCGACATTGGAGGAGAGGACGGCGGCGATGATGCTCAAGTCCATGGCAGGGTCTGCAACTTTAATGCCACCCGCGATATTGAGGAAAACATCCTTTGCGCCGAGTTTGAATCCTACACGCTTTTCGAGGACGGCGAGGAGCATATTCAGTCTGCGGATATCGAATCCCGTTGCCGAGCGCTGGGGCGTTCCGTAGGCTGCCGTTGATACAAGAGCCTGGGTTTCGATGAGGAAAGGACGAACGCCTTCGATGGCAGCGGAAATCGCTACGCCACTCAATTCGCTGGTATGTTGTGAGAGCAACAACTCCGAAGGATTCGCCACAGGACGAAGACCGGAAGAGAGCATCTCGTAAATTCCGATTTCAGAAGTTGAACCAAAACGGTTCTTGATACCGCGGAGAATACGGTACATATAATGACGATCGCCCTCGAACTGGAGAACACAGTCTACGATGTGTTCGAGAACTTTTGGACCGGCAATGCTTCCCTCCTTGGTGATATGACCGATAAGGAGAACGGGAACATTCTGCTCTTTGGCAAATTTCAGCAGCGCCGTCGTACATTCACGAATCTGGGTAACGCTTCCGGGCGAAGACTCTACAAGTTCCGTTGCCATCGTCTGGATAGAGTCCACAATCAGCAGTTCGGGTTCCAGTTCCTTCACCTGTTCGAAGATATGTTCGAGATTACTTTCGCAGAGAAGGTAGAGGTTATCGGAATCCTTGACGGGCGCCGATGCGTCGTTTTGAGAAACGGCAGAAAGGCGTTCAGCACGGAGTTTTATCTGGCGTTCGCTCTCTTCGCCGCTCACATAAAGGATACGGCGGTCGGGCATATTCAAGATAGTCTGCAGGAGAAGCGTGGACTTTCCGATGCCAGGTTCACCGCCAAGGAGAATGAGGGAACCAGGAACGATGCCACCACCGAGGACACGGTTGAGTTCAGCATCATGGGTATCGATGCGTTCTTCTTCCGAAGCATCAATCTCCGAAAGACGGCGTGGAGCAACCTTACCACGGGATAATCCCGCAGCAGAAACGACTGCCCCACCCTTTGAGGGAGAGGCAGAAGCTATGGTAATCTCCTTGATGGTATTCCACTGATGACAAGCGGGACAGCGACCCAGCCATTTCGCTGACTCGAAGCCGCACTCGGTACAAACGAATGCCGTTTTTGCCTTGGCCATTATCTTACTATTCTAAGTCTCCGAGTTCTGCCTTGAGGGTGACAAGTTCTTCGCGGATAGCGCGCAAGCGGTCAACGACCTCAGTCTGCTGGGCCGTACCCTCATGATTTTTCTTCAAGAGTTCGCGAGCGGCCTCGATGCGGAGGCCACGGACCTTGACGAGATTATAGATGACACGGATGATCTCAATATCCTCCTTGGTGTACTGTCGCACGCCACGGCCACCCTTTTTGGGATTAATCTGGGGGAATTCCTTTTCCCAGAATCGGAGGAGGGTTTCGTTAACCTCGAACATTTCGGCAACTTCACTGATGGAATAGAAATGCTTGAGATTTTTTTCGGTTTTAAGTGCCATAGTCCAAATTGTTATTAGTTTGGGTGCAAAGTTATAGATAATTTCCGAAAAAACAAAGAGACGGGGAAAAAAAGAAAACGAGATTAGACCAATAAACCAAGTAAACCGGTAAACTTTGTAAACTTTGTAAACCTTTTCGCACAATAAAGCGACCACGAACATCACTGTTGGAAAGGCATCGTCCGCATGGTTCCCCCCTCCCTTTGGGGAAAGGGCTTTTTACTTGAATCTCTTTTTTCCGTTGGAAATGAAGATGCCATGGCGGGGCTGGGAAATTCGACGGCCATCAAGGGAATAGGTACTGTCAGAGGGAACTTCCAACGAAGCGTTCAAAATAGCATCTACATCGGGAGCACCTTCCTTTGCTGGGGAATAGATAAGGCCATCGACTGCGTGCTTTCCCTCAAGATCGGTGAAGACGAAGGTCCACATCCACTTGTTCAGACGAACCTGAGATACACTGACATAGGGAAGTTTGAGGAGTACCTTGTTCCAACCCTGGTGGAGTTGGACGGCGATGGGGTTGCGAGCTGGGAAGTTCTCATTCTTCAACGGTTTCTGGAAGTCGTCCCAAGTGCTCCAGTTGATGCTGAGACCAGTGTTGTCCCAGGTGGGAGGCAGAATCTCAATGTCGTTGACCCAAACCTTGCTGCCCTTCCAGTCCCAGGTACCAGCGGCAGGAGCCTGGTCGCGCTCGGAACGGCCGTAGTTCTGGAATTCAATCTGGGCACCGACCTCCTGCTCACAAGGCGAATAGACATAGGTCCAGGCATAGCGGGTCTGGTTGTACCAGTTGCTGGCATTTCCCTTGCCAAGGAGACCGGGCACTACGGTGGACCAGGTGTGGACGAGATAGACACCGGCACCCGTCACGGTCTGATCGCCAGAGGCTGCAGTGAGATCTTTCTGCGTCTCAATGCTGAAAGTCTTGCTGACATTACCGCCGTTGGACTTCTGGGCGGTCAGATTCCAGCGCACATTGCACTGCTTGACATAGGGAATGGGCTCTTCGCTGAGCCACTCATCCTTATAAATCAGGAAACGGCGTTCCCAATCGGCGAAACTCTCATAGACCTCGCCCTCGTTGGGGAGTGTTGTACCGCCGTCTTCGATATAGGCATAGCCACCACCCATCCAGGCGCGTTCGTTGGTGACGAGGGCATTGGCGTAAAGGTTGTTCTGGGCGATAATCTGTTCCTCGGTTTCAACATAGCGGTCATTCCAAAGGGCGGTGATGGCACCGGCAACATCCTGTGTGCCACGCTGCTCGCCAAAGATGGTAGACTTGTAGATACCGACAATATCAGCGAAGACATCGAAGTGGTTGACATAGTTATAGCGGCAGTCGATGTTGGGAATACCGGAAACCTTCGTTCCTGAGGATGCCCAGTTCTGACACATATCGATGTAGGGATAAGTTGCAGGATTGACAAGGGCACCATTGCCGAGGCGATTCCAAACCATGACGCGACGACCGAGTGTCTCCTTGACATATTTACTCATCTCATTGATGAAGGCAACCGTAGCGTCGCTGGTCTCATCACAGCCGATATGGATGTAGGGCGCATTGGGGAAACAGTCTGAAAGCTCCTTGAGAATGGTCTTCAGGGCTGTCTTGCCGTTGGCACTCGCCATGGTATAGCCCATCGCATTCGTAAAGGCGGTAGAGTGACCGGGAATGTCAATTTCCGGGATGATATTGATGCCGAGGCTTTTGGCTAGCGCATCGAGTTCCTTGCACTGTTCTTGGGTATAGTATTTACCTTCGAAGCGAGTCATTCCCTTCGTGTGGAGCTGCGGATAGGTCTTGCTCTCGAAACGGAAACCGTAATGATCCGTCATGTGCCAGTGGAATACATTGACCTTGAAGCGGGCAAGGTTTACGAGGTGGCGCTTAAGGGTTTCAAATTCAATGAAACTGCGACCGACATCGTGCATGAAACCACGAACCTTAAAGGCGGGCCAGTCAACGATTTCACAGCAAGGGATGGCACCTGGAGCACGGACGGCGAGTTCGTCGAGGGTCTGCTTGGCACGGATGACACCGACTTCGCTGACCGCAGAAATGGTAATGCCCTTCGTGGTGATTTCAAGACGGTAGCCTTCGTTGTCAAAGCCTTCGAGAGGAGCGTCCCATGTTGCCAGTTCTTCTGCGGTCACCATCTTTACCGTAGGATTCTCAACGGAACCTGCATACACACCGCTTTGTGCCACAACTTTCTTCGGACGGGGCATGATGTCACCCAGCACACCTTCGCGAACATCAGTAACAGGGTCGGCTTCGACATAGGTGATGTCTGCGTCCTTATCCTTGACGAGATGAACGATAAAGCTCTCCACCTGCATACCCTTGTTAGCACTGCTGGTAAGGGTAAAACTCGTACTGCTGGTCTCCAGTTCACTTACAGTGACAGTTGCCGTGTTGGAACCGGAAGCCGTGACAGCAGCGCCTCCCTTGGCGGGAGTGACCGTCATGGCATAGCCTGTATCGACATTGCGGAAGGTCAGTTCGTAACCTGCGATGTGAAGGCCTTCGGTAGTCGTCTCGATGAGATAGGTGCTGGAGAAGGGACTTGCACCGGTCCAATACTGGATGTAGTCTCCACTGTTCGTGATGTTGTTACGGCCTGCGCTCTCGGTGACGGTGAGATGGGGATTTTCAGAATCTGACACCCAGCGGTAGCGCCAGGCACTGGTAGCATTGCCCTGCTTGTTCTCTGTCTTTCCCGTGGTCAAATCAACGCTGATGTCGATATCGCTGACAGCGGCTTCTTCAAGGTCGGGAGCAGGAGCCACCTTGAACTGGCAACCCGTATCGTTACGATCGTCACCGGTATAGCCACTACTCCAGTTGTAGAGCTGGTAGTTCTGGGGACTGTTCGTCTGGTTCATCTGGACGCTGCCGCTATGGAGGATGACATATCCTGCGGTATTGCTGTAACCCAGTTCCCAGCCTTTGGAGGGAGATGCAGAACTGGTCACCATAGCTGCATTCTGGGCTGTCTGTGGAACGATGTAACCACCGTCGGCACGATTGACGATATCCCAGTCACCATCCGTACGTTGTACGAATTTCCAGTGGGCTGTGGCGGTCTTATGGGCAAAGTCACCGACAACACTCTGACCAATGCCCTGAGAAGTCAGATAACGGCCTTCGCGGAGAGGAGTGGAGAGGTCGTACCAGATTTCCTTTCCCGCTGTTGAAGCCTGCGGCTGATTGAAATTGGCCTTCTGGGCTGCAATAGCGCTGGCGATTTCCGCAGCGGCAGCCTGGAAGTCCTCAATGGTCGCCGTCTTGTCGCCAAGGAGTTCTTCTGCACGGGCGATGACAGCATCAAGGGCAGCCTTCACTTCTTCGGAATATTCACCGACACCGTCACCGTAGGGAAGTGCATTAACACTACCCAAAGCAGCCACGAGGGCATTACGACTCATCAAGCGGTTGTAGAGCGCCTGGACTTCGTCTTCGGGCATCATATTGAAGGCGACATCGTCGAGACTTTCAGCAATCTTCTTAGCAACATGGTAATAGCCCATACCACCGAGGTAGTTATTGCCAGCGGGGAAGTCCGTTGTATTGATTTTGCCTCCGACAGCATTGTAGATATCGAGATAATCCACAAGGTCATCACCGGCAGCGAGGGTGTTCTTCAACCAGGAATTAAAGGTGGTTACACGTGAAGCGGTATAGCCTGTATTGGGGAGAAGACTGACCACGCTGATTCTCACTCCGGGACAGTAGCCGTGAAGTTTGGTAATGAGGTCCTGATAACTGGTTTTGACATCAGCTATTGCGGTCGTGCCGTTGATTTCACCGACAGCGGTATAGAGGAGGATGCGTTTGGGAGCAACCTTGCTCACTCCGTTATTGGCAAAGCAGGCATCGATAAGACCGGGCATGCGGGTCATATTGGCAAAGGTTCCTTCGTAGCCCCAGTTCGTACCACGGTTCTTCATGTGGGGATTACCCATAAGTTCGCTCCACTCGCCGCACTTCACCATCTCGTCGCCGAAGAAGAGGATGTCGTCGGCCTCAATGGGATACATGCTGAACATCGTAGCGCGCATACCGTAGGCCACAGTCAAACCGCCGTTGTTGGACTTGCTGGCGGTGTTCGCCGGATAGGTAATCTGGATGTCCTCGGGGAGATAGGGCTTGATGGTACGAAGCCAGATTTCATAACCTGCAGCACCGAGATGGAGGTTGTCCATCGTGTAGGCCGATGCCGTGGTGTAGGAGTCACCCATATAGGCTTCGAGGGGTGTGAAGAGGTCGATGTAGGTGGCCTCATATTCCCTGGCAATCTTCTTGATGGAGTCGTTCAACTGACGCTCGAGTGCGGTCGTACGATAGCCGTTGGCAGAAGGCAGGACGGCCTCGAGATAGACTTCAGTACGAGGACTGTCTTTACGGATGCGGTCCATCGTGGCGCGGATATTGGCGATGGGGGTAGCAAGGGGATACAGACTGCCGATATCGTTGGTACCGATCATCATGAAGATCTTTGCAGGCTGACCAGTGAGGCAGGTCTCGATATTGGCAAGGACTTCACTGCTGACGGCTCCGGAGTTTCCTCGGTTGACGATGCGGGGATCGTTGCCAAAGGCCTCGCTCCAGTTGTGCATATCGGTGATGGAGTTGCCGATGAACACAATGCTGTTCTCATCGATGCTCAACGTATTGAACGAATCGTAGCGATGATTTCTGAACGGCTCGTCAGCAAAGACCGTAAGCGCCATAAGGAATGAAATCAGGATGATCAGAACTTTTTTCATAGTCAGTATATGATTGTTTTGTTTATTTCGTTTGCAAAGGTACGACAATATCATGAATATATAAAGCAAAAAAAGCCGAAAAACTGACTTTTTTCAAAAATGGAAGAAGTTCATCCAATTAACGCGCGTTAAGGTTTTTAACATAGCGTTTCCTGGTTATTCCAGATATTATTCGTAAATTAAAGTTACGTAGCATGGAAATACCCCTAATATGGGGCAGGAAAAACGCGATGCCGTGGTAATTTTTTCTCTCTGCGCAGAGCGTTCAAATTAGGTCCGCTCCAGTTCAAATTACCTCCGCTCTAATTTTGGATATAAGTTTAACATTAGGAAGCAAGATAGTTGCTGAACTGACAACCTGCTTAAGAGCCGAAAAGGTTTACAAAGTTTACAAAGTTTACCGGTTTACTTGAAAAATTTCCTCAGGCGCGCGTATTTGATTTT
>DCHS01000019.1:0-5292 GCA_002314875.1 Prevotellaceae bacterium UBA1746
GTTCCAGCTCAATGCCTTGCTGAATGCCTTGCTCGATACCGTCTTTGAGGCCATTGTTGTATCTGTCCTCGTAGCCACGGATTATGTCGTAGTAGTTGTCACAGGCCATGTCGTAGGCATGCTGCTCAGCCTCGTTCATCTGCTCGTAACGGGCGGAATCCACAAAGTCCTTAAACTCCTGCTTTAGTTTTTCCAAATCAATCTCACGGGGGTTCATAGTGCTTAGATGTTTAAATAGGAATAGCCATTGTTCCGTCCTGGTCTTGCAGTCCTCAAAGTGTTTGTGTTCAAGATATTCCAACTGGTAGAAGACCAGCCGCATCAGGTTCTTGTGGGCAAAATTAGGGTATTTGTCCTTATTCACCAAATCAAATTCCAGACATATTGGTTTATCTTTGTCGTCCTTAACCATCGGCTGCCGAAGGATGCCTATGAAAATGAAAGGCCTATCAATCAGCCTCATTGCCAAAAGCACCGGCCTGACTGTCGAAGAAATCCCAAAAATTTGACAACTAAGCAGTGGGGAAAAAATTTGCATTATTACCTGCAATCATTTGGTGGTTCGACGTTATTATGGTAATTTCGCCGCAGAATATGCGACGATAATCATTGCTTTTTATCGCACAAGAAACAAAAGCATTATGTATATACACGAAAGAGACAATTGGACAGACTTCCATTGGGACGCTTCGCAGGTATCACTATTGCAGGAAGAAGTATGTCGTAGGCAAGGACTGCTTTATGGCAGGTTAAGCTGCCTCGGCTTTGACAGCAAGATGCGCGCAATGGCAGAGAACCTGACTACGGACGTAGTATATTCGTCGGAGATTGAAGGTATCCTTTTGAATGTTGACCAGGTACGTTCATCCATTGCCAGAAGGCTGGGGGTAGAGAGTGTGAAATATACAGCGCCATCGCACTACGTCGATTCCGTAGTCAGCGTGATGCTTGACGCAGTGCAGCACTATGACCAGCCTCTCAGCAAAGAGAAATTATGCTCGTGGCAATCGGCTTTCTTTCCGGCTGGCTTCAGTGAAGGCCGCCAGATAGAAATCGGGAAATACCGCACAAACGAAGAACACATCATAAGCGGAATGTTTGGGCGTGAGAAGATCCATTATATCGCACCGGTTCCACAGCGTGTGGAATGTGAGATGCAGCAGTTCATTGCCTGGTTTGACAGCGACGAGCCTGTGAGCAGTATAATCCGTTCTGCCATTGCCCACTTCCGGTTTGTCAGCATACATCCTTTTGAAGATGGAAATGGACGATTGGCCCGTATTCTGTCTGATATGCTCTTGGCTCGTGGAGAAAAGAGCGGGCTTCGTTTCTACAATGTATCATCGCAAATCAACAAAGACAAAAAACACTACTATGACATACTGGAGCGGATGCAACGTGGTGATGGCGATATTACCGAATGGCTGGTATGGTATATGCAAAAGCTCCTTGATGCACTCAATGAAGCGGAAGCTGTTGTTTCCACAATCCTGAACAAGAGTTTCTTCTGGCAAAAGGCATCTGCGGTTCCAATGACAGAACGGCAGACTGAGATACTCAACCTTTTTCTTGACGGACATGAAGCAAAAATAACCTCAAAGACATGGTCAACCTTGGCAAAGTGCTCGAAGGACACAGCCATACGCGACATACTGGATCTTGTCGGCAAGAACATCCTGGTAGAGGACATCCCTGGTGCCAAGCGCCCAAGCTATTCCATTGTCTATGATGCAGAGAACCTGACACAGTTCTTCTCAGAAGTGAATATAGAACCAGAGAATGGTGTACCATACCTTCATGCCGTGTATAAGGGAAGAAAAAAAATCCGCGAAAGGATTCTTGCGCTTGATGCAGAACGTTATCAAAAGGGAGATTTACCGCTGTCAAGCCTGCTCAGCAAGTACTGTTCGTATATATTGGCAAGTGCACAAAAAAACGGTGCAGAGCACAAAAGCGTGTTCTGCACCGTTGAGAGGTGATATCCGAAAAAGTGGGATTATCCGAGCATGGTAAGAAGGATACCGGCAGCGACGGCTGAACCGATAACGCCTGCGACGTTCGGACCCATGGCGTGCATGAGCAGGAAGTTGCCGGGGTTCTCTTCCTGACCGACGGTCTGGGAAACGCGGGCGGCCATAGGAACTGCAGAAACACCTGCTGAACCGATAAGCGGATTGATCTTTTCCTTCGAGAAAACGTTCATCAGCTTGGCCAGCAGCACACCACCGGCAGTACCCATACCGAAAGCGACAATACCCATGCATAGAATCATCAACGTCTTGATATTCAAGAAGGTATCAGCCGTAGCAGTAGCACCGACAGTAAGTCCTAAGAAAATAACCACAATATTCATGAGCTCGTTCTGCATAGTCTTGCTCAGACGATCGACCACGCCGCACTCCTTGGCCAGGTTACCCAGCATAAGGCAACCAATCAGCGGAGCAGCATCGGGCAGAATCAGAGAGACGATGGCAGTGATGGCAATCGGGAAAATAATCTTCTCCGTCTTGCTGACCGGACGCAACTGCTTCATCTTGATGGCACGCTCCTTCTTGGTGGTCAGCGCGCGCATAATCGGCGGTTGAATCACCGGAACAAGAGCCATATACGAATAAGCCGCAATGGCAATCGGGCCAAGAAGATGGGGGGCAAGCTTCGAAGTCAGGAAAATGGAGGTAGGACCGTCAGCACCGCCAATGATACCGATAGAACCGGCCTCAGCGGGGGAAAAGCCCATCCAGTTGGCGCAAAGGAAGGTAATGAAAATACCCAGCTGTGCGGCAGCACCCAGAAGCAGGCTCTTGGGGTTGGCAATAAGCGGACCGAAATCGGTCATGGCACCCACACCCATGAAAATCAGACAAGGATAGATACCGGCCTTGACACCAATGTAGAGGATGTCAAGCAGACCGCCTTCCTTCATGATAGTGCCATAGCTGTGATAAGCGGCGTTGGTTTCGTCCAAAAAGGCCACCCAGAGTTCATTGTGGAACATTCCGGCATGTGGCAGGTTAGTCAGCAGCATACCAAAAGCGATGGGCAGGAGCAGCAGCGGTTCGTACTGCTTCTTAATGGCAAGCCAGAGCAGGAAGAAGCTAAGAAGGATCATCAGACCCTGCTGCCACTCCATGTTCATGAAGCCCATGCTTTTAAAGAATTCAATAATAGCTTCCATGTGATACTATCCGTTTAGCCAAGAACAACAAGAACATCTTCCTGCATGACAGACTGGCCGGGAGTAACCATAACCTTGGTAACCTTACCGTCCTGTTCAGCCATGACAGCGTTCTCCATCTTCATACTCTCAAGAGTAAGGAGGGTATCGCCCTTCTTTACATCCTGGCCTTCAGAAACAAGAACCTTGATAACAGAACCGGGCAGCGGGCTGACAACCTTGAAACCGCCGGCGGGCACTTCAGCCTTGGGGGCAGCAGCGGGAGCCGGAGCAGCCTTCGGGGCAGCCGGAGCAGCCTTGGGGGCAACAGGAGCGGCAGCGGGAGCAGCAGCAACAGCAACCGTTTCAATTTCAAGCAGTTTGTCATCCTGCATAACATTCTTGCCGGGTTCGACAAACACGGCCTTGACAGTACCGTCGGCTTCGGCGCAGACGTTGTTTTCCATCTTCATGGACTCCATGGTCAGGAGCACATCACCCTTCTTGACAGCCTTTCCGGCAGCGACAAGGACCTTCATGATGGAACCGGGCAGCGGTGACTTGACAGTCATCAGACCGGCGGGCTTGGCAGCAGTTGCAGCAGTAGCGGCAGCGGCGGGGCGGCGTACGGCAGCAGCAGGAGCCGCTTCTTTCTCGAGTTCGACCTTGTAGGACTTGCCGTCAATGGTAACTTCAGCAAAGTTGTCCTCAAGTTCATTGACAGCAGCAGTATATTGTTTGCCGTCTATTGTGAATTTGAATTCCTTCATAATAACTAGTTTTTAACGATGCAAGTTGTTCATGCCGTAGAGTTTTGAGTTCCACGGAGAATAACGGCGTTCTACATTCTTGATGGTGATTTGTGTGGGCTCTTCATCATGAGCTCCGTTGAAATAGAGGTGCAGGGCCATTGCAATGGCAGCCACCGGCATTTCATCAGAGGACTCCTTCACGGCAGCGGGAGCAGCAGCCGGCTGGGCAGCCTGAACTGCGGGCTTGGCGGCCTTCGGAGCCTTAGGGGCAGCGAGGCGGCTGACAACAGCACCCAGTCCCTTAAGGATGAAGATGAGCACAATGAGCAGTACGATAACCATGCCAAAGCCAACTCCTGTGACCAGCCATGTAAATCCGTTTACTGTTAACAGTGTCATAGCTAGCATGATTTAGAGAGGAATATTGCTGTGCTTCTTGAGCGGGTTGGTCAGGCGCTTGGTCTGAAGCTGCTCGAAAGCGCGGACAATGCGTGCACGGGTGAAGCGGGGTTCAATGACATCGTCGATGTAACCGCGGTTGGCAGCCTGATAGGGCGAAGCGAACTTGTCCTTGTACTCGGCCTCCTTCTCGGCAATGAACTTCTTCTTCTCTTCCGGATCCTCGATGGCCTTGAGGGCCTTGGCTTCCAGAACACCCACAGCACCGCTGGCACCCATAACGGCGATTTCAGCATTGGGCCATGCATAGCAGAGGTCACCGCGAAGCTGCTTGCAGCTCATGACGATGTGGCTTCCGCCGTAAGACTTACGAACCGTGATGGTTACCTTCGGAACGGTAGCCTCACCGTAAGCAAACATCAGCTTGGCACCATGGTCGATGATACCGGCATACTCTTGGCCTGTTCCGCAGAGGAATCCGGGAACGTCAACCAGGGTAAGAATCTGGATATTGAAAGCGTCGCAGAAGCGGACGAAGCGGGCGGCCTTGCGGCTGGCGTCGCAGTCGAGCACACCGGCAAGCCAGCTGGGCTGGTTGGCGATGATACCGGTTGAACGGCCGTTGAAACGGGCGAAACCGCAAATGATATTCTTGGCGAAATCCTTCTGAACCTCCATGAAGTCACCATTATCCACGATGGAATAGATGATGTTCTTCATGTCGTAAGGCTTGTTGGGATCGGCAGGGACCATATCGTTGAGGGCATCTTCCAGACGGGCAGGATCGTCAGTGCAGGGCAGAACGGGAGCTTCCTCCATATTGTTCTGCGGGATGAAGCTGACCAAGCGGCGGATTTCAGCCACGGCCTCTTCTTCGGTAGCAGCAACGAAATGGGTAACGCCAGACTTGGTGGCATGAATGCGGGCACCGCCAAGCTGTTCGACGGTAACGTCTTCACCCGTAACGCTCTTGACAACCTTCGGACC
>DCHS01000019.1:5395-13098 GCA_002314875.1 Prevotellaceae bacterium UBA1746
CCGAAAATCACGGAGATTTGGGGAACCACGCCTGAAGCCAGGATGTTGCGCTCGAAAATCTCAGCGTAACCGGCCAGTGCGCAGGCACCTTCCTGAATACGGGCACCACCAGAGTCGTTCAGTCCGATGATGGGAGCACCGAGTTTCATGGCCATATCCATGACCTTGCAGATCTTCTGGGCCATGGTCTCTGACAGAGAACCGCCGATAACGGTAGCATCCTGTGCAAAGACGAAGACCAGACGGCCGTCGATGGTACCTGAACCAACGGCAACACCGTCGCCCAGGAACACCTTCTTATTCATACCGAAGTCATTGCAACGATGGGTGAGGAACATATCGACCTCTTCAAATGAACCCTCATCAAGGAGCATGTTGATGCGCTCGCGGGCGGTGAAACTGCCCTTTGCGTGATGCTTCTCAATGGCTGCTGCGCCGCCGCCGGCCATTGCCTCGGCGCGCTTGTCTACGAGCTTCTGAAGCTTGCTGTTTTCCATTGTCTGTCTCTAATTATTTGGGTTGTTCGCAAAGTTCGGTCAGTACACCACAAGTGTTCTTGGGGTGGAGAAATCCGATCATAAGGTTCTCAGCACCTTTACGGGGCTGTGCATCAATCAGCTTGATGCCGAAAGCCTCAGCTTCCTTCAAAGCCTCAGCAGCATTTTCAACATTGAATGCGACATGATGGATACCACCCTTGCCACCGTTCTTTTCGATGAACTTGGCGATGGTCGATTCCGGGCAGGTCGGCTCAAGGAGCTCAATCTTGGTCTGTCCAACCTTGAAGAAAGCGGTCTTCACCTTCTGGTCGGCAACTTCTTCGATGGAGTAGCACTTGCTACCGGTTAAAAACTCGAAAAACGGCATCGTCTCCTCAAGTGAGGTAACGGCAATACCCAGATGTTCAATGTGAGTAGGTTTCATAATGAATTATGTTTATAAGAGTTAGTTAATAGGATTTCTTATTTGAGAGCGGCCATGCGGCTGCGGAGTTCCGTTTCTTTCTCAGCGGGCCAATATCCGCATTCCAATTCAATGAAGACTGAAGTGTAGGGAATCAGCGACTCTGTCTTGACCACCACAATATTGAAAAGCTTTGAAGCGGCATCAAGTTTGGCAAAAACCTGGTCGTGGAGAATCTGCTGAACATTCATGCCTCGGGTGAGTTCCTTGAGCTCCTTTTTCAGGGCATCAGCGCCAGCCGAAAGGGTATCGTCCATATACTCCAATTCCTTGTCAAGATAAACGGTCGGGCGGACATGCGGGGCGGCTTTCAGCATCTGGAAGACCTTTTCCAACACAGGAACAAGCTCCTCTTCACTGTCGAGATAAGTGATGCCTTCTGACGACTGATAGGGATAAGCCTTGTCAACAACCAGTATCCAGTTGCGGTGACCAAGCAGCGGGAGAACCCTCTTCAATTCCTCTAAATTCTTCATACTAAGATATTTACATAAAACATTCACGCAAGAGTTTCCAAATAGAACCTCCCACGCGAATTTCGACTGCGAAAGTACTGAAATTCCATTGTAATTCCTACCTTTGCAGCATCAAAAGTTTTTCAAAAAAATCATGGAAACAAGCAGCAATTCAAACAAGACCATATTTACAGTCATCATTGCAGTTCTGGCCATCGCAGCCGCAGCACTGCTCTACACGACCTATCGCCAGAAACAGGCTCTGAATGACCTCACTGAAGCCTTCGAACTTGACAAAGAGGAGCTCGAAGACGAATACTCACAGCTGGCCCTCCAATACGAAAGCTACGGCATACGCTTGGACAACGACTCGCTTGCCGAACTTTTAGACATGGAGCGCAATAAGAACTTGCAGTTAATTGAAGAGATTCAGACGCTGAAGGTCAACAACGCCCGCCGTTTGAAAGAACTTCGCAAGGAGTTGGAAACCGCCCGCAGCGTAATGCGCACCTACATCGTCCAGATTGATTCGCTCAACACCGCCAACACCCGTCTCAAGGAGGAGAATACCCGCATGGCCCGCCAGTTCAACGAAGTCAGAAAAACCGCTGAAGACCTGTCAAAACAGAATTCGGAACTGACAGAAAAGGTAATCCTGGCCCAGATGATGGAAGCCCGCGACATTGAGGTTAACACCCTGAACGACAAAGGGCGCAAGGCTCCCAAGCTAAACCGTACAGCCGTCATTGAATTCAAGGCGATTCTCTCGAAGAACATTTCCACTCCAGTGGGCGAAAAGAACATCTACATACGGATTCTCAAACCCGACGACACTCCGCTGCTCAAAGCCGATGCCGCCACATTCTCCTTTGAAGGGAGCCAGATAGAGTGCTCCGCTTTCCGCACCATCGAATACGACGGCGAGGAAACCCCAGTCACAGTCTATTGGCAAGTGGAAGAATTCCTCGATGCAGGTGTCTACCGCGTTGATTTCTTCGCCGACGGCTACATGATCGGAAGCCGTCAGTTCACATTGAAATAGCCAATTATTCTTCAGTCATCAAAGAAGTCTGCCAATGGGCGTACATTGGCTCTGTATGAATTTATTTTTTGTTGAAGCCGAGGGCTATCAGATGTTAATCGTTTGATTGTCAATATTAAAGGTTAAAAATGTTTAGCTGTTTGCATTTTGAAGCAGCTGTTATTTTCTTTTTATCTGTAGCTGATTGCTTAATAGCCGCTATCGCTTGCAAGACACTTACATAATGAGGTAGATCAACATGATTAGACGAATATCTGTCTCTGAAGAAATCATCTAACAATCGAATTATCTGGTTGTTAACACTTTCGCAGTATTGCAACTTCTCGGAGGCTCTCCTAGTAAAGTCTTTTTCTTCTTCTGTGAGAAGTCTCAAATCGACAACATTGCCTTTGTTAAGATCATTTGGTTCGAATTTTACAAGTCCATTGCCATACTGACGTGAGTTGTCAAGGAATATCTCTTTCGCCAAATCAGTTACAAGATAAGCAAATAGTATGTCCGTGTCAATTTCGCTAATGTTATAAACGCAATGAAATGTTGTCAGGTTATATACATTTGCCTTATTTCGAACAAAACGCAATCCGTTCCTGTTAAAAACAGACACCCAGATAGGAGACGGCTCTCTGTTTTCAAGTGCATACCATGGATTACGGCTTGCGGTGAGATATTTTTCATTTATGCCATTTGCCTCACCCAAATTTATATAACTGCGTACTTGCGCATTATTATCATCCGAGCATCCATTAAACAGATAAACAGTTTTGTCTTCATTTGCAATCTCGTCAAAATCATCCTCAGTGAGCACTTGGTTCCGTACGTCCGTGGAATGGCAGATACAACGTCGAAAACATTCCTCTGGTAAGTTGTATTCGTCAATTTTTGAAGCTTTGAATGTGAAGTAATTATTTGCACCAGTAGCTATTCCACGAGATACTTTTGCAAAGGTTGAGAATGGTATCAAGTGATTATACTTTGAAGAATTGGTTTCTTCGTAATACCTTTTCCATTTTACCTCTGGATTTAACTCGCGGTAGTTGTATGCAGTATTATCAGCAAAGCAGGTTGATAGGTTTGCAACGTCCTGAATATTTGAGAAAGTCACGCAATCCGTCCTTTTATCCTTGTGACACAACAATATACATGCAGTTGTAAGTGCGTCATCGAAAGCGCATTGAGTGAAATCAACAATAATAATATGTTTTAAAACTCCACTTTGTAACAACGCACGTTTTACCTCTACTCCATAGTCCGAATTTAAGAACTCTGAAGGTATTATATATGCCATTCTGCCACCATCTTTCAACTGATATATTGACTTCAGCAGGAACAATGTATAAATGTTCGTAAAGCCGTTAAGATGAGTCTTTAACTTGTTATTGACAAGAGGAACGAATTTGGCATTATCATAATCATGAAACTTTAGGTATGGAGGATTGCATATTATTCCATCGTATTTATCCGACCATGATGAGGTTAGATAATTTTCAAGGTTTATTGTTACGTTTAATCTTGAATTTGCAAAATTACCAGTTGCGTAATTAAATATACTTTCATCTATGTCATATCCTACCACTCTAATGTCATGGTTTATTTTAAGCATAGACCGACTAAATACACCTAATCCAATAGCTGGTTCAAGTATGCTCTGATACCCCTCCTTACCATCAAGAACCCAAGATGCCATAAAATCCGAAATCTGCACAGGCGTGAAAAACTGAGCATATTTCTTTCTATGTTCTAATGATGTTTTCTTAACGTACTCTTTTTCTGTCATCATAAACTGCATCCGAATAATGAGTCAAACTCTTGCTTGTCAAGAAATGCTTTGCCACCATCAAATTTCACATAGAACAGGAGCCTACCTTTATTCAATTCCTTACGCACGCTATGATGGTCAGGTTCAGCAACAGCTTGAGCTAAACATGTCCCATCCTGCGACGGAATCTTAATTGTAGTTTTGTTTTGATTCTTGGTGTCTTGTTCTATAAAATATTTATCATCCTCCAAACCAGGATTTGATATAAGTTCAAGAATATGCATGAAAGAGATACCATATACTTTATCAAAAAAAACTTGGACATAATAATGAGGAACATTATATGTCATAATCCATTTATGCACAACTTTCAGATCCTCAACCTTTGGAGTAATTGATAGAGAGTTCCTCTTTTGAATTGCTTTTAGGCATTTCTTAATATTAGAAAGCTTTGAAGACAGTTCCTGCAGACGCTGTGAGGAGCGCCACGACGTAGCACTAAAATCAATTGATCTGACAGACACCTCATTTAATGACTGTAGAAGTTCTATCATCTCAGGTCGTTTCTGCTCTAACAAATCAATGTAATCGGACAAAATCTCATCCTTTAATCTTATTGCGGTTTCTGTATTTTCGCGTACAACCCGATTTGCTTCTTCTGTATATTTGTTTATCAGGAAAGCACTTGATCGCACCTCTATACCGGCAATAGCTTTTGTTACATACTCTCCAATTTCAGCACTCTTTTTAGAACTGATATCATATCCGAGATTTGCATCGAAATCTTTTTTGTTGAACAGTAGAATGTCTGGTCTTTTACCAATCACGTCCAACTCATTTTGGTAGTCATTAAAGAATTGTTCAAATCCAGCATCTCCTGCTACCAAATCATCAGATTTACCGTATCTGACTGCCACAATATTCTTTGAATTATCATTAATAGCCCTGAAGATGACATCCTCCGCCCAGTCACCTTGCTGCTTGTTAGTAATAAACTCCGAAGAAGCTTGTGTTGGCATAGATGCTTCACTTCGCGGCTCTGCAAAGTCAATAAGCCCAGTATGGATATTCTTACAAATATGGTTGATTATATCTTTATACAATCTCATGATGATAATTATTAGAACCGTTGATAATTCTACTTATTCCGCTTTTCTTGTTCTACCCGAATATCGCATTTAATATGAATTTTGTGCAAATATATAGAAAATTTACAATAAATGACTCTAAGTCGGATAAAAAGACAATGATTTCTTGAAAAAACACCTTTGGCAATACACCGTATCGTTTACCTATCGTAGCTGCCCATGCTTCCGTATGGCAAAAGCACCTCCGCATCTATACAAATACTTCTGGCTGTGGCATTGTTATAGAACTGCACCAATGCCTTTCCTGTTGAATCGGGTTGGACCGACGGGTTCCAGTACAGGGTGCGGCGATGGTCAGCAGGGTCTTTCGGCAGCATACGGTCGTACTTGACGTGATAGAATTCCTTTACCTTATTATATCCCTGCAGAGTGGTATGGCGTATGCCTACGTCATCGGCACGCCGGTGCCCGTCAGTATAGGGATATATCAGCACGTATGCCACATCCTTCATTCTGTCGGCAAGGTCGGGTATCTCGTCAATAAGCGGATTTGAAACCCCAGGCTCTACTATCTCCATTTTTTCAATCTCGCTAACAAGTGGCAGGTCCCATCCCTGAGCCTCAGTGTTTTCCTTGCGTCGCATGTCGTAGAAAACAACCGGGGCATGCCTGTAATAGAGTTTCTCGCTTGTTCCTGAATCTGAAGCCATTGAACGCAAATAGAAATTGGGATTGATTTGCGTAAGAAAAATCTTTATGTCCTCGTAGGTGTATTCCGCCTGGTCCTCCAGCACGTCCATTTCCTGGGCAACGTCGTAGGTAATGCTCACGTCGGCCACTCCGTTATTCCGGCTTACTTTTCCCTGAACCTCAACCTCTTTAAGCAGCACATCGCCCGGCATAATCTTAATATCACTCCGGTCGATTGTATTGTCCTGATACTTTGACGACTTGTCAGCGGTTTCATTGATATGATATAGCGGAATCTGACGCTCATAGTAGGAAAGTTCCCTCAAATCAGGGGCATACAGACGGTCGACCGTGATAAAGCTATTCTTGCTACGGTTACCGTTCAACACCTGGAGCGACAGGTTCCACTTTCCGTAAAAGTCAAACAGGAAATTGAAGCGCCCTTTTTCATCGGTCTCGCAGTTGCCGTGGAAAGAGGTGCTGTCGGAGGTCATCCACATCAGAACATTCAGCCCTTTCAGCGGATTGCGACCTATCACACTGAGTATCTGTCCATTAAGCAGAATACCTTCTTCAATAGGCTGTTTCAGGACAAACTCTTTTCGACCGGTCATTGTGTTCCAGTCGTACCGGCGCCACCCCTGGACAAGCATCAGCAGGTCCAGCAGACGGCGGTGAGAGGCGTCATTGCGTTCGAAATAGGCCGCCGGATTGTGTATGTAGCCTTTCAACTCGGACGACAGGAGCATATCGCTGAAAATATCTGTCCTGTAGGAGTTTGCAAAGCCGTCGTAGCCGTCTCGGATTGAGAGTGAAAACGGTGTTGTGACAGCCACCGTATCTCGGGGACGCTCCTCAGTAAGTTTAAAGGTCATCTGCACCCGCTTGAAGGGTTCAATCTCCCCTCCATTGAAATCGCAATCGAAACGGACCCGCCTCGGGTCGGCCATTTCATTGACTACGAACACCATACGTGAAGCCAGTATCCGGCCCGTACGGTCGAAGATCATCACATCATTGACACCGGTCGGCAAACTCTGTTTTGGATAGACAAGACTCTGCGGCTCACATGCCGGAAAACTGCGGAAAGTATAGATATGGCCCCTGTTTGCAATAACCAGTGCCACAGAATCAGAATTGGCGATATACTTTCCCACAGGGGTTGTAGTTACGCCCAATTCCTTTTCTCTCAGACCGTTGACCGACAAGAGTATTCCGTCACTCTCCGATGCTGGTAACAAAGACTCTGCCTTTTCCCCGTGCGCACCGGTCAGACAACGGTAACTTTCGCCCGCCTCGGGCAAAAACGAAAACCACCCCATTCCGTCATGAAGTGTGAATAGCGTAGTTATGGTATCCCCCTTGCTATCGACCAGCGGACAATTCAGTGCCATGTCGTCACCATCCTCACCTACCGCCTTGAATGCCACCGTATTGGGGACTCCCGCCAGCAAATGTCCCCCTTCGGGATAAAACATAATTGCGGCATGGGCCTTCTTGCGGTCTTCGCGACGCTTTGAGGCTGCTGTTTCCTGCTCGGCAGATGGAGCATCAGAGGCTGCATAGCGTGTCCTTCCCGGCCGCTTGAAGGGAAGGACGGGGCGGCGGATTGTCATCTGAGGCGTCTGGCGCAAGTTTGTTGCCGCATCGTAAGCCGGTGCATTGAAAACAGGAAGCACCCTGGAAAAGACAATCTGACTGTCGAAATT
>DCHS01000046.1:0-69867 GCA_002314875.1 Prevotellaceae bacterium UBA1746
GCGCCGGTCGCCATCAAGATTAGCAAACTAATCTCATGCTGCCCCTCGACTTGCATGTGTTAAGCCTGAAGCTAGCGTTCATCCTGAGCCAGGATCAAACTCTTCATTGTAAATATAGAAATATATTATTTTCTTATTAATGAAAGAGAAAGAACGAATTGCTCAGAACATCCTGTATTTATTTTAAGGAATCGAACGGTACTAAAAACATTGAACCCGGAACTTCCTCATTGCTGAAGTTGTTCCAATTTCTTTATTGTTCCTTGTACTTTTCTCTACAATCATTATGGAATCATTTCAAAGAGCATTTTGCAATCAAGTGTTAACCTTCCGCTTGAATCGCCTTGTTGCGAAAAGAGCGCAGTTTACATCGCAAGTTGTCTTGCGTCCCGATTGCGAGTGCAAAAGTACGGCGGAAAAACAACACTGCCAAGAAACAACATGAAAAAAGTCGCAATTTTCTTCAAATTGCGACTTTTTGATACACTGGAGATTACAAAATGGCTTAATAAAGCCCATTTTTTAGAGTTTTACCTTCTTTTTAACGGGTTTTGATTCGTTCTGAAGGCGATCGAGGGCTGTAACAACATAGGTAAACTTCTCCTGACCGTGCTGATAAGGGAGTTTGTACATCGTTTTACTGGTAATTGTCAAAAGATGATCGGGAGAGGAGATATCAATCTTTTCACCCTTCGCAAAACAGTAGATCGCATACTGACGAGCGTGATCCATCTCAGACTTTGCCTTGGGAGCGGTCCAGAAGAGGAAATAACCATCGGGCATCCAAATGGCCTTTACCTTCGCAGGTTTGCCAGGAGCCTTATCATCGATGAAGGGCATTGCTGGCTGAAGAGCAGGAAACAGATGATAATCTTCTTGCAATTCATAAGCGTAGTTACCCGTATTCTTCGTCAAAGCAGCAGAATACCAGAAGCAATTACCCTGAACACCACGAGTGGTACGAGCGATATCAAGCTTGGGAGCCTGCTGATTGCGGGTAGGATTGTTAGCATCAACAGCCTTTACAGAGCGCTCCACATCCTGACCAATATAGAGAGGACGCTTTGAAGCATAGCGTGCCCACCACTTTACCAGGCGTTCATAGTCTGCAGACTTATGACCCATTTCCCAATACAACTGGGGCATGGTATAATCTACCCATTCCTTATCTACCCAGAAGAGGACATCGGCATAGAGGTCATCATAGCACTGGAGGCCGCGAGTTTCGCTACCAGGAAGGTTATCGCCGTTCTTAGCATTGTGATAAATACCGAAAGGACTCACACCGAACTTCACCCAAGGTTTGGTCTGATGAACAGTTTCAGAAAGCATCTGGACAAAGCTGTTGACATTGTAACGGCGCCAATCCTGGATATTGACGAAACCGTTGGGATTTTCCTGGAAAGTTTTCTGGTCGGGAATAACAACACCGGAAACAGGATAAGGATAGAAATAGTCATCAATATGAAGGCCATCCACATCATAGCGGGAAACGATATCCTTTGCAACAGAGCAGATGTATCTTCTGTTAACATCCAAACCCGGATCAAAGATATACTGACCATCGTAATTAAAGAAGCGTTCTGGATGCTGGACATAGGGATGCGTTGAAGCCAGTTCCTTCGTGCCCTTAGTCTTTGCTCGGAAAGGATTAATCCACGCATGGATTTCCATGTTACGCTTATGGCACTGGGCAACCATCCAAGCGAGGGGATCCCAGCCAGGATTCTGTCCCTGGGTTCCGGTAAGGAAACGGCTCCAAGGTTCATAATTGCTCTGATAGAGGGCATCACCCTCTGCACGGACCTGGAACATGACCGCATTGATACCTGCAGCCTGGCACATATCCAACTGTTTGGTAAGATTCTGCTGCATTTCCAAAGCAGTGAGGCCCTGGAACTGTCCGTTCACACACTGAATCCAGGTTCCGCGGAATTCTCTTTTGGGAGTAGAACCCAGCTGAGCATATACTCCTATATTATATATAAAGAGGAGTAAAAGAAGAATTTTCTTCATAAAGATTGTAAATTTCCCATCGGTCGAGCCAATGGTGTTTAGTTTTATGGTTATATGTTGGAATTACTTAATCTTTCCGACCGTCTGCTTAATCTGCTCGCCCATACCAATGGTGTAGCCCTGAGACTTGAAGACAATGCGGTTGAAGGTATCACCAATGATGACAATAGGAAGTTCTTCGCTGTCAACAATACCGCTGGAGAAGATATCCTTCGCAAACTGGCCTTCGGTATCTACACCGAAGCTGAGTGTTGAGGGAAGATTCGTAAATTCAAAGCTGTTCTTCTTGAAGCGGTCAAGTTCTTCCTGAGTACGGAACAAGAGGACAATGGGACGGCCCCATGCTTCGAGATCGGCACGAAGAGCGGAGATATCGTGAAGGATATGGTTAGAAGGCTCATGATTAGCACGAATCAAACCAGTGACGAAATAACCGCGGCCAGTAGTAGCGAGAAGGCTTTGAACCTTACCTGCATTGATATCATAATAGGTGTTTTCAGAATTGAAAGTACCAATCACCTGGACACCGGTTTCGTCCTGACGCATGACGAGGGGAACATTCTTATCTTCACCAGCCTTAACAGGGAATACTTCTGAATGTGCCAAAACACTGCCATCCGCGAGACGGGTGCCGCTCGTCAAGATGTAGTCGCCTTCGTCAAGCTTAATACCATTCTTGAAGTTGTCGCTCCAAGTACCATCCTCGGCATATTCCTGAAGAACGGGCTGGCCATCTTCAAGCTTAGAGATTGAGAAATGGTAATAATAGCGAGGATTCTCCATATACTCACGCGGAGTATAGTTGAGACTTACATTAGCCTGAGCAGCAAGTGCCTCGTTATCGGTTGTCGTTGTAAATACAACATCCTTCCAATCTGCATCTGCTGAAAGTTCAGCGCCAACGGAAGAACCAAGGTCGCTCTTTTCGTTCTTTACAATGGCTGTTGCCTGAATCAATTCGGGAGCATATTGTACCTTTCCTGTTACGAAATCAATACGAGCTGGTATGCCGAGTGTACGAGCTGCGGCAACAAAGAGGAAGCCTACAGACTGGCTATCGGTTTTACCGTAACGATGAGCATTTTCAGGAAGCTGACGAAGATGAGCAGGATTGTAGGCATCTTCAATAACGATGTTCTGGCGAATCCATTCTGCAAGGAGCTCAGGATTCTTCTTGAACTTCTTCTGCTGTTTCTTAGAGAAAGCGGTCTTGAAATAACTTCTCCAAGGAGAAAGCATTTCGTTTGCAATACGGGGAGAATAAACATATTTTGCTGCAAAAGCATCAGCCTTTGCAGGAAGATCCTCTGCCAGGATATGGTCTTCAAGAACTTCGTAATCAAAGTCACGGATATCCTTATCGCTCATCGTATGGAAAAGTGCGATGACATCGCGGCCCTTGAAATTCTTCAAGATACGATAAAGACTGGCATAGTTACCACGACTCTTTTCCACCAAGGGACGAATCTCATCGTAGTTGTAACCTTCTGCTGCACAGAAAGCACGGGTATGAGCCTCATCGGGGAATGTAGCCACATAGGCATTGCGAATGCTATCTTCGTGTGCCTTGCAACGTTCATTGTTTGCGGCAGCCTCGGGACTTACATAAGGAACATTGTCGTGGCCAGCGGGAGGAACGATATTGAAATCAGTTGAATAAGCTTCACCAGATTTATGGGTCAACTTCAATACTACGTTATCGTTTCCTGCATGAACTTTTTCAAAGCCATACTTACCGTCTTTACTACCCCACACTACGAGGTCGCCGATACCGGTCTGAATAGAGCATTTTCCCTGTGCATCGGAAACCTGCTTCACAGCTGAATAGTATTCACCGTAGTTGTAAATCTTGAAGTGAACGTCAGCCCCACTGACAGGCTTGCCATTTTCATCGACAACGGTCACATAGGAACGCGCCGTCTTTGCGTAGTTATTGGTCACATTGATCTCGCAGAAGATATTGGTCTGTTCAATCTTATCTTCGGGACCATCATAACGGCCATAAACATTGGTATGCATCAACATACCGCGGCTTGCAGGCTGATTGAACCAACCCAGGTTCAGCACGGGTTCGGGTTCGCAGGCACCAAGGAAGTACCAACCAGCACCCTGGGGACCGTCATTTACCCAAACTTCTACCCAAGCATGGTTGTCATCGGTATGTGCCCAACGCGGAGTATAAACCTGACGAGCGGGAATACCGATAGCGCGGAAAGTAGCAACACCGTATGTTGATTCTTCGCCACAACGTCCACTGGAGGTACGCATAGAAGCAAGCGGGCTTGAAGTACGACTGTCAGAGGGTTTGTAGGTCACATGTTCGTGACACCAGCGATTAGCCTCGATAACAGCATCCATCATTCCCATACCCTCAACGCGGTCTTTCAGTTCCTCATAACAAGTGGTACGGAAAGCGTCAAGATTTTCATTGTTTACACGAACGGGCAAAACGAAGTGAAGCCATTCGCGATCAGGAACAATCTTTCCCCAAGCCATTTCCTTACGAGCACGAACAGCAATTTCTGCCTGTGCCGCAAAGTATTCAGGACTATAATCTGTCCAATCAGGAGATGACATATAGGCATAGAGGAATTCAAGAGCCTGGCGGGTCTCGTCGTTCTTAGCAAGAGCGATAGCCTCGGAAGCTGACGTACATTTGCTATTCTGAATACGCGTCTGCAGATCCTGGTGGATTTCCGCAGGGGTCTGAGCCAGCACACTCATAGGAACAGCGCCAAAGAGGGCGGTAAAAGCGAGGGTGCTAAATGGTTTGAGAAGATGCTTCATGGTAAGATGTATTGATATTTGGTGCAAAGTTACAAAATATCCTCCGTTCTGCCAAACTGATTGAGAAAAAATACAAAAAAGCCGGGCACACCTTTGGTGTACCCGGGACATATTGTAGTATCCGTATAGTTTAGAACCTATGAGAAATACCCACATTCACAAATCCTTGGAGACCAACACCCAGTTCCAAGTAGCCTCTAATCTTATCGTTTCCTACTTCTGCACCAATAGGAGAAACCTGGAAAGTATATCCTATAGTTGTGTTTCGTTCTTCATCCAATTTATAAGTTGAAAGAGCAGGACCTATACCAAGTCGGGAGTAGAAATTCCAACGTTGATGTCGGCACCATCTGGCTTTTGCATCGGCCAAAACGAACACAGCATGTTCAGTGTAATCGTAATATGCAGCACCCTCACAATTGTCAATTATCCCATAAGAATTTGATACATAGTAGCTAGCTTCTCTGGTTTTATCCCAAAAGTAATTGGCACTCAAACCAATACTCCACACCTTATTGAAATGGCATCGGTACTCGAGCGAGAAAATCGGCGAAAGATGGACGTAGCCTACTGGATCATCGTCAACATCAATACAGTTGAAGAGTTCTCCGACACGGAAGGACACCTCATTCTTTTTCATCGTCTCCTGAGCCTGGGACGACAAGCCCCAAACCATAAAACACAGGAGAATTGTAAAATACTTCTTTAACATAATACTAATGATTAGTAATACCCTTAACTTATATAAAACGCTAACCATGCCTGTTTATTATATAAAAAGACTTTTATTAACGCCAGCGGACAAAGCAATAATTCTCACGGACCTTTTTGTTGTGGCACTATCGCAAACATATCGAACCACAGTTGTGGTACAATAAAGCCACAGCCGTAGCACTATTGCGTTACAGCTGTGGCATAACACATTCGTCGGACGTAGTTAAATAAATGTCCGCGGGAAATCAATAAATATCGGCACTAAATCATTAGTTGCCACGAAAGCGTTAGAAACGCCTCGGAAGCGTTAACGCCTTGGAAGCATCAGTAGTGCCACGGAAACATTAGAAGCTTACGCTACCGAGGTTGCGGTCAACGAGGATACCATCGAGCATCTTGATGTCGAACTTGCCAGCCTTCTTAGCCTTGAACTTCAAACGGAAGAGTTCAGGAGAACCGTTCTCAAGGAGGTAGTTATTACCACGGTTGACGAAGGTAGGATAGAGAGCCTTGGTCTTATCAGAGTGGAGACGGTCGTAAGTCAAGTTGACCATATCCTTCATATCGATAAGTTCGATGCCTGCGTATTCAACGAGAGTCTGATCGTAAGGCAATGCGAAGCTGAGACCATTGACACGGTTCAAATCCTTACCACTAACGAGAATAGAAATCTCGTCGCCAGCAGCCAGCGTTACCACACTGCCCTTCACTTCAGCACCGTTCTTGCTTGCAGTGAGAACGAGCGAACCTGCAACAGGATTATTGTCGTTGCGGATACCGCCGTCGAGTTCTACGCTGACACAGCTGATATCGTAAGCATCAATCAGGCCGTTACCATTGATATCACCAATACTTACATAATCGAAGTCACCATCCTTTGCACGAAGACCCGTATAATTCATATAAGAGGTGAGGTCGTTTTCATCGATGCGACCATCGCGGTTAATATCACCCTGGTACTTACCTTCTGTGCCAGGAACTCGGAAGATGTACATTTCTGAACCAGAACCGAAGTTACCCGCAGCTTCCGTTACATTGAACTTAATATAACGTGCTTCAGGAGCAAGGTCGGGACGAAGGTCGAGAGAAGCAATACCGTCCTGATTGATACTACCACCGTAGAAGCTGATTGTCTTCTTTTCACCATTACGAGCCCATGTGAATTCTACGGGTTCAGACCAATGCTGGCGGTCAGAAGAAATGCAGTAAGTACCCTTGGTAATTGTACCGTTTCCGGCATCTTCACGAGGAATGTATTCAAGACGTTCAAGCTGATTAACAGAACGGAGGTCAACAATAAGATCGAAAGGAACAGCCTTAGGATCATTGCTCCAGTCGGTGTGCCAAATCGTCTTTTCGTCACGGTCGAAGAGTTTATTAACGCCCTGACCACCCTGGTTCTTGCAAGTTGTAGTACCACGAACATCCTTCACAGCCCATTCGAGAGGATCAACGATTGTAGCAAAGTTAAATGCGGTCCAGTCGCTTACACCATCGGCATTAACGGCACGAACCTTGAAATTGTAGTCAGTCTGTGCCTGCAAGTCTTCGAAGGAGAGGGTATTATCCTTAATCGTACTGTAATTCATACCACCAAATTCCACCTCGTAGAAGTCAGCACCTTCAACCTTGGTCCAAGCAGGGCTGAGGTCATAAGCATGAGCTACAGAAGCAGCGTTATCGAAGACGGGAGCCTGAAGTGCGCCGTGAGTCTTGAGGAGAGGATCTGCGGGAGAGTTTTGCCAACCCTTGATTTCCACCTCAATCTCAGCATTCTTCACGTCAACTTCTTCCATACCAATTTGGATATGAGAAGGCATGGTGGGATAGGTAACACCAGCAGGAACAGCCTCACGAGTAAAGTGCCAAGGCATCGTCTCGTTGAACGTATATGCAGCAAGCACCTTCTTGCCGTTAACCTTTACGACAACATCCTTGGGAGCCTTGGTAGCATGGATAATGAACTGGGTGCGCTTCATCGGTTCAAATTCCCTGAAGTCGCCCTCAGTCTTTTCAATCTTAACCTTAACCTTGTCACCTTCCTGCTTACATTTCACACGAGTTGTTGTGCAAGCGCCTCCGAGATAAGCCTGAGTATTGCCATCATCGTCATATGAAGTAAATTCAGACTGTCCAGCAGGCCAGATTTCGAATTCACGGAAATGAGGATCAATGCCCTTAGGATTGTTATTGGGATTGGTCAAAGGAATGATTGCACCCGCCTTTGCGAAGAGAGGTATCTTCCAGAGAGGCGCATCGAAATTGTTGACGATACGGTTACCTTCGTACTTTTCACCCGTGAAATAATCATACCATGTGCCTTCAGGGAGATAAATACCATTACGGATATCATTACCGTCCTTATCTGCCTTAGTTTCCTTATAAATAGGAGCTACCAAGAAGTTAGGACCGAACATGAACTGGTACTGGGTTGCCTTTCCGAGGGTATATTCATTGGGATATTCCAAGAACATTGCACGGATCATAGGCATACCATCAACCGCCTCGCGAGCAATCGTATACTGATAAGGCAGAAGCATGGACTTCTGCTTCAAGTACCAGCGATTGAGACTTGTTGCAGGTTCGCCAAGAGCTTGGGGATATTTAGGATTCATACCCCAGCCATCCATATTGAGTTCCATGGGAGTATATGTCTTCCACTGGAATTCGCGAACGTTTACAGGAATGTTCTTACCGCCGAAGATACCGTCAACATCGGAAGTTATGTTGGGCTGGCCAGAAAGGCCGGAACCAATGAATGTCGGGATATGGAAACGGATGTACTCCCAGTCACCGCCTGTCTGGTCACCGGACCAGATACCAGCATAACGCTGAGTACCAGCCCAACCATCGAGACTGATGATGAAGGGACGAGCGTTATTGCCATAATAAGGCATAATTTCGCCAACGTCAGCAACGCCGTTCAAACCGAAACTATAACCCCAACCAACCCAAGCAACGTCAGTCTTGAGTACACGTACACCGGCATCGCGAACTTCCTTCACGATATCACGCTGGAGAAGTGCCTCGATACCTTCCTTGGGATGCAAATCGCTCTGCGTCCAAAGACCGATTTCAACGCCCTTATCACGAGCATAATCTCCGAAACTCTTCAAGTTGGCGATATTTCCGTCAAGAGTAGGAGTCTGGCCGTAACCAGCACCGTAACCATCGTTAGGCAAGAACCAACCGAGAGGCATATCATTGTCCAGATAACGATCAATAGCGGCGCGAGCAGACCACTGATAGTTATTGCTCTGGCCGTATTTGCCTTCGAGTTCACCGTTCAAGGATTCACGAACACCGCCGTTATCTTTCTGGCTCTCATTATAGGTTTTTCCGTCTTCATAAGTCATAAAACCTGTCTTACCTTCTTCTGCAGGAGTCCAGTAGTCACGGTTGTAAGCATTAAGATGTCCTTCGTAGAAACCAAACTTAGGAAGGAGAACAGGATTACCTGTAAGCTGGTAGAAGTCGTTCAAGAGTTCCGTCGGCTTTTCATCAACCATGAAGAACACATCGAGATAATCTTCATAATGGGTAAGTTCAACTTCACCCTTCTTCTTTGCGCCAAAATCATAACGGCCGGGCTGGAAAGTATGCCAAAGCATACCATAACCACCCGTACTCCAATAGAAAGGCGTAGGACTTGCTACACCACCGTCAACCCAGTTGTTGGTGTTCTCAATAGCGATGCTTTCACCGCGATGGCTGAAACGTCCGTTCTGGACACCGCCACCGTAGAAGTATTCGTTGTTGTCGCAAGAGAGGGTGATAGAGGTCTTACCTTCTTCAAAGCTGACGGGACTGGTAAAGGTGAAGGCCTTTTCATTGTCCTTGTTGTAAGCCACAAGGCGACCGTCATTGAGAATGATGAGGCTCATCTTGGGAGTCTCGATGCTGTAGGAACCGTTGGCTTCGGCCTTCAACTCGAGAACGCCGGTGTTGCGACGAGGATTCTTCACCAGAATCTCTGCCTCGGGTTCAGCCTTCGGATTACGAATAATTCCACCGTGGTTGTCCTGGAAAAGACGCACGATGTTATCTCCGTAAAAATCGAGAGCCATCATGGTGTTGTCAGCAAAATACACCTCAAAGGTAGTATTGTTCAACTGCTGAACCTTTGTAACTTTGCTTGTTGTCTGCTCAACACCCTGAACATCAGCGTTACCAGTAAAAGCGTTGTTAGCATATCCTGCCATCGTTGACAGGAAGGCACAAGCCACAAAGGCTGAAAGATATTTCTTCTTCATTTAATAAAATCAGTTATATACAATATCGTATAAAAGCCATTGGCCAGAGACCAATGGCATTTATTCAAAGATTAGTGGAGGACTTTGCGGCCAGCTTCAATATAGATGCCCTGAGGCAACATGGAATTCTGAACGCGACGCCCCTGGAGATTGTAGATAGCGTCATTGCTATTCTGCATCTCAGGAGCAATGATGCCAACGGGAATCTCTACGGCTTCAAGGGCAGAAACACCGAAAATTGTAATGTAACCCCAACCCCAAGCGTCTTCGGTAGCTATGTCGTAGTCAAAGGTAACGGATTCAATAGCCTTTTCCTGATCTACATCAACCATCTGCTCGGAAAGCGAATAGTTTCCAGCTTCAAAGTGCTCGTTGTTGGCAGGACCACTGGTGTAGGTATAACGCCAACGGGCACTTACACCATAGGCAGGAGTGCTGACATGGCCCCAGTCGGGAGTCTCGAGGGGGAAGGCCTCGCTATGGGTTCCATCGGCATAATTCAAGGTTGCCTTGTAAGCCAAAGCGTAATTTTCCTTGTTGGCACCAACAACAGCAAAACCTAACTGCTCAGCCTTTACAGGATTGGCAAAAACCAAAGTACCGGAAGTTGCGGTCTTGTGGTTGGTCCAATACTGGGTATCCTTGGTCAGGACAAGACAATTGTCACCAGCACCGTCTGCCAATTGGTACTTATGTCCTGCGCTCGTTGTGAAAGCGAGATCCTCTGGGAGAACAGTATAGCCCGTAGGCATACCATCATAAGGCTGGATGAGCTGTGATCCGTGCGTATCCAGTGGACCTCGCGCCGTAGGGCCCGCTTCAAAACCGTTATAGATGCAGTCTGCATTCCAACCACTCTGGATGGCAACGGGAATGGAAGCCTGAGGTTCGTCGGAAGGTTCGGGATCAGGAGTATCCTTATCTTCTACCATTACGCCTTCGATGAGGACATCACCGTCGAGAACTTCTGCAGGAATTTCGATTTCGTTATTTTCATCGAACTTGCTGGCAGGATAGAACTCGGTTACGAACTGAGGATTGCTATGAACGAGAGAGTCACCGTTAAGGTTGTAACCATGGCGAACATAGATACCACCGTTTCTGAAGCCCTTTTCAGGAACACTCTTCACACGGAGAGGAGTCATGAAGGCGTGCTTGTATCCGCCGCTGAAAGTAGTACCGTCAGCCACTACGACTTCACCGTTACGTTGAGCATTGAGAACGGTGATTTCATCTTCGTGAACATTGAGGAGAACATCCATGATGTGACCTGCGGTCTGAATAATGCTATAGTCAGCATCGGTGCTACCGGAAGGTTCGATGCAGTTTCTGTCCACCTTGAAACGCATACGATATAGACCCTTCTTCAAATCTGCGGGAACAGTGAATGCAGGAGGATTCATCGTGTTCTGACTCGCTACACTCTCGCCATTACTATTGAGGCCGTTGAAGAGTGAATAAGTCATTACATCACTGCCCTCTGCAGGCTTACCGTCAGCTTCGAGTGCAGTACTGAACTTACCATTGTTATCTCTGTCGAGGTAAACATAACCGTTCAAACCTGAACTACCAGCACTGTAATTGAAAGTAGTAGTGAAGGAGTCACCGGGCTTTGCAGCAAGGCGAGTCGTGATGTTGTTGGTATAAAGGGTAACATTGGTTGTTGTAGCACTGGTCTTTGTAGTCGTCGAAGTTCCTGCAATGTTTGTCTTTACAGAAACGAGACGGCGGGAAGTACCCTGCGTTGACTTCTGATTTTCAACGAAGCTCAGGGGATAGTCACCAACGAGAGCAATACGGGGAACATCGCTCTTGTTGACTACGATGTCATCCATATAAGCTACGAAAGGAGATTTCAGACGATGAGTGGATTCACAGTCAAAGACAAAGACGAGACTGTAAATGTCAATGTTGCCTGCACCCTGAATGGGGAAGATAACATCGCTCCACTTGTCTGTGGTTGCGCTGTTAATGGCTAAAGCGGTAGCCTGAACAACATCAGTATGCTGATGAGCCCATTCGTCGTTGCTGTGCTTACCAAGAGCAATGATGAGGCAACGGCCTTCAACAGGCTTGTTGAGCATAACATGAACATACTTCATCTCAGGAGTAAGTTCAAAACGCTGGTCGGGAGCAAGATCCACGCGAGCACCATAGAGGTTGGAGCCGTAGAGTGAACGCTGGCAACCGAGGACATAATCAGAGGGGTTAACTTCGTCCAAGAACGGATTCTTAACAACGGCGCAGTTTCCTGTAAGCTGACCTGTACGGAAAGGAGATTCTTCCCAGAAGTCATACACACCGACACCCGTATAATCACCCGCTTCGGGTTCAAAACTTACCTGTGCAGAAGCTCCCAAAGCAAAGAGGGAGAGGCAGGAAGCAGAAAGAATATGCTGTAATTTCATAATAACATCAAATTAACGGGTTAGAAAACTGCGATCTTTTCGAGGGTGGGACAAGCCTTAGCGCTCTTAATGGTAATGCGGACATACTTTGCATCATAGCCATTGCCATAGTTTGAAGTGCTGCCATTCAAAGGAATGATGCGCTTGTAACCTATGGTGGTGCAAATGCTGCTTGCACGCTTTGACCATGAATTGCCGTCAGCAGAAGTTTCAATAGTGAAGCTCTGAACGCGCTGGCCAAGGTTTACATGTTCCTGGAGCATAACGAAATGAACATTCTGTGTTTCTTCCCAAGAGAGGGTGATAGTGGCAGAAGTAACATCGTCGTTGGTAGCCCAATAGGTTTCCGTGCTGCCATCGAGAGCGTTCTTTACATCAAAAGTACGATTAGCACCTGCGGAACGGGTATCAGAAGCCTCAACCTTTGCGGTCTGTGCGAGGTCATTGCCGAGACGCTCCTTCAAGAGAGCACCCATGCCTTCGAGAGCGGTAACATCGTGATCGGGAAGCAAACCGCGCTTATCGGGGGGCATATTGAGAATCAGAGTCGCGTTACGACCTACGGTTTCGAGATACATCTGGAAAAGACGCTCTGCGGTCTGTGCGCTTTCACCATCGTGATAGAACCAACCTTTCGTTGTGCCCTTGGCATCGCTTTCGCCAGGGAGCCAGAACCAACCGTCTTCGGTACCGGTTTCTGCATTGGGCTGGTCCTTACCGTCAACACGGTTATCGGTCAGCCAGTTGGTAACACCGGCATAACCGCTTTCATTACCAATCCAACGAGCTTCACCACCGACACCCCAGAGTACACAGTCAGGGCAGACTGCGTGAACGGTGTCACGGAGATTAGGAACATCGTAATAGGTCGCACGGTCAACGCTGATGGTCGTATTTTTTCCACCATAATAACCGCTACCGCCGTTAGCACCGTCGAACCACATTTCGAACTGGTCAGAACCATACTGTGCCAATTCTGAGCACTGACGGAGGAATACATCGGTTACATATTTCTGCGTACCATAGTATTCGGAATTACGGTCCCAGGGAGAAACATAGAAACCGTACTTCATGCCGAGTTTCTGTGCTGCTGCGGCGAAATCACGGGGGATGTTGGTATTACGGGCATTGGTACCGCCACAACTGCTGACGCAGTGCTTGGTGGTCTCAGTAGGCCAGAGGCAGAAACCGTCGTGATGCTTTACCACGGCAATACCACCTCGCATACCGGCTGCCTTACAAGCTGTAAGCCACTGTTCTGGATTAGGAACCTGAGTGGGAGCGAATTTGCTTTCGGATTCATCACCATTACCCCATTCAAGACCAGTAAAGGTATTCATACCAAAATGGAAGAAACCATAGAATTCGGTCTGCATCCACTTCAACTGACGAGGAGCGGGAACGGGGAAAACCTTCGCGGGCTCATTGTCAGGATTGGGCAAATTTTCATTGACGATAGTCAGTCCCTGTGCTGATGTAGCAAGAGATCCGAACATTGCCAAGATTGCCATTGTGAAACTCTTTTTCATACTATTTAGTTTTATCGGTTTGTCTTTTCGTAAAACAAAGTTTTAAATATGTCTGCAAAGGTACAAAGAAAGCCCCATTTGAGCAAATCAAATGGGGCATTTTTTTCTAAACGATTAAAAATCGTTCTACAAAGAATATAAATTCTTATTTCTGAACAAACTTACGACGGTTGCGGATATAAATCTGACCGTTTGTCATGTTAGAAACCTGGCGGCCGGAGAGATCATAGGGAGTACCCTTTACCTGTTCGGTTTCAACAGCCTTGATGCTCTGCTGGGTGAGCTGTTCGTTTTCAATGACATCCCATGCAGAACCCTTGTCGTCTGCACTCCAAATGCTGACGGGATACTGCAACTGAGGACATGCACAGAGATAACCCATGCTCCAGGTACCGCTGTTGAAGGTAAAGAAGCTGTTATCTTCGGTAAGACCAATGTTTATGGGAGTGGGGGCTTCAACAAGATAAGCTGCGAAACAGTCACCAGGAGTTACAAGATAGAGACCGGTTCCTACATTGCGAAGGTAAGCCTTAGTTCCTGCAGGGTTGGTAAGAAGCTGCCAAGCGTTGTTGGGATCGTTGAGATCAACTTCTTCAGCATACATACCACAGTTATCGGGAATGGTAACTTCGTCGTTGTAAACTTCACCAATGAAAGCAATAGCAGAACAATCAGCACTGCAATGGGACATAAACTCTTCGTCAACTGACCAGTCGGGGCTGTAAATCAAAGTACCAAGGCCATTCGCATTGACAACATTGTAAACATGACCAGCCTGGAGATCGTAGAGGTTCACGGGAGACTGGGGATCGGGATCAGGATCGGGGTCAGGATCGGGATCGGGGTCGGGATCGGGGTCGGGGTCGATAGGATCTACGCTACCGCCGTCTTCGTAGGAGAAGTCAGCGTTAGAATCGTTTGCCTCATAAACGAACCAGAGAAGATCGTTCTTCTTATCGGTATAAACACCAGAGCCTAAGTCTGCATTATCGCAGCTGATACCGTAAGACTGACCGGCAACATAAACCTCATAGAGATTGTCTTCGTAAGATTCTACGAATTCCCAAACGGTAGGATTTGTGGTACCTGCGTTCCATTCGGGCCAGTTTGCAATACCGAAATACTTGCTACCGCAAGAAAGAATGAAACCGCCGTTGGTAGCATTGAATACAAAGGGAGTACCCAACTCGCGAAGAGAAGCACCACTCTGCTCATCAGCATTGATAGCATCTTCACCATCAGTCAAGGCGAGGTAATAGTCCGTACCAGCGAACTGGAGCACGTACTTCTTGTCTGAGCTGAACTGTGCCCATGCCTGAACACTGGCAAGAACCAGGAGTAAAAGCGTAAAGATTTTTTTCATAAATAAATGTTTTAAGTTATAATGAGTTGTTTGAAAACAAAGAACCAACAATTGCACTCACTTGGCCCATAAACCTTATAAACCTATAAACCTTTATGGTTCAAGTGAGTGCAATTGTTCTTATTGTTTATTCAGCATAAACGCGGAGAGCGGAGAGAGTCGGATGATTCTTGTTAGCGTAGTCAAGGGTCAGACGGAGGTAGCGGCATTCTGCACCACCATAGAGACCGACAAACTGGAAACCATCGACATTCAGTGAACCATCAGTACCGCATTCTGTCCATTCTACACCATCCTTGGAGATATCCCACTTAACGGTGTTGAAGGTATAAGCGGTATTTCTATAAGCGGTATGCTTGAAAGAACAGCAGGCAGCAACAGCTGTCACCTTATAATTCTTCTGCATATCAATGATTACTTCTTTGCTGTCCGTGAGTTTAATAGAACCACTGTAAGCATCGATAAGGGTGTAACCCGTGGTACCGTCTTTTTCTGTTATTTCATCCATTTCGTCACCACCAAAGATGAGAGTAGGATCCTGTTCTACACCACCACAAGTAACGGTCCAACCGCTGTAGTCAGTAATTTTCGTACCTACAACATCTTCAATGGACTCAAGGGGTTTATTGGCCTTGTAAACTGTAGTTACTCTGAAATAACTGACACCATAGTCCTCACTTACTGCACCACCAACGGGATTTGCAAGGCGGACAGCCACAAGGTATTCACCTGAGCCACCGAGGGAGGCAAGGCCTTCGTTGTTGGCTATCAATTGTAATTTCTCTTCGGCAATGAGTTGGCCTTCGGGAATGGTTACATAGGGAGTTTTGAGGGCAATTGCATTTGCAGGCATTGCGAGGTATTCGGTGCCATGCTCTTCATTGTAAGCCTCAACGAGTTCAGGAACGATTTCTGCAGAAACCGTAGCACCGGTGGTCTTGGTACAACGCACCGTCATTTCTGCGGTAAATGCACCGAAAGTACCGACGGGGGTCAACTGTACTTCGTATACGGGCAAGGATGCACCATCACGGATATAAATCAGGTTGTTGGGATTTCCCACAACATCATAGGTCTCTTCTTCGCTACACGCTGTGAAACCCACAGCGGTCATCAAGAGCGCAAATCCAAAAAGAATCTTTTTCATAATGCTGAACATGATTTATTCTGTAACCTTATTCTTATCGTCTCTTACCCACTGAATAGCGTTTGCAGCATCGGGGGTGGGAACCATATCGCTTTCATTCACAGCGCGGCTGGTCTTACTCCAGTCCATATCGAAACCGTTTCCGGTAGCATCGTGGAAGATGTGACCCTTACCTTCGTTGAACTTCCAATAAGCCTTCAAACCATTGCTCTGAGCATCAACACCGGCCATACCACCAAGAATTTCGCTGGCAGTGAGGGCGCGATCCCAAACACGGAGTTCGCAGAAACGATGAGCAAAGAACTGTCTGGTATTATAGCCACCCCATGACATACCCATTTCGTAACGCTGGAAATTGATGCCGTCAATGCTGGCATTGATAGAGGTGTCGAGGACACCGTTTACATACATTGCAATGGTGTTTCCATCATAAACGAAGGAAAGGAGATACCAATGGCCATTTTCAAATTCAGTATTGGAAATGAACTTGTTACCATCGAGAATTACCTGCAACTTATTGTCAGAGTTTGCCTCGTTGAAACGGAGAAGCAAGGACTTGGACTCGTCGGCCTGTTCCATAGCGAGGAAACGCTGGGGATAGTTGGTACGGTTCAAACCTTCGGGATAGATCTTCACTTCATAGGTGAACTTCTTCAAAGGAATGGGCTGGTCGAAGATAAAGTTGCTGGACGCTCCGGAATTTGCCTGAATGGAGTAGAAATTCAGAACGCGGGAGATGCGAAGGAAGATGGTCTTGCAAGTCTCGATAACAGGAGCATCAGTACCGCTGATGGTCTTAACGGTTACAGGGATGACGTAGGTACAGCCTTCCTTGAATTCGTCAGTACTAACCACCTTGACATTGATAGCATCGGAGATAGCAGAACCTGCAGCAATAGTCACCTGGGTCTTGTCAAGTTCTACAGAACCTTCAGGAACCGCAAAATAGGTGGTAGTGTTGGCTTCGTTATATTCGGTTACCTTGCTGGCATCAATGCCGAGGGTAACGGTAACATCGTTCTCAACCTTCTTGGTTGACTGAACGGTAACGGCATAACTTGCAGGGGTATCTTCAACCTTGAACTTTACAACGGGATTGTTCTCTGTACCAGAAAGGTAGAGACCCGTCTTGTCGTAGTCAAAGTCATCACCGGCAGCACAAGCGGCAAGAATCACCGCTGTGAACACGAGCAATGCCGTTGAAAGGATATTCAATATACTTTTCATAGTGATTTACATTACTTGTTAATTGCCGGATTCTGAATTTGAATAGCCTCGCGGAATTCTTTGTAAGGAATACCGGACTTTGACTTGTAGTTGTAGTCCATGTAGTAAGCACCGAAACCTCCCTTATGGCCAGTTTCGGGTTCCCATGCTGCGTAGTCACGAACACGAGCACCGTTCACACCTCCGTCAGCAGATTCTGCACCGGTACTTTCACAAAGAACGGTCTTCTCCATGGGACGGCCGCCAGAACCGGTCTGGAAACCAATCTGCCAGGTATAAGCCTGACGGATGAAGTAGTCGCAATAGTCATCGCAACCACCGGGAGCGCCACCAAACCAGTCAATAATGAAGAGTTTCTCGGGCCAAGGTCCTTCAGGACCGAAGTACTTGTCACACTCCTGGGCAACGATGGTCATGCTGTTGTTATCCCAACCTTCGTAGTCGAAGTCCACACCGTCGAGACCGCAGCGAACTACAGTGTCAACAGCCCAGCGTGCATAAGCCTGAAGAGCTTCTTTTGAACGGTCGTTATAGAGGTCGATTACGCGGGTCTTATCAATATTGAAGTTTTCGTCACGATACCAGAAGGTATGATGGAAATGGGATGCGTCACCGTGCATCACGAAACGCGTACCTTTCATCTTCTGGCAAAATACCATATCCTCGTAAGCCACAGGATATTTTTCTGGAGTAGGAATATCAGTCCAGAGATTCACGATGTCCATGCTGTCGGGCAAACCGAGAAGACGCTCACCCCAAGAGGTAGGAGCCTGTGTGTTGGACCATGAAGCATAGTAGGCATAGGAAATCTCATGGGGAGTTGCCTTCCAGTCACGGAGATTCTGATAGTATTGTGCATCGTAGGTATAGAGATCCTGGATATCGATGGTCTCCACCTCAGTGTCACAGCTACTGATACCAAAGCCCAGTGCTGCAATCGCCAATGCACTATATAATAGTTGTTTCATTGTTTTGATTATTAATGGTTTTACTTCTTATCCCACCAGAGTTTGGTACCACCGTTATCGCCACCACCGAGGAGACGAACTGCCTCTTCAACAGCTTCACGATTGTTGTTGTAAAGCGTCTGAGGATAAGGCATACGGCGAATCTGCTTCTGGGTATCGATCGTACCGGAATTACTGTTGCGAGTCGTCGGGAAAAGCTTGGGATAACCTGTACGGCGGAACTCTGCCCAACCTTCCGGAGAAATGAGGAAGTTGGCGAGCCACTTCTGGGTAATGATACGTTCGAGGTTCGTCTCGAAATCGTCACTTTCCTTGTAGGCAACGGTAATCTTACTGGGCTGAGCAGCGTCACCGCCCTTTCCTGCATTGTCAACGAAAGCGATAGGCTGATTTGTACTGCTGATATAAGAACTTACGCCAGAGTTGACACCCCATTCGGCCATAGAAGCCTTGATTCCCTTTTCGTAGAAATCCTTGGCCTTACCTCCTGCACTCCATCCACGGAGAGCAGCCTCAGCACGGAGGAAGAAACTCTCTGCTGAACTCATATATATTATAGGAGAGGTAGAAGTAAGGTTGAAATTGGAAACAGCGCCACCGGTATAAGCGCCGTTACCACCACCGAGGTTGATACCAAGACGCATACCATGGTACTTACCGTCACTTGCTGCAGTGAAGTACTTGGAGAGACGAGGATCCTTATAACCATTCATATAGGAGTCCATGGAAGCACTCATGCGCTCTTCGTTCCAGTTGTAAGCCTGCTCATAGAGAGGATTCATCAAGGTTACCTTATCGTTGGTAATCGCTGCACGGTCATTGGCTTCTTCGAGGAAACCAATGGAGTGAGCGAGGGACTTTTCGCCTTCGGTCTGAGCAAGGGTGGGATTAGCATAAACCACGCGGAGAGCAAGACGGAGACGGAGGGTGTTGGCAAACTTGGTCCACTTTGCAGCATCACCACCATAGATATAGTCGAACTTGGGAAGAATCTGGCTACCGGTAGATGCATACGGAGTGAGGACGTCGATAGCGTCATCGAGTTCCGCAAACATCTTGGTATAAACATCTTCCTGGCTATCGAACGTATTGTTGATGCTTCCAGCGACGTAGTTTACATAGGGGATGGGACCGTACTGGTCGGTAACACGGTGCATAGCGTAAACCTTAACCACGGTAGCAAGTGCAGCAACCTGAGGAGTATTGCTCTTCTCGGCGTTAGCACAAACGGTAGCCCATGCCGGCATAATCTGTGTATAGTTCTGGCTATACATGGAGTTTCCCCAGGTACCTGTGAAATAATAGTTACCATTGTGGTTACCACTGGCCCAGGTTCCTGTAGGAGCAACATAGCCTGAATACCAGTCGGAGCAGAGGCCCTGGAAGTGCTGGTAGGAACCGGTTGAACCGTAGGAGTCATCCTGCTGACCACCAGCGGTGAAGGGAATCATACGAAGTTCCATCTGTGAGAAGAAAGAACCGACAGTGAGATTATCTTTCTGAAGGTCTTCATCTGTTGCTTCGTACGGGTTGGTGTTGGTCTCTTCGAAACTGTCCGTACAGGCAGTAAATCCGAGTGCCATAACACCAGCAAATGTATATTTAAGAATAGATTTCATAGTTGAAGCGATATTAGAATTTAACCTTTACAGAGAAGCCCATCGTGCGTGAACTGGGCTGCATGAAGTAGTCGATACCCTGGTTGTAGGTTCCGGTGTTTGCCGTCATTTCGGGGTCAAAGGGAGCCTTGCAATAGAGCATGCAGAGATTATGGGCTACGAAAGAAAGATTGAGGCCCTTAATCCAGGGAACAACCTTTGTGATAGGGATATCATAGCCGAAGGTCAATTCACCGAGACGGAGGTTCGTTGCACTGTAGACATACTGCGAAGCCAAAGTCGTCGTGGTGCTGGAAATGGTCTGGAAATAAGCCTGAGGTGTAATACCGTTAATGCCATTGATAACCACGCCACCATTATCACGAGCCTCTGCAGTACGAACGGAAGTTCCGTAGGCATCCATCAAGGATTCGGTGAGGGATACGCAGATACCACCATTGCGGTAGTTGAACTGGAAGCCGAAACTCAAGCCCTTCCAGCTGAAGGTGTTACCCCAAGAGAGGGTGTAGTTGGGAGAGGCATGGCCTGCGAGGATGTATTCGTTAGCGGTAGGACGAACGGAATGATCCTGGGGGTCAACATAGATTTCACCATGTTCTCCGGTTGCCAGTGTACGAACGTAGATGTCGGTCAAATCACCGCCTTCAACAATCTTATTGCGAGTACCGTTGAAACCGCCGAGGTTCATTTCTGCAAGTTTGTACTCTTCGCCGGTTGTAGGATCAATGAAGGAATTCAAAACTTCCTTCACCTCGTTACGGTTAAGGGTCCAGGTTGCATAGGTTTCCCAGTTCACCTTACCGATGGGCTGTGTGAAACGTGCAGCGAGTTCGATACCCTTGTTATCTACGCGGCCACCGTTCACCCACATATTGGTATAACCTGAAGACTGGTCAAGTTCAATATTGAAGAACTGGTTGTAGGTGCGTGACTGATAAAGGGTAGCGTTAACCTTGAAACGGTTACGGAAGAACACGAAGTCAAGACCTACTTCCCATGAATTAGTCTTTTCGGGCTTGAGGTTGGGGTTCTTCTTTGAGGTTGAAAGTGAGGGACCGGTCGCACCATTGATGGTATAGGTAGGAATGGTCAGATAGGTCTGAGATGGGTCATTACCAACCTCTGAATAAGATACGCGGGTCTTGAAGTAGTTCAGGAAGTTGTAGGACATGATGCAAGGGAAGATGCTGGTCCAAATTCCTGAGATACCTGCTGAATAATAGAAATAAGAGTCGTTGTCACTACCAGCGAGGGCTGATGACCAGTCGTTGCGGGCGGTGAGGTCGAGGTAAGCCATGGACTTGAAGCCAAGCTGGGCGCTGGCAAATACGGCTTCCTTCTTACGACGCTCACTATATTCCTGGCTGAGTTTGAATTTAGGATCTGAAGGATCCATATTGTTCCAGGTGAACTTGTTGGGAACCATACCGAGATTACCGCCTACATAGTCTGCCTTGGTATCACGCTGGTCATAGTTCGTACCGAGAACACCGCTGATGCTCCACTTTTCGCCACCGAAATACTTGTTAATGGTAGCAAAAGCTTCTGCATAGAGCTGGCGGGCATTCTGGTTACGGAGAGAATAGTAACCGGCATCAGAAGCAAAGAGGCTCTTCGTACCAGCATTGAGTTTCTGCTCGTAGGAGTTCTGGCTGTTGTCATACTTCACACGGCCGGTGAGGGAAATCCATGAAGCGATGTCCCACTTCAGCGACATGGTGAGCATGTTGCGGAGTTTCTTATTGATGAAACGCTCGTTTTCAACAATCCAATAGGGGTTTTCCATCAATTCGTTCTGATCCAGCCAAGGCCAGTACTGGGTCTGGAGGTTACGGCTGAGATCTTCGCGCTCGTAGTACTGGATACCCTGCCAGTCACCGCCTGCGGGGAAGAGGTAGAGGGTATAGAGAGGATTGTGATACTGACCCTGAGAAATCATATTCTGCTCCTTGATGTGAGAGAGCGAATAGTTCAAATCAAGGGTAAGTTTATCCTGGCAGAACTTCGTGGTATTGCGAATGGTAGCATTGTAACGGTCGAAGCAGTTGTTATGGATCAAACCTTCTGCATCGGTTGCTGCCAATGAGAGATAGGTCTGGTTACGTTCGTTACCAGATGAAACGCTGACGCTGTTGGTATAGTTTGTTCCGGTCTGGAAGAAATCATTGGGATTGTATTCACTCGGTGTAGCGAGTTTGCTTCCCCAACTGTCGAAAGAACCGGGAGAGGAGGTTCCGTAGGTATTCTGGAACTGATGGGTAACGAAGGGACTGGAGAACTGGAAACTGCCGTTGTAGGTTACATCGAGGCGATTGTTCTGACCCTTCTTGGTGGTAATCAAGATAACACCATTGGCAGCGTCGGAACCATAGAGGGCTGCAGCGGAAGGACCACTGAGGACGGAGATGCTTGCGATGTCATCGGGATTAATATCGGCTGCGGAGTCACCGGTTGAACCTGAACCAGAATACATATCGGCAGGCTGAGAACCACCAACGTTGTTCATGGGGATACCATCAACAACATAGAGAACATTGCTGTTACCATTGATGGATTTTACACCACGCATAACAACACGTGTTGCACTACCGACACCAGCTGAACTCTGGCTGAACTGCACACCGGCAATCTTACCATTGAGACTGTTCACGAAGTTAGCATCCTGAACCTTCATCAGTTCTTCACTCTTCACTTCCTGAACATTGTAGGAGAGGGACTTGGCACTCTTCTTGATACCCAGAGCCGTAACAACAACTTCATCAAGGGCATTATCAGAAGGCTTCATCGTAATGGCCATATCCTGAGCGGCCTTCACGTTGACGGTCTGATAACCCATATAAGAAATTTGAAGTTCATCACCAGGCTTTGCATCAATGGTAAAATTACCATCGTCGTCAGTCATACCATACTTGGACGTACTGCCTTTGATGCGAACAACAGCGCCGATAATGGGCTCGCCGTTCTCATCGACAACGCGTCCCTTTATGGTCTGCACCTGTTGATGAACCTCCGTAACCTCATAAGTCTCGAGGAGTTGTCGAGATGAGGTGGTATCTGCAGCATGAGCAGACATGCAAACGCACATCTGAGCCGCTACAAATGCCGGGAGAAGCATTTTTTTCATAAAAGACTTATTTTGTGTTTAACTTAGTTATAGTAGTAAGAAAACTTTGTTTTCTGAAATTCTGTGCAAAGTTAATCTTTTTTTTTCATTCTCTCCAAATTTACTCAGAATAATTTCAATATAATCAAAAAAAAACAGAGAATCCACTCTGCTGAGTGAAATCTCTGTTGTTTTTTCGAATTGTTGCTCGGACAATTATTCTGCCTTTGCACCGCTTCTCTTCTCCTTGATGCGAGCCTTCTTACCAGTGAGGTTGCGGAGATAGTAGAGCTTAGCGCGACGAACCTTACCTACCTTGTTTACTTCGATGCTCTCGATAGCGGGAGACTCGATGGGGAAGATACGTTCAACACCTACGGTACCGGACATCTTGCGAACGGTGAAACGCTTCTTGTCGCCGTGACCAGAAATCTTGATTACTACACCACGATAGAGCTGTACACGTTCCTTGTTACCTTCAATAATCTTGTAAGCTACAGTGATAGTATCACCAGCCTTGAATGAAGGATGCTGCTTGCCAGTAGCAAATGCCTCTTCGGCAATTTTAATAAGATCAGCCATTTTTACTGAAATAAATTTTGAATGGTTGTGGACCATCGAAACATCGTGGAATTCTACTGCGAAATGAGTTTCTTCTGTAAAAGCGGCTCCAACAGCTTGGCTTTATAGGGAATGTGTTTCTCTTCTCGCGTCCAGAGAGGTTGCGTGGAATTGCGGCGCAAAATTACGACAAATCCCCAAACCGACAAAATCTTTTTCCGAATATTTCGCAAAAAATCTTGTAGGTCAGGGGATTTGTGCAATATTAACCTGCTGAAACGGGGGGATTATGGTTCGTTATTTGATTACGACCTTCTTGTCATCAATAATGTAGATGCCAGGACGAGTGATGGCAACACGGCGGCCCATGAGGTCGTAAATCACAGGATTTGCCTTTTCTGTTTCAGGGGCAGAAATGCCATCGGGAAGGAAAATGTCGGTGACTTCGATATTGGGATTTTCCGTGATATAGAAAATTGAACCGTGATCGGAATAGGTCCAGTTACGAACGGCTGTCTGTGCCTCGTTGGTACAGATGCAGGCATAGTTGGTTGAGGTGTCGCTCATGCCGCCACCAGCGTGGATGCTGAAGGTTCCGTCGCCATTGTCACGAATGCCGTCCAAAGCGGTTTCTTCTTCTGTGAAGACATAATCGCGGCTTACACGGGTAACGAAATTCTTCTTCGCGGGCTGATACATGTAGAACTTGCCTTCCTTTACCAAAAGTTGCCAAACGCAAGTTGCGTCAAAGGGATCAACGGCTTCTTCAAAGAGGGCATTGCCAGGACCGCCATTGTAACTGGTGTTTTCCACACCGCGCAGACTGACATAGGTGTCTGTAATGGATTCATTCCAAACAAGATAACCTTCACCGCTCTGAGCATGGATGAAATAAGCCATATCGTTCTTGAGCTCTGAAAGCGAAGTTATGGTCTTGCCTTCAAGAACAGTTGCAGGACGTTCTTCAATGTCGAGATAATTTTCGGTTACAGTACCATAACTGTCACCGTAACTGAAGACATGGAATACGGTCCATGCACCACCACCGGTATTGTACTTGGCTGCAGTACCGTCGGAGCAGTTGAACCAAGTCGCACCATCGTTGAGATAAATACGAATCATATGGTTGTCCACGGGTGTTGCGTCATAGTCGATGGAACTATCGTTGGTAAATGCATCGCCACCGAGCCAATTGTCATCGCCATAGCCTGCAGTCCAGAATTCTGCCTTGTCGCTTGCGCTTGCACTGAAAACGCCTGCGGTTGCAGTGAGATAGCCTTCGCCTTCTCTATAAATATAGAAACGGCCGGAAGTTGATGCGGGCATAAGCTTGAAAATGTTTTCTTCTGCAGGTTGTTCGTTTACCTTAGGACAACTTGTATTGTTACCAAAGTTAATCCAACGGCCATTGGTATTGCTGACACTGGCTACACAAATCTGTCCGAAAGTATTTGCCACATCGAGGATTTCTTTGCTGTTGAGCAAAGTCATCGCATTGATATTGGGAACTTCCTGAATGGACAGTGCAGAGGTGCGATCCCAATTGTAACTGGGTGCTTCGAAGGATGCGTCATCGTCAGGGAGAATCACCCAAGGTTCTTCGTTGGGGGTGTCCGCAGTAAAATAGCCAGAGAATTTATGATAAAGGGTTACAAGGCCATAGAGGTCCTTTGCTTCTGCATCAACAAGTTCGCTTTTGAAAAACTTAGAGTCAAAAGTGTCTGAAGCGTCTGCCTTTTGAATACGGATACCACGTTTGCCACTCTGACCGTAAATGTAATCTGAAACACAAGTAGGCATGAGATAATAGCACTCATCTTCTACATCCCAAGAGACACGGAAGTAAGCCGTTTCAGGAAGTACGGTATCGGCATTGATAAGCACAGGCTGAACATCATAGTCGCCATTCTCCAGAATAACGGTGTTGAAGTATGCCTTGCGATGCTCACGAGTTACTGCAGTTAACGTATAAACATGATCGAGCTGAATATGTTCTACATCGGTACAAGCATAGAGAGCGTCAAGTGCGTCCTTAACGGCTTTTTCACTTGGATTTTCAGCGTTGATGGCCTCTTGAAGAGCTATGCGCTCTGCAGAGGAGGCCTTCGGAAAACCCACGCCTTCATGGTCTAAGGCTTCGCGAGCTTCTTTTAAAAGTGCCTGAAATTCTTCGCTGGTGTTGCTGCTCTTGAAATAACCGGTAATCTGAACATTTCCACCCACGATGTATGCTGCGGGAATGACATAGGTATCGCTTTCGCCTACGGGGATTTCAACCTCAAGCCAGTTGGGATTGCCATTGCTATCCAACTGTGCCTCAGCAGCAATGTTGTAACCACAGCGCACAGTCATACCGTTGTGAACGAAACCGGGAGCGGGAACCATCTGAACGGTGAGGTCCTTTCCGTAAGGAACGGGGTACTTCATCAAAGCAGAACCGTCAGTAGCGAGGATATCACCATTGAGCTGATTGGCGTTGACAATGACTTCGCTCTCGTGGATATCGAGGAGAACATCGGCGATAGCACCACCGTTAGAGGTGATAAGGTTACCGGAGTCACTGTTACCAGCGGGATCGATATTATTCCAGTCAACTTTGTAGCGCATGCGGTAGAAACCGATAGCCTGGTCAGCCGGAATAGTGAAAGTGGGAACACCGCTACCGATGGTGTTACCGTTGGAAGCCGTTGAGCCGTCACTCTTATACCAGGTACTGCCATTTGCAGAGTAGGCATTGTAACTTACGATATCGCTGCCTTCACCGGGAGTTCCGTTTGAATTAATATTATAGGAGAACTTACCGTCGTTGCCCCAGTCCACATAGACGTAACCGCTCATCCAAGAGCCAGTGTAGGTAAACTTGGGCTGCACCTTCTCACCAGGAGTAGCACCGAATACGGTAGTCTTTGTGCAGTCGTTGTAGAAATGGTCCTTGATGCCGGTAACGCTCTGGGTGCCGAGACCCACGCCATTGAGATAGCGGTCGGTACGGGTAATGGCTGCGTCCTTGTCAAAACTAACGGCATACTTGTCTGTTGAGAAGCGCTTGTCGGCTGATTCGTCGATAACGATTTCGTCGAAATATGCTATCCAATCGCTCTGGTCTTCGTGAGCAGAACGAACATCGGGAACAATGACGAGGCTGTAGATGTCTATACCACTGTCGGGGTTTTCTTCTTTAGAATAAGAGAAACCCTTAATGGAGACAACGAGGTCTTGCCAACCGTCCTTGCCTTCAACATTGCCGATGGTCTGTGCCCAGAACTGTTCGTCTTCACCGGTCTGCCAGTTCCATGCGTCTTCTACGCGCTTGCCGAGACCCATGACCATCACCTTACTGCCAACGGGTTTGCCGGGCATGTAAGCCATAATGTGGATGTAGCGGTTGGTCTTGGTCAGACGGAAAGGTTCTTTGAGATCAATACGAACACCAAAACTGTTGCTACCAAAACGGCTGCGTTGTACAGCAACGACATTCTTTGTGCCATCAGGAGCACTACCGAATACTTCATCAACAGCAGTGTTGGGGTTTGCTACTACAGCAGCATTTCCCTTGAGTTCACCGGTGCGGAAGGGAGACTTCACCCAATTGTCATAAACGCTGACTTTAGCGTAATCTTGGGTGTCGAATGTTATGGTTTGAGCGTTGGCTGAAAGTCCCATCAACATCAACGCGGAAAGAATATACTTTTTCATAATGATACGCTGATTAGAACACACTCAAAGTGTGAAGGGTGGGACATGCACGGCTATCAAGGATGGTAACGCGAAGGGCTTTCGCTTTGTATCCAGAGCCATAATTACTTGTACTGCCATTGAGGGGCATAATGCGCTTGTAGCCGACAGTTGTTGACTCGAAACTGGGAGCGAGTTCTTTCCATGCTCCGTCTTCGGTCATGTATTCAACCTTGAAGTCCTTGATACGCTGACCAAGGCGGATGTACTCCTGCATCATAAGGTAGTGAATGGTCTGCGTTTCATCCCAGGTAAGGGTGATGGTAGCTGAATGGCTTCCGTCATTTGCAGCCCAATAAGTATCCTTGTCACCGTCAATCATATTCTGGGCTGCATAAGTGCGGGTTGCGCCATTGGCACGTGCCTCGCTGACTTCAATATTAGCCTTGGGAGCCAAATCGGTGCCGAGACGGGTATTAAGCAGTTTGCCAAGTTCCTCAAGTTGGGTGACTGTTGCCGTAGGAAGTACACCGTAGTTGTTGGGAGGACAATTAAGAATCAGCGTTGCATTGCGGCCAACGGTTTCAAGATACATCTGGAAAAGGGTCGCTGCAGACTTCATGGTTTCTGTGCTGTGCCAGAACCAACCTGCACTTGTCGCTTTGGCATCGCTTTCACCGGGTTTCCAGTACCAGCCGTTGATATCGCCTGATTCGCCAGAGCCCATGGCCCAATTGGTATTGCCGGCATAACCGCTTTCGTTACCAATCCAGCGGGCTTCATCGCCGACACCCCACATCACACAGTTTGGGGCAATCTGATGGACGCGGGCACGAAGGTTAGGAATATCGTAATAGATGTCCTTATCCACACTGATTGTGGTGTTCTTGCCACCGTAATATCCGTCACCGCCGTTAGCACCATCGAACCACATTTCGAACTGGTCGCTTCCGTATTCTGCAAGTTCAAGACACTGCTTCAGGAACACTTCGGTAACATACTTGTCGGTACCATAATAAGCGGAGTTACGGTCCCAAGGTGATACATAGAAACCGTACTTCATATCGAGTTTGCGTGCTGCCTGAGCAAAAAGTTCGGGGATGTTGGTCTTACCATTCTCGTTGCCGGCATTGGCAATACTGTGGGTTGTGGTTGCTGTGGGCCAAAGGCAAAAACCGTCGTGGTGCTTCACAACGGCGATACCGCCCTTCATACCTGCTGCTTTGACTGCAGTGAGCCACTGTTCGGGATCGGGCTTTCCAAGGGGAGCATATTTGCTCTCATCTTCGTTACCATAACCCCATTCGGCGTTGGTGAATGTATTCATTCCGTAGTGGAAGAACGCATAGAACTCGGTTTCGTTCCACAGAACTTGTCGCTCTGCAGGAACGGGGTGACAGGGTGCAGGCTGATTCTCTGCATTGGCAGGTTCCTGCGTCACCAGCTGAAAATCGGATTGTGCGAATCCCTGCAAGGCAAACATGGAGAGTCCGCACATCAAGGCTGCTGTTTTTCTGAATTTCATAGTGGTTATGATTAAGTTAATATAATTACGAATTAATTAGCGGAGGTTCCGGTACTTCCGGTACTTCCGGAGTTTCCGAGGCTTCATACCGCCCAATAATATACTTGCGATAATAAGCAATGAGTATGGTGGTCATAGGAAGGGCGACAATGAGGCCGATGATACCGGCGAGACTCCCCCACACACTCAACGACAACAGAACGATGGCAGGAGAAAGGCCCATAATCTTTCCCATGACACGCGGGGTGACGACAGCATCCTGGATAACCTGCACTACGCCGTAAACGAGCAAGACGAGGAGCATGACAAGCCAGAAAGGACGACCATCAGGCTCTGCCATCTCCAACAGTGCGAGGACGGCAGCGGGGATGAAACCGATCACCTGAACATAAGGGATAAAACTGATGAGGCCGACAAAAATGCCCATTCCGAGCCACATCTTCAAACCGATCGCCCAGAAGCCGATGGTGAACATGATCATATTGCTGAGGGCGATGAGGGCCTGCCCACGAAGATAACCGCGCATACCCTGAGCGACGTCACTGACGAGTTTGCTGATGAAGGGGCGCTTGGAACGGGGAACAAAATGGATCCAATCGGTCGAGAAGCGCTCGTAATCGGAAAGGATGAAGATGAGATAGAGGACACCGAAGAGGGAAGAGGCAATACCCACAGCGATATTGGCGGTGGAGAGAAGCACATCCCAGGCCTTTGGAACGGCGGTCTTTATCGCATTGATGATATTCTCTTGTTTGAGAAGTTTCTCTAACTGCAAGCTACCGACATATTCGTTGAAATAGCGCTGGAGCCACGTGGGGAGTTGGCGCTGGTTTCCCGCAGAGAGGTAATCGAGAATGGCTTGTTTGAGTTGAACAAAGCCCTCGATGAAGATGGGCAAGGTCACCAGCAGAACACTGGTAACAGCCAGAATGAATACAATAATAGCCGCCAGCACACTCGGCGTGCGATAGCGGAACTTCAGTTTGTACTGGAAAAACTTCACGACGGGAATAAGCATCCACGCCAGCGCCCATGCAAGGAAGAACGGCACGAGAACGGTACTCAGATAGTTGATGGCAAGGACAATCACTGCTACCACTGCCACAAACAAACCACCGCGGACGAAGCGGTCAAAATTAATCTGTTCCTGTAAAATTTGCATAATAAAGGATTTTCAACTGCAAAAATAATATTTTTTTCAAAGAAAACAGACAAAGTAGTCGAAAAGTTAAGCAAACAACGACAATAATTGCAACTTTTATTAAAAAGTTTGAAAAAACCGCTGTTTTTCTTGCTCGCCTAACGATTAATCCCTACTTTTGCACAATCAATCGGATTTCGCACCATATTCTTTGGGCACACATTCCAGAATCATATATGTTATATCTTGTACCCACACCCGTAGGAAATCTGGAGGATATCACCCTCCGAGCGCTCCGCATCCTTAAAGAAGCCGATGTGGTCCTCGCTGAAGATACCCGTACCTCCGGCATCCTCCTCAAGCACTACGATATCCAGGCCAGACTCGTCAGCCATCATAAATTTAACGAGCATGAGACGGCAGAGGCTTTCGCCGCACGTCTGGCGGGAGGTGAGAATATGGCGCTCATCAGTGATGCAGGAACTCCAGGCATCAGCGATCCGGGATTCATGCTCGTCCGTGCTGCAGTAGCACAAGGGGTTGAGGTACAGTGCCTCCCAGGAGCAACGGCCTTCGTTCCGGCGCTCGTAGCCAGCGGTCTTCCCTGCGACCGCTTCTGCTTCGAAGGTTTCCTCCCCCAGAAGAAAGGACGTGCCTCACGACTCGAAACATTAGCCAACGAACCCCGCACGATGATTTTCTACGAAAGTCCCCACCGTGTGGTACGTGCCTTGAAAGAATTTATCGAGGTCTTCGGCCCTGAACGCAAATGCAGTGTCTGCCGCGAAATTTCCAAGGTTCACGAAGAAAGTGTACGCGGTACGCTCTCCGAAGTCCTCGAGCATTTCGAAGCTAACGAACCCCGCGGCGAATTTGTCATGATCGTCGCCGGCAAAGCTGACGAAGAGGCAGCAAAGAAGGCAAAACGAAAACCTATCGCCCGTGACCCCATCACAGGACAACCGATTTTCGAGTAATCTCGCGGGAATGCAAAAAACCAACTCATTTAGAAGTATCGTTATAAAGCGAACATTAATCTGAAAACAAAAATCAAATAATATGAAAAAGTTACTTTTCGCGCTCGTTGCAGTTTTTACACTGAGCACCGCTATCGGCAGTTTCTCTTCTTGCGAAACGAAGAAAGAACAGGAAATGGTTGTTAACTCCGCTGAGGATTCGCTCCAGGATATAATTTCCCAAAAAGAGAGCGAACTCAACGACATGGTAGGAACCCTGAACGAAATTCAGGAAGGTTTCCGCAAAATCAATGAAGCTCAGGGCCGTATCAACGTTGAGAGCCGCAGTGGTGAGAAGAACCAGAAGCAGGCTATCCTCGAAGATATGAAAACCATCACTGAGACCATGCGCCTCAACAAGGAACTCATCGAAAATCTTCGTCAGCAGCTTAAGCAGACTTCTTCTTCCAGCGCTGAACTCAAGGCTACCATGGAGGCTACCATCGCTTCTATGTGCGCTCAGATGGATGAACTCAACAAGCAGGTCGCTGATCTCCGCCAGCAGCTCGCAGCCAAGGACATCACCATCGCTGAACAGGAGACTCAGATCGGCCAGTTGAAGACCAACGTCAACGATCTTTCTGCAGAAAACGACAACCGTGCCCGTACCATCAACGCTCAGGATAAGGACCTCCACACCGCTTACTATGTATTTGGCACCAAGAAGGAACTCAAGAACGAGAACATCCTCAAGAGCGGAGAAGTCCTCCAGCAGGGCAATTTCAACAAGGACTACTTCACCAAGATTGACACTCGCGTCGATAAGGTCATCAAACTCTACAGCAAGAGCGCAGAACTCAAGACCAACCATCCCGCCGGTACCTACAAACTCGAGAAGGACACCAAGGGTCAGTATGTTCTCCGCATCACCGATCCCGACCGCTTCTGGAGTGTCAGCAAGTACCTCGTCATCTTAGTAAAATAAACTATTCATGCGCCGCGTTACAACGTCACGCATTATACCAATTCTTACACACATTTAAAAAGAATATCAAGATGAAGAACTATTCCATCTTACTCCTCGCAGGAGTACTCACTATCAGCAGCTGTGCCAGTTCCAGTGAATGGGGAGGTGGTGTCACAGGTGCATACGTCGGTTCAATGTTCGGATCCCTCATCGGTGATATCATCGGTGGTCCTCGCGGCGGCGATATGGGCGCCCTCATTGGTGGTGCCGCAGGTGCCGCTGTCGGTGCTGCCAGCGCAAGAGCCGAGCAGGAAAAGTACGAAAACTCTCGCCGTAACAACAACCATCAGGACTATTCCTACGATGATATCTACTACGGCAACGGTCGCGACTACTCCTACTACGCTCCCAGCAGTCCCGCTGACTACCTCGAGATCAGCAACATCGTCTTTGCCGACGACAACAACAACCGCGTCCTCGAAGGTTATGAGACCGCTTATATCACCTTCGACATCCACAACCGCAGTGGTCAGACCATCTACAACATCGCTCCCGTCATCACCTGTGACAACAAGCGTATCCAGATCTCTCCCACCGCTACCATCGCACAGATTGCCAGCGGAAAGGGCATGCGCTACAAGTGCAGTGTTCGTGCACAGCAGAATGTAAAGTCTGGCGTTGCTACCTTCAACATCGGTTTTGCGGAACAAGGCAACCGTACGGATCCTGCCAAGACCTTCCGCATCAATGTCCGTCGATAATTTTGACAAAATATACCTTATAACAAATTTTCAGTATGAAACCTACTCTTTTCCTTCTTGCTGCAGGTATGGGAAGCCGCTACGGCGGTCTCAAGCAGCTTGACACTCTCGGTCCTCAGGGCCAGAGCATTATGGACTACAGCATCTACGACGCCATCGAAGCTGGCTTCGGTAAGATTGTCTGGGTAATCCGTCGTGATTTCGAACAGCAGTTCCGTGAACAGATTCTTGCTAAGTACGAAGGTCATGTTCCCTGCGAACTCTGCTTCCAGGCTCTCGATGCACTCCCCGAAGGCTTTACCGTTCCTGAAGGTCGTACAAAGCCCTGGGGTACCAACCACGCTGTGATGATGGGTGCTGAGGTCATCAAGGAACCATTCGCTGTCCTCAACTGCGATGACTTCTATGACCGTGATGCTTTCAAGGTAATGGCAAAGTTCCTCAGCGAACTTCCCGAGGGCTCTACCGGCAAGTATGCAATGGTAGGTTTCCGCGTTGACAATACGCTTTCTGAAAGTGGTACCGTAAGCCGTGGTATCTGCGAAAACGATGAAGCAACCCACCTCCTCACCGGTGTTGTTGAACGTACCAAGATCGAGCGTCATTACGGTGTTGTTCAGTACCTCGACGAAAACGAACAGTGGGTAAGCATACCCGACACCACTCCCGTCAGCATGAACTTCTGGGGCTTCACCCCCGACTACTTCGCTCACAGCGAAGAGTTCTTCAAGGCATTCCTCTCTGATCCCAAGAATCAGGAGAACCTCAAGAGCGAATTCTTCATTCCTCTCATGGTTGACCACCTCATCAAGGCAGGTAAGGCAACCTGCGAAGTCCTCGATACCACCTCTAAGTGGTTCGGCGTTACCTATCCCGAGGATCGTCCCGAGGTAGTTGCCAAGCTCGCCGCTCTCCACGAGGCTGGTCAGTATCCTTCTGAAATGTTTTAATGGACAATAAACAGACTATTTCAAAGCCTCGTATGGAGTGGATTGACTCCATGCGAGGCTTTACGATGATTTTGGTCGTAGCCAACCACATGAGCACGATAGGCTACGGAGAAGCACTGAAGGGTTCAGTTTATCTGAGCATCTTCTTACTTTTCCGCATGCCACTTTTCTTCTTTATCAGCGGCTTCTTCTCCTACAGCGCCAAGACGCAGTGGAGTCTGAAAACGCTGGGCACACTGACACTGAAGAAAATCCGCATCCAAATCATCCCTACCGCCGTTTTCTTCTGCCTTGCAGCAGCAATACTGACGCCGCATTTCTTGGATACTTGTGTGGATTGGCTCCATAAAAGTATGAAAGGAGGTTATTGGTTCACCATTGTTCTCCTTGAACTGTTCCTCATTTATTATGTCTTTGCCTATCTGGAAAGTTTAGGAAAGAAATGGCTGCAGCGCTGGAAAATTGAATGGCTTCCCATCATGCTGTTCTGGCTCATTGCCCTTGGTGTATATGCCACCTGGTATATGCCCTCATGGTTCCATTACCAGAATGCAGACTGGCTGAAATGGTCATCATTCAGTCAGGTAATCCTTTACCTTCATTTCTTCCTGGCAGGAAACATCGTTCATCGCTATTGGAACGGATTCCAACGTCTCTTTGATACAAAATGGTTTGCTCCAATTGTGCTCATAGTCGGCACCATTGCGCTTTGCGAATTCCTCAACTGGCACGAACTTCGTCGCCAATGGGCAAATCTGCCAAGAACATTAGCAATGTACTCACTTGTGACGACAACGCTTTTGTTCTTCCGCCATTACGCAAGCAGTTTTTCAAAAGAAACACGCATCGGTCGCGGACTGCAATACATCGGTGTCCGTACACTCGACGTCTATCTGCTCCACTATTTCTTTATTCCAAGAATCCCCGTGGTCGGAGAGTGGATCAAGAGCATCGGCCGTAATTTCGCCGTTGACATCACCTGCTCCTTTGCTGGTGCTCTGGTCGTTGTCGGTATTTGCCTGCTGACCAGCAACATCATCCGTATTTCACCCTTCCTGAAACTATATCTTTTTGGAAGAAAATAATTTGGCATTTCCCTTTTCTCAATTATGAAACACATCTTTGCAACCTCCTTGTTCTGCGCCGTTGCACTGACTCCTGCATTGGCATCCGCGCAATCCACAAATTACGCCAATAGTAGCAAAGAATACTGGCTCAATGCCGATAAGAACCGTTTAGGCTCTATCGTTGCTCCCCATGCATCATTCTTTGCTTTTGAAAGTGCCGACCTCGCAAAAACTGGCGACAAAGCCCGTTCTGAGCGCTACCTCAGCCTCGAAGGCCAGTGGAAATTCAACTTCGTCAAGAACCACAACGAACGCCCCGCAGGTTTCGAGAGTCCTGCTTTCGACGACTCACAGTGGGAACAGTTTACAGTACCCGGTCTCTTTGAATTGAACGGTCACGGTGACCCCATCTACAAGAATATCGGTTACGCTTGGGCTACTCAATTTGAAAACAATCCTCCTTATGTTGAGGAGAAGAATAACTATACTGGTTCCTATCGCCGCTCTTTTGAAATCCCCGCTGACTGGAAGGGCGACCAGATTATCATGCACATCGGTTCAGCCACCTCCAATCTCCAGGTTTGGGTAAACGGCAAGTGGGTTGGCTATTCAGAGGATTCCAAAGATGCTGCCGAATTCGATTTGACCAAGTTCATCAAGCCCGGCCAGAAGAACCTCATCGCCATGCAGATTATGCGATGGTGCGATGGCAGTTATTTCGAAGACCAGGACTTCTGGCGCTTTACCGGTATTGCCAGAGAATGCTACCTCTTCGCTCGTCCCAAGGCTCATATCGAGGACATCAGCATCGTCCCCACCCTCGACGACGAGTATGTCAACGGTATCCTCCCCATGACTGTCAAGACCGCCGGTGCCAAGGGTTGCAATGTCCAGCTCACCCTCAACGATAACACAGGCAAGACCGTTTGCGAGACGACCGCTAAGGTGGCAGCCAACGGTGAGGCCAAGGCATCATGGAATGTTGAGAAGCCCAATAAGTGGAGTGCAGAAACTCCCTACCTCTATACCCTTTGCATCGATCTCCTCGACAAGAGCGGCAAGGTCAGCGAGAGCACAACCCAGAGAGTTGGTTTCCGTCGCGTTGAAATCAAAGACGCCCAGCTCCTCGTCAACGGTCAGCCCATCCTCGTTAAGGGTACCGACCGCCACGAACTCGATCCCGACGGCGGTTATGTGGTTAACGTAGAACGTATGAAGCAGGATATCAAGATTATGAAGGAGCACAACATTAATGCTGTCCGCACCTCTCACTATCCCGACGATCCCCGCTGGTACGACCTCTGCGACGAAATGGGTATCTTCCTCGTTGCTGAAGCCAATCTCGAGAGCCACGGTATGGGTTATGGTGAAAAGACCCTCGCCATCCGTCCCGAATTCCTCCAGACACACATGGAACGCAATGTCCAGAATGTTGCTATCCAGAAGAACCATCCCTCTGTCATCATCTGGAGTATGGGTAACGAAGCGGGTTATGGTGAAAACTTCGACAAGGTCTTCGATATGATTAAGGGAATGGACCAGAGCCGTCCCGTTCAGTATGAGCGTACTGGTGAAGGCTATGCTACTGACATCTGGTGTCCAATGTACGTTGATATTCAGGGCTGTGAAAATTATCTCCATAATCCTCAGCGCTGCACCCGTCCCCTCATCCAGTGCGAATATGCCCACGCTATGGGAAACTCTATGGGTAGTTTCAAGGACTATTGGGATTTAATCCGCCGCGAACCTCATTACCAGGGCGGTTTCATTTGGGACTTCGTCGATCAGGCGATCCGTTCTACCAGCAAGGAGGGCAATGAAATCTTTGCCTATGGTGGTGACTTCGGCCGCTACCCTGCTTCTGACCATAACTTCAACTGTAATGGTTTCATCAGCGCTGATCGCAAGCCCCATCCTGATGCTGCTGAGGTGAAGTACTACTACCAGAACCTTTGGACAACCCCCAATTTCCAGAACGGAACGGTAGAAATTTTCAACGAGCAGTTCTTTGCACCCATCAATAATGTAAGCCTTAACTGGGAACTTTTGGAAAATGGTGACTGCATCAACCGCGGAACCTGCACGGGTATCAATGTTCCTGCCCAGGGTAAGCAGACCGTTGCCCTCAATGGCTTCCAGTGCCCCGCCGATAACCAGAAGGAACATACCCTCGTCGTTCGCTATGTTGTTACCAACGATCCTATCCTTGACAAGGGCCACATCCTCGCTGAACAGGAATTCGAAATCCATCCTTATACCTTCCCCACGCTCAACGAAGTTTTGGCAACTGCTGATAATAAGCCCGCAGTCCAGAAGGACGAGCAACTCGCTTGCTTGCAGTTGAAAACAGACCGCATGGAAGTCACTTTCAATAAGCACACAGGCTGGATTGACTACATTGACGTTGACGGAAAGCCCATGTTCGAAGAAGGCTATAGTCTGACACCCGACTTCTGGCGTGCGATGACCGACAATGACGCAGGTGCTGATTTTGGTCGCCGCCTCGCAGCATGGAAAAATCCCGAAATGAGACTCGTGAGCCTTGAACAAAAGGAGGAAGGCAGCAGTCGTAAGGTTGAAGCGAAGTATGATATGACCGAACTCCAGGCAAGCCTGACAGTCACTTACACCCTTACTTCCGAAAACAAACTCATCATCAACCAGAGTCTGAAGACGCACGCTGCAGAACCTAAAAAGATGCCGCAGCTCTTCCGTTTCGGTATGCAACTTGTTATGCCTCAACAGTATGACCAGGTTGACTACTACGGTCGCGGTCCTCTCGAAAGTTATGTTGACCGCCACTGGAGCCAGTTCCTCGGCCACTATCGTCAGGAGGTAAAGGACCAATACTGGCACGGATGGGTTCGTCCACAGGAAAGTGGAAACAAATTCGATGTCCGCTCATGGTCTGTAGAGAATAAGGAAGGCTTCGGTCTCACCTTCGAAGGTCTTGCACCTCTCGAATGTTCCACCATCCCCTATCTCTATGAGGATATCGATGGAAGTCCCGTGAAGGATGCCCATCAGTACCATAATGGTGATCTTAAGGATCGTCCTTTCTCCGTCCTCCATATTGCAAGCAAGCAGATGGGTCTGGGCTGTATCGACAGTTGGGGTGCATGGCCGATGGAGCACTACCGTATGCCTTACGGTGACTACTCCTACACCTTCATCATCAGTCCCTCCAAGTAAATTGTGCCAACTATAGCCTAAACTTTTTATAAAATAAAAAAAGTGCCGTTTCCACAGACGGCACTTTTTTCTTGCCTTTTCAAAAGATTTTGTGGATAACTCTTGGTCATGTCCCGAAATTTTTGGAAATTTGCAGCCTGTAATCTCACTACCAGATTACCTTTGTAAAGAGAAAGTAAAATTGGAAAACAACCAGTGGACATATTGCCTGCAAATCCTGAAGCAAAGCATCTCCCGAGATAATTACCAAACTTGGGCAGAAGTCCTTCGCTTTCACTCATTTGACAGCGCAACCCTCATAATTGAAGTACCCTCCAGCACATTCGTCGATGTGATGTGGCCCGAAATCGGTGACCTGCTCCTGCAGGCCATCCATACTGCCTTTGGAGAGAATGCTATCCTAAAATTCACCATAACTCCCGACACCAGCAGTTCACGCTCCGGACAGGTCAGCGTCCCCCGCCTCGGTGCTGGCGGCAATGGTTACCAGACAGAAAGTTCAACCGATACCTCCTCCTACTTCGACACCCTCAATAAAAACGGCAAGAATGGCAAATCTGGGAGAGGCCGCGGCGCTTGCGACACAAATGGCACCAACACAAACCCCAATGGTGCCCCCAACGCCGAGCAGCCAAAGGAAGCCCAGAAGTCTCCCATCAACTCGTACCTCATCCCCCACTTTACCTTTGAGAATTTTGTTGAAGGACGCAGCAACAAGACAGCGCGAACGATAGCGGAGAGTATTGCTAATAATCCCCATCAGAACACCTTCAACCCGTTCTTCCTCTACGGTCCTTCGGGGGTTGGAAAAACTCACCTGGTGAATGCTATCGGTCTGCGTATCAAGCGTCTGTTCCCGAACCTCAGAGTCCTCTTCGTCTCCGCGAATCTTTTCAAGACGCAGTTTACGGATTCGTACCTGAACAATACAACGAACGACTTCATCCATTTCTACCAGACCATCGACGTCCTCATCATCGACGACTTCCAGGAAATTACGACGGCAGCCACCCAGCGCGCCTTCTTCCATATCTTCAACCATCTCCAGCAGAACAATCACAAGATTATCATCACCTGTGACCGTCCGCCTTCAGAATTTGAAGGTATCGAGGAACGTATGCTCACCCGCTTAAAATGGGGTGTAGTGACCGAAATCGAACGCCCCGACATCACCCTCCGCAAGGCCATCCTGAAATCGAAGATGAAGCGCAACGGCATCGAGATGCCAAGCAACGTCATCCAGTATATCGCCGACAATGTCAGTGACAACGTCCGTGAACTCGAAGGCACCATCAATTCACTGATGGCCTTCTCCCTCTTCGACAACTGCGACATCGATCTCGAACTGGCCCGCCGTGTCGTCGCCCGTCTCGTCAACCAGGCGCGCAAGGAGATGACGCTGGATGTCATCATGACAGCAGTATGCGAGAAATATAAGGCAAAGTCCCGCGACCTCACAGGTAAAAGCCGTAAGAAGGAACTTGTCGTCCTTCGTCAGCTCGTTATGTACCTCGCCCACAAATACTCAAAACTCTCTATCAGCCAGATCGGTCGTGAGATGGGAGGACGAGACCATAGCACGGTCCTCCACTCCTGTAACCAGGCACAGCATCGCCTCGCCACCGATAAGGCCTATCGCCTCGAAATCGAGAAACTCGAAGCAAGTTTGAAGAAGGGATAAGAAAGGTTTATGAGTTTTATAGGTCTATAAGGTTCATAAAGACCTCCTAAAATTATAAATATGAAACACATCATACTATCGCTGTTATTTTTTATTGGCGTGGCAAGTGCGGCGCAAGCCCATAATGTGACGCATTATGTTAACCCGATGGTGGGAACGGACTTTACGGGAAATACCTATCCCGGCGTTCAGTGTCCCTTCGGTATGGTGCAGTTGTCTCCCGACAATCTCATCGGGGGATGGGACCGCATTTCCGGCTACTTCTACCCTGACTCTACGATAACTGGTTTCTCCCATACTCATCTCGACGGTACGGGAGCAGGTGATATGTATGATATTTCTTTCTTCCCCGTCACCCTACCCTATAAGGCTGATTTCCGCAAACCGGGGAAGGACGACCCGAATCCCGACGCTGCTCCCCTCGGCATCTATTCGACTTTCAGCCATGACGAGGAACATGCTTCTGCGGGCTACTATAATGTCCGTCTAAAGGACTACGATATCGATGTTACCCTGACCTGCACCCCCCGCTGCGGTGTCCAGCGCTATATTTTCCCCAACAACGAAAAGGAGCGCGTCGTCATCCTCAATCTTGAGAGAACAATGAACTGGGATGCTACCGAGGACTGTATGTTGGAACAACTAGACGCCCGAAACTTCCGTGGCTACCGATTCTCGAACGGATGGGCCCAGCACCAGAAGGTTTATTTTGCTACCCGTTTCTCCATCGCCCCCGAACGTGTTGAAATTGATTCGACGAAGACAGCAAGTGGCGGCAAGGGTATCGTAGCCAAATTCTATTTTCCTGTTACCCTCTCCCCGAACGATGCTGATCGCGAAATCGTCATCTGCACTGCTCTCAGCGGAACGAGTATCTACGGCGCCACCAAGAATCTCGAAGCCGAAGCTCCCCACGATTATTTCGCCGAATATCTCCAATTGGCCCGCAACGAATGGAATACCCATCTGAGTGTCATCGAGATTGGCGATTCAGCGGAGCCCATCGATATTGTCCTGTCTACTGATAACAAGAAGAAGAACGATAGTATCAAGACTATGGATAAAGAGGAGTATGAGGAGAACTGCAGAAAATTCTACACAGCTCTTTATCACTCTATGCTTGCCCCGACCATCTACTCCGATGTTGACGGCAAATATCTTGGTCCAGACAAGCGCATCCATACCGCACAGGGTGTTCACTACTCTACCTTCTCCCTTTGGGATACCTACCGTGCGGCCCATCCACTCTTCACACTGACGAATCCCGACCGCGTAGGAGATATGGTGGAAAGCCTCATCGAGTTCGGTGAACAGAACGGCCGTCTCCCCGTTTGGAGTATGTGGGCCGGTGAAACGGATATGATGATTGGCTACCACTCTGTCCCCGTCATCGCCGATGCTTTGTTCAAAGGTTTCAAAGGCTTTGATCCAGAACGCGCTTTGAACATCAGTGTCAAGACTGCACGCAACCGCGACTACCGTTCCCTCGGAACCTATATGGACAAAGGTTATGTTCCTACGGGAGTCAACGATATGGGCGGTAACGACGACTGGTCGCTAAGCCGTACCCTGGAATATGCCTACGACGACTGGTGCATTTATGCTATGGCAAATGCTCTGGGTGAGCACAAAATTGCCAAGGAATTCAAGGCAAGGAGCCAGAACTATGAAAACGTCTTCAATATCGACGACGGTTTCATGGAGCCCCGTAATGCTGACGGCACCTTCGTTGCAAACTTCAATCCTGACGAATATGGTCCTCATATCTGCGAGAGCAATGGCTGGATGTATCTCTGGAATGTCCAGCACAATATGAAAGGCCTCTGCAACCTGTTGGGAGGAAAGAAGAAGATGGCAAAGAAACTCAACGAGTTCTTCACCCATACCGAGGCTGGCACCGCCGACCGTCCGCTGTTCTCAACGGGAATGATTGGACAGTATGCCCATGGCAATGAACCCTCTCATCATGCGGCTTATCTTTTCAATTTTGTGAATCAGCCGAGCCAGTGCCAGAAGTATGTTAGCCAGATCTGCCACGAACTCTACAAGGACGCTCCAGATGGTCTCTGCGGAAATGAAGACTGCGGCCAGACCTCAGCATGGTTTGTATTCAGCGCGATGGGGTTCTACCCTGTGAATCCTGTTGGCGGTGTCTATGAGCTAGGAACGCCTCTGCTCCCGAAGATGCAGATCAATCTTGAGAACGGCAAGACGTTCACCATCATCGCCCCTGGTGTCGATAAGGACCACTTCTATGTCAAGAAGGTGAAGATTAACGGCATGGACTACCCTTACCACTTCATCAACGAAGATGTCATCCAGTCGGGCTGCATCCTCGAATTCGTCATGAGCGACAAGCCCTGCAAGAGCTGGTGGAAAAAGAGGGCGAAGTTCTAAGAGGTTTATGGGTTTATAAAGTTTATAGGCTTGACGAATAAGAAATAATATAAAAACGAAATACTATGAAGAAAATCATTGTTGCCCTTTTCGCTTTTGCCGCTCTTTGTATGAGCGCACAGGCACAAGACTATGCTTCACTGGTGAATCCACTGATGGGAAGCCAAAGTGAATTTGCCCTTTCCGCAGGAAATACCTATCCCGCTATTACCCGTCCCTTCGGTATGAATTTCTGGACTCCCCAGACCGGAAAGAACGGTGACGGCTGGCAGTACTGCTATACCGCTCACAAGATTCGCGGTTTCAAGCAGACGCACCAACCCAGTCCGTGGATTAACGACCACGCTGAATTCTCCCTGATGCCGATGACGGGAAAGGCTGTTGCCGATGAAAACGAACGTGCATCATGGTTTGCTCATAAGGCAGAGATTGCGCTGCCCTACTATTACAGTGTCTATCTCGCAGACTACGATGTGACGACGGAATTTACGCCGACGGACCGTGCCTGCATCTTCCGCTTCACCTTCCCCGAGGAACAGAGTTATATCTGCGTTGATGCCTATCAGCGTGGTTCTGCTGTTGAGATAATCCCCGCCAAGCGAATGGTGAAGGGTTATACCACCCGCAATTCCGGGGGCGTCCAGGATGGCTTCAAGCAGTATTTCATCATTCAGTTTGACAAGGATTTCGAAACCACCACAACCTACCTTGGTACTGCGATCAAGCAGGGTGAGGATGCTGACAATGTTGCTGAGAACGGTGGTCTGAAAGCAGAAGGTTTCCATGCCCTCGCAATGGTTGGTTTTAAGACCAAGCGTGGCGAAAAGGTCCATGCCCGCGTTGCCTCCTCTTATATTAGTTATGAGCAGGCAGAACTCAATCTTCAGCGTGAACTGGGACAGACCTCTTTCGACGAAGTTAAGGAAGAAGGTCACCGTATCTGGAACGAGACCCTCGGACGTATTGCCCTTGACAAAAAAATCGTTGAGCAACGTAACGAGGATGCCCAGACTTTCTATACCTGTCTCTACCGCTCCCTCCTCTTCCCAATGAAGTATTGGGAACTGGATGCCAACGACAAGATTGTCCATATGTCTCCCCATAATGGCCAGGTCTGCGACGGTTACCTCTACACCGGAACTGGTTTCTGGGATACTTTCCGCTGCCTCTTCCCTCTCCTCAACCTTGTCTATCCCGATGAAAGCCAAAAGATGATGGAAGGCTTTGTCAATGTTTACAAGGAAAGTGGATTCTTCCCAGAATGGTCAAGTCCCGGTCATCGTGGCTGTATGGTCGGAAACAACTCCGCAAGTGTTATGGCCGATGCCTTTATGAAGGGCATCCGCGTTGAAGATACCCAGACGCTGATGGAAGGTCTTTTGCATAGCAAATATGCCGTTCATCCCAAAGAAAAGAGCACGGGCCGTCTCGGTTATGAGTATTATAACAAACTCGGTTATGTTCCCTACAATGTAGGTATCAAGGAAAATGCAGCCCGCACCCTCGAATATGCCTACGACGACTGGTGCATCCTCCAGATTGCCAAGACGCTCAATTCTGAGGCTGCAATGAAGGGTAGCAAGAAGGGGGCAATGCCTGTGTCTGCAAAGACCATCAAACTCCTCAACGAGCAGGCTTTGAACTATAAGAATCTTTTCGACCCAGAAACCTGCCTGATGCGTGGTAAGAACGAAGACGGAACCTTTATGGATCCCTTCTCTCCCCTCAAATGGGGTGATGCCTTCACCGAAGGTAATGCCTGGCATTATACCTGGAGCGTATTCCACGATGTCAAGGGCCTCATCGACCTGATGGGAAGTCGCGAGAAATTCGTTCAGATGCTTGACAGCGTCTTCGTTGTTCCTCCTGTTTACGATGATTCCTACTATGGTTTCCCCATTCACGAGATTACCGAGATGACGGTGATGAATACAGGAAACTATGCACACGGTAACCAGCCTATCCAGCACATGATTTACCTCTATAACTGGGGTGGCCAGCCTTGGAAGGGTGAGATGCATGTTCGCGATATCATGAAGCGTTTCTACAGTGCCACCCCCGATGGTTACTGTGGTGATGAAGATAACGGCCAAACCTCCGCTTGGTATGTATTCTCAGCGATGGGTTTCTACCCTGTTTGTCCTGGAAGTAATGAATATGCCATCGGTTCTCCGCTCTTCAAGCATATCACGCTGCACCTGATGAACGGCAATGATCTCAGCATTAACGCGCCGAATAATTCTGCAAAGAATGTCTTTATCGGAAGCGTGCTCCGCAATGGTTTGGAATACACTCCTACCTACTTCAACCATCTCGATCTCCTTCGTGGTGGCAACATCACCTTCAACATGCAGGATTCCGCCAATAAGCAGCGCGGTGCCAATCCTGACGACGCTCCGTATTCGTTTAGTAAGTAACATCAAAAACATAAAAGTATGATTCGTTTAAATTGTTTTTTCCAGGCCAAGGAAGGCCGTTATGAGGAAGCATTGAGTGCAGCATTGGCACTCGTTGCTGCCAGCCAGCAGCAGGAAGGTTGCATCGCTTACGATGTTTTCGAGAGCGGTACCCGTCCCGATGTATTCATGATTTGCGAAACCTGGGCTAACGCTGAGGTCCTCGCTGCTCACTCCGCCTCTGAACCTTTCGAGCTCTATGTCGGTCAACTCAACGACTGCGGCTTGATGAAACTCGAACAGTTCGAATTCTAAACATCGCAGCCTGGCCCAAATGCCAAGCCTAAACACAAACAGCCCGCCACATCGTATGGATGTAGCGGGCTGTTTCTTTATAGCTTCTTTTTCAGCGCTTATGGAGAACGGCGAGGCCGAGGGCGGTGAGGAGGCCATTTAGCATGAGGAGCTCGTAACCGAAGGTGTACCCCCAAAGGATAGGGGCGAAATGATCAAGGAGACCACAGATGATGGGGGAGATGAGGGCGACATAGGGAACATATCGGTCATGAACATCTCGTTTCGTGAGGAGACCATAGGCGAAGAGGCCCAGAAGAGGACCGTAGGTATAGCCCGCCATGGTGTAGATGGCATCGATGGCATTGCTGCTGTTGATGATGCGGAAAGCCAATATGCAGAGGAAGAAGGCTCCCACGACGAAGAGATGAACTCGCTTACGGAAAGCAACGGCATCATCATTCCGCTCAAAGATATCCACACAGACGGAGGTCGTGAGGGCGGTGATGGCAGAGTCGGCGCTCGAGAAGGCGGCAGCGACGATGCCAATGGTAAAGGGAATGATGACCAGCGAACCCAGATAGCCTCCGGAAACCAACATGGGGAGCAGTTCGTCACCACGCTGAGGAACATCTATTCCCGCAACATTACAATAATAATAGAGGAGTACCCCTAACCCGAGGAAGAGCGCATTGACGGGAACGAAAGCGATACCATAGGCGCACATATCTTTCTGGGCGTCGCAGAGATTGGAACACGTCAGGTTCTTCTGCATCATATCCTGGTCTAACCCCGTCATCACAATGACGATGAAGATGCCCGAGAAGAACTGACGCCAAAAATTCTGCTTGCTATCACCATCCCAGACGAAAACCCGACTCATATCGTTATTCACTATCGTACTCCACACCTCGGCGATATTCAAATCCAATCGCTGGCAGACCGCCCAAAAGATGCCTACCACCGCCAACAACAAACACAGCGTTTGGAGGGCATCGGTGCGGACAATGGCGGCAATTCCCGAACGACGGGTGTAGAGCCATATCAGCAACAAGATGATAGCAACGGTGACGGCGAAACTGATTTCTCCATAAAGGGCACCGAATTGGGGACCCATCTCCGTCATCAGTGGACGAGTAATAAAGGTGAAGAGGACGATGCAGACAAGATAGAGACGTGCGGCGGCACCCGTGAGTTTGCTCAGCAGGAAGAACACCGCTCCCGTCTTGTGCGTACGTTCTCCGAAGCGTTGGCGAAGATAGCCATAGATGCTCGTCAGTTTCAATTTATAATAGACAGGCAGGAGGACGAAGGCCACGAGCAGATAGCCAAAGAAGAAGCCCATGCACATCTGCAAGTAACTCATCTGCGTGGATGTCACCCATCCCGGCACCGATATGAGAGAAACACCGCTGATGCTGGCGCCAATCATACCAAAAGCGACCATCGCCCAAGGTGCGCGACGGCCTGCTCTGAAAAATGCGTCGTTGGACGTGGCGTCTTTTCCGCGGCCACTCCAACGGGCAATCAAAAGTAAGAGTATAAAGTAACCGACCAATACGGTCAGCATCATCAACGATGTTGTCATAGATTATTTTGCCACTTCTGCTGGTGGCGTTTGTTCCTGGTATGCCCGCATGACGAGGGCGGTGATGGAAGCGACGATTTTCTTGTAGAAAGAAGAACGGCGGAAAAAGTCGTGCTTGCGGAGCATCTCGCACCAGGGAGCACAGGAGTGCTGGTAGGAGGCAAGTTCGTTTTGCTTCTGAACAGCATGGCAGGCAAGATTGCTGATTTCGGTCTCACGCTGAGAACGCAGTTTTGAACAGATGGCTTCGAGAATAGGGCCTACCACATGTTCGAAAAGATCATGACCTCGCATAAAGAGATAGGCATTTTCGGGAGTGACACCCAGTTTCGCCATTTCCTCCATCAAAGGTTTGTATGTATCGTGTCCCTGGGGGAATTCATGCTGTAACTGGCTCATCTTCTTGTTGCAACGCTGACGAAGGAACTCCAGCGACTTGTCGGGATTGCTCAGATTGAAACGATCCATACGGACGATGTCAGAGAAATGGGTCAAGGAGAAATGGGTATGATAGCCGTATTTGTAAGCCCAGACATTCCAAACCAACAAACGATAAATTATGGTACTGTATTTCTCCAGATAAGTCTGGAAATCGAAAAGTTCCGTATCGTTTAGGGTTGCCATGACACAAACCCGCTGGAGCGTGGGAGCATAGCACTGGAAATTTTCGATGGCATAAACATAGGTGTGAAAGACAAACGGTGAAGTGCACAACATCTGACTCGTTGGCGTCGAGCCCTGTTCCAGGTAGTCATAGTCAGCGTCAACACAGGCAATCATGTTCGGACCAAGACGATTGGACATGGCCATCTTCTTGCCACGGCAGAGCGACTCCTTGTTCGGGAGGAGAACTTCGAACTTCACTTTCTTTCCCGCTGTTTCCCGCACTTCGTCTTCCACCTCTCCGAGAAGCTGGTTCCAGAAGAAGATATCGTCATAACTCTCCACATACGCCACAATCTTTTGTGGAGCATCCTTACCACGCAGCCTGTTGGCAGCAGCGATATAACCGGAATTGAGATAATGAGAGAGAGACACGATTCTGTAAAAGTTTGAAGTGAAAAGTGAAAAGTTAGAGGGTGATTTCGCTAACTTCCGTGACGAAGTCTTCCCAACCGTCCATGATGACAGCGGGAGAGTGGGTGGTGAGGATCACCTGTGCGTTGGGATTCAGTTTGCGGATCATATCGATCAGGCGCTTCTGCCAATCGAAATGAAGGCTGACCTCAGGTTCATCCATCAGGAGGAGGTAGGGCTGGAGGTCTTCGGTGAGGACGGTCAACAAGATGACCAGCATCTGCTTTTCACCACTGGAAAGAAGATAAGGATTGATGGTCTCATCGTACTGCTTGAAACGCAGTTCATTGCTCTGGCGGTCGATGCGCTTGCCGGTCTCTGCAAAGAGTTCGTCGACGAGGTCCTGGAAAAGCGTCTTCTGAGCAGCTGCCGATGCTGCTTGTTCGCGAGCAGCAGGATCACCGCTTGTCAGGAGTTGAATCATGCGGTTGCCCACATTGACCTGATAATCGAGATATCTGCGCTGGAGTTGGTACAACTGCCAGTCGAGTTCCGTGTTGACAGCACCCTCGGCGACAGAATTGATGCGCTCGCCCGTTAGCAACTGACGGTCAACACTGCGAACGATATCGTAATGAATTGTCGTAGCATCACTCGGCGAGAAATCAACTTTCACGCCGAACATGCGATTATTGGGGAGGGTATCCGTACGAATCTCGCCAGTCTTTGGAATTGTGCGCAAATGCTGGATGATGCGGTTCAAAATCGTAGATTTTCCTGCACCATTTTTTCCACTCAAGACATTCACTCCCGGACGTAGCTGCCAGACGATGTGCTTGCGACCACTCCAAAGACTCTTGATTTCAATCTTGTCAATATAATCAGCATATTTGTGTACCATAGTCATAAACTTTAACCAAGGCAAGCCATAAGGATTTGCATTGTGTTTGTGCCGCAAAATTACGAAAATAATATTTAAAAAAACAAGCCTCCTTGGCAATTTGTCGTTAAAAAAAGTTAGAAAGTCGATAACCTCCACTATTTTCTTTCTTTTTTCATAAAAACTGAGTAATTTTGCACTCGAAATCAAACGAATCTTTAGTTTCTTTCAATAGATAGCAATATATTCTCACACATTTTCATGAAGAAAAAACTAAGCTTTCTCTTACTTGTCCTTTGTGCGTGTCTGAACATGACGGCGCAGAAATTCACCGTGACAGGTAATGTAATCAACGAGCACGACCAGCGTCCCGTTGAACTTGCCACTGTGCGACTGCTGACGACAGACAGTGCACTTGTAACTGGTACGTTTACAGACTCCATTGGTAATTTTACCTTGAATACTGACCGTACCGGTAATTTCATTGTCTATGCCACCTACGTTGGTTTTAAGCCTGGTAGCAAGATTATCAATCTGGCCAACCGTGACAGCGTAAATGTCGGCACACTGAAAATGATGTCCAACGATATCGCCCTCAATGCCGCCGTAGTCACAGCTACCCTCGCCCGCGTAGAACAAAAAGAGGACACGACCATTTTCAATGCCGGTGCCTATCGTACTCCTGAAGGTGCAACTTTGGAAGCCCTCATCAAACAGTTCCCTGGCGTAGAGGTCAGTGAAAGTGGAAAGATTACCTGGAACGGTAAGGAAGTCAAGGAATTCCTCATTAATGGTAAGGACTTCTTCAAAGGCGACACCGATGTTGCCATGAAGAATCTTCCCGTCAATCTTGTTTCCAAGGTCAAGGCCTACGACAAGAAGAGCGACTACTCCGAGCAAACGGGTATCGACGACGGTGAAGAAACCACGGTCCTCGATATCATGACGAAGCGAGAACTCAACCAGAGCCTCATCTCCAATATCGATGTTGCAGGCGGTTGGGACTGGCATGACCATGCTCTTTACAGCGGAAAAGTCTTTGTTACCCGCTTCACCGACAACAGCCGTTTTACCTTCTTCGGTAGCCGTAATAACATCGGCGATGCCGGTTTCGGAGGTCCCCGCGGTATGGGTGGCGGAGGTGGTGGCAATGGTATCACCACAAGTACGATGGGAGGTTTCGACTTCTCCTGGAACCGTCCGGGCATCGAACGTTGGAAGGCCGGCTATGTAGAAATCGGCGGTGATATCCGCTATAACGGCCGTAACAACGAAACGGAAAGTACCTCCAGCAGCGAGACCTTCATGAGCGGTACCACGGCACAGAGTTTTGATAACAGCCACAGTTGGAGCACGAGCAAGAGTCACAACGTGAGTTCTTCACTCCGTTTCCAATGGTGTCCCGATACCCTCACCAGCCTCTCTTTCCGCCCCTCTTACAGCTTCAGCAAAAACAACAGCAGGAGCAACAGCCGTTCTGCTACCTTCGACAAGGATCCCTTTGCAGAAATTTCAGGTGCAGAAAGTACTGATGACGTTCTCAATGAATTCTTCATCGCTGATCCTTACGATTATTCCTATACTCGTGAAATTAAGACCGATGATGCTCCCGACTGGCTCGTTAACTTGAACAACAACTATAAGTTGAGCGAGAGCCAGAGCCACAACGTTAACGGAAATCTCAATATCACTCGTCGTCTCACAGGCAAGAAGGGCCGTAATATCTCCTTCCAGGCCAATGGTGGTTGGAGCAAGAGCGAATCGTTCAGTTATTCAAAGTCCAACATCTTTACCCGTCAGAACCAAGGTGGTGAAGGTGGCTCTGACCGCGAAGGCCGCGCTGACGAACAACAGGCTGCCATAGGCTTGAAGGACAAGTCAACCCACCAGTTCTCAACAAATCCTTCCATGAACTGGAACGTTCGCGTTGGCGCCAGTTATGTTGAACCTATCGTAGGCAAGTGGTTCGGGGAACTGCGTTATAACTACGAACACAAGTTCACGGATTCCGACCGTTCACTCTACGACCTCTACAACCGTTCATCATTCACCGAGTTCCTCGCAACCAGCGATTACTCATCCTTGAATAACCTTGTTGGTCTCTATGTTCCCGAAGGCTCCAAAATTACAGACTGGATGGATCCCACTCAAGCTTTGAGTATGATCAATGAAAACGATCTGTATGCTGCCGTCAAGGACCAGGAAAACTCTCAGTATGCTACTTATAAGTACGATAACCAGCGCATCAACGCCGGTATTCGCTACAACACCCAGGACATCAACTTCAATGCCAGCGTAAGTTTCAATCCCGAGCATACGGATATGCACTATGTTCGTTCCATGGAGATTGATACCGCCCGTACGGTATTCACTATCAGCCCGCAGGTTCGTTTCCGCTACAATTTCTCCAAGACCAACCGTATGGAGATCTTCTACCGTGGAAATTCCAACCAGCCCTCGATGACGAACCTCCTCCCCGTTGTTGATACCTCCAACCCCTTGCGCATCAGTGCTGGTAATCCCGGTCTTGATCCTTCCTGGAGCGATAGTTTCCGTTTCAACTATAATGGTTACAACTCCGATCGTCAAGCAGGAACCAATGTCTATGCTTCTTTCAACAACCAGCGTCGCAGCATCTCTACCCTCCAGATTTACGATGAAACCAGCGGTATCCGCTATTCTCGTCCTGAAAACATCAATGGCAACTGGAGCACAAACGGTGGTTTCATGTATAACATTGGTCTTGGAGCACAGAAACTCTTTACGGTTTCTACCAGCACCAACCTTTCTTATAACAACAGCGTAGGCTACTCTTCCAGCAATCAGGCTGCAGGTGATTATACCATCTCCGAGAATCCTTCTTACGAGGAGATCAATAATTACTTCAACCATTTCATGAAGGCCAATGCAGCAAAGACTACCGCAAAGACCACGAATGTCGGCGAGAACGTAAATCTTGCTTTCCGTCAGGCCATCTGGGACTTCAGTGTCAACGGACGTGTAAACTATCAGCACTCTGTCAGCGACGCTTTGAATGCCAACAATATGGATACCTGGGGCTTTGCTTACGGTGCCAGCGCGAATGTCACCCTTGACTGCGGCTTCGCTATCTCTACCGATATCCGAATGAATTCTCGTCGTGGATACTCTGAAAAGACGATGAATACCAACGAACTAATTTGGAACGCCCAGTTCTCTCAGTCCTTCCTCAAGGGCAAGGCTTTGACCCTCAGCGTTCAGTTCTACGATATCCTCCAGCAGCAGAGCAACATCAGCCGTAATGTCTCTGCTTTGATGCGTAGTGATAATTGGAACAACGCCATCAACTCCTACTTCATGGTTCACCTTATCTACAAGCTCAACATCTTCAACGGAAGCCACAGCAATAATGGCGGAGGTGAAGGTCGTGGTAGTGGCCGTGGCGGCTTCGGAGGCGGTCCTGGCGGTGGATATGGAGGCGGTCCTGGCGGACGTTTCTAACCAACACATTCTTTATATATAGGTTGTGAACGAACATAACGCTTCGTTCCTCCTAACACAAAACGCAACAAGACCCGCAGAAATGCGAGTCTTGTTGCATTAATAGAACATCAACTTCTACAATAACCTGTAGTTTTCCATGACAGCTAATGCTTCGGTTATACAATTAGGCACACTATAGAATCAAAGACATTTCCGAAGTCATGACGCTGAAGGCGTCACCGCTTGGATAACCGGGGGTGATGGTCGCAGACCTCACCCTCGGATTGTCATCTGGCAGAGGCGCATGCACCCTAAGGGGGTGCCCGATCTGAGAACAGGCTGCTGTAGTTTCAGATGGTTCGAGTACCCTTTCAGGCCTTTCAGGGTGCGTGGTTACTCATCCTATCTCTGTCCGGGCATGAGGCCTTTGGCCATCATACCCGGTTAACGAAGCGGTGTCCCTTTTAGGGACAGGCTGCTGAGAACAATCTTATACGTGCCAAATAGTATATAGTTACCAAAAAGTATCATACTAAAGTATGAAAGATAACGTTTTATAGAAAAATCATATGTCAGAATTTGTTTTTAAGACGAAAACAACCTATATTTGCACTGGTAAAAAACGATAATTGACTAAAAAGGAAGAAGATACATCATCATACAGATATAAAATACCATGATATAGAAAAGAACACTCTTTCGGAAACACATAATTAAACGAGAACATATTGGCAACGAATTTTATAAACCCAAATTATGTACGTTATGAAAAAGATTCTATCCATCGTTTTCCTGGCCCTTTTTACTTTCCCGTTTAGCAGTGAAGCTCACAAAATTACAAAGGAACAGAGAGCAGAGGCCATTTTGCAGCTCTATGATATCATCAATAAAAGACAATGGCAGATTACCACAGAAAGAGTTGTCAACGGCTATGAGACCTTTGACCAGTTGGACAAGTCACGCAACTTCCTGTTTGTAAGTGATTCCATGCAGGTCTTCCAGTTCGACATGTCTGGTGCACGTGTTAGACATAGGGACAGGGAATGCGGACCCAACTGCTGGCATGGTAACAAATGGCATGACCCAAAATATCTTTCATTAAAGGATCCCGGCTATTATACGGGAAAGAGAAAAATCCTGTCTCTTGACATGCATGCCAATAAGAAAGGTTCTGTCGTTACCGTAACATTGAAAACACAGGGGGAGATGATTGGTCATACCATCATCACCAAGCTGTATATTGACCCGATAACCCTGCGTGTGAATTACAACAACTATGATGCAGGAAGGAAAGGTCCAGACATCCAAGGGTTTATTCGCCCTATCGATCCTGACAATTTCATTCAGCACCCATTCACGCATGAATACGAAGGGTAGGAATGTATAACCTTATAGATATTCTTAACCATAAATCAAAAAAACTATGAAAAGACTACTATTCGCTATCATTCTTGGAATGTTCCTCGTAAATGCCTTTGCGAATACAAACACCATAATTGACGTCAGAACTATCAGCGTTTCCTCCGTCAGCTATTCAGATCCTTTTGAATATGACGAGACGTTCAGTCAGCTTGGCGTCCTTGACCTTTGCTGCCCGTACTTCTCCAGGGATTACCAAACGGCATCAAACAGAATCAAAGTCAGTCTTGGACGTGATGAGCTGGAAGGATTGTTATTCCACCAGTTCGGACAGAGATTGTCCAGCGTTTCCACAGACTTATATGAAGTCTTGGATGTACCCGTTAATGAATACTTCAATGTGACTTGGAGTAGCACAGGTATCGACTTTGGCAACTATAGTTATGGTTCTGGATACCTCGGTCCAGTACTAATAGGAGAGTATACGATAAGATTCATCTTTGTCTTTTGATTTGCAGCCCCGTAAAAGATGATTAATTTGTACAATATAGAGTTTAGGGATGTACGAATATCTCTGTTTACATGATATGATATAACATACTCTATTCTAATAGGCAACAAGACTCGCATTTCTGCGGGTCTTGTTGCGGTTTTGTTTGGAGGAACGAAAAACGATTTCTCGTTCTAGTTAATTATAAGTGTTCAACCCATTATAACAGATGGTAGTTTTCAACCACAGTTAACGCTTCATTTATTGTATCCACATGCAGTTTTTGGAAAATGTGCGTACGGTGGGTCTTAACCGTGTTGACAGAGATAAAGAGGTTCTTTGCTATCTCTTCATTGGTCATACCCATCTTTATACGATAAATAATAGCTTTCTCTACATCACTTAAGTTAATACCTATATTATACTCTTCAAAGCGGTTTTTTTCAAAGTCGAAATGAAATCTCTTGTCAGCAGTTGAAAAAATAGTACAAATCATCTCCTTCTTATTTGAAGAACTGATTGTAAACAAACCTGCCTTGATGATTCCGTCGTTATTTACAACTAACGGGGTAAACTTCTGAGTAATGAACAATTCATGATTATTAATCATAATAGGATAATCTATTGTGCATACATGATGTCGATAATCGTCAAAAGAAATACCTTGGCCAGGCTGAAGATAGTTATTTCGTATAAGGAAGAATTTCTCAAGAGTATTGTCAGAAATAAGAGACCAATAAGGTACAGGGCATTCCCTTTTTTTATCACTGGAAACAGCTTCATTTATATATATAAGATGATCTGAACAATATAGTAATCTATGCCTAACATAGTCAATAGCAAAAGTGCTCATATTACTAATATGAGTAAAAGCAGTAATATTCGACACCAAAAGCTTTGTATCTATTTCCTCCACCTCATTGCAGAAAGTGCAACCGCTAAAAAGCAGGTCATTAACTTCATTCATATCCAAAACATTTTTCAAATCTGATGCAAACATAGTAATTAAATTTTGAAAGAGCATCATACTAAAGGATGAAAAATAACGTTTTATAGAAAAATCATACGTAAAGATGATAGCCAGTATTTGTTTTTAAGTTGATAACAGCCTATATTTGCACTACTAATAATAATAGACTTAAGTTCCTTTGATTGGCATTGAACCCAACTTCGACAAGGCGAGTATTACCAATGTAATTACTACCACACCAACAGCCACCGGTTCCTATGATCTTCAGGGCAGAAAAATCATCTCTTCACAGCATGGCATCATAATTAAAAATGGGAAAAAAGCAATGAATTAAAGAGAATATAAACATAATAATCTCTATTCTAAACCGCAACACGACCCGATTTGCAGGTCGTGTTGCATTTTGTGTTTTAGTCATCATAGTCAACAGAGACATCGATGACGAGGACTTGCTTTGTTCGTGAAGTGAAAGCGGCTCGCTGGTCGATCGTTTCGCCGACAAGCCAAAGGATACCATTGTCATCACAAAGGACGAGGGCTTTCATCTTGTCGATGCGGGAACGCTTGCGATCAGTGAGATAATCGCTGACTAGTTTCGTACCTTTAAGACCGAAGGGTTGGAAACGGTCCCCTTCTTGTACGCTGCGGAGATAGAGATTACCTTTAATTTTTGCCGTATCCAAGAAAGCCATTGTAGCCCGTTTAATCAGGTTGACATTCTCGGCTTCCATGACCATAGCTAAGAAGGAAAGACCACGAAGTTTGGTAAAGCCCTGTTGTAGCGGCGTGGAAGATACGGGCCGTGGAACTTTATCACAGACCAACGAACCGCGGTTTTTGGTAAGCATATAATCACCCTGAATGACATAGGCGCCATTGCGAGCTGACTCGATCTGCTTTATCTGGGAGTAGCGAAAACCATTCTGCATCAGTGTCTCATAGGTCCGAGAGCGGTGAGGATCGGAATCAAAAACGATATCCTGCGCCTCACTGAGATAAGCCATTGTATCCTTCAGTGTTTCCTCAATACTCGGATTCATCTCACGGAGTAGCGGTAATAATTCATGACGGATTTTGTTGCGACGGTAATGAGTATCTGCATTCGTACTATCCGTCACATAATCCTGACCTCGTTCAGCAAGATAGTCCAAAATATCTTGGCGAGTAGAAGTCAGCAAGGGCCTCAGCACACCAGCGTAATTCTCGAACTGCATGCCGGAAAGACCACGAAGACCAGCACCACGAATCAGATTGAGGAGCATCGTCTCCACATTGTCATCGGCATGATGTGCCACACAAAGTGCATATTCATCATCCAATTTTTGAAAATCAATTTGACCGTAAAAGGCACGATATTCATCAGGACAAGGATAATCAATATCCAGTTCTTTCATCACCTCGGAGAACCAGTCATAACGCAAACGGCGGGCTGCCATTTCAATGCTCTCCCCCGCTCTCTCCGCCTCGGCCTGGGTTTCGAAATGCTTGACTTCGAGAGGTATCTGATAGGAGGCACAAAAGTCGCGAACAAACTGCTCATCGCGATCGCTCTCTTCCCCACGCAGATGGAAATTGCAATGCAACGCCACTACTTCGAAACCCAATTCTTTCAGCACCAAAACCAGTGCAACAGAATCAGCGCCACCACTTAGCGCACAAACCATCAAGCCCTCTCCAACAGCATATCCATGCTCTTTGAAGAGGGGCTTAACTTTATCTATAAGATTTGATTTTTTTGCCATAAACCGTAATGGCCTCCCAAAGGAGGAAACTAATAGGAAACAGAACAGGGGAATCCGAGTGCCTTTACACGTTCTGCTATCGCATCAAGCACTGCGGGCTCAGCTTTCAACAAGCCTTCCGCCGGTGTCTCGCGGTCAATGGTGTAAATCATCACCTGCTGAGGTTTGATTTTTTGCAATGCTTCTAACCAGGGATTGACGAACTCATCGCTGTAATTGCTCACATCGTAAACAACAACATCATCGTCACCGCTACTCCACTGAAGCGTCATCGTTCCACCCATGAACATGGTCTGGATAATCACATGACCTTCAAATTTGCAAAGATCCTCGATGACCTTCTCCACGCGATAGTTGGGAGCAGGACGGTCTACGAGATGAATGTAGTCGTTGCTGACGGTATCGATTTTCTGGATATTATTGTCCACACGCATCAAGGCATCGCGAACACTTTCCTTATGCGTCATGGTAGCGTTACTCAACACACTGACTTTTGCCTCAGGGAAATACTGATCACGGAGACGGATCGTATCATCAATGATGCCTGGGAAATCAGGGTGCAAAGTTGGTTCTCCATTGCCGGCGAAAGTCAGGACATCCAACGGAAGATGCTGTTCGTGGCGCTCACGAAGCGTCTTTTCCAAAGCAGCAGCAACTTCCTCACGGGAAGGACGGCGGGAACGCGTCGTATGTTCACCATTGAAACCACATTCGCAATAGACACAGTCAAAAGAGCACAACTTTCCGTCGGCAGGCATCAAGTTGATACCCAGCGATACACCTAAACGACGACTTTGGATAGGGCCGAAAATTGGAGAGGGATATAAAATCGTTGACATAAAACAAGCCCCGTATGAAACGGGGATATTATTGAAAAAACTACTGTATGTACATGAAAAGCTTTTTGAGACTCTCTTCGTCCTTCCAACTCCACCAACGGTCACCCATCAACGTCTTGAAGGCAGTCTTCAATTCAGGCTTAACACGCTTCTTGATATTCTTTTCAGTAGCAGGTATGGCCTTGCCGTCCTTCATGCGGAAATACCATTTGTCCTTCAAAGGATAACCTTGATTATTCTGCTGCTCGGCACCACTCAAATCAATGAACTGATTGGCAGCATAGCCACCCATATCCAGATCAAAGAAAGGCATATCCGTACCACCCTGGGTTAACTCCTTGTAACGTTCCATATCAATGGTAGTCACACGAAGCAAGGTCATACCGTCCTGTTCAGCAACGATGAGTCCCATGGCAAGGGTATCGACCTTCATATAGCGGCAGGAATCAAAATCTACGCCAAAGATATTCTGTACCACAGCCTGGCGGATTTTTCCTTGATCATCAAGAAAACAAAGCGCCGAATTCTTGTACATGATATTACACTTCGCCCGGGTAACACGACCGAAGGACTGACGGACCTTGGCATCCTTAAACTCTGGAAATACCAACTGGGTATCACTGCGTTTATCGGTCTTTGCCTGCTGTGCTCCGACAGGAAGCATAGTCAACAAAGCCAATAACAATATAAATAACTGTTTCATTTTTCTAATCGGGAGTTTTCACGTGATAAGCCAACGAAGGATTACTGTTCGCCAACAACCTCGTTGTAGCAATGACGGCAGAGAGGCTCGTATTCCTGCAATTCGCCCAGCATCACCTGCTTGTCACCAGCCACAATACGGTGACTGATATGAGCAAGATTACCACAACGGACACAGATCGCATGGACCTTGGTGACATCTTCGGCAATGGCGCAAAGAGCGGGCATGGGCCCAAAGGGATTACCCTTGAAGTCCATATCAAGACCGGCAATGATGACACGTTTGCCGTTATTAGCCAATTCATTGCAAACCTCAACGAGACCTTCATCAAAGAACTGAGCCTCATCAATGCCGACAACATCGGCTTCGGAGGAAAGGAGGAGTATCGCCTGGCTGTTATCTACGGGAGTGGAGATGATGGCATTGGCATCGTGGCTGACCACTTCTTCTTCGCTGTAACGGGTATCGATAACAGGCTTATAGATTTCAACTTTCTGATGGGCTATACGAGCACGGTTAACACGGCGGATGAGTTCTTCAGTTTTTCCAGAAAACATACTGCCGCAGACTACTTCAATGCGACCACGCTGGGGAAATATTTCGTTATAAGGCATTTGGATGTAAATATGAGGTGTTTCTTCGGTGCAAATGTACGCATTTTTTTTTGCTGAGCAAAATAAAAGCAGTAACTTTGCACCCATGAAGCAAAATTCCTTGTATTCTTGGTATCTGGCTTGCCGTCCTAAAACACTTTCAGGAGCACTCATCAGCGTCTTCTGTGGTTCAGCCTTGGCCTTCAGTCATCATAGTTTTCATTGGCAAACTGCACTACTCTGTGCGCTTTTTGCCAGTTTAATGCAAATTGCTTCAAATCTCATTAACGACCTTTACGATTTTTTGCGAGGAACGGATGGAGAAGAACGTCTGGGCCCGGAACGTGCTTGTGCTCAAGGATGGATTTCACCGACCGCCATGCAATGCGGCATCAATGTCGTCTGCTGTTTAGCGGCACTGGCAGGAGTTGGCATTCTATGGGCCTTCCTTCAATCAGATGCCTATGCAATCTTCTCTGAAAACATCTCCCACCTTTTTGGCAATCTTTCCTTCCCCTTTATCATCGGCCTTTTTGTACTCGTCATTGCCATTGTGATTTCAGGAGCCTTCCTATACACCACTTTCGGTAGTTATCATGGGTTGGGAGATTTTTTGGTCTATGCCTTCTTCGGCTATATTCCAACCTGTGGCACCTATCTCGTACAGACAGGATACCTCGATTGGGAAATCTTCATACTCGCAACTGCAGTAGCCTTAGTTGTTGATACGCTTCTCGTACTTAATAATTATCGAGATAGAGACACAGACAAAGCCTCTGGAAAACTGACGCTCGTGGCTCGTTTCGGCGAACATTTCGGTCAGCAGTTCTATTTCTGGCAAGGCATCCTTGCCTGGCTTTGTATCTCTTTCCTGGGACTTCACGGTCATCATTTAGTTTCCAGCCTTACCGTCATCTATGCCCTCGTTCATTCTGCTACCTGGCGGGAGATGAAACGCATCCACCATGGTCGCGAACTCAACCGCATCCTCGGAAAGACCAGTCGCAACATGCTGATCTTTGCCGCCCTCGCGGTGATTGCTCTGATACTTGGCTAAGACCTCTTTTTGAAAACCAAGAAAAACGAATCCCTTATACCTTATCCATGAGAATACCAAAACTACTCATCCTTCTTATAGTCTTGCTTTTTCCTTTCGTCTCTTTTGCCCAGAAGACGCCAGCGGAATATGGTTTCAAAGCCAGTGTCGCACCTCTTTTAGGTGAGATTCATTACGGCCAGGACACTCCTTTCAACGGAAAATGTCCTGTAATGGAAAAGGCTGTTTACCAAGGTTCAGCAGACCGCAGAGCCCACACAGGTTGTGCGGCAACAGCAATGTCTGCCATTCTGAAATTCCATGAATATCCCACACAGCCTACGGGACTTTGCCACTATACAAGCAAGGACAGTTGGAATGCCAACAACACTTTTGAAATAACCAATGACCTTTCGGACCACTCCTACGATTGGAGCCTCATCCTTCCCGACTACCACGGTGACTACACCCCGGAACAGGCTGACGCTGTGGCGCAGTTGATGTTCGACTGTGGCAGCACGCTGAATATGCAGTACACCTCTTTCACGAGTGACGCTGGTCATCGCGATGTTGCCAAGGCACTGACCACCAATTTTGGCTATGATCTGGCAGGCATGCAGACCTGGTACCGCAACACCACTTCCGACGAACTTTGGCGCAAGGTCATCTATTCGGAAATCGCTGCCGGCCGCCCTGTCATTATTCAAGGTTTCCCGGAAAATTCTGCCGGCGGTCACGAGTATATTGTGGACGGCTATGATGAGAAAGGTAGACTGCATGTTAATTTTGGCAACAACGACGGAGGAAAGTACCTCCCCGTTTATGAACACGAAATCTATACCGCAAACTTTTCTATCATCACAGGTATTCAGCCTGCAAAAAGCGGAGGGACAGGTTCGCCCATTGCCAATGTTCATCGCCTCAACAATATGAAATATATGAGTGGCAATGTAGCCTTCCGTCTTCGCAATGACGGCCTTGCTGCTTTGGGAGATGACAGTCAGACGCAGACTGCCCTTGCTATTGTTCGTGAGGGAAAGATTGTAGGCCTCTGCGGTGCAACGGAACAGGCGAGTACCGATGCTCAGAAGGTTGTTCTGCGTTGTCTCGACGATGAAGAATATTCTTTCTCCGTCAACAACTGGAAAAGTCTACATAGCAATGCCACCTACCCTTCCACCTGCGAAGTTACTTTCAACCCTGCAGATATCTTTGTACAAGATATACAGGAACAGAACCAGGCAATTCATGAGGGCGATATTCTTGTACCGCTGCTCTCCACCGACAATGGTAAGACCTGGGATTTGGCAGACGGCCACGAAGATCGTATCAACAGTCTTCGCATTAAAGCTGCTCCTTTCGCAGAAGGCTATTATATCATCTACAACGACAAGCATGCCAGCGAGAAGTGGGCAATGACGGCCAATGGTACGGCAACTGCTGTTACAACCGCCAACTACAATGCTGACGATATCAGCCAGATTTTCCAACTGCAACTTTTTGGTCAGGGCTATCACATCCTCAGTTATGCCTCCAACCAGTACCTCCTCAATGTCACGGCAAATGGTAAGGATGTGAAACTCACTTCTGACCCCAACCAGCAGGATGTTGGTGTTTACTCTATTGTTCCCCAGGAAAACGGTTACTACACTCTCGCATGTGGTCCCAACGACGGCAATTATCTCTTAGCAGATAACGGCCACCATCTTTATGGCGGAAAGAACGAGACGACTGGCTATCATCTCTGGCGCTTGGAAGCAACGACGCCAAAAGAGAGCGCTACTACCGTTTACAATATCTACTATCACGGTTGTCCTTACGGTCCTGGCGTGAATCGCTTTGTAGAATATAAATATGATCAGTACGCGGATGTGCTGGAATGTACCGATAGTAATCTCACTGCTGATCAGTTGACAACCCGTTCCAAGGCGGGATATATCTACCGCATCTGGGTGCGCCATGCCGGAGCAACACACGAGATTCATGTCACCCACTCTCTCGTCAACATCACGACTTGTGCGGCTCAGAATGTTGAAGACGAAGCAACACATTGCTACAACATTGTAATGAGAGATGGCAGTCTTCTTTACAACAATAACGGCGAACTGGCAGCAAGTTCTTCTATTTCGGCTACAGACGCTGATGCCTCCTGGGTTGTTGTTGCCAATGCAACGACCATAAAGTCTTCCACAGCGCTTGTGCTTTACAACAAGGGCCTTAAAGGCTATCTCTGTGTTGAAAATGGTGCATTAAGAATCACTGACGGCGCCAGCACCAAGCGCAACTTCTATATGAACACTTCCCTTGATACGGGCTGGTGGCTGCTGAACAACGCTTCAGGAACTGCATCTTCCTACATCATGGCAGACGAAGACAAAGTTTCTGTTCTTTCGAGCGACGAAGCGATCTGGGGCGAAGGAGGAACGGTTTCCTCTGCCATCAAACATGGTGAGGAGCATTTCGGAATGGATGCTACAAAACTTCAGTTTATAGAGGTGAACGACCTTTTAGACAATATCTACGCGGTTCCTGCTTCTGCAACTTCTGATATCATCTATGATCTTCAGGGCCGTCGAGTTTCTCAGCCTCAACAGGGCGGAATCTACATCAAGGATGGTCGTAAGTTCAGACTCTTTTAATCCTGCAAAAAATTAAAACAATAATATCATGAGAAGATTTATATGCCTTGCATCAATGGCACTGGCAGCAACAGCTCTGTTTGCTCAAAGCGGTCCACTAAAAACTCCCGCAGAATACGGATATAAAGCAAGCGTAGAACCGCTGCTTTCCGGCATTCATTACGGCCAAGACACCCCCTTCAACGGAATGTGCCCTGTACTTCAGAATGGAGCCCTTGCAGGTTCATCAGACAAGCGTGCTCACACAGGTTGTGCTGCAACTGCAACAGCCATACTTTTAAAGTATTGGGCTTCAACGAAAGGCTATAACATTCAACCTACAGGTCCTGCTACAGACACTTGGACCTACACAAGTACGGATAATGTAAATACAGCAAACACCCAGACCATTACCAATAATATCTCTGAACATACCTACGATTGGAGCATGATTCTTGGTGATTATAGCGGAACCTATAGCCAAGATCAGGCTAACGCTATTGCTCAATTGATGTTTGACTGTGGTTACGCTCTTAAAATGAACTATACCCAGGTAACTTCAGACGCAGGTCATGAGGTTATCCCCAAGGCACTTTTCGATTACTTCTGTGATGGTACTTATGCTTTTAGCAAAGGCATGCAGACCTATTATCGCAATACAACTTCCCAGGAAACTTGGGAAAAAACTATCTACAGCGAACTTGCCGCAGGTCGTCCTATTCTTATCAAGGGATTCATGTACGGCGGTGGCGGTGGCCATGAATACCTTATCGACGGTTACGACGAAAAGGGTAATCTTCACATTAATTTCGGTAATGCTGATGGTGGAAAATATCTCCCTGTCTACGAACACGAGAATTATGTTTCGAACTTCTCCATCATCACTGGTATTGAGTTGAAGAACTATGCAACAGGTAAGGGTTCCTTCACTCCTTCCGCTAACATCCACCGACTTAACGATGTAATCTATAGCAACAACCAGGTTTCTTTCCAGTTGCGTAATGATGGTCTTGGAAAAACGGAAAGTTCTATGACTGGAAGCAAGGTAAAAACAGAATTGGCTGTGATTCGTAATGGTGCCGTTATCGGTATCTGTGGAGGTTCAAGTAAGGATGTCAGACTTAACGCTTCTGGAGATAACGAAAAGTACACCTTTGACCTTTCACTTTCCGCATCAAGCAAACCAGGAATTTCCTCAGCCGCTATCAATGCATTAACTCCTCGTGACATCAAAGTAAGCGGATTGTCCACTGACGCTTCCGCTATCAACAATGGGGATATTCTCGTTCCTGTTATTTCTACCGATGGATACAGCCGTACCTGGAGTATTCCCGACGGAAATGAGTCCATGGTCAATAGCATCCGCATCGTTCCTGCTGATCTTCAGGATGGCTACTATCGCATTCGCAATAATGATCAGGCATTAACGGTAGTTAATGGCGAAACAAAGGTCACCACAGCAACCTACGATGAAAACGATGACTTCCAGATTTTCAAACTCGAAAACACCGCCAAAGGATTCGTCATTACTAACTATATGGGTGAGAAGTTCCTCTATCGTAGTAGCAGCAGCACACCTGCTCCCGTTGATCTTCTGACAGCTTATGACGAAGAGGAAAATCGCTGGAAGGGTGTAATACGATCATACTATTCCATCGTTGCTGCAAGTGAGGATTTGTATACTATTTCTACCAATGGTGCATATTTCTATGCCAGCAAAGCCTCTTCAACCGACCCCACTGGATATTTGAACTATTACACAGCAGCAAATGCCACTCAATGGGAACTTATTCCCGCTACACCTTCACAAGGTCGCGTAACATATACCGTGAACTTTATCAACTGCCCCTATGGCGTTGGTTTGAATAGGTATCTTATCTATAATGGTTCAAACAACCAAGTAGCGGTAAATAACGGTAATTTTGCTTGCACATTTACCTGCAACAACTATATGCTGACTCCGGAACAGCTTAAAGCAAGCTATAAGGATGGATACCTCTACGATTTCGAAATTTCTCACAAGAATGGTAACCACGTTATCGATATCTACTATGCTCAGGATGCCAATAAAGATGGGTACATTAGTATTGGTGATGCTGCAAAACTCCTCAAAACCTCAGGAACCCTCACTGGAGCAACCAACAGCAAAGAAAATGTTGATGCCGCTCACGCCGTAGCAGAGTTCCTCCTCCACCTGCAATTCTAAATGATTACTGTCCACTAAAATTTTTAGAAAATTCTTAATTGCATTTTGCATAAAGAGTAATCATAAAGCCCTTTTTTGACTAACCACTACTTCGGCCGCTTAATTGAGCGGCCGAAGTTCATTTTTGGATGCATCTAAGTTTGTATGTTATTCTGGCACTACATCTTCCTTGATATTTTCAAATAGCGCTGATTCTGTTTTTCTGCAATATCAAGGTAGATTGCTGGCATTTCTCAGCAATTTCAGCATATATTGAACTGAATCTCGGATTTCATCATGTGTAGCGTCTTTTACTAACGTATTTGACACACATTCCTTCAAGGCATCTTTTTGGGGTGAGTCTAATTCTTGGGAATTGCACTTTTCGAAAACCATATAATGGACAATTCGCCACGATAAATCATAATATTTTGTATTCTCAATCCATCGTATCAAAGAATGGTTTTCTATTGATAGCGGTCCCTTAATGCCAATTTGAGAAGGTCTAAAGTTATATTGACTATTTTCTGTTGATAAAAATAGTTTAGCCAAATTTCGCCCAAACAAGTAAAGGGACATACTCTCTAGTGATAATTCATAGTTTGTGGGAATGGGGGTAAGAGATACCCCTATTGTATACATCTGCATCACCCTTTGGTATAAATCATATGGAAGGTGAACTGAATTTGTACGAACCTCTCCCTTAAATAACTTTGTCTTTTCTAATCTTCCAAGTCTTGAACTTTCTAAAATCATGTTAGCGCTTTCCGCCAATAACATCTTACGTTTGTGATCATCACAGTGACAAACTTCGCTACTTTCTATTCCAAGAATGAACAGAATTGTTCGGCAATTTTTAACCGTTGCCGACGGTGAAAAATGACGTATCATTATCAGCACTGAGATTCACCTTTAGTGGTAAATTCTATTGAACAAAATTACCACCTTCTACACCATTTGCCAACTCTTTGAGGAATATGGAACACTATTCGTGATAAAAAAAGCTTTATTGACTACAAAGTGATCTATGCTTATTGCAAAATTCCTTTTTTTCCAAAATCTGTAAACTATCGGAATTATCAAAAATAATAAGGCCCGTCCCTCGGATGAGGAACGAGCCTTATTATCTATGTTATCTGAGGATTAGAGACCTGCGATTTCAAGGCAGCGCTTAACTGCTTCTTCAAGACCTGCGGTATCCTTACCACCAGCAGTTGCAAAATGGGGAGCACCACCGCCACCGCCCTTGATGAGGCGAGCAGCTTCCTTCACCATATTACCAGCGTGGAGGCCCTTGCTTGCAATGAGGTCCTTGCTAATCATAACGGTAAGCAGAGGCTTGCCATCACAACTACTACCAAGAACAACGAGGGTCTTTTCAGGCATCTGACCACTGATCTGGAAAGCGAGATCCTTAACAGCAGCAGGTTCTACTGCCATAGGAAGTACCTTTGAAACAACCTTAATACCTTCATCGGTAGTCTGAGCACCCTGGATAAGCTGGTTTTTAAGCTGACCTACGCGTTCCTTGAGAGCATCTTCCATCTGCTTGCGAAGGTTTGCATTTTCAGCAATTGCCTTTTCAACAGCAGCCTGAACGTCCTTTGCGTTATTGAAGAATGAACGGATGCCGTTCATTGCATCGAGAAGTTCGTAGAAGCGTTCTTCTGCAACACCACCGGTGATAGCTTCGATACGACGAACACCAGCTGCAACACTGCTTTCAGAAACAATGTGGAACGTACCGATTTCTCCAGTTGCATGAGCGTGGCAACCACCACAGAACTCAACGCTGGGACCAAACTTTACGACGCGAACCTTGTCACCATACTTTTCACCGAAGAGAGCCATAGCACCAAGCTTCTTTGCTTCTTCAATAGGCATGTCGCGGAAGTCACCGATAACGATGTTTTCACGAATCATAGCGTTCACGCGACGCTCAACCTCACGGAGTTCCTCGGGAGTAACCTTCTGGAAGTGGCTGAAGTCGAAACGGAGATATTCACCAGTTACAAGTGAACCCTTCTGCTCAACATGAGTACCAAGAACACTGCGGAGGCAGTAGTCGAGGAGGTGGGTAGCAGTATGGTTGCACTGGCTTGCCTTACGATAGGTTTCATCGATGTGAAGTTCGAAGGTTGCAGAGAGATCCTCAGGAAGCTTGGTCATGATGTGAACGGTAAGATTATTCTCACGCTTTGCATCGATGATAGCATACTTTTCTTCACCAAGAGCAAGAGTACCGCGGTCACCGATCTGACCACCCATTTCACCATAGAAAGGAGTCTGGTCGAATACAACCTGATAGAAGGTCTTGTTCTTCTGCTTGATTTCACGATAACGGAGAACCTGAGCCTCGCACTGTGCGTTGTCGTAACCAATGAACTTCTGCTCACCTTCACGAACATTTACCCAGTCACCATTTTCAACGGCAGCAGCATTACGAGCACGCTCCTTCTGCTTCTGCATTTCAGTGTTGAAACCTTCTTCATCAACGGTAAGTCCCTGCTCGGTACAGATCAGCTGAGTAAGGTCGAGGGGGAAACCATAGGTATCGAAGAGAGTGAAGGCCTTTTCACCAGCAACAACGGTCTTGCCTTCCTTCTTGGTTTCAGCGATAACGCCTTCAAGGAGGCTGATACCGGTAGAAAGAGTGCGGAGGAATGACTCTTCTTCTTCACGGATAACCTTGGTGATGAGTTCCTGCTGTGCGGGAAGTTCGGGATAGAAGCTACCCATTTCCTGAACGAGGGTGGGAATGAGCTTGCAGATGAATGCTTCACGCTGGCCAAGGAAGGTGTAAGCGTAACGAACAGCACGACGGAGGATACGACGGATTACATAACCGGCCTTTGCATTGCTGGGAAGCTGACCGTCTGCGATAGCAAAACTGATAGCACGCAAGTGGTCAGAGATAACGCGCATTGCAATGTCAACCTTTTCTTCCTTACCATATTCGAAACCGCTGAGTTCTGCAATCTTGCGGATATAAGGCTGGAAAACATCGGTGTCGTAGTTGGAGTGCTTGCCCTGCATAACGCGAACGAGACGCTCGAAGCCCATACCGGTATCGATTACCTTTGCGGGGAGAGACTCGAGACTGCCATCAGCCTTGCGGTTGTACTGCATGAACACGAGGTTCCAGATTTCAATAACCTGGGGATTATCCTTGTTTACGAGATCAGCACCCTTGATACCTGTTGCCTGGCGTTCTTCTTCGGTACGGCAGTCAATGTGGATTTCGGAACAGGGACCGCAAGGACCGGTATCACCCATTTCCCAGAAGTTATCATGCTTGTTACCATTGATGATGTGGTCAGTGGGGAAGTATTTTTCCCAATAGCCTGCAGCTTCGTCATCACGCTCAAGGCCTTCTTCCTTGGAACCTTCGAAAACGGTTACATAGAGATGGGTAGGATCAATCTTGAGAACATCAACGAGGAAGGTGTAGCTCCACTCGATGGCTTCCTTCTTGAAATAGTCACCGAAAGACCAGTTTCCAAGCATCTCGAACATGGTGTGGTGATAAGTATCGTGACCTACTTCTTCAAGGTCATTGTGCTTACCGCTAACACGGAGACACTTCTGGCTGTCGGTCTGTCGACGGCACTTAGGTTCAACATTACCGAGGATGATGTCCTTGAACTGGTTCATACCAGCATTGGTGAACATCAAAGTAGGGTCGTCTTTTACGACCATAGGAGCAGAAGGTACGATGAGGTGACCCTGCGTCTCAAAAAACTTCACGAAAGCTTCGCGAATTTCATTTGCTGTCATTGCGATATAATTTATTTAATTTTTTTCGAGCGCGAATTTACGACAATTTCGGGAGATAGTAGCCATTGTGTCTAAAAAACAAACAATTTTCTTTGACTTATAGTCAAAAATGCGTACTTTTGCAGACAGATTGATAATGTATAACAAATAAAGTATAATTCTATGAAGAAAATCTACGCTCTTTTATTGTGCCTTCTGGCAACACTCAGCGCTTCTGCTGTTGACAAATGCTACATTGTCGGTAATGTGGAAGGTTACACCTGGGTAACGAATGATGGTTTTGAACTTCCTGAGACTTCCACCCCTGGAATCTTTGCGGGAAATGTCACTATTGAGTCTTATTTCTGCGTCGCTGAAGGTCTTACTGAAAGCGCTGCTGACTGGACTACTTTCAATGGCCAATACCGTTGGGGTGCTCCTTCCAGCAACTACAAAATCACTTTGGATACTCCTGCCAATCTCGTAAAGGGCAAGGACGCTTCTTTCGTGGTTCCAGCAAAGGCTACCTACTATGTTGAGGTAAACTTCAATAACTCAACTATTAAATTAAGCAGTGAGCAGGAAATCGTCATTGACACCAATGTTTATGTTGTTGGCCAGGATACTGATTGGAAATTCTCAGAAGAATGGGCAATGACTGCGAAAGGTGAAGATATGTACTCTATCGATATGATGGGCAAGGGTCTCACCTTGACTGACCAGTGGAAGATTGCAACTTCTGAATGGGCTACCGTTAATCTTGGTGCTACAGAAGATGCTGCTATCATCGAGGGCCAGCAGACTGCTGCTACCTTCAACTCTTCTCTCAACTTCTGGTGTCCTGATTTTACCGTTGACCACATCGAGGCTTATGCTCCTGCTCAGAGCGACGGTTGGGTTATTGTTTACGGTGCTACCGAAGATGGTGTTCAGAAGATGCAGGTAATGGCTGGTAATCCTACCTACTACGATCTCCAGGGTCGCCATGCTAGTGCCAACTCAAATGGTCTTCTTATCTCTAAGGACCGTAAGATGTTCAAATAAAACTAGAAGTTTACGAAAATAGACTTCACCTCTTCACTTTTTCCTATAACTGTTTATCAGTAAAGGATTTGTAGAGGTGAAGTCTAATTTCACTATCATTTCATTTTGATTTCACCAAACAAAATCCCCGGGCCTCACGGCTCGGGGATTCGTGTATAAGAATTGTTGTAGATTACTCTGCAGTTTCTTCAGCAGCTGCCTCTGCGGCGGGAGCTTCTTCAACTTCTTCAACTACTACGGGTGCTTCTTCAGCAACCTCTTCAGTAGCCTTCTTAGAACGACGAGTACGACGTACCTTCTTTTCGGTCTTAGCCATATTCTCATCGAAGTCTACGAGCTCGATGAAGCACATGGGAGCAGCATCGTCAAGACGGAAACCAGTCTTGATGATACGAGTGTAACCACCGGGACGGTCTGCAACCTTTGCACTTACAACCTGGAAGAGTTCGGTTACAGCATACTTATCCTTGAGGTAAGAGAAAACTACACGACGGCTGTTGGTAGTATCGTTCTTACTCTTGGTGATCAGGGGCTCAACATACTTCTTGAGTGCCTTAGCCTTTGCTACAGTCGTAGTGATTCTTTTGTGCATGATCAAGCTAACTGCCATGTTGCTGAGCATAGCAGCGCGGTGAGATGCAGTACGACTGAGATGATTGAATTTCTTATTGTGTCTCATTTTTGTACTTTTGTTTTTTGGGACGGTTTGTGAATGGGATAGTTGACTTGGGGGAACTTGCGACCAGGCTGCATGCCCCGGTGTACGCAAGTATGTGCTTCAATCGGCAGGGGTTGGCTCCGTTTTGGCGGTGAGTCCCGCTACCGGAATGAAACTACCCTTTTAGTCCTTGTCCAATTTGTATTTTGAAATATCGGTTCCAAACGACA
>DCHS01000046.1:69887-83353 GCA_002314875.1 Prevotellaceae bacterium UBA1746
AGATTCAGACTCTCGAGCAAATCATCAAGCTCAGTGAGCGATTTCCTACCGAAGTTACGGAACTTAAGGAGGTCATTCTTGTTGAACTGTACGAGATCGCCAAGAGTAGCGACGTCGGCAGCCTTCAAGCAGTTGAGGGCACGAACACTGAGGTTCATATCAACGAGCTTGGTCTTCAAGAGCTGACGCATGCGAAGTACTTCTTCATCGAATTCTTCGTTCTCACTGTCTGCGAGGTCATCCATAGTGATGCGCTCGTCAGAGAAGAGCATGAAGTGATGAATAAGGATCTTAGCAGCTTCCTTAAGAGCATCCTTCGGGTGAATGGAGCCGTCCGTAGTGATGTCGAGGACGAGCTTATCGTAGTCGGTCTTCTGCTCAACGCGGAAGGGCTCGATAGCGTACTTGACGTTACGGATAGGTGTGTAAATAGAATCGATAGGAATTACCTCAACATCGTTCTTGGCCCAGTCGCGATTTTCATCAGCGGGAACGTAGCCACGACCCTTGTTGATGGTAATTTCAATCTTCATCGATGATTTTGAATCCAAATGGCAAATAACCAATTCAGGATTGAGGACTTCAAATCCTGTGAGCTGCTTGCCTATGTCACCGGCTTTGAACTCGGGTGAGTTCGAGATGGTGATACTTGCCTTCTCAGTCTCGAATTCTTCTACTACTTGCTTGAAGCGTACTTGCTTCAACTTGAGAATGATGTTGGTAACATCTTCCTTAACACCCTTGATGGTTGCGAACTCATGTTCTACGCCTTCGATTTTGATAGCGCAGATAGCGTAACCCTCGAGAGAAGAGAGGAGGATGCGACGCAATGCATTGCCGATGGTCGTACCGAAACCAGGTTCCAAAGGACGGAATTCGAAAGTTCCGTGCTGTGAATCACTGTCGAGCATAATGACCTTATCAGGCTTTTGGAATGCTAATATCGCCATGAATTGTTATTGTTTAGGTTGGTATCGCACCTCTATGCAGCCTTCAGGCAGCCAGTCCGAAGACATGGCTGACTAAAGGGACATATAAAGGATCGGTGATTGGATTAGTTCTTAGAGTAGAGCTCGACGATGAGCTGTTCCTTGATGTTTTCAGGGATATCAGCACGTTCGGGCTTGTGGAGGAGCTTACCAGACTTGGTAGCTTCGTCCCATTCGATCCAAGGATACTTAGAGTGGTTGAAGCCAGCGAGAGCATCAGCAACAACTTCGAGAGACTTGGACTTTTCACGAACAGCAACAATCTGACCGGGCTTAACGCTGTAAGACGCAATGTTTACAACACCACCGTCAACAGTAATGTGCTTGTGGTTAACGAGCTGACGAGCAGCTGCGCGGGTGGGGGCGATGCCAAGACGGTAAACAACGTTATCAAGGCGGCACTCGAGGCTCTGGAGAAGAAGTTCACCAGTAATGCCACTTGCTGCTGCAGCCTTGTCGAAGAGAATGCGGAACTGCTTTTCGAGTACACCGTAGGTATACTTAGCCTTCTGCTTCTCAGCGAGCATGACACCATATTCGGAAGACTTGCGACGACGACCGTTACCGGGGTTGCGGCCATTCATACGCTTGGTAGTGTTGCCAAAGATGTCCTCACCGAACTTACGGCTGAGCTTCACCTTGGGACCTGTATATCTTGCCATATTATTTTATTATTTTTTTCTTAGTTATGTTTCAACTATATTACTATCGTATGGGATTATACACGACGACGCTTGGGAGGACGACAGCCGTTGTGGGGAAGCGGAGTAACGTCAATGATTTCAGTTACCTTGATATCAGCAGCGTGGCAAGCACGGATAGCGCTTTCACGGCCGTTACCGGGACCCTTTACATAAGCCTTAACCTCACGGAGACCGAGGTCATAAGCAACCTTTGCGCAGTCCTGAGCAGCCATCTGAGCTGCATAAGGAGTGTTCTTCTTAGAACCGCGGAAACCCATCTTACCAGCGCTAGACCAGCTAATTACCTGACCTTCACTGTTGGCAAGACATACGATGATATTGTTGAAAGAGCTGTGAACGTGAAGTTGACCCTGAGCGGTAACCTTTACGACACGCTTCTTTGCAGAGACAGTTTTCTTTGCCATATTATTTCTTATTACTTAGTAGCCTTCTTCTTGTTAGCAACAGTCTTCTTCTTACCCTTACGTGTACGAGCGTTGTTCTTTGTGCTCTGACCACGGAGGGGGAGACCAATACGATGACGAACACCACGGTAGCAACCGATGTCCATGAGACGCTTGATGTTCAACTGAACTTCAGAGCGGAGGTCACCCTCTACTTTGTACTCATTACCGATGATTTCACGGATTGCACCAGCCTGATCGTCGGTCCAGTCCTTTACCTTGATGTCTCTGTCAATGCCTGCCTTGTCAAGGATCTTAGCAGCGCTACTGCGACCAATTCCGAAGATATAGGTCAAAGCGATCTCGCCTCGCTTGTTCTGAGGGAGGTCGACACCAACAATTCTTATTGCCATATAATTCTTTTAGTGTTGTTTTAGGGATGAAGATTAACCCTGACGCATCTTAAACTTGGGGTTCTTCTTGTTAATAACAAAGAGGCGGCCCTTGCGACGTACAATCTTGCAGTCGTCATTGCGCTTCTTGAGAGATGCTCTTGTTTTCATTGTATACTCTTGTTTTATTATTTGTATCGGAAAACGATTCTGCCTTTCGACAAATCGTACGGGCTCATTTCTACCTTTACCTTATCACCAGGAAGGATCTTGATGTAATGCATACGCATCTTTCCTGAGATGTGGGCTGTGATAGGATGACCATTCTCCAACTCGACACGGAACATTGCGTTGCTGAGTGCTTCAACAATGGTTCCGTCCTGTTCAATTGCAGTTTGTTTTGCCATATCGGTATCTTTTAATATTGTTTACCTTCGATTGCTTCGATTTCTTCAAATGTTGACAGAATATCGGGCTTGCCGTGATGAATAGCGATGGTGTGTTCGAAATGTGCCGCTGGTTTATAGTCCCGAGTGGTTACTCCCCAACGATCGGGAAGCAATGCAATCTCGTAACTGCCTTGGGTTATCATCGGTTCAATGGCGATACAGAGACCATTCTTGAGCTGCTTGCCCGTTCCACGGTTACCGTAGTTGGGAACTGCAGGATCTTCATGCATCTCACGACCAATGCCGTGACCGACAAATTCGCGTACAACACCGTATCCTTGCGCTTCACAATGAGTCTGAACGGCTGCACCGATGTCACCGAGACGATGACCGGGGAGCGCTGCTTCAATACCCTTGTAGAGGCTTTCCTTGGTGGTCTTGAGAAGCATCTTAACTTCTTCGCTGACCTCACCTACACAAAATGTGTAACAGGAATCACCGCAGAAACCGTCGAGGAAAGTTCCACAGTCAACGGAAACAATGTCACCGTCTTTCAGTGGAGTGTCGTCGGGAATACCATGCACTACTATATTATTAACAGAGGTGCAGATACTGGCGGGGAAAGGATCAGCATCCTTGAAACCGGCGGGGAAACCTTTGAAGGTTGGAATAGCGCCGTTATCGCGGATGAATTGCTCGGCCAGGGTGTCCAACTGACGGGTTGTGACACCCGGCCTTACAACTTTTGCTATTTCTGCGAGTGTAGCGCTTACCAGAAGATTGGCTTTACGCAACAACTCGATTTCTTCTTCTGTCTTCAGATAAATCATCGACTTGGAGGGTATCAATAGGCCGATACACCAGAACGGTTGCGAGTGTGACCTGAGTTGAGCATTCTGTCGTAATTACGAACCGACATGTGGCTGTCAATCTGCTGGAGGGTGTCAATGACAACACCAACAAGAATGAGCAGTGAGGTTCCACCGAAGAACTGTGCAAAACCCTGCTTTACGCCGAAGAGGCTTACGATTGCGGGGAGAACAGCGATAAGGCTGATGAACAGTGAACCGGGGAGGGTGATGTGAGACATCACGTTGTCGATGTAGTTTGCGGTATCCTGACCGGGCTTAACACCGGGGATGAAACCGTTATTACGCTTCATATCCTCTGACATCTGAACGGGGTTCAAGGTGATAGCGGTATAGAAGTAGGTGAATGCTACGATGAGAGCCACGAACACAATGTTGTACATCAAACTGGTGTGATCCAGGAACTGACGGGTGAACCAACCGGGGTTGTTACCACCAACCTGAGCCAGAGTGAGGGGGATGAACATAATAGCCTGAGCAAAGATGATAGGCATTACGTTTGCAGCGAAGAGCTTGAGGGGGATGTACTGACGTGCACCGCCAACCTGAAGCTTGCTGCTGCTACCCTCGATACGCTTAGCGTACTGTACGGGAACCTTGCGAACAGCCTTAACCAGAAGGATTGCAATTGCCATCACAGCAACAAGACCGATGATTTCGAGGAGGAACTTGATAAGACCACCACCAGCAGCACCGGAGAGTGCAGAGGTGAGTTCCTCGATAAGAGCGGACGGCATGCGGGCGATGATACCGATCATAATGATGATGGAAACACCGTTACCGATACCCTTGTCGGTGATACGCTCGCCAAGCCAAAGGATAAACATTGAACCAGCGGCGAGGATGATGGATGAGGAGATAAGGAACCAAGCGTTGAAACCTACGATGAAAGCATCAATACCGGCTGTAGCCTTAAGATTGATGAGGTAGGTAGGAGCCTGGAAGAGGAGGATCGCGATGGTCAACCAACGAGTGTACTGACCGATCTTGCGACGTCCGCTTTCTCCTTCGCGTTGCATCTTCTGGAAATAGGGAACTGCAACTGCCAAGAGCTGAATAACAATCGAAGCCGAGATGTAGGGCATAATACCCAAAGCGAAGATAGATGCCTGGGAGAACGCACCACCAGAGAACATATCAAGAAGTGACATCAGACCACCCTTGGTCTGGTTCTGAAGTTCTGCCAGCTTACCAGGGTCGATACCGGGAAGAACCACGGTAGAACCGAAACGGTAGATAGCAACGAACAAGAGGGTAACAAGGATACGCATGCGCAGGTCTTCGATACGCCAAATGTTCTTGATTGTTTCGATTATCTTATTCATTTTACTCTTAGAGATTCGTTATTAGAGTTTTGTAGCGGTACCACCAACAGCTTCGATAGCTGCCTGAGCGGTAGCAGAGAAGGCGTGAGCTTCAACGGTGAGCTTAGCCTTGAGCTCGCCAACACCAAGAATCTTAACGAGGGTCTTGTTGTTGATGAAACCAGCCTCAACGAGTTCAGCGATGCCAATCTTCTCGAGATTCTTGTTTTCTGCGAGAGTCTGGAGAACACCGAGGTTGATAGCCTTGTATTCAACACGGTTGATGTTCTTGAAGCCGAACTTGGGAAGACGGCGCTGGAGAGGCATCTGACCACCTTCGAAACCGATCTTCTTGGAGTAACCGGAGCGTGCCTTAGCACCCTTGTGACCACGGGTAGAAGTACCACCCAGACCAGAACCGGGACCACGACCGATGCGCTTGCGGATCTTTACAGAGCCTTCTGCAGGCTTGAGAGTATGTAATTTCATTTGAGTGTGTCGTTACGGATTAGTGTATTAGTCTACTACTTTTACCAAGTGATGAACCTTACGGATCTGGCCGCGAGTGCAAGCGTTATCCTCGAGTTCTACAATGTGGTAGAGTTTCTTGAGGCCGAGGGCATCAAGAGTACGCTTCTGAGTTGCAGGTGCGCCGCAGCGGCTAACTACCTGCTGGATCTTGATTGTTGCCATATTGATTAACCTCTGAAAACTTTATCCATTGATACTCCGCGATGTGCAGCTACGGTGCGCGCATCACGCATTTCGCTAAGTGCAAGGATGGTAGCCTTAACAAGGTTGTGGGGGTTGGAAGAACCCTTAGACTTTGCAAGAACGTCCTTGATACCTACGCTTTCGAATACAGGACGCATTGCACCACCGGCAACTACTCCAGTACCTTCTGAAGCGGGAAGGATGAGTACCTGAGCGCCACCGAAGTGAGCAGCCTGCTCGTGAGGTACAGTACCCTTGATTACGGGAATCTTAACGAGGTTTTTCTTTGCGGCTTCAACACCCTTGGCGATGGCTGCCTGAACTTCGCCAGCCTTACCAAGACCATAACCGATGACACCCTTTCCGTCGCCAACTACAACGATGGCTGCGAAGGTGAAGGTGCGACCACCCTTGGTTACCTTGGTCACACGATTAACAGCAACGAGTCTATCCTTGAGATCGTCTGCATTAACATTTACTCTATTTGCCATTATCATTAGAATTTGAGACCACCATTGCGAGCGCCTTCGGCACATTCCTTAACGCGGCCATGGTAGAGATAACCATTACGATCGAATACTACAGTAGTGATGCCAGCTGCGATTGCAGCCTTAGCGGCAGCTTCACCTACCTTGAAAGCCTGTTCCTTCTTGGGGCAAGCCTCGAGGCCGAGGGAAGAAGCGCTGGCGAGAGTGTTGCCAGTCTCGTCATTGATGATCTGGACATAGATCTGCTTGTTGCTGCGGAAAACAGTCAAACGGGGACGTTCAGCAGTACCAGAGATCTTATTGCGAACGCGAAACTTGATTTTTGCGCGTCTTGCTTCTTTTGCTTTAGTCATAATCTTAAACTAGTCTTAATGAGATTTACTTAGCACCAGCGGACTTACCGGACTTACGACGGATCTGTTCACCAATGTAAAGGATACCCTTACCCTTGTAAGGTTCGGGCTTGCGGAAGGAGCGGATCTTGGCACAGATGAGGCCGAGGAGCTGCTTGTCGCAAGAAGTGAGGCAGATGTAAGGATTCTTGTTACGCTCCATCTTGGTTTCAACGGTTACTTCCTTGGGAAGTTCGATGACGATGGGGTGAGTGTAACCGAGAGTGAAAGTAACGATGTTACCCTTGTTCTCAACCTTGTAACCTACACCGACAAGTTCCATTTCAGCCTTGTACTGCTCAGTAACACCAACAACCATGTTGTTTACGAGAGCACGATAGAGGCCGTGGAAAGCCTGCTTCTGCTTCTGGTTTACTTCGCTTTCTTCGTTGATAGCGAAGGCAACCTGACCGTTTTCGATTGTAACATTGATAGAAGGATCAACAGCCTGAGAGAGTTCACCCTTCGGACCCTTAACGGTCACTACATTATCCTGAAGCGCTACAGTAACGCCAGCAGGGATGTTAATCGGCAATTTACCAATTCTAGACATATTGTTCTTCTTGAATTAATATACGTAGCAAAGAACCTCACCACCAATCTTGAGGGCGGCAGCTTCCTTGTCAGTCATTACACCTTTGGAAGTGGAAATGATAGCAATTCCAAGTCCGTTAATTACGCGGGGCATCTCACGATAGCCAGTGTACTTACGCATACCGGGGGTGGAGACACGCTTGAGGCTCTTGATTGCACTAACCTTAGTCTGGGGGTTGTACTTGAGAGCGATCTTGATGGTTCCCTGAGGACCATCTTCCTCAAACTTGAAGTTGAGGATATAACCCTTGTCGAAGAGGATCTTGGTGATATCCTTCTTCAAATTAGAAGCGGGGACCTCTACAACGCGGTGCTTTGCCTGGATGGCATTGCGAAGGCGGGTGAGGTAGTCTGCTATAGGATCAGTCATTATTGTGAATTTGTTTAATTTATCGGGATATCCCGACAGTGTTAAAAAATAAAGAAATTACTTCTTTCCGGGGTTTCCGGGCATGCCGGACTTTCCGGCCCAATTTGTTTTGTTGTGAAGAATTACCAGCTAGCCTTCTTTACACCGGGGATGAGACCGGCAGAAGCCATCTCACGGAACTGGATACGGCTGAGACCGAAGAGGCGGATATAACCCTTGGGACGACCGGTGATCTTGCAGCGGTTGTGGAGACGGATGGGGTTGGCGTTGCGGGGGATCTTCTGGAGCTTCTGTGCTGCTTCGTATGCTTCTTCGGGTTCACCGTGGTTTACGATGTCCTTGAGAGCTGCACGCTTTGCAGCATACTTTGCAACGAGCTTGGCGCGCTTTACTTCGCGGGCCTTCATTGATTCTTTTGCCATAGAACTTTATTAGTTGTTTTTAGCGTTCTTGAAGGGGAGACCGAACATCTTGAGAAGTTCATAACCTTCTTCGTCGGTCTGAGCGGTAGTAACGAAAGTGATGTTCATACCGAGGATGCGGTCGATAGTATCGATGTTGATCTCGGGGAAGATGATCTGCTCGGTGATACCGAGGGTATAGTTACCACGGCCATCGAACTTGCTCTCGATACCCTTGAAGTCGCGGATACGGGGAAGAGCAACGCGTACGAGCTTCTCGAGGAATTCATACATACGCTCGCGGCGGAGAGTTACCATAACGCCGATAGGCATCTTCTTACGAAGCTTGAACTGGGCAACGTCCTTCTTTGAGAAAGTAGCAACAGCCTTCTGACCAGTGATGGTGGTGAGCTCGTTGATTGCTACGTCGATGATCTTCTTGTCAGCGGTAGCCATACCGAGACCCTGGTTGATAACGATCTTCTTGAGGACGGGAATCTGCATAGTGGAGGAGTAACCAAACTTCTCCTTGAGGGCGGGAGCAATGCGCTCCTGATAGTCATTCTTGAGTTGTGCGGTATTCATTCTTAAATCTCCTCACCGGACTTTTTAGCGTAGCGTACCTTCTTGCCGTCAACAAACTTGTGACCAACGCGGGTGGGCTTGCCAGACTTGGGGTCTACTACGTTCAGGTTTGAAATATGGATGGGGGCTTCAACAGTTACGAAACCACCTTGAGGATTCTGGGCACTGGGCTTCTGGCTCTTCTGAACCATATTGATACCCTCTACGACAGCACGCTGCTTGTCAACGATAACGCGGGTTACCTTACCGGTCTTACCCTTATCCTTGCCAGCGAGAACTGCAACGGTATCGCCCTTCTTGATATGTAACTTACTCATATTTGAGATTTGAGTCTTAATAATGATTAAAGTACTTCAGGTGCCAGAGATACGACCTTCATGTTCACTGCACGAAGTTCACGTGCTACGGGGCCGAAGATACGGCTACCGCGAAGTTCACCAGCGTTGTTGAGGAGAACGCAAGCGTTGTCATCAAAACGGATATATGAACCGTCAGCGCGACGAATTTCTTTCTTAGTGCGAACGATGAGGGCCTTTGATACAGCACCCTTCTTGATTTCACTGGAGGGAATCACGTTCTTGATTGCAACAACGATGATGTCACCTACAGAAGCATAGCGACGCTTGGTACCACCAAGGACGCGGATACAGAGTGCCTCACGGGCACCGCTGTTATCACATACGGTTAATCTAGATTCAGCTTGGATCATAATTACTTAGCTCTTTCTACGATTTCAACTAATCTCCAACGCTTGGTCTTGCTCAAAGGACGAGTTTCCATAATGAGTACGGTATCGCCGACATTGCTGTCGTTCTTTTCGTCGTGAGCGTGATACTTCTTGGTCTTGGAGACGAACTTACCATAAATGGGGTGCTTTTCCTTGAACTTAGCAGCTACTACGATGGTCTTGTCCATCTTGTTGCTAGTTACAACACCCTGGCGGGTCTTTCTTAAATTTCTTTCCATCTGGAGTCAATATTTAAAAGTGTGTCTTGCAGGTTTTGCGCCTGATGCCTTGGAGCTTGACGTCCACTACCCGATCGGGCGGGTTCATCATTTACTCTTCATCAGCAGCCTGTCGTGTCTTGGGCGGAGCCCTCAGGCTTCAGGAGCTTGACCTTGGGACGGGATTTACTTTTCGTTGAGCACAGTCTTCATGCGTGCGATGGTACGACGAAGAGACTTGATCTGTGCAGTATTCTCAAGAGGAGAGATGCTGTGGTTGAGGCGCATCTGATTGTACTGAGCCTCAGCGGTAGCTACGCGTTCAGCGAGCTCACCGTTTGCTTTCAATTCACGGATTTCTGCAATTTTCATAATCAAGCGTTTTTGTCGTAATCGTGTCTAACAATGAACTTTGTGGTCACGGGAAGCTTCTGTGCTGCGAGGCGAAGTGCTTCCTTTGCAATCTCAAAGGGTACACCATCGATTTCGAAGATGATACGACCGGGGGTGATGGGGAATACGTAACCTACGGGGTCACCCTTACCTTTACCCATTCGGACGTCAGCAGGCTTCTTAGTGATGGGTTTATCGGGGAAGATGCGGATCCAGCTCTGTCCCTCACGCTGCATGTAACGGGTCATAGCGACACGGGCAGCTTCAATCTGGCGACCGGTGATCCAGTGCGTATCGAGGCTCTTGATACCAAAGCTACCGAAAGCAAGCTGGTTACCGCGCTGGGCATTACCCTTGCAGCGGCCTTTTTGCGGTCTGCGATATTTTGTTCTTTTAGGCTGTAACATAATTTACTACAGAAGAGAAGAATTAACGATTATTGTTTCTTTTGTTGCGGTTTTCGCGACGATCACCGCGACGATCACCGCGACCTTCGCGACGACCATTCTCCTTTTCAGGAGTGAAGTTAGGTGCAAGGTCCTTCTTGCCGTAAACTTCGCCACGGCAGATCCAAACCTTAATACCGAGGATACCAACCTTGGTGAGTGCTTCGGTCTGGCAGTAGTCGATGTCTGCACGGAAAGTGTGGAGAGGAGTACGTCCTTCCTTGAACATTTCCTTGCGAGCCATTTCTGCGCCATTCAGACGACCGCAGATCTGTACCTTGATACCTTCAGCACCCTGACGCATTGCATTTGCAATAGCCATCTTGATGGCGCGGCGGTAAGCGATCTTGCCTTCGATCTGACGAGCGATGCTCTTACCTACGATATTAGCGTCGAGGTCGGGTCTCTTTACTTCGAATACATTGATCTGAACATCCTTATCGGTGATCTTCTTCAATTCTTCCTTGAGCTTGTCAACTTCCTGACCACTCTTACCAATGATGAAACCGGGGCGTGCGGTGCATACAGTGATGGTAATGAGTTTGGGAGTGCGCTCGATAACGATGCGGCTTACAGAAGCCTTAGCGAGGCGAGCATCGAGGTACTTGCGGATTTTGCTATCCTCGAGGATATTGTCGCCAAAGTTGTCGCCACCGAACCAGTTGGAGTCCCAACCGCGGATGATACCAAGTCGGTTAGCGATAGGATTTACTTTCTGTCCCATTGTTTACTGTATATTATTAATCATTGGTTTTTGTGCCCACGAAGATGGCAACGTGGTTTGAACGCTTGCGGATTCTGTAACCGCGGCCCTGGGGTGCGGGACGCATGCGCTTCATGGTAGCGCCGCCGTCGCACTGGATGCGGGTTACGAACAATTCGCCTTCTTCAGCCTTGCGGCCATTTTTCTGCTCCCAGTTTGCAATTGCGGAGCGGAGCAGCTTTTCGAGATCAACAGCAGCGTGCTTCTTGTTGAAGTGCAGGGTGCTGAGTGCTCGGTTCACCTCCATGCCGCGTACGAGGTCTACAACGTAGCGCATCTTGCGGGGGCTGGAGGGGCAATTCTGCAATTTTGCAAAATACTGGGTCTTGAGAGCCTCCTTACGAGCTAAGGCGGCATTTCTTTTTCTTGCTCCCATTATTTATGGATATTGTTTTATTTCTGGATTGATTTGTTTTTGTGGTCCCTTATATATAATATATAGAGGAGTGTGTCTTTGCTGGTGGCTTACTTCTTCTTACCGCCGTGACCACCGAACTTGCGAGTGGGTGCAAACTCACCGAGCTTGTGACCTACCATGTTTTCGGTTACGTATACGGGGATGAACTTATTGCCGTTGTGTACTGCTACGGTGTGGCCTACGAAGTCGGGGCTGATCATAGAAGCACGTGACCAAGTCTTGACAACAGTCTTCTTGCCACTCTCGTTCATAGCGAGAATTCTCTTCTCGAGAGAGACAGCAATGAAAGGACCTTTCTTAAGAGAACGACTCATATTGCGATTCTGTTAAAGGGATTACTTTTTACGACGTTCGATAATGTACTTGTTGCTCTGCTTCTTGGGTGCACGAGTCTTGAGACCCTTAGCGTAGAGACCAGTACGGCTACGGGGATGACCACCGGACTGACGGCCTTCACCACCACCCATGGGGTGATCGTGGGGGTTCATTACTACACCACGGTTGTGAGGACGACGACCGAGCCAGCGGCTGCGACCTGCCTTACCAGAGGATTCAAGAGCGTGGTCAGAGTTACCTACACTACCGATGGTAGCCTTGCAGGCGCTCAGGATCTGGCGGGTTTCACCAGAGGGGAGCTTGATAACGCAATACTTGCCTTCACGAGAGGTAAGCTGAGCGAAGTTACCAGCGGAGCGAACGAGAAGTGCGCCCTGGCCGGGACGGAGCTCGATGTTGTGGATAACGGTACCCACGGGGATGTTAGCGAGGGGGAGGCTGTTACCGATTTCGGGAGCTGCCTCAGCGCCAGACATGAGCTGGTCGCCAACCTTCAATCCATTAGGAGCGATAATGTAACGCTTTTCACCGTCAGCGTAGAAGAGGAGTGCGATACGTGCGGAACGGTTAGGATCGTACTCGATGGTCTTTACAACTGCGGGAACACCATCCTTCTCACGCTTGAAGTCGATCAGACGGAACTTGCGCTTGTGACCACCGCCGATGTAGCGGACTGTCATCTTACCGGTGTTATTACGACCGCCGGAAACGCGCTTGCCGTAAACGAGAGATTTTTCAGGTACCGATGCAGTAATCTCTTCGAAGGTACCTATAGCTTTGTGTCTTTGGCCCGGTGTTGTGGGCTTAAATTTACGTACTGCCATTGTTTATAATTAGATATTGCTGTAGAAATCGATGGTCTCACCGTCCTTGACGGTAACGATTGCCTTCTTGAAGGCGTTGGTGCGACCCTTGAGGAGACCGGCACGGGTGTAGCGGCTCTTGTTCTTACCTGCATAACGCATGGTGTTAACAGCGACAACTTTTACGCCGTAAAGAGCTTCTACCTCAGCTGCGATCTGAAGCTTGTTTGCCTCGGGCTTCACGATGAAGCCGTACTTGTTCTGAGCCTCAGTGATGTCGGTCATCTTCTCGGTAACGAGGGGTTTGATGATGAATGCCATAACTTTCTTTATTATTAATTAATGAGGTTATGTTACTGATTAAGCCAGAACTTCGTTGATAGTGTTGAGAGCGGACTCGGTAACAACCATCACGCCGGCGTTGAGGATGCCGTAGGTGTTGATGTTTGCAGCTGCAGAGAGCTTAGCCTTCTGGAGGTTGCGGCAAGAGAGATAAGTGTTCTTGTCAGCACCTGCTACTACAACGAGAACCTTCTTGTCAGCTACCTGGAGGTTGTTGAGGATTTCAACGAAGCCCTTGGTGCTGGGAGTTTCCATTGAGAAGTCTTCTACTACTACGAGTGCATTTTCCTGAGCCTTGTAAGAGAGCGCGCTGCGACGAGCGAGAGCCTTAACCTTCTTGTTGAGCTTGAAGAAGTAGTCACGGGGCTTGGGGCCGAATACGCGAGCACCACCAACGAGAACGGGAGAGTTGATGTCACCGCGACGAGCACCACCGCCGCCCTTCT
>DCHS01000046.1:83477-83687 GCA_002314875.1 Prevotellaceae bacterium UBA1746
CGAGATAAATTGCGTGATCGTTGGGTTCAATACCGAAGACACTCTCGTTGAGGGTTACAACCTTACCGGTTTCCTGACCCTTAGTATTCAATACTTTTACTTCCATGTCTTACTTTTCTACAATTACGATTGAACCATTGCAACCGGGAACACTACCCTTGATGAGAAGGAGATTGTGTTCGGGGATTACCTTTAACACTTTGAGGTTCT
>DCHS01000046.1:83845-96875 GCA_002314875.1 Prevotellaceae bacterium UBA1746
CGCCCTGGAAGCCCTTACCCTTGGAGGTACCAACTACGCTTACGAAGTCGTTCTCACCAAAGAGTTCTACTGTGATTTCGTCACCGAGGTTGTGATCTTCGTCATAAACGAATTCAGCGAGGTGACGCTTGGGGGTCACGCCGGCCTTCTTGAAGTGGCCGAGAAGGGGAGCTGATACGTGCTTCTCCTTTGCGTCCTGGAAACCTACCTGGACAGCAGCATAACCATCATTTTCTACGGTCTTGACCTGAGTCACTACACAAGGACCGCATTCGATTACTGTGCACGGCACATTCTTGCCGTCGGCACTGAAAACGGAAGTCATTCCGATTTTCTTTCCTAATAATCCTGACATTGAGGTTTTATTGAGATTTTTTAATTCGTAGCCCGCCGTTGCCTCTGCATTGGCGGGGCGATTGGTTATTGGAATTGATTTTTATTTATAACCGTTTGATTTTCACTTTCAGCGGATGGCCATCCACTAAAGTGGAAGAGGTTTCGTCTCTTCTTTCGGGGTGCAAAAGTACGAACTTTCTATGAAACGACCAAGACTTAACACCCTAAAAATAAAGAAAAAGTGCAAAAAAGTTGCGATTTTGTGCAGTTTGTGTTTGTTTTGCCAAGTAAGGGGCGCAGAATGACGTTCTAATTATTTCAAAAAGATGATTTTAAACTGTTTGCACGGGAATTTTCCTCTTCTACCCAGGATTTCCCACTTTTCCCGAAGGATTATTTATTTCCAACGCAGTTTTATCTGTTTTCTTCGGAGATTTTTATTTACTCACATTTGTGGTTCACTATTGTCACAATTGTGATATTCTATTCTCACTCATATGGTGCAATATTGCCACAGTTGTGATAATACTGATTTATATTCGTGATTCTCATGTATTCCGTGAGCACGCATAAATAATATTGGGCGGAAAATAACTCTTTCTGCGTTGGAATTAAATAAATCCCAGCTGGCAAATAATTCTTCGCCGTTGATAGAAAATATTATCTCAAATCGAATAATTATCTCCTCTACATAATATAAATAAAGACGGCTGGGAAATAATTACGATGAGGAGGACAAGATAATTCTATTTTGTCTGATTTTTCCTGTATTCGGCATTTTTTCGGATTCTGAAAAAGTAAGAAATAACGCAGTATTCAACAAAAACAGTCTAAATATTTGTTAATTTTCGAAGAATCCGTAGTATTTTCCTTGCATAAGCGTCATATATATACTACTTTTGGACTCAGAAACACGAAAGGTTTCAAAAAAACAATTAACTATCAATACGAAACAAGGAGTTCGACTCCTTATAAATAATATCGCGTTATGAAGAAGAATTACATGAAATTAATGGGTATTTTGCTTACCCTCTTCGCTCTGGCAGGCTTCACCTCTTGCGACTATATCAACGATGAAACTGATCAGGCTATGGTGCTCTCCGGCGAATGGAGAGGAGACTTTGGAATGTACTATGTTTGGGAAGAGTACGGTCAGCTATACACCTTCGACTCTTACGACACAGAAATCGTTTTCTACCCCGCATATGATTTAGCTCACCACGGATGGGGTCGTCAGATTGACCACTACAACGCAGGTCCTTATACCTATCAGTATTTTGAATTCAAGTGGGAACTCCGCGGTGGCAATATCTATCTGACTTATCCCTACGATCACGATTACGACACCGTCATCAGCGATTATCGCATGACGAACGATTTCTTCACGGGCTATTTCGTAAATGGCACCACTCCCTTCAAACTACGCAAAGTCACTGACTACTACGATTGGACGCCGTACATCAACATTCACTCTTTCGGCTACAATGACGGATGGAACAGCGGCTATTATTCCAACAAGCGCGTAAACGAAAATGCAGCAGACTCTGTCGCTACCGGAAAGCCCGCTGGTAAGATTGTCGGCCATGGAAGTCGTTTCGCCAAGACCGCTGCAGAAAAGTAAACCTTTGATCCACTTTTCTCACGAATGTCATTATCCTAAATTCCTTAATAATAAAATTAATTAAAAGAGGAGCGCGACCATTCGGTTGCGCTCCTCTACTCTTTTATGTTTAATCTCCTAAAGAATAACTGTCCCAGACAATTGATGAATTGTCAATGATATCAAAAGACTCATCACCCTGGATTGTCTTGATGCAGCGACTATATTCCGATGACATCGGCCATCCAAAAGAGAAGTACTCGTTATACCAATACTCTTCTATCGTAGAATCATAATTCTCATAGTTTTGGCTTTCCAACAAGTCTTTCGATTCAGGAGATGCCATGTCACTCAGCAAGTTTTTACCTAAAGCTGCCAACTGATTGCCATAATAGCGTTTCAGGGTGCAAAACAGCGCATAGTCGGGATTTTCGGGGCTTGTTTCATCAGGCAGAATCTTAGTTCCAATGAAGATTTCGCTGTTCTTCTGTCCTGGAACATCAGGGTCGGATTCCGTCTCCGTATTTCCTAAGGGAAACGATGTGCCATGATACTCAAAGAGACGGGCCAACTGAGGAAAGGCTTTCTCGATGTTCTCAAGCTGAGACATAAAGAACGACTTGAAATTCCCTACAGGCATAAGTTTTTCCAGCCCTGGTTTCTCAGCATACAGTTCCTTGAGGGCTTCATCGATTATACCACTGAAATATGAGATCGTTTTCTTAGGATTCTCGTAGGACAGATCATTGCCATTCGCGTCCAGAGTGAACAGGAAGCGGAATTTATCGCGCTGATGTTTTAAAGAAATTCTTTTTGAAATCTCTTTCGCTAAAGAATCGCCTTCGAGAATCTCCTCTTCCAACGGGATGTACTCAATAGTATAGCCCTTCTTATCATCGGCCTTGACAACCGTCAGTAGGAATGTCTCAACACGATGTCTCTGAACAATAGTATCAGTTCCAACTACTTTTATTCGCGCAGATTCATAGACATAAGTCACAGAATCGCCCTTCCCAAAGTAGGGCAGAATGTTTACGATCGAGTCTTCCAAAGAAACCTGGGCAAAGGTATTCGGCACGAATGCCAAGACCGACAATAAAATCAGAAGAACTCTTTTCATACGGATTACTTAATTCCCATTGCCTTATCGAATTCTGCCCAATGAGCCTCAGTCATGTGGTTGGGGCAGAAGAGACAGATACCAGCAGAACCAGCCTTGCGTGCAGCCTCTACAGCCGTAGCAATTTCAGAAGGAACAAGACCGCTGCATTCTGGGTCGATATCACCACTCTTCTTTTCCCAGTCATGGCAGATAAAGAGACCGCTATAGATAGGCTTGTCACAAGTTTCAACTTCTTCCTTGGTAATATCGCCAACCCAATCGGCACCACGGAGATAGAAGTCGTTATAGTTCATGGGGAAGAAAACATCGACGTTCCACTTGGTCCACTGCTGACGAACCATCCATTCTGCATAGCTGTGAGGACCAGGGAATACATCGGCACTGATCTTCTTGCCTTTTGCATGAACAGCCTCGCAAATAGCATTTACACAATTGGTGACATTATCACAACGGAACTGTGCCCAGCCTTCGATAGTTGCCGGATCAACGCCCTTAGCAACTTCTTCACGGATATCAACACCACTCTTTTCCTTGAAATCTGCAACACAGGCGTCGCAGTAGCAGTAGTCTGCAGCGGGATATTCGTTCACAGTAGCGGGCTTTGCCTGCTTTTCACTTTCAGCTTTGGGAAGGCCAGCTTCAAGTTTGCCCCAATCATGATGAATAATCGTGTCGTACTTTACCCAAAGACCTTCAGAAAGTATAACATCTGCATAGCGGATGTAGTCCAACTGAACATAGTCCACCTCGGGAATCTCAGCAACCATAGCATAATTATCTGCAAGATACTTTACCACCTCGGGATTATGGGGGTCGACGGTCTGATAGTATTCAACGTAAGCGCGTTCTTTCTTATCAAAAGCGCTCTTGCCGAGACGATTCACGGTGTACCAAGTAGAATCCTTACCACCCTGGAGCATAGAGGGAACCCATGCGTGATATTCGAGGCCAACCTCGTGAGCAATCTTTGCAGCAGTGCGAATTCGTGCTGTATCAAATCCACCACATTCAACGCAGACACCAACCATTCCGTGGGACTTCCACATTTCAAATTCAGCCTTGAGACTGTCGGGACTTACTTGTTCTGGATTCCATTTGTACCAGCCATAAACAGCAAAATCAGTGGTATTCTCCTTTGTGCAACTTGCAGCAAAGAGGCCGAGTGCCATAGCACAAACGGCAAAAAGTAATTTCTTCATATACTAGTTTTTAAGGTTTTCAATTATTTGCGAAGAATCTGACCATCCTCATCGATAGTCATTGTAAGAGAAGGAGATTCAACGGTAATGAGGTATTTCTTGGAAATAGTTTCCAAACGGAGATGAGCATCCTTGGGAAGAAGGCCAAGCTCTTCCTTTGTAAGATGGAAATCCTCGATATTATCGAGATAGGAGCCCGTCTTGGACATAGCTTCTTCCTGAGCATAGAACATTGCCCAAAGAAGTTTTTCTACGGGACGGTAGCTGGGATAAACAAATTGCTCACTACCCTTTCCTGCCTTCATCTTGCTCAAATAGACATAGCCCCAGCGCTCAGGCATGTGCATGGCAATCATACCGGTAGAAGGCCAGGTCCAATTGTCCTCAGGAAGGTATTTCCCGTCTTCCCCCTTCTTACGGAAAGTACGACCGCTCTTGTCTAATTCTGTCTGCCATTCAACACGGCTGAAACCAACACGCATATAACTACCTGCGGTCAAGACATTATCAAACTCCTGGGCAATCGCCTTGCGGGGAATGGCAACTTCAATATCCCAACCTTTATCGGTATCCTTGTTGTTGTTGAGGGTACCGTTTATCTTAATAGCAGATTTCAAACCCGGGCAATCCCACTGGAACTGAACAAAGTTACGACGGGGAGCGCGATAAGGCATTTCAAGACAGAGGTCGAAGATTACATTGCGGGCGTTGAACTCCAGCTCATAATAGTTGTGCGCGTCACCGGTGGGATCAATGAAGATTTCAAAGTCCGGATCGTAGTAGATGACGGTGTCACGAAGGGTAAGATTAGCCCAGACATTAGGTTCCTCCATGACCGCAGAGACATAAAGGTAGTCATCATCCCAGAGCATCTTTGCACGGGTAGCATAGCGAGGAGTGGGGAAACCCTCACCGCTGATATCCATAAACAACTCGGTTTCGGGGGCTTTCTGCCAGGACTTTTCGTTCATCACGCCGTCCACAACAATTTTATCAGAGGTGCGATAAGCCACATAACCATGAGGTTCTGTCAGGAAGCGGGCATATTTCTGAGTAATACTCTCTGCATGAGCAGAAAGACAGCCGCAGAACAAAGCCGCGAGGAGAAGATTTGTATATTTCATAAGCTAGATTATTTACTAAAAAGGAGATGAAAACATTAGTTGCTGGTTTGAACCTTACCCGCTCCGCGATACAGTTTGCAAGGACCGTCAAGAAGTACAGCGATGACGGTAATCTGCGGATCGAGAACCTGATCAGGAACATCAATATAGAGATTACCGGGAATATCGTTCCAGTAATTCTTATTGTAAACCTTGTAATTCAGCATTGCGCCGTTTCCAACCACCCAGATGCGGTTGACCTTATTCATCAAGCCCTTGATTTCAATAGGGCCGTTAGGTTTGTAAGGCAAATACAAATAGAGGATGTCACCGGCTTTATTGAGACTCGTGTAACCCTGGAAGTGCTCGGCGGGGATACCTGCACGGGTATTGTAGATAGCCTCTGCATGCTTCTTATTCCAACGACCAAATTCCTTCAGAATAGCAATCTGCTCTTCTGGAATGGTGCCGTCTTCCTTTGGACCGATGTCCAGCAGAAGATTACCACCATTTGACAGGCAATCCACATAGGTACGGAGCAACATGTGCGGAGTCTTATAGTTTGTATCAGTATGCTGGAAGCCCCAGGAATCGTTCATCGTCATACACAATTCCCAGTATTTGCTATCGGGACGAACAACAGGCACTCCTTGTTCGGGGGTATCATAATCACCATAACCGGCAATACGACTGTTGATGATACATTTCGGCGAATAACTTCTCAACAACTTGACGATTTCGCTGCTGCGCCAGGTTTCAGCGTCCTGCTCCCAATCACCGTCGAACCACCAGAGGTCGGGCTTATACTGTTTTGAAAGTTCCTCCATCTGTCCGAAGTTGAATTTGCAGAAACTATCCCAACGCTTGGGATCATCCTTGATTGCATAACGCGTGGTATTGCGAGTATCATTAGGATAATCATCGCGGCTCCAATCCAAGAGGCTGTAATAGAGTCCAAGGTGAAGCTTCTGTTTCCTAACCTCATTAACAAAAGGAGTTAGCACATCTTTTGCAGCAGGAGTACACTTCTTGATGCTCAAATCACCAACCTTGGTGTCCCAGAGTGCGACGCCGTCATGATGCTTGGTAGTGATGACAGTATATTTTGCACCACTCTCCTTGATAAGCTGTACCCAGGCTTTTGGATCGTAATTTGCAGCGGTAAAACCTTTGCACTGATCCATGTATTCTTCATAAGGGAGATAACTGTTATAGAAAGACCAACTTTCGCTGACACCCTTGACGGCGTAAATGCCCCAATGGATGAATACACCGAACTTAGCCTGTGAGAACCATTCCATGCGCTGAGCCTTCTCAGCCTCAGTTTCCGTAGAAACATTTTCATTCTGGGCTGCAACTGGTGCTGCTGCCAAAAACATTGCAAGAGCAGTGGCGGTAAGATTTCGTAATTTCATAGATTTCGAGGTTTTCGCAAATTGCGGATTTTAAGCCACAAATTTATCATTTTATCGCGAAACTCCCAAAAATTTCAACATCAAAAAAGCAGAAGAAAGAAAAACTTCATCTAATTTTATGTTTTCCAGCGTTTCTATAAGCCTAATTCAGAAAATTATCACTAAATTTGCAGCCTACTATGCGCACATACGCACATACGCATGTATATATAAGGTAAAATATAGCCTTCAATTCACAAATTTCCTTTAACACCATTCCTGGAATGACAAATAAAGAAGAAGAACTTCGCAAAATCAAGCAACATTACGGCATCGTGGGTAACTGCGAGGCACTGAATCGTGCGCTTGAGATGGCTATGAAGGTAGCCGATGTGGATATGTCTGTTCTTATCCAAGGTGAAAACGGTGTAGGTAAGGAAATCATCCCGCGTATCATTCACGACCTTCATCGTGTTCGCAGAAACAAGAAATATCTTGCTGTCAACTGCGGCGCAATTCCTGAAGGTACACTCGAAAGCGAACTTTTCGGCCATACGGAAGGTGCCTTCACGGGTAGCGTGGGAAAGAGAGAAGGTTACTTTGCCTCTGCTGACGGTGGAACGCTCTTCCTCGATGAGGTCGGAGAACTTCCGTTGCAAGTACAGGTGCGCCTGCTCCGTGTTTTGGAAACGGGTGAATTTATCCCCGTCGGTTCCAGTGAACCTCGCAAAACAAATGTCCGCGTCATTGCCGCTACTAATGTCAACATGAAGCGGGCCATCGCAGAAGGCCGTTTTCGCGAAGACCTATATTACCGTCTTTCGGGTATGACCCTCTACATTCCCCCTCTCCGTGAACGTGGTCAGGACATCCACATGCTTTTCCGTAAGTTTGCTTTGGATAATCAGGAGAAATATCATATCCCTCCTGTACGCCTCAATGAGGAAGCACGCAAACTGCTTCTTGAATATCCTTGGCCGGGCAATGTACGTCAGTTGAGGAACGTTGTGGATTCAATGACTATTGTGTGTGAAGAACGAGAGATTACGGCAGAGATGCTTTCGCGTTTCATTCCCGTTGAACCCGTCCATACGCAAATCGTTACCACTGGGCCCTCAACACTTCCCGCTGTTTCTTCGGGATTTACCCAAAACCACGACCTCGAACTTCTGCTTCAGCAGTTCCAACTTTTGGCAAAACATGTCACGGAACTCACACATGAGGTAGAAGATCTGAAAATGAAAGTACGCGACCTGACAGAGCATCATCCCATTCACGATACTCGTGGTCATCTGCTTATCTCTAGTGGCAGCCATTTCAAGGATGCCGAAGAGATCGAGGAATTCATTGAGGAAATCAATGAAAAAGAGGCAATGCACCAAGAACCTGAAGAGGCTAAGCCTCAGACAAAGCAGGAGCTGGAGAAGAAGATGATTATCGAGGCTTTGGCCCGAAATAAGAACAATCGTCGTGCCGCCGCTTTGGAATGCAATATCTCTGAGCGTACACTATATCGAAAAATTCGTGAATATGGCTTGCTCTAACAAACATAGAATACTCCTGTGTCTCTCTGCAGTCTGCCTTGCTGCAACCTTATGGTTGCTTGTGGCTTGCAGCATCAGTTACAGCTTTACAGGAACGAGCATCAACTACGATCTCATCAAGTCCATTCAGATTGATAAGGTTGCCAACCGCGCTCCTTACGGATGGGCTCCAATGGAAGCCATGTTCAATAATAAACTGCAAGACAAATACGCTAACTCCACCCGACTGAAACTGGTGAAGAAGAGCGGAGATATGCAGATTGCCGGTGAAATCACAGGCTATGACCAGTTTAATAAGGCCGTTAGCGCTGATGGTTATTCTTCACAGGTTCAGCTGAAGATGACGGTCAATATCCGTTTCAAGAATTCCAAGATGAATCAGCAATGGGAAAAGCAGTTCTCTGCTACCACCCAGTATGACGCTAAACAGTCTTTGGCTTCAGTCCAGGAGGACCTTGTAAATGAAATGATCGAAGACATCGTCGATCAAATCTTCAATGCTACCGTTGCGGACTGGTAAGTTCTTACTTCTCCTGCAAAAACAACACTTCAGCATTCAGATTCTTTCTGTAATTGCTGTAACCCGTATACTTTAGAACTAATTTACCAAAGGAATATACATGGATATCGCCCATCTCATCGCTCATCCAGAAGAGCTCAACAAGGACACCCTCTACGATCTTCGCAGACTCGTAGCGGTTCACCCTACCTACCATGCGGCGAGAATCCTTTTCCTCAAGAACCTCTTCTTACTTCACGATTCGACCTTTGACCAGGAACTTCGTCGTGCAGCCTTACTGGTACCAGATCGCAGCGTTCTCTTCGCTATTACCCAAGGCACAGATACCCGAAATCTCCCACAAATGGAAGATAGTGAATCAGAGGGCACGACCTTAAGCACTCTTTCTCCCACTAGAACAGAAGACTCTTCTGGTGATACTACTCAGGAGATTAAACACACCGAAGGAACAGTTGAAAGTACCGCTGAAGGAACCCAATCGCGAGGAGGCCAAAAGAAGTACATCTCGGAAGATTCTACTTCTCAATTCCTGGATAATGTTCTCTCTGGCACACAGCCACGAATTCCCAAACGACAGGTTAAAGCTGATCCCTCTGTTGATTACATGGGATATCTCCTGCAATCGGAACAGGAGGCTGCCGCTAAAAATGGAGCATCAGGCAAAGTCATCGATCCTTCCACCCGTATGGATATGCTTATCGATGATTTCATAGAAAGGCATACCGAACGTATTGTCCTCTCCGAGAACCCAATGGTTCCCGAAGGTCTCATAGACGAGCCTAGCGAAACACCTGTTCATATAATTCCCAAGGAAGAGCCAACGGTTCCAGCTTCTGAAATAATTGAAGAAAAAGTAATCGAAGAAATAATAGAAGAACAGCCTGTCAGCGCGGAAATCGTTGAAGAGGAAATCGCGGAAAAACCAACCATCGAGGAAATCGTTGAAGAGGAAATCGCGGAAGAACCTATCAGCGAGGAAACCGTTGAAGAGGAAATCGCGGAAGAACCAACCATCGAGGAAATCGTTGAAGAGATAACGACGGAAGAACCTGTGTTCGAGGATTTCGATGAAGACAACGATGACACGAGTTTCTCTGAAACACTTGCAAGGGCCTACATCAAGCAGCAGAAATATGATCGAGCCATTGAGGTGATGAACAAACTTCATGCGTCTACAGACCAGAGCAATCCCTATTTCGCCGATCAGGTACGTTTCTTGCAGAAGCTATCCATCGCAAGTAAAAAACGCAAATAATAACAACAATAATAAATAACAATTAAAATTTTAAAACAATGTTCTACACACTTATCGTAGTGCTCGCAGTAATCGTAGCGATTCTGCTTGCAGCCATTGTCCTTGTACAGGAATCTAAGGGTGGTGGCCTTGCTTCCAGCGTTGCTGGAGCAAATAGCGTTCTCGGTGTTCGCAAGACCACTGACTTCGTTGAAAAAGCAACTTGGTGGCTTGCAGGCATCCTCGTTGTTCTCGCAGTTTCTAGCAGTTTCTTCGCTGCTCCTGCTGTTAAGTCTGCTGACGATATCGTTAACGACATCAAGACTTCTGCTCCTGCTCCCAGCCTTCCTGGCCAGCAGACTCCTGCACAGACTCCTGCTAAGTAATTAAACTTACTTGCAGCCTATCTGACACTACGTCAGATGCAAAAAGCATAGGGACACTCCCTATGCTTTTTTTGTTGCGTTACAGATAACGAACAAAGCCAAGGCAAACAGATTAACGACGAGGCAAACAGTTTTTCAGTAGTTAAAGAAAGGCCAGAAACTTAACCGAAAAAATATCCCCGAAACATCTTACGACATTTCGGGGATTATTGTCATGCTTTAATGTAAGGCATCAAAGGACTACACCTTGATTTCAACCTCAACACCACAGGGAAGTTCGAGCTTCATGAGAGCGTCGATGGTCTTAGCAGTGCTGCTGTAGATATCGATGAGACGCTTGTAGGTAGAAACCTCAAACTGCTCACGGCTCTTCTTGTTAACGAAGGTAGAACGGTTTACGGTGATGATACGCTTACGGGTGGGAAGGGGGATAGGACCACTTACGATAGCACCAGTAGCCTTAACATTTGCTACGATCTTCTCAGCAGACTTTTCTACGAGAGTGTGGTCATAGCTCTTGAGCTTGATACGGATTTTCTGACTCATAACAGAATTAAATAATTAAATTGATTATTGAAAAGGGATTGCGGGTAAGAGTCATTCGCTACCCGCAACCATTACCTTGCGGTATTACTTGATAAGATCTACGCGACCCTTAACTTCCTCGAGTACGGCACGAGCGATGCTGTTGGAAACGGGAGCGTGATGATCGTACTGCATAGAGCTGGTAGCACGACCGGAAGTGATGGTACGGAGAGCTGTAACGTAACCGAACATTTCAGAGAGGGGTACGACAGCCTTTACGATACGAGCACCGCTACGACTGTTTTCCATACCTTCTACCTGACCACGACGCTTGTTAAGGTCACCGATTACATCACCCATGTTTTCTTCGGGAGTTACAACCTCAAGCTTCATCATGGGCTCCATGAGGACAGGACCAGCCTGGCCACAGGTGTTCTTGTAAGCCTGAAGAGCTGCAATTTCGAATGACAACTGGTCAGAGTCAACGGGGTGGAAGCTACCATCAACGAGTTCTACCTTGAGGCTATCCATGGGATAACCACCAAGAACACCTGACTTCATAGCGTTCTCGAAGCCCTTCTGAACAGAGGGGATGAATTCCTTAGGAATACGACCACCAGTTACGCTGTTAACGAACTGAAGACCTGTGCCTTCGAAATCGTCATCAACGGGACCAACGTTAACGATGATATCAGCGAACTTACCACGACCACCGGACTGCTTCTTGTAAACTTCACGGAAGTTAGTAACGGTCTTGGTGATAGCTTCTTTGTAGTTAACCTGGGGCTTACCCTGGTTACATTCTACCTTGAATTCACGCTTCAGACGGTCGATGATAATATCGAGGTGGAGCTCACCCATACCGCTAATAACGGTCTGGCCGCTCTGCTCATCAGTACGTACGGTGAAGGTGGGGTCTTCTTCTGCAAGCTTAGCAAGACCATTGCTGAGCTTGTCGAGGTCCTTCTGAGTCTTGGGCTCTACTGCGATACCGATAACGGGATCGGGGAACTCGATAGACTCGAGGATGATGGGAGCACCTTCTTCGGTGAGGGTATCACCAGTGCGGATATCCTTGAAACCTACACCAGCACCGATATCACCAGCACCAATAACTTCAACAGGATTCTGCTTGTTAGAGTGCATCTGGAAGATACGGCTGATACGTTCCTTCTTACCAGAACGTACGTTGTAAACGTAAGAACCTGCTTCAATCTTACCAGAGTAAACACGGAAGAAGGTCAAACGACCAACATAGGGGTCGGTAGCAATCTTAAATGCAAGAGCAGAGGTTTTGTCATCTTCAGAGGGACGACGTGATTCGGTCTCACCAGTTTCAGGGTTAACACCTTCGATAGCGGGAGTATCGAGGGGGCTGGGGAGGAACATACATACGTAGTCGAGAAGAGTCTGAACACCCTTGTTCTTGAAAGAAGAACCACAGGTCATAGGAACGATATCGAGTGCGAGACAACCCTTACGGATTGCTGCAACGATTTCTTCTTCGGTGAGGCTGTCGGGATCTTCGAAGTACTTCTCCATGAGAGTCTCGTCCTGCTCAGCAGCGAGCTCGATCATCTTGCCACGCCATTCTTCGCATTCGTCCTTGAGGTTCTCAGGAATCTCTTCGATGTCATATTCAGCACCCATGGTTTCATCGTGCCAAAGGATAGCCTTATTCTTGATGAGGTCAACGATACCCTTGAAGTTTTCTTCAGCACCGATAGGTACAGAGATAACGCAAGGAGTTGCACCGAGGACGTCCTTCATCTGGCGAACTACTTCGAAGAAGTCAGCACCAGAGCGGTCCATCTTGTTTACATAACCGATACGGGGAACATTGTACTTATCAGCCTGACGCCATACAGTTTCAGACTGGGGCTCAACACCACCTACTGCACAGTAAGTAGCAACAGCGCCGTCGAGTACACGGAGTGAACGCTCTACTTCTGCAGTAAAGTCAACGTGTCCCGGAGTGTCAATGAGGTTGAACTTATACTTGTCACCGTTATAGTTCCAGAATGCGGTGGTTGCAGCAGAGGTGATGGTGATACCACGCTCCTGCT
>DCHS01000024.1 GCA_002314875.1 Prevotellaceae bacterium UBA1746
GACAAGGAGAAGATATATCATGAGAAAGCCCTCCTTGACCATCGCTTCGAACTTTCTCTTACCAATTTTGAAGGTGAGGAAGAGGTCTTGGATTGCACCCCTCGTACATCAGACGGTCAGCTTCTGTTCATTCTGGAGGAAGTTGATAAGATGAAGCCACTGGAATACCAACCACAAGGCGCAAGAGTCGCATCCATCCACAACGGTTCAAGCCTCTTTACCGGTGATGCTGGTAGTGGCGAGAGCAATATACGTCGTTATCTTATCGAGAATGACTTGGTTGATGCTATCGTACAGTTGCCAAATAACATTTTCTACAACACTGGTATCTCCACCTACGTATGGATTCTTACAAACAGAAAGTCGGACGCCCGCAAGGGTAAGGTACAGCTCATAGACGCTTCACAGGCTTTCGAGAAATTGAGAAAGAACCAAGGTTCACGAAACTGTACTATTTCAGACCAGTACCGTGATGCCATCCTGAAGGTTTATATGGATTTTGTAGAGCAAGAGGCTGACGAAGAAAACAAACTCGGTTCCAAGATTTTTGACGGTGACGACTTCCGCTACTACAATGTCACTATCGAGCGCCCTTTGCGTTTGAAGAGCCAGTTCAATGCTCTCAAGATAGACGAAATGCTCTACGACAACAGCGACCTCGAAATGAGTAAGTGGCTGTATCAGACCTATGGAGAACGTGTATTCTCCGGCCTTGACTCTGAGATTACAAGCATCAAGGAGTACCTGAACGAGAACGAGATAAAGATGACAGACAAGAAATTGGCAAAACTTATCTCGGTCAAGGCTTGGGAAGACCGCCGTTCACTCCAGAATGCCGCCAAGGCTCTCCTGAAGGCTATCGGCACAGAGATTTACATGGACTTCAATGTATTCTCGAAGAAAGTTGCAGATACAGCCAAGGCTCTCAAACTTGATGTAAAAGGTGCTGCCCTCAATACGATCGCACGTGCCATGTCCGTCACCGATCCGAACGCTGCACCTGTCATCAAGAAGGAACACAAAGCCAACAGCAAGGACATTGAGAAACTGGAGTCTGTATTCGGCATTGATGCTGCTAATCTCACCGACTATGGTTATGTGCCAGGGACAAAGGGTGCTTATATCGAGTATGAGACAGATAGCGACCTCCGTGATTCTGAGAAGATACCAGTCAAGGAAGACATTTACGAATACTTCCAGCGTGAGGTTCGCCCATACGTGGCTGATGCTTGGATTAATATTCCTCCAACAAAGATTGGCTGCGAGATTTCGTTCAACAAGTATTTCTACAAGCCAGCACCGCTACGCTCACTTGAAGAGAATGAGAAAGACATTCTTGCACTCGATGAGCAGAGTCAGGGCTTCATTAAGTCATTGTTTGATCTGAAGTAAGGAAGGCAATTATGAAAAACATCACGATAACAGATAATTCATATATTGAGTGGATTAATGAACTCAGTAAAAGATATAGGAATAGTCAGATAAAGGCAGCGGTAAAGGTGAATGCCGAAAAACTCCTTTTCAACTGGTTGTTGGGCCGAGACATCGTAAAGATGAATGTAGAAGAGCGTTGGGGACAGGGTGTAATTGCTCAACTCAGCAAAGATCTGCAAACTGAGTTGCCAGGTGTGGAGGGCTTGTCGAGAAGTAATATCTATTACTGCAAGAAGTTCTATCTTCTTTATAATCAAGATGATGAAATTTTCCCACAGGTTGTGGGAAAATTAGAGAGCAACACCCTGAAGAGTGCGAGTGAATTTTTCCACCAAGTTGGTGGAGAATTAGAATCATCTCAAAATTTCCAACAAGTTGTTGGACTTTTCCAAATTCCATGGGGACACCATTGTGTCATAATGGATAAGGTTAATGGTGATCGCAACAAAGCTCTTTTCTTCGTTAACAAGACAATCAAGGAAGGTTGGAGTCGTGCTGTGTTGGAGTCTTGGATAGGCAGCAACCTATATGAGCGTGAAGGCAAAGCCATTACCAACTTCAAAAATACGCTGCCAGAACCCATGAGCGACCTTGCCAATGAGATTACGAAAGATCCGTATAATTTCGCTTTTGCTGGTATTCGTGGCCGTTACAACGAGAAAATTTTAAAGGATGCTCTACTGAAGAACATCACGGAGTTTCTTGTAGAACTGGGCACTGGCTTTGCGTATGTAGGTAAGGAATATCGCTTGCTGATAGGAGAAAAAGAAAAGTTTGTTGATCTGCTTTTCTTCCATATCCCGCTTAATTGCTACGTTGTCATTGAAGTGAAGATAGGAGAATTCGATTTTCCTGATGCTGGGCAATTAAATGGATACGTTGTAGCATGCAACCATATTTTGAAACAACCACATCATAATCCTACGATAGGTTTGCTCATTTGTAAGAGTAAAGACAATCTTTTGGCTCAATATGCACTTGAAGGTAGCAACCTACCTATCGGCATATCTGAATATGACTTGGAGAAACTCTATCCAACTGCCGTTGAAGGTATGATTCCTTCCATAGAAGAGATTGAAACTAAGTTGATGTATCTTGAAAAAGACAATCTGAAATAGTAAGGTATGGAGAGATACAGCGAATATAAGGATAGCGGCGTACATTGGCTTGGAGAGATACCGAGTCATTGGACAACTATCAAGTCCAAATACTTATGGCAAGAACAGTTTTCTACATCAGAGAACAGTTCAGAAGATTTGTTGTCAGTATCACAATATGATGGTATCACACCTGCAAAATCAGATTCAAGGAGCGAATCGTTAAAAGGCTACAAGAAGGTCGAAGAGAACGACTTGGTCATCAATATCATGCTTGCATGGATGGGTGGTCTTGGTGTTTCTGCATATAATGGCATAGTCAGCCCGGCATATTGCATCTACAGATTAACAGATGGTTCGAACCCCAAATTCATGCACTATCTGTATAAGACACCTATGTACCTTGCAGAGTTTGCTCGCCATTCAACAGGTGTCATTCCTTCACGTTGGCGAATGTACACAGATGACTTTGGACAAGTTCTTACTGTAATACCACCACGAGAGGAGCAAGATGCTATGGTCGCATACCTTGACACTGCTATCGCCAAGATCGACTCCGCCATTGCGCAGCAGCAGAAAATGATTGACCTCTTAAACGAGCGCAAGCAGATTATCATCAACAATGCTGTCACCAAAGGGTTGAATCCAGATGTGAAGATGAAGGATAGCGGCGTGGATTGGATTGGGGAGATCTGTGATTCTTGGAGATTATATAGATTGAAGCACTTGCTAAAAGAAAGTTTGATGTATGGAGCAAACGAAAGTGCCGAAAGTGAAGATCCCTCATATCCTCGTTATATTCGAATAACCGATATAGATGAAAATGGCACATTGAAGCCTGATACTTTTAGGTCACTTCCTCCCCTAAAAGCTGAACCATATCTGTTATCAAAAGGAGACATTTTGTTTGCAAGAAGTGGTGCGACTGCGGGCAAGACATATTTATTTGATGAAGACATTAAAGCTTGCTTTGCTGGATATTTAATCAAAGCGCAAGTGTCTGATATGCTTCTACCACGGTACTTGATGTATTATACTCGCTCTGGTATATATGATTCTTGGAAAAATAGTATTTTTATCCAAGCTACCATCCAAAATATTGGAGCAGATAAATATGCAAATCTTCGGATTCCCCTACCAACAATCGAAGAACAAAAAGATATTGTTGATTTTCTGAACATTGAGACTGGCAAAATTGATCAGATTGTAGAAGCGCATAAGACTTTAATCGCTCTTCTCCAAGAGCGTAAGCAGATAATTATCAACGATGTAGTAACGGGTAAAGTAAAGGTAACAAAATAAGAAATGCAAGAGATAGACTTCATATTGTATAATCTTCCGGAAGAGGAAGGCAATGTGCAGGTGGTGGTCAAAGACGAAACCATCTGGTGTTCACAGAAAGCTATGGCAATGCTTTTTGGTGTTGGTGTACCTGCTGTAAACAAACATTTGAGTCATGTTTTTGAAGAAGGTGAACTTGATAGAGAAGTGGTTGTTTCCAAAATGGAAATAACCACACAACATGGTGCAATAGAAGGTAAAACTCAAACTAAAGATGTTGATTTCTACAACCTCGACGCCATCATCGCTGTGGGTTACCGTGTGAACTCGTTGCGTGCCACTCGTTTTCGCCAGTGGGCCACCAAAGTCCTGAATGAGTATATCCGCAAAGGCTTTGCCATGGATGACGAACGTCTGAAACAGGGCAAAGCCGTTTTCGGCAAAGACTATTTCCGAGAACTGCTTGAAAGGGTCCGCTCTATCCGAGCAAGTGAGCGCCGTATATGGCAACAGATAACCGACATATTCGCCGAATGCTCTATCGACTACGATGCAAAATCAGAGGTGACCAAGGAGTTCTTCATGATGGTTCAAAACCGTTTCCATTATGCCATCACAGGCCAAACTGCTCCCGAAATAATTTACACCCATGCCGACCATGAAAAGGAAAACATGGGTCTTAAAACTTGGAAAAACTCTCCAGATGGAAGAATACTCAAATCCGACACCAAGATTGCCAAAAACTATCTTGAGGAAAAAGAGATTCATCAACTGGAAAGATTAGTTTCCGGTTATTTCGATTATATAGAAGACCTCATAGAACGTGAAAACACATTCAATATGAAGCAATTTGCCACTAGCGTGAATGAGTTCATCTCTTTCCGCAAGTATAAGATTCTTCCCGACAAAGGCAAAATTTCAAAAGCTATGGCCGATGAAAAAGCCGCTGCTGAATATGACATCTTCAATAAAACACAAAAAATAGATTCCGACTTTGACAAGGAAGTCCGTAAAATGATAGAAAATAATCAATAGACAGATTATCATGACTATAAGCAAGACTGACGAACAAGCCTTCGAAGCACTTATTGAGCGTGCCCTCGTTGGCTCCACTATAGAAGGACGCAAAGAGGCGGGAGAAACCAATCCCGACAACCAGTCGCCGGATGCACAGCACTATTACTGGGGTGTGCCCACGGACATGGATAAAAAGTTGGCACTGGATCAGCGTCGCCTTTGGTCGTTTCTGGAATCAACGCAAAAGGGGGAACTGGACAAGTTTGTCGGGAAAGACTTGAAGTCGGCTGTCGGGAAGCAGATTGATACAGACATCAGGACCTTTGGCATCATTCAAGTGCTTAGAAGAGGTATCAGCCTGAACAATATCCATCTGACGCTGTTCTACCCCAAGCCCTCAGCAGCCGACTCGGAGCAATCAAGGAAAGACTATGCCGCCAACCAGTTCTCCATCACACGCCAACAGACTTTTTCCCTCCAGAACCCCGGTTTGGAGATTGATATGGTGCTGTTCGTGAATGGTCTGCCGATTTTTACATTCGAACTGAAGAACCCATGGACGCATCAGACCGCCAAATACGACGGACAAAAGCAGTATAAGTCAGTCGAGCGTAACCCGAAAGAGCCTCTCTTGAACTATGGCCGTTGTCTTGCCCATTTCACCTTAGATAAGGATGAAGTATTCTTCACCACTAAACTCAATTTGGAAAAAACTTTCTTTATGCCTTTCAACAAAGGGCTTCCAAATGGGCAGGGCGCCGGTAATCCTTCAAACACCAATGGCGGTTATAAGACATCATATCTGTGGGAGGAAGTTCTACAGAAGGACATCGTATCTGACATCATCATGAACTATGTTCTCTTCGATTATGATGAAGCCAAAACGCAGAAAAAGGTTTCGCACATCATGAAAAATGCGAAGAAACTGATTTTCCCCCGATACCACCAGTTGGATGCCGTTACCAAACTGATAGCGGATGTTGCTGAAAAGGGCGTAGGTAAAACATATCTTATTGAACATTCGGCAGGTTCTGGAAAGTCCAACTCCCTTACCTGGCTGGCATTCAAGTTAATAAAGGTTTGTCCAGACTCGATGGATGCGGTTCGTGCACGGGCTGTCGATGCACCTCTCTATAACTCTGTAATCGTAGTAACTGACCGTCGGCTTCTGGATAAGCAGATTACAGATAACATCAAGGCTTTCGGTCAGAGTGACAAGATTGTAGCCCATGCAGATTCATCAAAGGAATTGAAGGAGGCCATCGAGAACAATAAGCGTATCATCATAACAACTATCCAAAAGTTTCCATTTATCTGTGATGCAATTGCCGATGTTTCCGACCACAACTTTGCTGTCATCATCGACGAAGCACACAGTTCTCAGTCGGGGTTGGCTGCCGACAAGCTCAATGCAACAATACAGAAGGACCCTGATGTCGGCGGTGGCGATACAGATGCACTTTTGGAGAAGCTGATGAAAGACCGCAAAATGAGCAGCAACAGCTCATACTTCGCTTTCACTGCCACACCCAAGAAAGAGACACTTGAGCGCTTCGGCACTGAGGACGCCGAAGGCAAGTTTCATCCATTCCACCTTTACAGCATGAAACAGGCCATAGAGGAACAGTTTATCCTGGACGTGCTTACCAATTATACCACCTACAAGAGCTACTATGAGCTGACCAAGAGTATAGAGGAGAACCCCGAGTACAACAATGACAAGGCTCAGAGACTCTTGCGTCAGGCAGTCGAGCGTGACGAAAAGACCATACTTGCCAAAGCAGAAGTCATGCTCACTCATTTTGATGCCAAGATATATCGAAATCATAAACTGAAAGGTAAGGCAAAGGCGATGGTGGTGACAAAGGACATCGAGTGCGCCATCCTCTATTACAAGGCATTGAAGAATCTGATGGAGGAGAAGAAAATGCCGTTCCGGTTGCTCATTGCCTTTTCGGGAGAGAAGAAACTGTCAGGCAAGAAGAACATCTATTCAAACACAGATTATGAGGTTGAGGATTACTTTTCCTACGGTATGGTAGCTGAAGGAATGTCGGAATATGGGCAGCCTTATACTGAGGCAGGACTGAATGGTTTCCCCGACACGAAGACAGCCGAAATGTTTGATTCCGAGGACTATCGCATACTGGTGGTGGCCAATAAGTATCTGACGGGGTTCGACCAGCCAAAGCTCTGTGCCATGTACATCGACAAACCACTTGATGGTGTCCTGGCGGTACAGGCCCTTTCACGTCTTAATCGGGCAGCTCCGGACCTCGGCAAAATCTCCGAAGACCTATTTATCCTCGACTTCTACAATACGAAGGAGTGCATTAAGGACGCTTTCGATCCCTTCTACACAACTACAACTCTGTCAGAAGCAACCGACGTGAACATTCTGCACCAGCTCAAGAACACTCTTCTGTCATTCGGTGTCTTCGACATGGACGATGTTAATAAATTCATGGACTTGTACATTCATGGAGAATACGCAGACAAATGGGCTCCAATCCTTGACATCTGCGCTGAACGGTTCAATACCGGAATTGAATGGGAGGAGAACGGAAAGCCGGACTTCAAGATGAAGTGCAAGCAGTTCGTTAAGGTCTATTCGAAAGTGGCGGCAATTATGCAATTCGAAATGCCTGATTGGGAAAAGCTGTTCTGGTTCCTCCGTTATCTTATCCCGAGCCTTCATATAGACAAGCCTGGCGAAACTGACTTGAAAGACCTATTGGATTCAGTCGATTTGAACACTTATGGCTTACGTCGCACATCTCTGAATGAAACTATTACTCTTGATGCAGGTGAGGCTGTTGTCGATCCGAATAAACCTGTCATGGCAAATGCAGGTGGCGGTAACGAAGAACCGGCCGATCCGCTTGACCAGATTCTCAAGGAGTTCAATGAGCGCTGGTTTAAGGGATGGGAGACTACCCCCAGTGAGCAGAAGGCAAAGTTGATTGGTGTTGCAAAGGCTGTTGCAGATGATGAGGACTATCAGACACTTGTAGTTGGTAATCCTGACCAGCAGGCGGTTGCAGCGGCAATGATGGCCATCATTGACCGAATTATGCGTAAGCAGCGTAAGGGAGATATGTCACTCTATAAGCAATACCAGCAAAGTGAAGTCTTCAAGCATAATTTTATCAGTGTCATCGACCGTATGCTTGGTGACTTGGAGTATGTAAGATAGCAAGACTATTTGTGCGTAAGCTGCTCGTTGGCGCAGGCGGCCATGGTGAAGGCACCGATTGCCTCGCCCTCGTTCATGGGAATTTGGGGACATGACGAGATTAGCAGCAGCATTCGCGTCATATTATGATTGGATTATTTGGGTTATTCGCATCATTGTGTTATTTTTGGGACGAAAAATTATAATGCGATATGGCACCTCGATATATTTGGGAGCATACAGGATGGCCTGAGTTCAGATGGGATTCCGATAGCCTCATTAACCTTCTTTCAGAGGTCAGGAATCTCGAAGGGCGGATAGTGGGAATGATGAGTGGGCTTGGTTTTGACATGCAGAACAGTACGTCTCTTGATGTTATGACTGAGGATGTTTTACGTTCGTCGGAAATAGAGGGCGTAATCCTTAATGCTGATATGGTCAGGTCGTCTGTCGCCCACCATCTTGGACTTGAATATGAAGGCCTGCCCGAGCCGGATCATTACACCGAAGGAGTCGTTCAGGTTATGATTGACGCGGTCAGGTCCTGCAATCTGCCATTGACCGAACAACGGCTTTTCAATTGGCACGCAGCCCTGTTTCCTACAGGGAGGAGCGGAATATTTCAGATAACCGTTGCCTCATATCGAACGGGAGAGGAGCCTATGCAAGTTGTCTCCGGCGCACTAGGCAAAGAGAAGGTTCATTATCAGGCGCCGCCATCTGCAGATGTACCGGCAATGATGAACGCTTTCATTGACTGGGTGGAGAATGAGACAGAAACTGACCCCGTACTGAAGGCTGCAATCGCGCACTTATGGTTCGTTGTAATCCATCCGTTCGATGACGGAAACGGCCGACTTACCAGGACGATAACAGACATGCTTCTTTCTCGGGCTGATGGTATATCTCACCGGTTCTACAGTATGTCTGCCGAAATACTGCATGAAAAAAAAGGGTACTATGAAATTCTTGAGAAGACAACATCAGGCTCTCCAGACATTACTCTGTGGCTTCAATGGTTCCTTCATGCAATGAAAAAGGCTCTTGAGCATTCAGAGCGCACAGTCCTGAGAGTTGTCGCCAAAGCCTCGTTCTGGAGCCGCAATAGAGAGGTCGCTATGAATGAGAGACAGGTGAAAATTGTAAATAAACTTTGGGACGGGTTTGACGGCTATCTCACGTCTTCTAAGTGGGCAAAAATCACAAAGACATCACAGGCTACAGCTCTGCGTGATATTACTGATCTCATAGAGAAAGGAGTCCTTGTTTCGTCAGATAATAGCGGAAGAAGTACACATTATCTGCTGACAGATGATTCTATTTCTCAGGTCCATTAACCTCCGACGGCCAGCCGCTGGTTTTCTGAATTACTTGCGGGTGAGCTGCTCGTAGGCGCAGGCGGCCATGGTGAAGGCACCGATGGCTTTTCCTTCGTTCATGGTAATGAAAGTGTCACTTCCACAGAGATAATAGTTGATTGTTCCGCAGCGTGAAGGATTCTTGGCCGGGCCAAGTCCGCAGGAGGCGCAACTCTGGAGAATGTTTATGCTGCCGTCGGGATTCTCTGTAATGAAATTTTCAAGAATCCCCTTGAATGCCTTGCGTGCCACCTTGATGTAACTCTTTGGGAGCAGCCCAAGACTGATGCCCTTGCAATAGGCGTAGGTAAACATACTTGAGGCTGAGGATTCAAGATAATTTGCCTGCGTACCGACATTATAGACTTTGCCGTTAATTGTATCACCCTTGCCGTCGCCCGTCACCTGGTCGTCGTACTGGAGCAACTGATACCAGCATCCGCTCTTGTCCTGCCATTTTGCTACTCCTTTAGCAACCTGACGGAAAATCTCCAGCAGGTCTGGATAGTCGGGATGGTTCTTTGGCATAACAGCAAGAACATCGACCAATGCAGCGAAATACCATCCCTCGCCACGGGCCCAGAAATTGGGGGAACAACCTTTATAGGGTTCATCCCTCTTTGCCCAGAAAGAATTCTCATCCGTTGGATTTGCCGACCATACATGATAGTTGAGCTCCACATCGCTGTCCCAGGTATATTTGTGTATAGTCTTGAACTGCAGAGCAATGTCAGCCCAGTCCTCTTTTGTACCCTCGCCGAAAGTCGCCTCGTAGCCTGCCAGAAAAGCGGCACCCATATACAGTCCGTCCAACCACATCTGGTCGGGATATCTGCCCTTATGGATGAAGCAGCCGGCACCAGGAAGCGGAGCCTGAATGCGGGTGTGATGGTTTTTAAGCTTGTCATACATGTAGGTTGCCGCCGCCTTGTATTTTTCTGCCGACTTTCCGTCTCCCTCCTCAAGGCTGAAGCGGTAAAGGTCGAAGAAAATCTTGCCGGCATTGATAGCGTCGATGTCGTTGTCGTGAATGTTCAACGGCGCTGCCGCATCATCAGTCAGATGGCTGTCTGCATACTGCTTGGCAACCTGATAGTAGCTGTCAACATGGTACAAGCCGTATGTTTCGAGCATGCTCTTTGCTACCAGACCCGTCACGTAACCGAAGTTGGTATTGCTTAATGAAGTCGGATGTTCATTATTGTTGAATGTCTGGAGACTCAACGACTCAACCATGCGCTGAGAGTACGGTTTCTTTGTGTCCAACTGCGCATATACAGATATTGTACCGGACAGAAAGGCTATTGCGACAAGTGAAAAAAGATGTTTCATAGATTTGTTCTTTTATTGCCGGGTAAAAATAGTATTTTTGCAACAAATATTAAAACATTTGAGATGAAAGCATACGTATTTCCCGGACAAGGCGCCCAGTTCACAGGCATGGGCAAGGATTTCTACGACAACTCTGCTCTGGCACGCGACATGTTCAAGCAGGCCAACGAGATTCTTGGTTTCAATATTACCGAAATGATGTTTTCCGGTACGGCAGAAGACCTCCGCCAGACAAAAGTGACACAACCGGTAGTATTCATCCACTCAGTGATGGCTGCAAAGACTATGGGTTGCATGTATCAGCCCGACATGGTTGCCGGACATTCACTGGGTGAGTTTTCTGCTCTTTGTTTTGCCGGTGCCCTCTCTTTCGAAGACGGCCTGACGCTGGTATCGAAGCGTGCTATGGCCATGCAGAAAGCCTGCGACATGCAGCAGGGCACAATGGCCGCTGTCGTGGGAGCTGCCGACGAACTGGTCGATGAGGTATGCAAGAGTATAGATAGCGATATCGTAGTTGCTGCTAATTTCAACAGTCCCGGCCAGGTGGTCATTTCAGGCACACTCTCCGGAATTGAGGCCGCCACAGTCAAGCTCAAGGAGGCCGGAGTAAAGAAAGTTCTTCCCCTCACAGTCGGCGGCGCTTTCCATTCACCTCTTATGGAACCTGCCCGCCAGGAACTTGCCGAGGCCATTGCCTCGACTTCGTTCTCAAAGCCAGTATGCCCTGTCTATCAGAACGTCGATGCACTTCCACATACCGACCCGGAAGAAATCAAAGCCAACCTTATGGCCCAGCTCACTTCTCCGGTCAGATGGACTGAGAGCGTTAAGAACATGATTACTGACGGAGCTGAAGAATTTTACGACTATGGTCCGGGACAGGTACTTCAGAACCTCATCACCCGAATACGCAAAAGCCTAGCCTGATATGCCCAAGCCAATCATTTACCAGCTGCTTCCGCGATACTTCGGGAATGAGTGCCGCAACCATGTACATAACGGTT
>DCHS01000039.1 GCA_002314875.1 Prevotellaceae bacterium UBA1746
ACTTGAGAAGGTGAGCGAGCATCTTGGGGCTGGTGAGGTCATTGATAGCAACCACTTCATAACCTTCAGCCTCGAACATCTGACGGAATGCGAGACGACCAATACGACCGAAACCGTTAATAGCAACTTTTGTCATTTGATTTAAATTTTTTATGGGTTAATAAATATGTTAAACTGATTTTCTTTTGAAAAACGACGTACTTATCGTTTTCGCCCACAAAATTACAATAATATTTTATATGAGGCACAAAAAATCTGTTTTTTTTTAATCAAAAATTGCGAAATACTGTCTTTTTTGCTTTGTCGATTACATTTTAACGGGATAATCTTTGCCACTCAACGGAGATATCGTAACTTTGCGCTGATTAAGCACTCAATTCTAAACTTAATATGCAACAGAAAATCATCATCCTTGACTTTGGTTCACAAACCACGCAACTTATCGGTCGCCGCGTACGTGAACTGGACACTTTCTGCGAAATCCTCCCCTACAACAAGTTCCCTCATGACGACCCAAGCGTCATCGGTGTCATCCTCAGCGGAAGTCCCTTCTCTGTCTATGACCCTGAAGCCTTCCAAGTCGATCTCAGCAACATCCGTGGCCGCCTCCCCATCCTCGGCATCTGCTACGGTGCTCAGTTCATGAGCCACATCTACGGTGGTAAGGTTGAACCCGCAGGAAGCCGTGAATATGGCCGCCAGAATCTTGTCAGTCTTGACAAGCAGAATCCTCTTTTCCAAGGTTTTGACGACAACAGTCAAGTATGGATGAGTCACGGTGACACCATCACCCGTATTCCCGAAGGCGCTCATGTCATCGGTTCTACGGAAACGGTTGAAAATGCCGCCTACCACATCCCCGCTGCCAACGGTGAAAAGGAAGTTTGGGGCGTGCAGTTCCATCCTGAAGTTTTCCACTCTCTCCAGGGTAGCCTCCTCCTGAAGAACTTCGTTGTAAACATCTGCGGTTCACGTCAGGACTGGAGTGCTGACTCCTTCGTGGAGACTACCGTTCGCGAACTCAAGGAACAGATTGGCGACGACCGCGTTATCCTCGGTCTCTCCGGTGGTGTTGACTCCTCTGTTGCTGCCGTTCTCCTAAACAAGGCCATCGGCAACAAACTCACCTGTATCTTCGTCGATCACGGTATGCTCCGTAAGAACGAGTTCCAGGATGTGATGCGTGACTACGAGTGCCTCGGCCTCAATGTTATCGGTGTTGACGCATCAGAGAAATTCCTCGGAGACCTCGCCGGTGTTCGTGAACCCGAGCAGAAGCGTAAGATTATCGGTCGTGACTTCGTCGAAGTCTTCAATGCTGAAGCCCGCAAGATTACCGATGCCAAGTGGCTCGCTCAGGGAACTATCTATCCCGACCGCATTGAAAGTCTAAACATTACGGGTAAGGTCATCAAGAGTCATCACAATGTTGGTGGTCTTCCTGAAGAAATGCACCTCTCGCTCTGCGAACCTTTGAAGTGGCTCTTCAAGGACGAAGTTCGTCGTGTCGGTCGTTCTATGGGCATGCCCGAACATCTCATCACTCGTCATCCCTTCCCCGGTCCCGGTCTTGCAGTTCGTATCCTTGGCGATATCACCCGTGAAAAGGTTCGTGTCCTCCAGGATGCTGACGATATTTTCATCCGTGGTCTCCGTGAATACAAGGTTCGTCTCAGTGGTGAAGAGGCACGTCGTGTTCTCGCTGCCGGTGTCCCTGCAAATTTGGAGAACGGTGAAATCGAAGTCAGCCTCTACGACCAGATCTGGCAAGCTGGAGCCATCCTCCTCAGCGACGTTCGTTCTGTAGGTGTTATGGGTGACGAGAGAACCTACGAAAATCCCGTTGCACTCCGTGCGGTGACCTCCAGTGACGCTATGACAGCTGACTGGGCTCATCTTCCCTATGATTTCATGGCAAAGGTTAGCAACGACATCATCAATAAGGTGAAGGGTGTCAACCGCGTATGCTACGACATCTCTTCCAAGCCCCCAGCAACTATTGAGTGGGAGTAAGATATAATTATGATTTTTGAATTATGAATTAACGTTGGCGCGATGCTTGAGTCCGCATGGTAATTCAAAATTCATAATTCTTAATTCTTAATTATCAAATATCTTGTCATATTCAATTTCCTACGACTCCGGCTATGGAATGCGTGGCATTGCAATGCTGATGATCATCCTCGCTCATTCGCTGAATGAGTACGAGGTTTTTCACAGCGTGCTATGCCGCGCATTGCTGATTCCTGATTATGGCATATTGGGCTGTGGACTCTTCTTCCTGCTCTCGGGATACGGTCTCGGACACTCCCTCGAAAAGCACAAGGACCATCTCACCTGGCATTATCTCGGCGAACGAGTATGGAAACTCTTCAAACCCCTCATCTTCGCTTTTGTCCTGATAACCCTCGTACTCTACGTTCAACGTCGCCTCGGAAACGGTGTAACCCTTGATTTTGGGAATACCCTCTGGCTGTCCTTCCCCGACGGCACCGACCTTTGGTTCTTCAAAATCATCCTTCTCAACTACATCGTTCTCTTCGCCCTCTATAAACTCTATAAACCTTTATCTCCAAGCGAAGCGCTTGAACCTCTTGAACCGTCCCTTGAACCAAGCGAAGCGCTTGAACCTAATAAACCCTACGTCCTCCTCTCCCTCGCCCTACTCCATCTATTATTAATAGGAGTATTATGGCACGAAGGGGCAGGACGCTATTGGTACGTCTCCAACCTATGCTTTATCGTGGGTTACGGGCTCGTTGTCTTTGGGGATCGATTTGCAAAATACAAGAAAGCCATCGTCACGGCTTCTGTCGTTGTCTTTGCTCCCTTCGCGGTTCTTTCTTTTCTCCAGAAATACTTCATCCCTGGCGAAATCTTCGGCGTCATCGCTTTCTCCCTCCTCTGTTGCTATATCTTCAAGGAAAAGAAAAACTGGTCCCCTGCCCTGACCTACATCGGCAAGAACAGCCTCTGCTACTACCTCTTCTGCATCCCCGTGATGGCTGCCATACCCTATGCCCCACTCCACTGGAGCCTCTATTTTCTACTGGTGTTCTCCCTCACCAGCCTCCTCGTCTTGCTCTGGAATATGGCAACAAAACGCCATTGATTTTCTTTTATCAAGAATTAGTGAATTTGAGAATACTCCGTGTGGCAGGATAATTTTGAATTAAGAGCCATGCGGCCGGATGGTAATTCAAAATTCATAATTACCTCACTGCAGAGTAGTCACCAAATCACAAATTCTTGAATAATAAAAAACTTGAGTACCCCCGACGTATGAAACGAATTTGCATTCTCTTTTTTGCACTATGCTCGGCCCTCCAGATGGCGGCGCTCGACGGCGTGGACACCAATGTCTGGTACGAAATCATCGACCAGGGACTGGCGAGCGACGGCGCAGGCATTGCCTGGTGCTCCTATAACTATCAGAGCGTTGATGCTGACGGCAAGCCTGTGACGCTTTCCGCTTTTATGCGCCTCGGTTCCAACTGGAAGAAGACGAGTCCTACCATCACCGATCTTGACAATATCGTATTGATGGAGCACTATACCATCACCCTCAATTCCAAGGCTCCGAGTGTGAATTTCAAGAATTCCAGTTGCTATGAAGCCTCAGCACCGGGGAATGTCCTCGTCATCATCCCCGACTATATCGGTTTCGGCAGCAGCAAGGACCGTCCTCAGGCTTATCTCAACCACCGCCTCAACGCCATCAATTCCTATGATGCCCTCGTTGCCGGCTACCATATCTTCGAGGAACGTGCCACGGCCCACCTCAAGGAACATTGGAAACTCTATGTCGCCGGGGCCTCTCAGGGTGGTGGCAATGCGCTCGCTGTGCATCGTTATATGGAGGAGAACAACCTCGACGGTCCCTGGCGATTGGACTATTCCTACTGCTGTGACGGTCCGTATAATCCTGTCACAACCCTGAAAACCTATATGTCATGGGGAAGTGTCAGTTACCCTTGTGTTATTCCGATGACGCTGACTGCCATGTTCGAGGCCTATCCTGAAGTTCTTGGAGCATGGAGCGAAGAAGAATTCTATACCGACAAATACAATCTCCATAAGGCGCAGGTCGATGCTGCTATTGCCGGAAAGACCTCATCGGAGACCATCATCTGCAGTTATTTCTTCAACTATCTGGAGAATGACGGCGACAATGTCTATCTCAGCGAAATTCTCCATCCTGACCTCTTCGATCCTGAAAGTGCAAAATACCAGGCTCTCATGCAGTGTCTCGAGGATAACAATCTCACTGCGGACTGGCAGCCGCGTCATCCTGTCCGCATCTACTATGCTACCAAGGACGAGATTGTTCCTTACGAAAACACCCAGGCGGTCTTCGATGCCTTCGGCGATCAGGTTGTGAAGGAGAAGTGTCCCCTCAGCATGGGACATTCCTATACCTGCGGACTCTTCTTCGTCGGTCTCTCAGGCGCCTTCCCTTACAACGACACCCCGTCGGGCATCCAAGCCATCAATCGCTCTATAGTTTCTCCCACACTTTATAACTTACAAGGCCAACGCCTTCATCGTCCTTCTTCCATTTATATCCAAGATGGAAAAAAGATTATAAAATAGCAAAACACAAAGGAGACCGCCCAATGGACGATCTCCTATTATTTTCTATTTGTAGACGGCAAAGTCTACATTTTCATTACATTATTCAATAGGCCTGGGGAATACCTTTATAATAAAGAGTGATAATCTCACCGCTGCCATTGACGCCTTCGCCCCAAGCTGAAGGATAGTAGTTCTGAACATGGAGTTTAATCTCGTATTCTCCAGTGCCGGCATCATGGTTCACCGTCAGAGTTCCGTTATTGGGGACGGGCATATACTCATTGTCGGGAGAATAGAGCTGGACGCTGGCGAAGTCAATGCTCCAGGTGTTAGCCTCCATCTTCGTCAAATCACATTCGCCCTGATTATAGATGCTGGGGCGGAGGGTGAGAAGGGGTGTCACCAATTGGTCTGTCAACGAACTGGACTCATCGAGGACGAGGTAGAATTTCTCCATACCTTTATATTCCTTCATCTTGGCATATAGAATGGGCTTGTCCCACTTCGCCGTCTTACCGTCAGCATCGAGGACCTGAAGCTGGTTGTTCTGGACTACAACGGACTGGAATGTTACGCTCTTGACGTCAGCCATAGAGAAGGTATCACTCTCGCCGTTGGTCTTCACCACGGTCATTTTGTTCTGTGCGCTGGCGCCCAGTGTCATCAAAGCCATTACGCCAAATAGAATATACTGTTTCATATTTTTTCAGTGATTAATGAACTAAATACTTATTTCACCACCTTCTGGCCGTTTACGATGTAGATGCCGGGGTGGAGATGAGAGATGCGACGACCGGAGAGATCGTAGATGGTCTGCTGAGACTGGGTGCCGGTGACGCCGAGGATGCCCTCAACACCGTCTTCACCCTCAACACGGGCAGTCTGCAATTCTACGGGACCCGTCCATGAACCAGCAATCGTGAAACCAGCATCGTCGATGAAGTTCATATCGATGGTCGTCGTGCCATCAAAATTGTCGGTCAACTTCACTGTTCCCTGAGCGATGGGAGCGAGAAGATCCATCACGAGATAACGACCTTCTTCCATGTGCTCATAGCAAGTTCCCGTCAGATCACCGCCATTGTAGAAATAGCCAGGACGAGCCGTGAAGATTTCGACGCTCTGGTCGTAAGTGTTGGGGAGAACTTCGTAGGTTCCGAAAGGAACGAGGTTGTGCCAGCGATAGTCGGAGAAGAGTTCAAGACGGATGAGGTCACCGCCGTTTTGGTTGATGCATTCATCAAGACCACCACGGGAACCTATATCGAGGGTCCAACGGCCATAAGGTTCGTTGTTGTTCATCACATCGTCCATACGCCACAGACGGGCAACGGGAATCTGATCAAGGTTCAGAGCCACATCGTCGGTGAGGTTGGAAACATGTGTTGCAGGTTTGTCATCACTATAGTCGATGATGCGGACACCACCAGTGAAGGATCCCTTGACAATATGGTTATCGTCGGTTGTCATATCAACAACAACGGTGTAGGTTCCGTCAGGATTTTCCTCAATATCAACCTTACCACCCGTGATACAGCTGTAGGTATAATTACCCTGGAAGTCACGCTTCTGAACCTGGCAACCCAAAATCTGGGTGATGCCATAGGCTGTCAATTCGATGCCGGGATAGTAGGAGAACTTGGAGAAATTCGTCTTGCAGGTGTAGGTACCAGCCTTCAGACAAGCTTCTTCAGGAACACCGAAAAGGGTGTTGAAGAGGCAGAGCTGAACAAGGTAGCCAGGACCTGTCTGCGTACCGTCATTTTCATCGTAGGAACCCGTGTAGAGGTTGACGAGCATGTTACCGGTATTGGACTGATAGAGATTGCCATAGTAGATACCGACGCAGGAATTGTAGTCGGTGATGACATCGGCATTGATCTGGGGAAGGATATGACCAGTCTCGCCACCACCATTGACGCGGAAATTGATGTCGAGAGGCGTGGTCTGCATGGTCTGGAGGGTACCATCAGCATCCTTGTACTGGGCGATGATGGTGTACTGGTAGTTGGCATTGCGGCTCACCTTGACGATGCCGTCGAGCTGGAAAGCCTTGCTACTGCCGTCAGCTGCCATCACAACGACATAGGAATAGTCCTTGTCGTAGGTGTAGGTCTTGCTGTTTGCACCTGCAATATATTCACCGGAAGGAATGACTGCAAACTTGGTATCTGTGCCGTTGTTGTTGGCATAGAGGTCAAGATAGAGGATCATACCGGCTTCTGAAAGTTCGATGGAACTTGTCACCTCATTGTAGTTTGAGGGAACGTTTGTGAAGCACATGAAATACTCATCCTTCGTAGAGCCAGAAGCGGACTGAAAGAAAGAGATGGGATTGTAGGCAAAATAAGTTGTCGTAGCCTCAGCACGGCGAGGACCAGCCTGCTGAGCGTCCTTGAGTACAACAGAAGGAGTTGCAATATGAGACTTCAACTGTGCGACGAGATTCTTCTGATTCTCGAGAGATGTCTGTGCTGCCATGTGGAGCGTTGCAAATGCAGCAAAAGCGATAAAGAGTAGAAATTTCTTCATATTATTGAGTTTTTATTGTTTTCGGATAGATTGCAAAAGTACAAAAAAAGCGTGAGAAGTATTGCAAAAAGTGTTAAAAGTCGACAGAAAGAAACATTTTAATCACCTTTTTATCATTTAATAGAGGAAAAACCGCAAAATTGTTGTAATTTCGCACTCCAATAACATTAGGAAAACTCTCATTTTCAATACTCATGAAAAAGGTCTTTCATTTTCTGATAATCCTCGCATTCTTTTGCATTCCTGTACTGTGCCTTGCTCAGAAGGACACAGTACGCGTAACTATCTTCGGTGACAGTTATTCCACTTTCGAAGGCTACATTCCCAGTACCCACGAACCCTGGTACGCTCCTGAGGGAAGCCAGTTCAGCAAGGGCGACTCCAACGATGTGAAACTTCCTCAGCAGACCTGGTGGTGGCTGGTATGCGAAAAGATGGGCTACTACCTCGAGATGAATAATTCGTGGAGTGGCAGTACTGTTGGCTATTATGGCTATCAGAACGAGAATTACCAGCCCCGCTCTTTCAATACCCGTGTGGCTTATCTTGGAAATCCTGATATCATCCTTTGTCTCCCTGGCACCAATGACTCTTGGACGGGGGAGAAGGTCGGTGAATACAAGTGGGCCAACTGGACCGAAAACGATATGTGGTATTTCCGCCCGTCTTTCGCCCGTCTCCTTTGCACGATGCGCCAAAGTTATCCGCTCGCTAAGGTGTATATCATCATCAATACGGAACTCAAGGAAGAGCACACCGAATCCATGAAGGTTATCTGCCGTCATTTCGGTGTTCCCTACATCATGCTCCACGATATTGATAAGCAGTCAGGACATCCCTCTCAGAAGGGTATGCGTGCCATCGCCGACCAGGTTGTCAGCTTTATCCAGTCGAAATAAGCGATACACGATCATCAGCCAAATCAGCCACGTTTTGGGGGGATTAACGGATGTTGTGTGACAGATTTTAACTATCAACTAATAACTTGACTAATGGAACTTTTATCCAGCGCTCAAAACCCGAAAATCAAGCGTCTGCAGTTGTTGCAGCAAAAGTCTTCGGAACGCAGAAAAAGCGGTAGTTTCGTTGTTGAAGGTCAACGCGAACTACAACATTGTCTCGATGCCGGTTTCGATATCGTGACCGTATTTGCTTGTCCCGAAATCATGGATTCTTCGGCTCAGTTGGGAAATACTGAGTGGGCGAAGGAGATGGTAGAGAACCACGACGACGCAGATTCTATCTTAGCACGGAAATGTCCGAAGGCAACAGTTTTCGGAGTTACTCCTGCTATCTACGATAAGATAGCTTATCGTGGTGGTACGGAAGGTGTTATCGCAGAAATCAAGGCGCGTCATCTTGCGCTGGAAGATATTCCCAAAAAGGACAGTGCTCCGCTATATGTTATCCTCGAAAGTGTCGAGAAGCCAGGAAATCTCGGTGCCATACTCCGCTCTGCAGATGCTGCCGGTGCTACTGCCGTCATTGTCTGCGATCCATTGACGGACCTTTTCAATCCCAATCTTATCCGTTCCTCTATCGGGGCTATCTTCAGCGTACCGTGTGTGGCTTGCTCTTCGGAAGAATGCATCACATGGCTTAAGGAGCATGGTGTGACGATCCTTACAGCCCAGCTCCAGGATTCAAAGTTGTACTATGATACTGATATGCAGCGTCCCACGGCCATTGTCATGGGAACAGAGGCGACAGGACTGACGAACGTCTGGCGTGAAGCTGCTGATGCGCATATCCGCATCCCTATGCTCGGCCAGCTCGACTCCTTGAACGTATCTGTCAGTGCCGCAATATTATTGTTTGAAGCGGTAAGACAAAGAGAAGTTAAAAGTTGGTAGTGATTTACTTTTGGCACAGAGGGAGAAAAAGCCTGGAAGGCTATACAGCCACGTAGTGGCGGCGAGAAACTGGGGGCAACGCCCTCGGTTACTCAAATACAGCCTTCCAGGCTTTTCCTCCCTCTGTGCCCTATTGTAAATAATTCCCTAAAAGTTAACAGATATTTTGTTTGATTTTTAGGAAACAAATCTGACACAAAAAGAAGATAATCAATAAACATGAACAAGCACGCAAGGATAAATCCGAGCGTGCTTGGTTCAACTTGTCTGTTTGATCACTTAATAATAGTCTGTGGTCAGTTTAGTTTTGTGTGTTGTGTGTTAGTAGTTGCGGTGAGGGCCGCGCAAATTCATAAGTTTCAACCGGGTTCTGTTTCGTCTATTTTCAGTAACCAGATATTCTGTTTTTGAGATTGCTGGTTGTGCCAATAACAACATCCCTTCTATCTGAAATATCGAGGATCTCTGTTAAAGACGATGCAAAAGTACGGAGGAAAACTGATTAAATATGCACTTATATTACCCGAATAGTGACCATTTTTACCGATACAAGTAAAATAGGTTTTTCTATAACTGAAAAATGGTTATATTTGCAACCGAAAGCGCGCCAATAAACGGCTTTGACTTTTTGCTATTAACTAAAAACTTGAAAAATGTTCCACATTAATACCATTCGCCAATACAATGAGCATATTGGCAAGCGTACCGTCAATCCTGATATTACGCTCGTTGACCTTTCTGAACACAAGGTGGAGCATCCACAGCCCATCCTATATAATATCTATGCGATTTATCTCATAGAAAATGACGATGTGCCCTTCCGCTATGGTATGGGTTCCTACGATCGTGCCAGTGGCAGTGTTTATTCAGTAGCTCCTGGACAGGTTTTCGGCTACGGTGATGAATTCAATACAGAAAGCATCGTTCATGGCTATGGTCTTCTCTTCCATCCTGACCTTGTAGCCGGTACGGAGTTGGGCCGAACGATGTCGGACTATAAGTTTTTCAACTACCGTTCCAACAGCGCATTGATTATCCTGCCAGAAGAACGTGATATCATCCTCAACTGCATTCGCAATATTACCTATGAAATTACGCAGGCGCGCGATAACCAGCGTAAGCGTATCATGGTACACAATGTGAGCCTCATCCTCGACTACCTCCTTCGTGCCTACGAGCGTCAGTACCAGGGAAGTTCCCACCACTCTGGCGATCAGCGTATCGACAATCAGATTGTAACCCGTCTTGAAGAGATTCTTTCAGAATACATCACATCAGGCCAAGGTCGTAAGAGCGGCCTTCCCTCTGTGGCCTACTGTGCCGAGCAATTCAGCCTCACACCGAACTACTTCGGGGATCTTATCAAACGCTATACGGGTATCACAGCTCAGGAATACATCCAGATCCGTCTGATCAATGCAGCTGAAGAGCGTCTTTCTGACCAGCGTCTGACGATTTCACAGATCAGCGCGGAACTGGGATTTGCCTATCCGACCCATTTCACCCGTCTGTTTAAGAAACGCCTTGGCATCACGCCAAATGAATACCGTCGTCGAAAGTAAAACTGACGATTTTTTCAAAGGCAACATTACAAAACCATAGCAAAATGCGCTTTTTTTGAAAAAACTCAATAAAAGTCTTGCGTAATTCAAAAATCCGTCGTACTTTTGCACTCGCAATTCGGCAATTAAATACTGGAGAGCGAAACTGGTGCGTTAGTTCAGTTGGTTAGAATACATGCCTGTCACGCATGGGGTC
>DCHS01000034.1 GCA_002314875.1 Prevotellaceae bacterium UBA1746
TTGTTAGGGCAACTGCCTCTCCTCTAATATCTTTTGGCAGTGGGTCCAGGGTTCGACCCCCTGAGATTGTACCTAAATCCTCTGTTCTCGAAAGAGTTCGGAGGTTTTTTTTGTTAGGGCAACTGCCTCTCCTCTAATATCTTTTGGCAGTGGGTCCAGGGTTCGAACCCCTGAGAGTGTACCTAAATCCTCTGTTCTCGAAAGAGTTCGGAGGATTTTTTTTGTTAGGGCAACTGCCTCTCCTCTCAGCCTTCGACCTTTCTTATATATAAATATAGGAGTAGAAGTCTGCCATTCTGTCATTTTGTGAGGGTGGAGCTGTCATTGGCACTGGCTTTGCACAAAGGATGTCCGAAATTGATAACTTAAAACAATAAGACAATGAAATTGACTCCGCTTGCAGACCGCGTGATTATTAAGCCCGCTCCTGCAGAAGAAAAGACAATCGGCGGTATCATTATTCCTGATACTGCAAAGGAAAAGCCCCTCCAGGGCGAAGTTCTCGCTGTTGGTAATGGCACTAAGGATGAAGAAATGATCCTTAAGGCTGGTGACCAGGTTCTTTATGGTAAGTATTCAGGCACCGAGGTGGAATTTGATGGTGAAAAGTTCCTCATCATGCACCAAAAGGACGTGCTTGCAATTATTGGATAATCTTGTCAGAACCGGACAATCCGATTCTGTAAAAACTTACAATCATGGCAAAAGAAATAAAATATAATGTTGAGGCTCGCGAACAGCTTAAGGCTGGTGCAGATGCCCTCGCTAATGCAGTAAAGGTTACCCTTGGTCCTAAGGGTCGCAATGTAGTCATCGAAAAGAAGTTTGGCGCTCCTCGCATCACCAAGGATGGTGTTAGCGTTGCCAAGGAAATTGAATTAGAAGATTCTTTTCAGAATGCAGGTGCTCAACTTGTAAAAAGCGTTGCCAGCAAGACCGCAGACGATGCAGGTGATGGTACTACTACTGCAACCGTTCTCGCTCAGGCTATTCTCGCAGAAGGTTTGAAGAATGTTGCAGCTGGTGCAAATCCACTCGATCTCAAGCGTGGTATTGATAAGGCCGTTTCTGCTGCTGTTGAAAGCATCAAGAGCCAGGCAGAACTTGTAGGAGACAACTATGACAAGATTGAACAGGTTGCTACTATATCTGCCAACAATGATCCCGAAATCGGTAAGCTCATCGCAGACGGTATGCGTGCAGTTAGCGTTAATGGCGTTATCACCATTGAAGATGCGAAGGGCCGCGACACCGTTTTGAAGACTGTTGAAGGTATGCAGTTCGACCGCGGTTACCTCAGCGCTTACTTTGTAACCAACGCTGAAAAGATGATCTGCGAAATGGAGAATCCTTACATCCTCATCTACGACAAGAAGATCAGCAACCTCAAGGACTTCCTCCCCATCCTCGAACCCGCAGTTCAGAGCGGCCGTCCTCTCCTCGTTATTGCAGAAGATGTTGACAGCGAAGCTTTGACGACACTTGTTGTAAATCGTCTTCGTACTCAGCTGAAGATTTGTGCTGTTAAGGCTCCAGGCTTCGGAGACCGTCGTAAGGCAATGCTCGAAGATATCGCTATTCTCACTGGTGGTATTGTTATCAGTGAAGAAAAGGGCCTTAAACTCGAGCAGGCTACTATTGAAATGCTCGGTACTGCTGAAAAGGTAACCGTTGGTAAGGACGCTACTACAATTGTCAATGGTGGTGGTGCTTCTGAGAATATCAACGAGCGTATTCAGCAGATAAAAAACGAAATGGCTAATTCAACCTCTGACTACGATAAGGAAAAACTCCAGGAACGCCTCGGAAAGTTGGGCGGCGGTGTTTGTGTCCTCCAGGTTGGTGCTGCCAGCGAAACCGAACAGAAGGAAAAGAAGGACCGTTGTGACGATGCCCTTTGTGCTACCCGTGCAGCCGTTGAAGAAGGTGTAGTAACTGGTGGTGGTGTTGCTTATATCCGCGCTCAGGAAGCTCTCGAGAATCTCGTTGGAGCAAACGCAGACGAAACTACTGGTATTCAGATTATTCGTCGTGCCATCGAAGAACCTCTCCGTCAGATCTGCCGCAATGCAGGTGTGGAAGGTGCAGTCGTTGTTAGCAAGGTTCGCGAAGGTAAGGGTACTTTCGGTTACAATGCCAAGAACGATACCTATGGTAATCTCCATGAAGAAGGTGTAATCGATCCCGCAAAGGTTACCCGTGTTGCCCTTGAAAATGCAGCCAGTGTTGCTGGTATGTTTCTTACCACTGAATGTGTTATCTGTGACAAGAAGGAAGAACATCCTGAAATGCCCGCAGGTGCTCCCGGTATGGGCGGCATGATGTAATAAAGTGAATTCAGCGATAATATCATTTGCACAATAAAACGATAACATCGCTTTTCTATAAGTTCAAACAATAAAACAAAGTTTTGCCCTTAGCGAAACTTTAGACAGCAAAAAACCGACTTTGTCTTTCGATGAAGTCGGTTTTTTCTGTTTTCACTTTGTGAAATGAAACAAATACACTATCTTCGCACCTTGAAAAATTGTGCAAACAAACCATGTCCTGTATATTACATATTGAAACTAGTACAAATATCTGTTCCGTTGCAGTTTCCGAGGATGCTCAGGTGATATTTGAGCAGGAAAACCGTGGCGGCCAGAACCATGCCACGCTTTTAGCGCCTTTTGTTGAAGAGGCATTGAGTTTTGCCGAGAGCCATGCCATTCCTCTTGATGCCGTAGCAGTATCAAGCGGTCCTGGCAGTTACACCGGTCTCCGTATTGGAGTTTCTACCGCGAAGGGTGTGGCGTACGGACGCAATGTGCCCCTCATTGAGGTTCCTACATTAAAACTGATGTGCGTCCCCGTGCTTCTTTATCATGAGGAAATTGAAGAAGATGCCTTGCTTTGTCCGATGATCGATGCTCGTCGTATGGAAGTTTATGCAGCGATTTACAATCGTGCTTTGAAACCCCAGCGCGGAACAACAGAAGAACCGGAGAAATATCGTGGTATTAAGCCTGAAGTGGTGACCGCTGAAACTTACAAGGAAATTCTTGACCAGCATATCGTCTATTTCTTCGGAAATGGAGCAGAAAAGTGCAAGAGCGTCATCAATCATCCCAATGCTCGTTTCCTCGACGACATTGTTGCCCTTGCCAAAAATATGGCACCCCTTGCCGAAATGGCACATGCCCGAGGAGAATTTGTTGATACAGCCTATTTCGAGCCTTTCTACTTGAAAGAGTTTCAGGCAACAGTGGCAAAGAGACCATTCTAAGCTTTTTGCCTCCACTTTCAACTATTTTCTTTTAACTAGTAACTTTAAAAATCCCTGAAGTATGGATTACAATACTACTCGTCCCCGTTTGAAGATGCAGGCTTACGGCCGTAATGTTCAGAATATGGTGGAAAAATGTATCGAAATCGAGGATGCAGAAGAACGCCAGTTTATGGCAGAGCGTATCATTGACGCAATGGCCGTTGTCAGTCAGCAGAATCTTCGTAATCCCGAGAACCAGAAAAAACTTTGGAATCATCTGGCCTATCTTGCCGACTATAAACTCGAAGTGGAATATCCCTGCGAGATTGAGAAACTTTGATTCCTATCCGCTTGGTGGTATCTTTATTATCCTATCCCACCATTGTGATTTCCTTCAAATTAGTATTCACACTTAAATCCCATAACGGTTTGTCTTCATTCATCATTGAAGGCGGTCACCGCCTCAAGGGAGAAATAACTCCCCAAGGCGCCAAGAACGAGGCGCTTCAGGTCATTTGTGCCACCTTATTGACGGCTGACAAAGTACGGCTGTATAATGTTCCTGACATTGTCGATGTCAACAATTTGATTCATTTGTTGAAGGACATCGGTGTCAAGGTTACTTACAATGCTCCCGGCGATATTACCTTCCAGGCTGACGAAATCAATCTGGAGTACCTTCGCAGTGAGGAATACCTCAAACGCTGTTCCAGTCTGCGTGGCAGTGTGTTGACCCTGGGTCCGCTCATTGCCCGTTTTGGTCATGTTGTATTGAGCAAACCCGGTGGCGACAAGATTGGCCGTCGTCGTATGGATACCCACTTCTTTGGTCTCCAGAAACTCGGTGCTGAATTCAATTTCGACGATGAGAACGACATCTTCGAACTTCGTGCGCCCAAAGGTCTGCGTGGAAGCTATATGCTTCTCGACGAGGCTTCGGTAACTGGTACGGCGAATATCGTAATGGCAGCAGTATTGGCAGAAGGTACAACGACCATCTACAATGCAGCTTGTGAGCCCTATATTCAGCAGCTTTGTCACCTGTTGAACCACATGGGAGCTCAGATTTCCGGTATTGCTTCCAACCGCCTAACGATTGTTGGTGTTGAAAAACTTCATGGCGCTGAGCACACCTTACTCCCCGATATGATTGAAGTCGGTTCTTTCATCGGTATTGGTGCCATGTGTGGAGATGGTCTGACCATCAAGAATGTCAGCATTGAGAATCTTGGTATTATACCTGATTCCTTCCGTCGTCTTGGTGTTGAGATTGTTGAACAGGGCGATGACCTCTATATTCCCGGAAATCAGCATTACCAGATTGAGTCTTTCATTGATGGTAGCTTTATGACGCTTTCCGATGCACCCTGGCCAGGTCTTACTCCAGACTTGCTGAGTATTTTGCTTGTTGTTGCCACCCAGGCGAAGGGTAGTGTGCTCGTTCATCAGAAGATGTTCGAAAGCCGTCTCTTCTTCGTCGATAAGCTGATAGAAATGGGAGCGCAGATTATTCTTTGCGACCCGCACCGTGCTGTCGTTGTCGGCCATAACCATGAAATCCAGCTGAGAGCTCGTAAAATGGTAAGCCCCGATATCCGTGCAGGTATTTCTATGCTGATTGCTGCCATGTCTGCAGAAGGAGTTTCTCGTATTGACAATGTGAACCAGATCGACCGCGGTTATGAGCATATCGAAGACCGTCTGAATGCTCTTGGTGCCAAGATTACCCGTATTGATTAATCATATGATTAGACAAGAAGAAGTTTTCAAAATTGGACAGATCACCCGAACGCACGGCGTAAAAGGAGAACTCGAAGTGCAGTTTACCGATGATGCCTTTGACCGAGGTGATGCTGAATATCTCGTTTTAGAGATTGACGGCATTTTCGTTCCGTTCTTTTTCACGGAATATCGATATAAAGGAAGCCAAAGTGCGCTCTTTACATTCGAAGATATCGAAAGTGAAGTCGATGCTCGCCGCTTGGTTGGTTTGAAAGTTTTCTATCCTTTTGCAGCTCTTGACGAAGAAGATATGGATGCAGACGATTTGCATTCGCTGAAGGCCTTGACGGGTTATCACGTGTATGCGGTTGATGAAGAGGAAAGTACGGAAGACGAACTTGCTACGTATGATCTTGGAGAAATCACGCATGTTGATGATTCCAGCATGAATGTGCTCTTTACCATCACTGATGATGATGGCGATGAACGACTTGTGCCTTTCCATCAAGATTTCCTTGTGGAACTTGATGCCAAAGATCGTTCACTTATCCTGGACATCCCTATGGAGCTCATTACCTTGAACGATTGATAGCCAAACATCCGTCCCTGTACGCATTATTTGAAAAACTAATATACACACATTCCTAAATTACCTATGAAAAAAATCTATCTGTTTGGATTGCTGACATTAGCAGGTACATTGTCGGCCATGGCTGCCCCTCGCAGTCTTCATTCTGCAAAGAATTTGGCTATTGAAAATGCTAAATTGCGCGGTATTTCGCTTAACCACGGTTCGATGTCTCGTTGTTCTGTCGGAGTAGAAACGGAGCAGCCTGCATATTACGTTTTCAATCATGGCAATCAAAAAGGTTGGACCATAGTATCAGGTGATGACCGCACGGACGATATTGTCGGTTATGCTACCGAAGGAGATTTTGATATTAGCACCCTGCCCGCTCCTGTGCTTGAGATGTTACAGGCTCATGAGCAATATGTCAGTGGCTCTATTGCAGGAAATCCTGTAGATGAACCCTTGCGAGTACAGAAGCATGCATCTGCTAATGGCCATGATGCCATGGGCCCCTATCTTGCAACACGTTGGGACCAGTACAAGCCTTACTATAACAACACTCCGTTGAGCAATGGTACTCACTGTGCAACAGGTTGTGTGGCAACGGCATTCAGTCAGATTCTCTATTACCTCTATTATACCCAGGGACAGCAGGAAAGTTCAACATTCGACACCAATCTTCCTTCTTATACAGGTTTGACAAACTATGTTACGGGTGAAGCCGTTGCAGGTCCTCGTACTTATGAGTGGTCAAAAATGGTTGCTGACTACAAAGAAAGCTACACCAAAGAACAGGCGAATGCTGTCGCTAAGTTGCTCAGCGATGTCGGTGTTGCCGTACAGATGAAATATGCTGTCAGCGTCAGTATTACCAACAGTAAGTTTGTGAGTCAGGATTGTTCAACCTATTTTGGTTTGCAGAATGGTTCATCCTACACTTATAGTAGTTCAATGGGCGCATCAACCTGGCAGAATAGTGTCATGAACGAATTGGGTAATTACCGTCCCGTTCTTGTCGCTTCCAATGACCACGCCTATGTTTGTGACGGCTATGATGGTGGCGGATATTACCACTTTAATTTCGGTTACTCCGGTCGTGGTGACGGTTGGTACAGTTTCTCTGCAATGAATGGTTATGGTACTGCAACATGGGGCTACACTACAGGTTTGAAACTCCGCGCAAAGGATACCAATGCAGATCGTATAGAAGATGTATGTAAAACTGCTCGTGCACAAAGTGCTCTCGTACCCGTTGGCATGGAACCTGGACAATATCGCAGTGATTTGTATGAAGCTTTGATGGTCCTTGTAGAAAAGGGCGAAGAAGCGGTTGCAAACAATTGCCATGATATGACCAAAAAGAACGTCAACGACCTTTGCACCCAGATCAGTCAGGCTCTCATTGCCCTTACCACTTATCGTGTACCTTTCCTCACCGGTACCTATTATGTGAAGACTTATACGAATTATTCAAGTGGCAAGAAAATGGCGATGTATGCCAAGAGCAACGCCGTCAACTGGGGTGCGGTTTCTGAAGATAACGATAACTACAAGTGGTATCTTGAGTACAATCCAGAAACCAATGCTTACCAGATGTATAATGTTGGTTGTAATGGACATTTCAGTAGCATCAGCACCAGTACGCAGGCCAGATTAAACACCAGTAGTACGACGGAGGTTGAAATTCGTCCTTTGGCACAAATTACGCGTAAAGGTAAAGAAACCTTTGCTTGCACCATCCGTCCTATGGTAAAGGACTATAATACGGGTTATAACTATTATTGTCATCAGAATAGTCATAACGATGGTGCTGGAACTGGTGGTACAGTTGTCGGTTGGGAACCGTATAGTGATGCTAACCAGTGGTACTTCGAGCCCATTGATGTTTATCCCGCACCTACCAGTGCTTTTGCTTTTGAAACACTCACTGTTGAGATTGGCCAAAGTGCAACAAATGAACTTACAACGAATAGTACGGGTACCGTTACTTACACCTCAAGCAACGAAGCTGTTGCTACGGTAGATGCTGATGGTTTGGTAACCGCACACGATGCGGGAACTACAACGATTACCGCAACTATTGCAAAGACCGATGATTTCAGCAGTCAGCGTTTGACTTATAATGTTGTTGTGCCAGAGGATAAGGAGGTTCGCAAAGCGCTTGATGCATTGATTGAACAGGCTCAGAAACTCTATACGGACGATGAACTTGACGAGGCTCGTGCTGCCAGCACTGATGTTCAAGGTGATCCCCTTTTCACGAAAGCCAGCCAATTCACCAGTCCTTACACTGAAACCAGCGAGGGCAAGATTGAATATTTGCTGGATGGCGATGCTTCTACTTTCTGGCACTCTAAATGGAGTGGTGGTAACGTCGCAGCAGGTACTCACTATTTCGTCCTTACACTTGATGATCCTATTACAAGTGACATTCTTCTCAGTATGACACGCCGTAGCGGTGCAACCAGTGACCATCCCACGCAGTTCAAGATTTATTGCAGTACCGATGGCACCACTTTTGGCACTGATGCCATTACCATTGACCTGCCCTTTGAATCTGCCGGTGAAGAAGTAACAACGATGTTCCGTTCTGCTGACGAATGCAAGGCGATGAAGTTTGTCTGCACTGCAACCAGCACAAGTCGTGGCTATTTCCACATGGGAGAATTACAACTATATCCTTACCAGTATGCTTCTCCTACAGAAGAACAGCAGGCTCTTGTAGAATTGGGTGATGCTGTCGCTCAGGCCCAGGCTTCAGATCCTGCAACTCAGCAGGCCATTGATGCATTGCAAGCAGCCATTGATGCTTATTGTGCTCATTTAGTCGTTGGTTTCAATACCGTTCTTGCTCCTAATAATAATTATCATACGAAGAAGTATTTGGAAAACAATCAGATTATCATCGAAAAGGATGGTGTGGAATATAATCTGAATGGTATCCGTAAATAATTAATAATATGAAGAGAATTGCCATTCTAGGCTCAACGGGTTCAATCGGAACGCAAGCGCTTGATATTATACGAGAGCACAGTGACGAGTACGAGGCATACATTTTAACCGCAAATAATAGTGTAGATCTTTTAATAGAGCAAGCTCGCGAATTCAAACCTGAGGTGGTTGTTATTGCGAACGAAGCGCATTATGAAACGGTTTGCAAAGCACTTGATGATTTACCTATCAAGGTTTTCACAGGTGCTGATTCCCTTTGCGAAGTCGTGCAGATGGCCGATGTGGACATCGTACTGACAGCCATGGTTGGCTTCTCCGGTTTGCGTCCTACGATTGCAGCAATCAAAGCCAAAAAGACCATAGCATTAGCCAATAAGGAGACTTTGGTTGTTGCCGGTGAACTTATCACGCGTTTGGCCGTTGAAAACCGTGTGGCAATTCTTCCTGTTGACAGCGAGCATTCAGCCATTTTCCAGAGCATAGTAGGTGAGAATTATGCTGATGGCAAGCAGTTTGCTGCTAATGAGATTTCCCGAATTATTCTCACGGCTTCCGGAGGACCTTTCCGTAAGTTCACTTTAGAAGAGATGGAACATGTCACTGCTGCTCAGGCCTTGAAGCATCCCAATTGGGAGATGGGCGCAAAGATTACCATTGATTCTGCAACAATGATGAACAAGGGCTTTGAGATGATTGAAGCCAAATGGTTGTTCGGTGTGCGTCCTGACCAGATTGATGTCCATGTGCATCCCGAGAGCATTGTCCACAGTGCAGTGGAATTCATAGATGGTGCTGTCAAGGCTCAGCTGGGAGTTCCCGATATGCGTCTGCCTATTCAGTATGCTTTCTCTTTCCCGAAGCGTCAGAGTCTCAGTGGCGAGCGCCTTGATTTGTTCAAGATTGGCAATCTTCATTTCGAACGTCCAGACATGGAGAAGTTTGACTGTTTGAAGATTGCTTTCGAGGCAGCAGAGCGTGGTGGCAATATGCCTTGTATTGTCAATGCTGCAAATGAGATTGTGAATCTTGCATTCCGTCAAGGCCGTATCGGTTATCTCGATATTTCACGTCTTATTCGTCGTGCTATGGCAGATGCTGAGTTCATTGCAACGCCGACTTTGGAAACCTATCTTGAAACGGATGCAAAGGTCCGTAAACTCGTTGGGTCCTATCTACCGAATTGATCTCACAAAAGCTAATAATACTTTAATTTCAAACTTTAACTCATAACATGAGTGTATTTTTTATTAAGGCTGCGCAGCTGTTATGCTGCTTTTTGATCCTCGTCCTTCTTCATGAAGGCGGTCATTTCTTTTTCGCCAAGGTCTTTGGCATTCGCGTGAAGAAGTTTTGTATCTTCTTTGATCCCTCCATTGGTAAGTGGAAGGGTAATATCAAATTGTTCTCTTTCCGTGGTACTGACTATCATCTAGGTTGGCTTCCTCTTGGTGGATATGTAAACATCGCTGGTATGGTTGATGAAAGTACCTCTGCTGAAGAACTGGAAAAAGACGATACTCCCGCAGACCAGATGTTTATGAACAAGGCTGCGTGGAAGCGTTTGCTCGTTATGGTTGGCGGTGTCCTAATGAATCTGATTACCGCTTTCGTCATTTATGCGGCTATTCTTTTCACCTGGGGTGAGAAGTATGTTCCCGCAGAAAATATGACCCATGGTTATGCTTTCAACGAAAAGGCTGAGGCACTCGGTTTCCGCGATGGAGATATCCTTATTGGCACGGACAAGACGACCTTCGAACGTTGGAGCGGTGATGTCTATACCGATCTTTGCAAGGCTAAGTCTGTTACCGTGAAGCGCGATGGTCAGGAAGTTAAGATTGCACTTCCTGAAAACCTTGACTTGATTGATATGGTAAAGGAAAAGCCTTTGTTCGTTGAACCTATCAATCCCTCTGTTCTCGACAGCGTCTTCTCTGAAGGCCCTGCCGACAAGGCTGGTTTGAAGAAAGGCGATCAGATTGTTGCTTTCAACGGCAAACCTGTTTCTACCTGGAGTGAACTTTTTGATCAGCTTGGTATTATCAGTGATCAGGTGAAAGCTGCTGACGGCAAGGTAAGTGAAAAAGTCCTTACAGCTAATGTAGTTGCTAAACGTGCCGGTTCCGAACAACTGGATACTCTCTGTGTCCGTCTCACAGACGATGCAAAATTGGGCGTAGCCGTTCACAATGTTTTGGCAGAGTACGAAACCAAGACTATCTCCTATTCTCTCTGGAACAGCATTCCTGCTGGTATTCAGCATGGTTGGCAGAAACTCTGCGACTATGTTTACCAGTTGAAGTTTATCTTTTCTGCTGAAGGAGCAAAGAGCGTAGGATCTTTTGGTACTATTGGAAGCCTTTTCCCCTCTTCCTGGTACTGGCCAGCTTTCTGGGAACTCACTGCATTTATCAGCATCATTCTCGCAGTGATGAACTTCCTGCCTATTCCTATGCTTGATGGTGGTTATATTTTCCTCACCTTGATTGAAATTATCACCCGTCGCAAGTTCTCTGATAAGGCAATAGACCGTATCAATACAGTAGGTTTCTACCTCGTTCTCGCTTTGATGGCTCTCGGAATTTTCAACGATTTCGCACGCATGGTATTCCACATTTACTAAGTGAAAAAAGGCTTCAAAAGTAAAAAGAAACTAAATAATTTGATTTTTCGGTAAAAAAATTTGGTGGTTTGCACAATAAGCCGTACTTTTGCCGAAAATAAAATGGATAAGTATGCCTATGAAGCGATATATACTCACACTCTCTGTTTTTGCTGCGCTGGCAGTTTCTGCTGCTAAGCCGGCATCTGCCTTCATGAGTCCCTATGATCCTTGGACCATCGAGGCTCCTGCTCCTGCAGCTTCTGTTGAGAGTATTACTTTCGATGAAGTTACTATTAAGACAGAAGGCCGTAAGGTTCATGTCAGTGGTGCTGAAGACCAGACCTTAGAGGTTTTCAATATTGCTGGTGTTAAGGTTGCAAGCTATGCAATCGATGCACAGGAAAAGACGATTAACCTCAATGTTCCTCGCGGAATTTATATCCTCCGCGTTGGAAAGGTTGCTCGCAAAGTTAATATACTTTAAGACTACAGTAATAAATAAAGGTGGTGATCCAAACTATTGGAACACCACCTTTTTCGTGTCTATATTCAGCGTTACTTTCTTGCTGTTACATAGTCAATAAATGCCTGCATCTCCTCTTGAGAAGGGAAACGGGCGATGTAGCTCTGATTACCCATGGCACCGCTCAAAGCATCGGGAATGCGGGGAGCCATACACATCTGGCTGCCGTACTTCGCCATGATTTCTGCGTGAGAGTGCTCATAGTGAACATTGTCGCGAATACCGGCGAAGGCAGTATAGTAATTGTTCGTTGCTCTTACGGGAACGGCATTTCCGCAAATCATGTTCGCCCAAATCTTATAGACATCTACATCGTGGGCATAGTTGATCATATCAGGTGTGAAACCACCACCGGGACGCATGTTAACCTCGAGACCTACGAAGTCCCCCTTCTTACCTAGTCCGGGATGGTCAGCAGCAAGGCAGAAGAATTCGCAGTGAACGAAGCGACTCTTAATCCCGAAAGCCTTAACCGTACGACGACCAGCATCACGGAGACGCTCTTCAACCTGGGCAGAAGCGTAATAGGTAGAATCCAGATTGTTGATGACAATATCTGCAATGGAAGGCGGACAGACGCAGTTATTTTCGAAAAGCGGTTCACCGTCTGCATCGTAGATAGCGTCGTAGGTCCAGATATCACCAGTGACATATTCTTCTATGATGTAGTCCTCAGCACGAGGAGTCTCGGCAAAGAACTTTTCAAGCGCGGCTTCGTCAGGAATAGGATTGGCACCGACAGCACCGACACCGATGTTGGGTTTGGAGAATAGTGGATAACCAACCTTCTTTCCGAAAGCCTTAACTGACTTCAACCCTTCTGAGGCAAGTATAAACTTACAGCTTGGAATGCCGGCTTTCTTATAGAACTTCTTCATCTCGGACTTCATCTTGATGTCTAGGATACGGTCATCCATAATACCCGAGGTAACATGGAAGGCCGTGCGAAGAGCTGCATCTCGCTGAAGCCAGTACTCGTTGTTGGATTCAATCCAATCTATCGGACCATATTTGAAAGCGAAATAAGCGACCGCGCGATACATCTGAAGGTAGTCCTCCATATTCTCTACGCGATAGTATTCTTCCAACGAGGCTTTGAGTTCGGAGTGCAATTTATCATAAGGAGCATCACCGACGCCTAACACCTTCACGCCGTTGTTGGCTAACTGCTGGCAGAAGTAGCGGTAATTCGTTGGGAAGTTGGGAGATATAAAGATAAAATTCATATTACTAAGTCTTTTGTTGGGATTTTCTTACCGCAAATATAGAGTTATTTAATGAGATGACCAAATTTTTCGCTTGAAAACTGCCAATTATCGACTTTGGCACGAGGATTGCATATTAACGCGGAAAACTTTCTATTTGCAATAGAACAATTATTAAAAACATAATAACCATGTCACAGCACAAAGGTAATATCGGCATTACGACCGAAAACATTTTCCCTGTTATTAAGCAGTTCCTTTATAGCGACCACGAAATTTTCCTTCGTGAAGTCGTAGCCAACGCAGTTGATGCAACCCAGAAACTAAAGACACTTTCCGCAAAGGGCGAGAAGGTAGGTGAGATGGATAACCTTAAGGTTGAAGTTAAGGTAGACGCTGAAGCTGGCACCTTGACCATTAGCGACCACGGTATTGGTATGACTGCTGATGAAATCGATCGCTACATCAACCAGATTGCTTTCTCTGGCGCTACAGATTTTTTGGAAAAATACAAGAATGACGCAGCAACTATCATCGGTCACTTTGGTCTTGGTTTCTACAGCACCTTTATGGTTTCAAAGCAGGTAGACATCATCACCAAGAGCTGGCAGGACGCTCCTGCTCAGAAGTGGAGTTGCGACGGCAATCCTGAATTTACTCTCGAAGAGACTGAAAAGGCAGAACGCGGTACTGACATCGTTCTCCATATTGATGACGATTGTAAGGAATTCCTTGAGAAGCATCGTATTGAAGAACTCTTGAAGAAGTATTGTAAGTTCCTTCCCATTCCCGTTGTCTTTGGCAAGAAGACCGAATGGAAAGATGGCAGTCAGCAGGAAACCAACGAGGACAATGTCATCAACGACACTGAACCTATCTGGACCAAGGCTCCTTCAACGCTGACCGATGAGGATTACCAGAAGTTCTATCGTGAACTCTATCCTATGCAAGATGATCCTCTCTTCTGGATTCACCTTAATGTGGACTATCCCTTCCATTTGACCGGTGTGCTCTATTTCCCCAAGATCAAGAGTAACATTGATATTCACCGTAACAAGATTCAGCTCTATTGCAATCAGGTCTTTGTTACCGACAGTGTTGAGAACATTGTTCCCGACTTTCTCACTCTCCTTCACGGTGTCATAGACAGTCCAGACATTCCTTTGAATGTCAGCCGTTCTTATTTGCAGAGCGATCGTAATGTAAAGAAGATCAGTCAGTATATCACCAAGAAGGTGGCTGACCGTCTCAAGGCTATTTTCAAGGAAGACCGCGAGCAGTTTGAAGGTAAGTGGGATGATCTCAAACTCTTCATTCACTATGGTATTCTCAGCGAAGAAGACTTCTACGACAAGGCAAAGCAGTTTGCTTTGGTAAAGGATATCGATGGCAAGTGCTACACCTACGAAGAATATCAGGATACTATCAAGGAAAATCAGATAGATAAGAACAACGATCTCATCTGTCTTTATAGCAGCGACCGTGAGGCTCAGTACGGCTACATTGAGGCTGCAAAGGCAAAGGGTTACAATGTACTCTTGCTCGATGGCCAGCTTGATGCTCCTATGGTAAGTACCTGGGAACAGAAATGGGTTAAGAGTGACAATGCCGAGGAGAACAAGGATGCAGCTTTCAAGGGTGTTCGTTTCGTGCGTGTTGATGGTGATACCATTGATAACCTCATTCAGAAAGCAGACGCGAAGAAGGAAGAAGTTGACGAACAGACCAAGCACAATCTCTCTGAAGTCTTCCAGGCTGTAATGCCTAAGGTTGAAAAGACTGAGTTCCATGTAGAGGCTGCTGCAATGGGCGAAGAAGGTACTCCTGTTCTAATTACCCAAAGCGAATACATGCGTCGTTACAAGGAAATGGCACAGTTGCAGCAGGGCATGAGTTTCTATGGCGAAATGCCAGATATGTACACCCTTGTTCTCAATACCGATCATCGTTTGGTGAAGGGCGTAAATGAAGACCTTACGGGTAAGCTTGCAGATCAGTTTGCTCCTATCGATGCAGAACTTAAGAACCTCCGCGTTCAGCGTGAGGCACTCGAAACTGCTCAGAAGGGTGTGAAGCCTGAGGACATCACTGATGCAGAAAAGGCCGATCTTCAGAAGGTTCGCGATGACATCTCTGCCAAAGAGCAGGAGCGTGATGCTTTGCTCGACGGTTATGCCAAGGATAACCGCGTAGTTTCTCAGTTGATTGATTTGGCTCTCTTGCAGAATGGTTTGCTCAAGGGTGAGGCTTTGAATGCATTTATCAAGCGTTCGGTTGAACTTATCTAATCCAAGAATAATTGTGGGGATTGCATAGTCCCCACCTTTTCTGTTTTATGCAAAACCTTCCGAATATGTTAGGAATCGCAATTCTGGCCTTGACGGCTTGCCAGCCGAAAACGTCAACTCCAGTCGTGCAGGAACAAGAGAAGACTGAAGTTCAAACAACTGTCACAGCGTCTAAATACGATATATCCAAAGTGGAGTATTCTCAAAAGGATTCGCTCGAGGTTATGAAGTTGTTGCAAGATAGTTCCCGTAAGACTTTGCTTGATTATGGCCGCTTCTTTTTGGGCCGTCCCTATGTCGGCCACACTTTGGAGCGCGGCGATGAGCATCTTGTCGTTAATCTCCAGGGTTTGGATTGTGCAACACTCGTTGAAACCTGTTCTGCACTGAGTCGTGCTCGTGGTGGGTCATTCGAGGACTACTGCCGTGAACTCGAGAAAATCCGCTACTACGACGGTAAGTGTGATGGCTATATGTCCCGTATGCACTATGTTACCTTCTGGATTGCTGACCACCTGCGCCGTGGCGATGTTGAAGAAGTCAAACTTCCAGAGAATCTCACGCGTCAGCGTACGATTCGCATCAACTATATGAGCGAGCATCCTTCATACTATGCTGGTTTGAAAAATGCTGATGGAACGGTTTCTGAGACTGCAGTTAAGGAAATTTCTGCTCAGGAAAAGCAGTACAGTGGTGAGGTTTTTCGTTATCTGCCTCAGGAGAACTGCGGTCTTTCACAGAAGCAACTCTCTGCGATTCATGATGGTGATATCGTCTATATCGTTACTACGAAAGAAGGTCTTGACTACGCGCACCAAACTATTGCTGTTTGGGGAAAGGATAAGAAGTTGCATCTTCTTCATGCTTCCTCCTCTCAGAAAAAGGTGGTGGAAGAAACCCGCACAGCCGAGGATTATCTCCGTGGCATCAAGACGAGCATCGGCATCCGTGTGTTCAGATTGAAATAACTCATCAAGCGAGCGCTCGACGCACCACTGTTTATGCACGCTGCTTACGAGCGCTTTATGATACTGTAAATTACTTAAAAACCGCACCCCAGACGAACTGGAGTGCGGTTTTATTGTGCCTCAAAGTAAGGGATTACTTTTTAATCTTACGACCGTTGATGATGTAAATGTTACCAGGCTGGGTGTTGTAAACACGACGGCCTTGGAGGTCATAGATAGCGCCGTTCTCAGTAGAACCTATGGTGATATCTTCAATGCCAGCAGAGGGATCGATAGCCTTGGCAGCTTCGAGGAGTGCGTTGTAAGCCTTGAGGAGGGTTGTATAGGTATCGTAATTGTTGAGAACAGTGATCAAACCCTTAAGGTTGTTTGTTGCAGTGTTGCCTGCTTCCTTAGCAGCGGTGATCAAAGCGTTGTCGAGAGCATCGTAGCCAGCGTTCTTCTCGATAGTAACAGCGTGGTCACTCAACTCGAACTTAGCGAGAGCGAAATATGGATACTTGTCAGCATTTTCGGTGTTCGTAGCGTTTACCTGGAAGCGCCAGAAACGATAAGCATTAGCACCCTTGATAACGTCAGAGTTGTAAGTCGTAACCTTGTTGTTTGCATCGGGAAGATCTGTGAGAGTCTTGAGGGTGGAGAAGCTTGTACCGTCAGTACTACCCATAACCTTAACGGTTGTAGGTTTCACATCATGCATACCACTTGCTGAGCGCATGGTGAATTTTACCTGGTCAACAGCATTGCCTTCACCAAGGTCAACGAGGAGATAGTGATAAGCTTTAGTAGAGGAGTTGTTGGTGTGGTTACTTTCGAAGTACGTGGTCGTCTTGCCATCAATGAGTTTGTCAATACCATGAGTGGTATCGGTGGGGTCAGGAGCATTGGTTGAGATATAATCTGCTGCAGTCTCGTCGGTGCACTGGAGTGTGTGCTTGGTGTCAAGTTCGGTATAAGTACAAACTCCGTTTACGAGATCGTTGGTAGAAGCAATCAACTCGTTGATATCTTCCTTGGTGTATTCGTCGATTTCAGTAACAAGGGTGATGTACCACTTAGAACCTTCATCGGGACTCCATGAAATGATAGAACCGTCAGCACCACTGATGTTGATACTCTTGGCCTCATCACTAGTTTCGAGGTAGAAGGTACCGTTGCCAGCAGACTTTACAAGAGTCTTATAACCATTAGTGAGAGATGTTGCATCGCAAGCCCAACCAGAAACACTGCCGTCGCTAAGCGTTACAGTGATCAAGTTACGGGTGTTGTAGTTCTGGAGATAATAAACACCCTCAGAAGTGGTGGGAACGAATGCCCACTGAGCTGCCTTTGAAGTCTTACTAGTACCAGTCTTCAACCCCGTAGAAGTTGCGGTGAGGAGTTTACCGCTGTTCTTCTTGCTTTCGAGAACATAAACAGCATTAGACTTAATCTTCTGCATTGCGTCTTCGTTGTTGAGGATGCTGAGAAGTTCTGCACTGATAGCCTTAGCAATAGTCACATAGTTGTCAACGTCGCCAGCCTTGATAGCAGCTTGGCCCTGAGCAACGAGGTCTTTGAGAGTAGCAAGAACTTCTGCAGTGTAGAAGCCTACCTTCTTACCTGTGTTGTCTTCAAGAGCGAAGATGTCATTAGTGCTATTAATAGCAGCCAGGAGAGCCTGCTTCTTCTGCTCGGGAGTACCAGCAATAAGAGCATCTTCAACAACGACTTCAGTACCGTCTGCGTTGATCACCTTGATAGTGTGTTCCTGGCTAGCTAGTGAAGCGGGGATATTGAAGGTCAAACGGTTAGCCATGTAAGCAATCTTACCATCCTTGTCGTAAACAATGATACCAACACCACCTTCGCCTTCGAGAACCACCTGGGTGCCAGAAGCAATGTAGGTGTACTTACCTTCCTTGTAGTTTTCAGGGAGATAGTCGTCGCAGTAACCGAGGTTGCCATGGTAATCCTGGAGCCACTTGGTGTCGCGAACGGTACCGCCGTTATCGGGCTTCTTAGAAGTACCATTTGCCCAATTGTCGAAACGAACCTGTGCCTGGAGACGGTCTTCAACGAAGCAGATCTGCTTGTTTTCGGGATAGCCCTTAGATTTTACTTCGGCAATTGCAGCATCGATTTCCTTCTGTGTGAGTGTTACATAATAAGAGGTGTAGTCACCACAGTAAGCATCCTTGCAGGGGATGAAGAAACCCCACATACGGAAGTATTCTGTCAAGTCTTCCTGAGCTGCTTCACAAACCTTCTTGTAGAACTTAATCCAAGTGGTGTTTGCGCTACCACGGTTGGCACCACCGTTGGGGCCTTCGTACCAACCGCCACCGCTGAACTGCATTGGGTCTTCACGGAGTAAGTGGAAAAGGGTAGGAGAGAAGTCTGTCTTCTTCTGGCAACGATGATAGTAGAGGTAGAGATTGTAGTACATACGCAGTGTCATGCTGATACTACGGTGGGGGAAGAGCGTATTTGTCAGCGTGTACTGGTCGTAGTTCTCATCGAAATTCATACCACGGCTCATACGATAACCATGGAGGTAGGTGATGATGTTTGAGAAGTAGTTGTTGGAAGACTCCATGCTACTTTCGAGGTTGATGGTACCCTGATTGTTATGACCACTTTCGTGACCAACGCACCAAGTATCGAAGTCAGCGCGTTCAGCGTTGTAGCTGGATTCAACACCGCCTACACCAGGCATACAGGTGTAACTATCAGAAGAGTAGGGGTTCTTACCACCATTGAACATCATCATGGCTGCAGCGTGGTTATTGACATAAGTAGGAACGATGTCGTCACCACCAGTCATGTTTTCACGGCTTAATCCGGGAGCGGCTTCACCATCGAGCACGCGCTTGGTGATACCCATTGCACCCCATTCCCACATGAGCACGTTATCGTAGAACTTCATGCTCTTCCAAATGCGGTAGTTGGCGGTGTACTGGCCGTTGTAAGACTTGTTGGTCCAAATCTGGTTGTAGCACTCAAGTGGGAAGATCATCATACCATACTTACCACGTACGATGTAGTTGAGACGGTCGGTGGTAAGGTCTGTATAACCCTTGGACTTCATCAAATTGTTGGCATGCATAACGCGTTCCTTCCACTGGGCATTTGCAGAAGCTTCGTCAAGGTCAGTTACGTCAGTGTAACCAATAACCTCACCACCTTCGATGTGGATTTTGATTTCGGGATAATCAGCGATGGGCTTCTTGAGGCTGAAGGGAGCAGCGTACATAATCCAGTTATTTGAGAGATCGGTACTGCAATAGATGATATTCATACCCTTCTTCAAAGTCGTGCCATTGTCATACCATGCACGACCGAGGTCACCCGAAGTCTGAGCTAGACGGAGGGAAGTACCGCTGGGAATGTCGCTGTCAACGAAGACATAGAGCAACTGAACAGCGTTGGTCCAGATACCAGTGATATTATTCATATCGTTGATCTGGGTACCACGGGTATAAGACTTAGCTTCACCGGCGCGGGTGTAGCACTTATAGTTCTGAACGCGGAAAGTCTTTGAAAATTCAGGATTAAATTCGTCACTCCACTGATTCTTAATCTTAACACCAATTGTCTGGAGCTGAACGGGAAGACCAGCCTCGGCCATAGCAGCCTTGAGCTCGTCGTCGCTCATCTGAGCATATTCGCTTTTGAGAGTGGTGCAAGCATTGTCTTCAAAGAAAGGGGTAAAGAGTTTTGCGTAGGTAGCGGACTTTGAAGCGATGGCCTTGAGTTCATCAGCCTGTGCTTCTGCTTCAGCAAATTCTGCCTGAGCGGTAGCGAGTGCTGCTTCGTCAATGGAAACTTCTACGAAAGTCCAGTGGTCACCTTCGTTGCTGGTATCGTACCAGTTTACAACATTACTGCTACCATCGCAGTGGAGATAGCCGCCGCACTTGATGAGCAGGTGGTTATCGTCGGTGTCCTCAAAAGTAACAGCTGTTAGTGTAGAACCGGTCTGGAACTGAGCAGAGGTACTACCCTGAGATTGGATGTAGTGTTTGGTCATGGAGTTCTGAATACCAGTCTTGGTACCAGAAGTCACCACGGTCCAAATCTGTTTCCAGTCGGAGTTGGTTCCTTTTTCTTGACAGGAAAGTGTCTTTTCGAACTTACTCTCACTGATTACCGTGCTGTAGGACTGGTTGACAATGCGATAGTACTTGCCAGCCACAGGACGTGTTGCTGCAGCGTAAGACATGATGCAGCAAATCATTCCGAGAAGGGAAAGAAGGAGTTTTTTGTTCATTATTGGTAATTTAAGGATATAACAAAATCTATTTTGTATCTAAAATGCAAAATTACGGTAAAAAAGTATTATATACCAAGAAAAACAGTAATTTTAACATTGAAAAAATGCATATATGTGTAGCAATGTCTTCTCTACATCAAATATTGCATAGATAACAGAGTTTGCAAAAGAGAGTCAGTGAGACGAGCTCCTTAATAAATGAGACACAAAGAGGAGGAGAGATAGTAGAAAAATTGCATTGAAGGTTTTTTCCTTTTTTGAGACTATCTATCAAGATTCTTTCAAGTTCAACTGCCGTTCCGGCACATTCCTATCTGATAGAATTTTCATAAAGTTTAGAGGATAAGTATTTGCTATCTCAATTGTTCTTTGTACATTTGCAACGAAAACAAATACTCCAAGAACTCAATCGCTCTTAATATGAAGAATCTTTTAAGTCTGTTATTTCTATTTTTAGGCTTTTTCTGCAATTTTTCTACAAATCTTGAACTTCGTGCAGCAAATCCGATGGTTGCGGCCGAAACTCATACTTATACCATTTATAGTGATGGCATGCCTGCTGATGCGGTGGTTGTTATTCATGGCCAGGAATTCAGGAACCTGAATGCACAGGATGGACAGACGCTTGTTTCTGAAACTCTTTCAGAAAGCGATGTGAAGGTGAAAGTTGGTGGCGGCTATCTCGGCAAGGTTTCTGTTGACAATGCCAATTACCAGATTAACATCGATTTTATTCAGTTCTTCATTCCTACTACTTCTGTAACGGATGAAAAACAATTCCCCTATTTGATGAAAATGCCGCTTGCTTACGTCAAGCGAACGAGCGGCAATCTCAGTCAACGACTGATCGCAAAGAGGCTGACAAGTTCCTTTTTATAGAAAAGGAGCAAGGTCAATACTACATCTACGACCTGTCAGCAAAGATGTACATCTATTATACGAATGCCAAGAACGGTTCGAGTGTAACTTCCACAAGCAGTAGTTATGTCAAGGCGACATCAAATGCAACTACTGCGAAGACCTGGCAGTTGTTACTGCTTTCTGATGAAACGGTGGCAATTATTCCCGGTAGTATTTCAGAACCTACGCAAGAATCTCCTGCATGGAATTTTACAGGCGGCATTGCCAATAATTGCGTACTCAACCTTTGGACGGCTTCAGACAGCAACAGTGCATGGGAAATCATTGATCCTGCTGCTGGCAGTCTTTCTTGTGCAACTTTGCTCTATTCCAAACCTGGAGCGCCATTTCTTCATAAACTCGTGGTAAATGAAGGTGAGACCGTCTGCGATGTTGATTTTGGTTCGATTTCAACCCTAAGCCTAAAGAATGACCGGCTCTATGTCGGTAATAAATATAAATATGTGTCAGGAACAGCTCCCAAACTTGAAGGTGAATATTCCTACACCGTACTTGTCAATGATGCAGAAGGTGAGCAAAAGCAGGTAAAAGTGCGCCTTATTGTTAGCGATTTCTTGCAGTCTCCCACACCAATGATGGCTTGGCTGACTTGGAACTGGTTTGCACGCTCCATCAGTCATGCAAAGATGGTGGCGATTGCAAAGGGAATGGAAAAACATGGTTTGATTGATGCCGGTTTCAATACGATTGTGCTCGATGATGCCTGGGCAGCACCTACGACTGACAAGTCAATGTTAACCTATGATTCGAGCAAATTCCCTCAAGGTATCAGTGGTTTGAAGAAGGCACTGCAAGGTGTGAATCCGAAACTTAAGGTTGGAATCTATAGTGATGCAGGTTCAATGACTTGCGAAAACTATCAGCCGGGTAGTTATGGCTATGAATCTCAGCATATTGGCCTCTTCAATAGTTGGGGCGTAGATATGCTAAAGTATGATTATTGCAACCATGAGGCCAGTACGAAAATCAGTTATGGCCGTATGGGAGAGGTAATAGAGAAACTCAATGTCCAGCGCAAGTCTGCAGGCAACAATCCCTTCACTTTTAATATCTGTGAATGGGGAAAGACGCAACCCTGGCTCTGGGGTGCTGAGGCTGGTGGCAGCAGTTGGCGCTCAACGAGTGATGTTCGTGAGGACTGGGTAGGTGATTCTTCTCGCCCTGGTGTGCTTGCTGCCACAGATGAAACCCGCCGCCTATGGATGTATGCGGGTGTAAACCGTTTCAACGACCTCGATATGATGTGCATCGGTCTTCATGGCCTTGGTGGACCGAGCAACAATACGATGAATCACATGCAGAATGGTGGAACTATCACCGGTCTGACTCCCGCTCAGGCCCGTTCTCAGATGTCGCTTTGGTGCATGTTTGCCAGTCCGCTTTCCCTTACTTGTGATTTCCGCCAGAGTCCGAAAGGTGAAGCAAATAGTGGTGTGACGCTTCCCAATCCCCTCATTACCGATGACGATGTGGCTACGTTGACGAACGCTGAGATTATTGCCATAAATTAGGATACGCTCGGCCAGCAGGCTGAATATATGGAGGCGCTATCAACGGGCACAACAGACTATTCCAATAAGGGATACGATGTCTATGTCAAGGACCTTGTTGACGGAAGTTTTGCAATTGCCATTGTAAACCGCGCGAAGACTGCTCAGGCCAGTATCACGCTTTCCCTCCATGATCTCTATATGCAGTCAGGTTGCACTTACCTTTGCCATGATGTTTGGGATAAGTTCGATTTTGATGTGACCGATAGTCTTGAAACTGGCAAGATTGCAGCGTGCGAAACAAAGGTATATGTATTGAAACCTAAAGGGGATGCGGATCATATCAACGAGGTCAATGTTGATACATCAGAAGTTCCTGCTTACGATCTTCTTGGGCGTAGAACAAATAATCTCAAGACTATTCATATCAAAAACGGAAAAAAGAGAACAAGAGAATAGTCCCCGGCTGATGTTTGGTCTAAATACAACCATTTTTTTAGTATGGGGAAATCTTCGGAATCTTTCGTCGCCACCATTTTTATTGAGCAAACCAAAAAGAAAGGGTGTACCCATTGTCTAACGACATAGGTACACCCAATATATGTCAAATTAGTTTGGAGTTCTTTTATTCTTCTTCTGCATTTTCAATATTTCCGTCTGCATCGGGGAAAACAAGTTTGTAGCCCTTACCGTGGATATTGATGATTTCGACAGTAGGATCATCCTTGAGAATCTTACGGAGCTTCGTGATATACACATCCATAGAGCGGGCGTTGAAGTAGTTGTCATCTACCCAGATACTCTTGAGGGCAAATTCACGCTGCAACATCTCATTGGAATGAGAGCAGAGGAGAGCGAGAAGTTCACTTTCCTTTGTCGTCAACTTGCGGTTAACGGTAGGACTGGTGAGCGTCTGCTTAACGGTGTCGAAAACGAAAGAACCGAGCTGGTAAACGGTTTGTTCGCGACTGCGGCTGTTACGGGTACGACGGAGAACGGCCTCAATACGGAAGGTCAGTTCTTCCATGGAGAAAGGCTTGGTGAGATAGTCATCAGCACCAATTTTGAAGCCTTCGAGGATGTCATCCTTGAGGGTACGAGCGGTAAGGAAGATGATAGGTACATCCTTGTTGACATCACGAATTTCGCGAGCAAGGGTAAAGCCGTCTTTCTTAGGCATCATGACATCAAATACACAGAGATTGTACTTATCACGGAAGAAAGCATCGTGGCCGGCCTCGCCGTCAGGGCAGAGACAGGTTTCGTAGCCTTTTGCCTGAAGATATTCGCGGAGGAGCATACCGAGGTTTTCGTCGTCTTCGCAAAGTAGGATTTTCTGTTTTTCGTCCATAGTGGTATCTTTTTGTTTGTTAATATTCTTTGTTTCTCGCCGATAAATCGACGAGCGCAGTGGCCTTGCTAATTGAGAGTCTATGCTTTGAGATAGGGTCTAATGGGGCTCAACTGCGAACCTATGCTTCCATGAGGGGGAGGGTAATAATGAAAGTAGTGCCTTGACCATAGACACTCTCAGCACGAATGTTTCCCTTATGACCTTCAACGACAGATGTGACATAAGCCAGACCGAGGCCGAAGCCTTTGACGTCGTGTCGGTTACCTGTTGAAACACGGTAGAAACGGTCGAAGATTCGTTTGAGATTTTCCTTCTTAATACCGATGCCGTTATCAGAAATGTAGATTTTCAAACGATTATTCTCGTTCGCAGTACGGATATTCAAATGGAGATTGATAGGATTACCCTTTTCATCCTTGGCATCCTGACGGCGGTATTTAACCGCATTGTCGAGAAGATTGAAGATGACATTAGTAAAGTGCATTTGGTCGGCAAAGATGATGGGATCTTCTGCATCCAACTGTGTGTCAATCGTTCCTCCAACGTTATGAACCTTGAGAGTGAAGGTTGAGGCCACTTCTTCGATGATAGCATTGGCATCGAGTTCGTCAAACTTGAAGGTTGTTGCCTTTCCCTTTTCAAAGAGACTCGTTTGCAAAACCTTATCAACTTGGAAACGTAGACGTTTGCTTTCATCGGTGATGATGCCCGCAAGATGCTTTAACATTGTCTCGTTCTTGGGAACGGAGGTGTCTGAGAGCATTTGAGCAGCGAGTGAGATGCTTGAAATCGGCGTCTTGAACTCGTGGGTCATATTGTTGATAAAGTCCGTCTTCATTTCTGTCAGTCGCTTCTGACGGAAGATTATCCAGATGCTGTAGATAAAGACAACGAGTAGGATGAAAGTGAAGATCAGCGCAGGAATCAGGAATTTCACCGTAGCAAAAATATAGCGTCCTGTGTGAGGGAAGTGGATCTTGATGATGCCGTGCTGCGTCGGTGGATCATTCTGGAAAAGGACCTGCTGATAGACTTTAGCATTACCAGGTTCTTCGTAATCGGGACATCGATAGAGCTCACGACCGTCGAAGGTAGTCACCATAAAATGGTATTTCAAATCAATGTTGCGACGCTTGAGGTGAGCCTGAATGGAACGGTCAAGTTCTGTGAAATCAATACGTTGGGAAATCTCCTTATCAGCAGGTTTGTAAAGGATGGCGTAGATGGCTTCGTTAAGGAGTTCTTTCTGGTGAAGGAAACGCTGGCGTATTTTTTCCTGGCTGGCAGCCTTAGCATTTTCTTTCTTTAGCAATAAGCTTCTTTCTTTAAGCGTTGCACTGTCAGCGTTGGCTAGTTTCAACAGGCTGTCCTGAAGCTTCGTAAAGTCATCATGCTGCTGGCGCTTATGGATGCTGTCAGTAATGACAATCTCCTGCTCGATGGTATTTCGCGTTTCCTTGAGTTCTAAATCATGGGAAATGCGGAAGAGGACACGGCCGATATCGCCATTGAATTGTTCCTGGCGGGCTTCGACAATTTCCTCAAAATAACGCATTTGCGTATAGATGAGTCCCACAAACGTGAGACCCATTATCACTGCAATGGTCCAGATTGTTCTCTTTTTCATACCGCAAAGTTAGCGACTTCTCTATCTAGCATGCTTATTTTTTCGTTGATTTTTCTTTAGAAAAGGTTTAATTAATATAAAAATAGCAACGAAGTTGTTAAAATATCAACTTCGTTGCTAATATCGTTATGATTAATTTGCATAGGAATGCATTCCGCCCAGCAGATAGTTCACTCCGAAATAGGTAATCAGTACGCAAGTAAACGCTCCTATTATATATATAATAAAGTGGCGGTCGGAACGGAACCAAGGGAGGGAAACGCGATGGAAAGGCAGACAGTAGATAAGCAATGTAATCAGTGCCCAGACTTCCTTGGGATCCCAGCTCCAGTAATTTCCCCAGGAGATATTTGCCCAGATTGCACCAAGGAAAATACCAACGGAAAGGCAAACCTCAGCGTAAAGTAAAAGCGATCGTAATCCACTGTGAACCTGCTCTATGCGTTGTTGCTGCGATTCCGATGGGTGGGGATGAAGGTGGTCATACCATAAAGCATAGATACCTCCAACCGCCATAGCGAGGAAAAGCGAATAGGCAATGATGATGATGCTTACATGAATGCCTAACAATGGCGAACGAAGAACAGGAAGCAGCCGGTCGGCAGTAATCCAATTGTAGGTGTAGAAACCTGAAACCAAAAGTGCAAAGGCAACAACAATCAGTGACTTAGATGCCTTAATCCTTTTCGGAATTAGGAGTAATAGGCCAGTGAGAAAGAGTAGGGCATATCCAGCATAAGTAATGGCGATACCGTACGGATCATGCGAGACGCTGAAAATACTGCCGTGCTTGTCCGGAGCATATGAGGCTTGGTAGAAACGCAACTGGCGATGACGCAGAATCTTGTTCATCGAAATAGCCGCGTTTGTCGTTGTTCCGTCTTTGTCGATAATCGTGACATGGCTGATGTAGTCCTTCGGATCTTCTGTGCCCGCATAGTAGTCAATATCGAACTTGTCCAAGCGAAGCATAAAGTCCATGTGGGCCACACGATTCTCTGAAGTTAGAAACATATTACTCTGCTCGCCTTCACGTAGATATAGACTTCCGTTTGTACTTGTCAACGCTGTCGTCAAACCACCAGCGAGGATGATGACGAAAGACAGATGAAGCAGACACACGAGCGGGCGTTTCCAAAGCTTTCTCTTCCAGATAAGCCAAAGGCCGGCAAGTGTAACCATTCCCCAGAGAATACGGAACCACCAGGTGCCATAGATCATTTTTTTAACAACTTCCGCTCCAGCATTAGGTTCTAAAAATGTGGCCACCACCAGCACGGCGATGGCCAACAAAAGAATATAGAAAGGGGATTTTGTCATTGGTTTAGAAAGCACGGAAAGCGGGATTGTTACGCTCTGTAATACCGATACACTCCATTTCGATGAGCCATGTGGGACGGCAAACTGGAGCGAGCGTGTAAACAACAGGGATATTAGGGTATTTCTCCTCAAACATCTGGCGAACAATGTCGTAGTCACAAATGTCACGGAGATAAACGATAATCTGTGCGCAGTGTTCCATGGTCATGTCTGCCTCAGCGAGGAGTGCTTCGACATTTTCCCACATACGTTCTGTCTGCTTGACGATATCACCGACATGAACCACTTCACCCTTGTGATTGATGCTTGCAGTTCCGCTGATGTAGGCATGGGCACGATCACCGTATTCCATGACTGTACCACGCTCGAAAGTAACACCGTATTCGATGGTTGGATTCAAATGGTCCAAAGCATAGAGATATCGCTGCTGTTCAGGTTCAAAACCTGTGAGTGCATAGGTTCCAAGCTGTATGAGAGCTCGGGTATCGGAAGGCAAACCCTGAATGCCTGTAGAGGCAATGTAGTGAGTGTCGCGGGAAAGACCTTGCTCAAGGAAATTCTCAAGACGAGCCTTCACCATTCCGGCATATTGTGTATCGACATCGCGAACGAAGAACCAGGTACGGATACAGTTTTCTGCAAGCGTAGCGCCAAAGTTCTGGAGGGCTTCTTCGTACTCGATGAGAACACTTTCGGTCTGCCAGGCAGAGTCGCCCTTGTGTTGGTGCATACCCATTTTCCAAAGATGACGATAACCATTGTGCTCAGAAACGACAACACCATTCTCGTTGGCAACCTGAGAGCCGCGTTGCAGATAGAGCCAGACTGCTATCTTTGAACCATCGAGGGGAGGTTGCTGAATCATGCTCACGCTGATATTAGGCTCCTTCTTCATTAAAGGAACCTGATTTGTGCTGTCGGAGAGGAAGTAGCGCTTCATAATACAGGTGGCATTCTGACATTCGCCTTCAGTCGTCAAGCGTTCCTCAGCTTCATATATGCGTGCAAGTTGGTCTGCGAAGAGTCCTCCACGCGGTTCGACATGCAAAATTACATGCCATTCGGGAATTCCCCCCTCAGGAGTGAAAGCGCCAATTTCAGCGCTGACACCCAGGTCAGACCATACTTTTTTGTTATACTTCATTGTAGTTTTTGAATTTCGCGTGCAAAATTAAGAATTATTTATGAAATAACACAACTTTGTTGTGCCAAACTTTACAAAGTGGGGTTATTCTGCGGCTCCATGGTCAATCCAGTCGTCAATCAGACGCTTATGTATATCATTGAGAATGTTGCTATGATCATAGCGCAAACCAGTTGGATTTCCATCCGCGAGAACATCATGAAGAACACTTCCGATAGCATTTCCCGGGAGGACGCGAATACCACCTTCTATTCGCGATGAAGCCACATTGACTAAGTTAAGATAACTGTTTTCCTTGCTCAAATCAAGATTTGCACGACCATTATTTGAACCGTGGCACATCGAGCAGTTATAGTTGGCACCGTCAAAAACCTCACGCTGAATAGTAGAAAACTGGCCAACATTCATAGGTGTTTGGAGTTCAAAGTAAATGGTATCGCTCGTGGACATTTCTGCTGGGTCTATGGCTATGCTTTCAAAAGTAGCAATACGACGACGTAGCCTATTCGCAATACCGAATTCAATAGTTTTGGCATCGGTAGGAATATTGGGCAGTACGAGAGTCACGTATCCATCTTTTATGGAAACATTCGTTATCTGTTTCTGAATCACCGAATAATCACTTTCTTCATTGTAGGCCGCTAGTACGACATCATAGCCGTCAGACCAAGAATCACACCCCGTGATATGTCCCGCGAACTTAACAGTATAGTACTCCGTATCAGAAATATAGACTTCGTCAAGGATATCACCTTCATCGCAACTTTGCAAGGAGAAAAGCGCCAGCAGCGTGAAAAGATAATAAGGGTTATACTTCATGATGAGAAATTAGAAAGAGTATTGAAGTTGAATCTTGGCAGCGTGAGTAGCAATGCCAAGATCGTCGTTATCGCGGTCAAGTTGTGTGTCGTGTCCCCAGCGTCCGGTGTACTGGTACATGGCACTTAGTTTAAGACCAACTCCTGTGAAGAAATAGTTAATGCCAATGGCGGGACTGTTGAGGAAACCGCCAGTGTCCGTACCATTGCGATTGAAGAAATCATAGCGGGCTGCAAGCTGGAGATTGCGCGTTGCAAAGTAGCCCGCCTGGACATAACCGCCTAGGAAATTATAAGTTTCGTCAATCTTCTGGCGCTTGGTAAATCCAACATGCATCATATAGGCCTCAGCACCAACATACCAGCGATTATATAAAAGACTGTATTCCAAGCCGACACGAGTATCGTTTGTACTTTCATATTCACTTTCGACATTCAAGTTTGCGCTGGCACCGATAAGCATCTTTTTTTCGTTCAATCGGTGAGCATTTCCTTGTGTTGTAGGCATAACTCCCCAAGGCATGTAGGTCAAACGGCCTGCATAGAGCAGAGAAGGAATGTGCCAGTCATCACTGAAAGTCTTGCCAGCAGTATTGACACCGCCGCCTGTACCATTGAAAATGCCGAGTTCATAGCCCAACTTTGGAGTGTTCTTACCAGCAATACCATGCATTTCAACGCCTAAGTCCCAACCTGTTACGATGCTGGGCATTGTAGCGTTGAGGCTATAAGGCATGATGACGCTGGAAGTCAGCGAGGTTGGAAGCATGGGCATCAGGGTTTCACCGAGAGTTGTTTGGAAAGCATGACTGAACGGTGTCTTGAATTTTCCAACACGGAACTGAACGCCATCGCTGACCTTGACATCAAACCAGGCCTGCTGGAGAATGTTGCCACCAGAACCTGCCGCATTGATACTAAGATTGTAAGTGACGCGGTCGTAGGCTTTACCCGTAAAACCGAGAACGGCATAGGGAACAGCAAAGCCCGAATTGGCGATATTGTCTTGGTTGTAAGCCTTATCGAGACCTTCGTCATCGTACCAGTTGAGAGAACCGGACATCTGAATCATCATGTAAGGTTTGAACGAGAACTTCTGGTTTCTGCTTTCAATGCAGAAAGCGCGATTGTTGGCAATGCTGACGATGCCGTTGTCTGCGTCCAGTGAGTCGGGCTGTGCAGTGTTTGCCATTATTGAAAGAGGAGCAATAAGAAAAGCGGCTGTTGTGAGGATATGTTTCATGTTATAGGGATTCTAAGAATTTTATAAGTGCAGAACGATCGGAACGGTCCATTTTCATAAAGAGTTTTTTTGAAGCCTCACCTTCACCACCGTGCCAGAGAATAGCCTCGATGAAATTGCGAGCTCGACCATCGTGGAGGAAGTAGGTATGACCGTTTACTTTCTTTTGAAGACCAATGCCCCAAAGCGGGGTAGTTCGCCATTCATTTCCGCGTGCCAATCCGCTGACGTAGTTATCATTAAGGCCAACTCCCATGATTTCCGATCCCATATCGTGGAGGAGATAATCGGAATAAGGATGGATGGTCTGTCCCCCCAAGAGAGGAAGTTGGGTTCCGTTGAGAAGAGTGGCTCCACGTGTTTTTGTGTGTAAAGTAGTAACATGGCAAAGATGGCATTTCGCCTGATAGAACATCTGTTCACCGCGAGCAACCAATTCTCGTTCTGTCATAGTCTTTACGCTGCCATCGGAAGCCGTGACACTGACGGCGAGTGTCTTGCTACCCAAACGGCGGGCAGGGACACCGAGACCATGCATATAGAGATCAACATCCTCCATCTCTTTTGTAGAGATATCGAGTTTGTCGTAAAGAAGTCCCATCATGGAACCTTCCTGCATCTGCAATTGTCCTTCGCAAATCTCTTCAGGATAGCGGCTGTTGGTCGTTCCCATATCGCTGGAAAAACCTAATTCAACTGTCAGGTCAGCATGCTGGGCCTTGTTTCCACTGAGTCCTAATTGCTTGATACCTCGTTCGGTGATGTAGTTGCAACGACCAGAAATGCCGTATTCAGGATAGTTGCTCTGCTTGGCGAGTGCTTCTATTTCTTGTGGGTCAAGTGCCATCATCTGTCCCATACCGACGTGACGGAGCGGTATTCGGACGGTGCAGAACAATTCGTCTGGCTGGGGAACATGACCATCCGGACCTGGTGCATACCAATCAGTAATTGTATAACTCGGACGGGCCAACTCATAAAGTTCTCCATCAGGGAACTGGCCTTCTTCGAAAGTCCAGTCTACACGGAGTTTGCCTTCGGTTGTAATACCAAGAATACTCTGGTCGTGGAGAACACGTCCGTAGTTCTGGAAGAATACGCCATTTTTTCGTGTGACATAGACGAGCATCGCCGACATTCCGTTTTCTCCGGAACCATAGGTGCCATCATTACGAAGATTCCAGGTACCCGCACTCGTTCGGCCGGCATGGATGTGGCAGCTGTTGCAGGAATATCCGGCGTAAACAGGGCCATAGGTGGTGTTACCGCTTTGGTCAACAGAGGCACGGTCATAGAGAGAGTTGCCGTGTTTCCAACGAATGAAATTTGCAGTGTTGGAGCGAATCCAGTCATTCTCATTGTCATAGGCGAGCGACGAATTCATGAATGTGGTTGCAGTGCCGGCCGACATCGCATAATTCTCTAATTCCGCAGCATGTTCCTCTTCAAACCCAACTACCTCCAGACCGTCCTCTTCGCATGAAACAAAGAAACAAAGACCGAGGAGAGCAGCAATAAGAACATTGAAATTTTTCATTAATCCATTTTCGTCATAAAGTGTAGACAGAATCTCACGATTCCATCTACACCGGTTAACTAACAATCTAAAACACAATTATTTTACAGTACGGGGATTTCCGTTCTTAAAGAGAAGGAATTCAAGGGTGTGGAAACCACGAAGACCTTGAGCTGCTTCAATTGCATCATCACTATCTCCGTCAGTCCAGTTCAATGCATCGTAGTTTCCAGAAGTCAGAATCTTTACAATAGCATCCTGATCAAGAGGCCATGAGTCCATATTGGGATCAAGGCCCATCTGGTCAACTGGACCAAAAAGGAAGGCCTCGCTGGTTTCCCAAGGTTGACGAGCATTCATCCAAGCCTCACAGGCTGCACTGAAAGTGTTGTTCGTGGTTGAAGAACCGAGAGCGATGATTGCTGTATAGAGAGCGGCATTCTTTTCTGCGAGTTCCTTATATGTAGGAAGTACGACATCGTCTACATATTGTGCAACAACCTGCTTCAAACCTTCCTCATCATTAAGATTGGAGATATTGGATTTCAGTGATTCAAGACTGCCGACGAGCTCTTCGCAAGCAGCCATAGCCTGAACGGTTTCGTTGGAATTGATATTATTACGGAAAGGCTGGGGAATAGCCTGAATTGCGTTCCAGGCCTCAACGGTCTTGGTCCAGACATCCGTACTGATACCATGAGAAGTGCAATAGGAGATAAGGCTGTTCGTATTTGCTTGGCTTACAGCATCAGAAGTAGGATTGCCCTTTAAGCGGATGCCGAGAAGAGAATTGGCGATGGACTTAATGTTATTGCTGTAGTCATCACGGCTATGCCAACTGTACCATGATTCGACCGCATATACTGCAGTTGTGGTTTTTCCACTCATCCAATAGTCATAGGGTTCGCCAATCTTGGCAGTACCTACTTCATTAGCAATATCAATGCAGCCGTCGAGAATCTGCTGGATGCTTAAATTTTGAGAACCGCTGAAACTGCCATCTTTGAATTCATTGGCAAAATGATTGGCCCATTCCTCATAAAGAGTCTGTGAATCGTTCTTTAAGAGAGAAGCGACCTGTTTGCTGTAATTGGCCCAACTAACAGCGTAACTTGCAGAATAGTCTAGGTCTGCTGCGTCAGTTATTATTTCGGTACCAGGTTCTTCACCGTTATCACAAGCCGTAAAGGAAACGCCTGCGCAAAAAAGGCAAGCCAAAAGGAAATACTTTTTCATTTATCTGTTTTTATTTGTTTTTATTTGTTTTTTCTGAATTTGTCTTTAAAGAACCATGCTGTGTAGGCAATGCAGAAGGAGATTTCATTCTCACGGTTGTAAGTTCCGGAATATCCGAAGACTTTCTGCGTGCCAATGCGGCGGTTGGCATAGTCCAACTTCAACACGAGGTTGGGAAGGGCATAATAGTTGATGCCTGCTTGCCATTTGCTAACTTGTACGCGTGAATCCTGGGACGCACCTGCCTCTACGCTTTGCATGGGGTTGAAATACTCATAGCGAACGAAGGGGTAGAGGACGGGACATTTTTTAGCATTAAAAACAGTCCGGAGATTGACACCGATTTCACCTCCGTAGGAAACAGCTGACTTTGCAACCTGTCGCATTGCACCGGAATGATAGTTGGATTTGTTGCTCAAATAGACGGCGCTGATTTTATCGCTATTCTGCAAGTTTCCGTAGAGGCAGTTGGCACGAGCTGAAATGTAGCGGTTTTTGTATTGGAGATCACCGTTGAAAATGAATAATCCTGTGTTGCCACACTTGGTATATTTATAGGATTTATCTGCGTTCTTTCCTGTATTGGGACAATAATAAAGGCCAGTTCCCAAGGTAAGACCTTTAACGCCAGTATAATCCAAACGGCCAACGAGGGCAGGACAAGTGAATTTTTCCTTTTCAAAAAGACCTTGCAGTCCGTCTGCAACCCAGTGGTCACGGCCAAAACCGTCAGGATTCAAACCGGTTACTACCTGTGTTTCATAATCGAAGGTCGCATGACCTTTTCCAAAAGAACCGAAGAAACTGAGACCGGTTTCGCTCCATGTTGAAGGCAAAATAGTTGTTTCGTCTTCAGGGCGTTCACTACCGAAATACATAATCGGTTCATGCTGAGTATTCGTCAATCCGATAGGAACGACCATATGTCCTACGCGTACGTTAAACTGAGGACAAACGAGACGCGTCAGATGGAACTGCTCGAGCGCTACTTCACCGCCCCTTTCCATTTCAGTTTCATATTCACCATTTTCGGAGGATTCGAGTTCCGTCTCCAAGCCAACGCCGCCCGATTCAAATTCAACTTCAGTGCCTAAGATCCATTTGGGATTGAACTTGTAATCAAAGGCTATTGTAAAACGTGGGATAGCGGCAGTGCTGTTATATTCCTGGTCGGCGCCGGTAGCCTGGCCATTGAATCGGTTCCAATCGTAGTTTTTGAAGTTCGCAAGGATTTCACCGTAGCCGCCAATGCGAAACTTTTCAAATTCATCGTAGTCGTTCTGTGCAAGTGTGGGTATGCAGATGCTTAAAGCCAAAAAGAATAGAGAATATCGTAATTTCATATAAAGTCTGGTTATTCGCTTTTGAGGAGAATTTTTCTTTTTCAGTTTTCGAGTGCAAAATTACAGCAAGAAAAATAGAACGGCAATAACCAATATTTGTCAAAAATCGTGCTTCGTGGGTTAGTTTTTTGCTTTTGAACCTACCCAAATGTAGTTATTTTTTAGCAAAATACCCAAAAGTAGTGAGGAAAATAAAAGAAAAATTGTAACTTTGCATCCGAAATCTTCAACGATGAGGAATACCGTTTGTTCCTCCGCTCCAGTTGAGGTAAAGCGCTATTAATGTTCAACTATTCAGAAAACGATAAAATGTGCGAGGTGATAGCCTCTCAGCCATCACTTTTGCAGATGATTTGCCGTTTTGGCATTCAACTCGGTGTCGGTGATAAGACCGTGCGCGAAGTCTGTGAAGCTTCGCAGGTTGATACAACGACTTTTCTGGCAGTTGCTAACTTTATGAAAAATGGCCGTAGCGTTGCCTCTTTATATATAGATAAGGTGTCGGTTCCTACCTTGGTGACGCATCTGAAGCAGGCTCATGACTTTTTCCTCAATTTTGAACTGGCGCATATCCGTCGCAAGCTCCTCGATGCTATTGACTGCTCTAGTCAGAATGAGGTGGCCTTTCTCATTTTGAAGTTCTATGATGAATATCTCGCAGAGGTCCGTAAGCACATGGACTATGAGAATCGCAAGCTCTTCAAGCATGTTGATGAACTTCTCGCTGGCCGTCGTCCTACAGATTTCGTTATTCCTTTTACTTCCAAAGGGCATGACAACATGGACCGTAAGTTGCAGGAACTGAAGAACATCATTATCAAGTACTATTCGCCTTCTGGCAATCAGTCGAGCGACCTGCTGTGTAACGTTCTTTTCAGTCTCTACAATTGTGAGGCTGATCTTCGTGCCCACTGTGAAATGGAAGATGCCCTCTTCCTTCCTGCTGTCCGTCTGCTTGATGAAAAGGTGGCTTCACAGATTCCTGCTGGAGAACAACTGCCGTCAAGCGAAGTTTCTCAGGAAAATCTTTCTGAGCGCGAAAAGGAAATCGTGGCTTGCATTGTTCGCGGTATGACGAACAAGGAAGTTGCTGCTAAACTATTCATCAGCGTCAATACCGTATTGACACATCGCAAAAACATCTCTCGTAAACTTGACATACACTCCGTTTCGGGTTTGACCATCTACGCTATTGTGAATGGCATCGTAAATCTGAACGAAGTTAAACTCCAATAATTCTATGAAAGTAATTAAGGTTCTTTCTTTCCTCTTGCTCTCACTCGTTGCTATGGGTGTACAGGCACAGGGGGTGTCTGTATTCAGCAAGGATGGTTCCCGTGTTGATTATCTTGATTCTCAGATTGATAGTTTAGTCTTTTTTGAAAAGACTCCCGTCCAACTCGACGTTCCAGAAACCGTGGAGTCCGTTGATTTGGGTTTGAGTGTAAAATGGGCTAACTGCAACATGGGTGCTCAGCAACCTCAGGAAATAGGTGCACACTTCGCTTGGGGTGAATTGGAAACCAAGGATATCTATGACTGGTCTACCTATTTCGATCCAGATTGCAAGGAAATCAGTGGTAGCATCAGTGGTACGGGGTATGATGTTGTTTCCAAGGTTTGGGGCGGCAACTGGCATATTCCCACTTTAGCCGATATGCAGGAACTCTGTGATAAGTGTACCTGGACCTGGAGCGAATTGGAAGGCCAGACTGGTTGTTTGGTAACAGGTCCCAGCGGTGCAAGCATTTTCCTTCCTGCAGCAGGAACGAAGCAAGGCCAGAGCCTTTATCTGAGTGGTTCTTATGGTTCTTATCTCTCTGGTCAGATTGACAGCACCAACGATTTCTATGAGCGAAGTCTCGTCTTTTTTTCTAACGCTCAGCACTGGATGGAAACCAACCTTCGCGACTATGGCCAAAGCATCCGTCCTGTTTGTAACTAAAGCCCTGAAAAACAAGGCATAGTCCTATACGATGCAAATTCGTCGTACGACGAATGTACTGTCGCCCGCGGACGAATATTCTGTCGTCCTACGACGAATGTATATTCGCCCTACGACGAATTATATTTTTCGTCTTTTTCAGTACTTCTTTCATCGCCGTTGTTCAATTCTACATGGTTAGAAAAACGACTCCCTCGCAAGCAGAAACTAGCGAGGGAGTCGTTAATTGAATACGCTCAATTCGATTTTTATTATAGTACGTCGTCTTTTGCAGTATGCTTGCTGAAAAGGTTATTCATACTATCCATAATCTCATTTCTGACTCTACGGAACTCAGTCAGCACTTCTTCTTCTGTTCCTTTAAAGGCATCAGGATCGTCAAAGCCAATATGAAGACGTTTGTGAACGTTGCCCTTGAAGACAGGACATGACTCCTTTGCTCCGCCACACACGGTAATAACGTAGTCCCATTCCTTGTTGAGATACTGATCAAGGGATTTTGGGAAATGCCGGCTAATATCAATGCCGATTTCTTTCATCACTTTTATGCCAAGAGGATGAACCTGTGTTGCAGGTTTGGTGCCTGCCGAACAAATATTCCAGTCTGGGTGAAGGTGTTGGAGAATGCCGTGAGTCATCTGGCTGCGACAGCGGTTACCAGTGCAGATAACAAGTATATTCATCGTTTTACCAATTAGAGAATAATATTAAATAACCATCCCAGTATGATGATAGCAGAAGCTACGGTACCAAAGAAGATGCCGATAAGACGCATGTTCATCACCTTCTTCAGCATGGTTGCTTCTGGCAAGGAGAGTCCTACTACCGACATCATGAAGGCGAGTGCTGTACCAAGGCTCACACCTTTGGCAACAAACACTTCAACCACAGGAATAATGCCAGCTGCATTGGCGTACATGGGTACTGCGAGAATAACTGCCAGTGGAACTGCATACAAGTGCTCGCCGCTCAGGTAGGTCTCGAAGAATCCTTCCGGAACATAGCCGTGCATGGCGGCTCCGATGGCAATACCGAGGATGACGTAGAGGATAACGCCACGGACGATGCCGAGTGCCTCTTTCAGAATCTGTGGCAGACGTTGCAGAAGGGAAATACGCTCAGTCGGGACATCTTCCGCAGTTGTTGCCATCTGCTGAATCTGTTGTACCCAAGGGCTAAGGTGCTTTTCCAACTTCATCTTACCTAGAAAGAATCCACTTATCGCGCCAAGCAGAACACCGCTGAGGACGTAGATGGCAGTCGTCTTCCAACCAAAGGATCCGGCAAACATAGCCACCGCAACCTCATTGACCAATGGTGAGGTGATGAGGAAGGAGAAGGTAACTCCTAAAGGTATGCCTCCCTTTACAAAACCGATGAACAGCGGGATTGATGAGCAGGAGCAAAAAGGAGTGATTGCACCAAATAATGATGCAAGCAGATACTGCATGCCATAGAGCTTGCGCGAGTTGAGAAAATTGCGAAGACGCTCAACGGGGAAATAGGCATTGACCACGCCCATCACCGCACTGATGAGGAATAGGAGAATAACAATCTTCAGTGTATCATAGACGAAGAAGTTTAATGCTTCACCGAGGTGCGTTGTGGCGTTTATGCCTATGACGTCATAGATAAGCCAGTCGGCAAATCGTTGTATCATAATAAAAGAATTATAGAATAGTAGCATCCCACACAGATAAAGAGGATAGCCACAAAATGATTAAACCATTTTTGAAAGACTTGTACACCTCCAATGAATCTACTCAGGTTATGCATGCTGAAAGCTATGAACCATGAGATTATCAGGACAGGAAGCGAAGTTGCCACGGCAAATACTAAGGGCAAAAGATAACCGCCCGATGCTTCTGCCGACATCGGGATAAGCATGCCAAAGTAGAATAATCCACTGGTTGGACAGAAAGCCATGGCAAACAGAACACCAAGCAAGAAGGAACCTGCAAGACCATTGTAAGAGTTGCTATCTTGATTACCGTTGAATCCGATTTTTGGCAGATGCAGCAGATGTCCGAACAGCATGAAAAGTCCTACTGCGATAAGAGCAGGACCAACAATGAGTTCTCCCCATTCACTGATGAATTGCTGCAGTTCAAATGTATCAGCTCCTTTCCTTATTATATATATAAGTAGTGTTCCCAGAAGACAATAAGCGAATGCCCTGCCGAAGGTGTACAGTAATCCTTGGAAGAATACCTTCCTGCGGTTATCAATGTTTCTGCTGATATATGCAACAGCTGTCACATTGGTAGCAAGGGGGCAGGGTGAAATAGCAGTCAGCAACCCAAGAATCAATGCAGTCAGTACAGGTATACTACTACATTCGAGTAGTGTATTAAGGTAATCCGCCATGCTATTTCAAGGCTTTATCTATTGCCTCCTTTAATTGTTTTTTGAATTCAACTGGCTGGCTTTTTGCATATTTGAATCCCATCTGGGTGAGATTCTCGCGCTTCTTCCCTTTCACTACGAAAAGTGAGGAAAAGGTTACCTTATAGTTTTTTGCTATTTTTTTACCTTGATCTGCCGTGTAGTCTATAACAGAGAACTTCACCTTTCCCTCTTTCATTTCCTGGGCGTAGTTTTCCTGAAGGACTTCTTGGGTATACTTCTCAATACTACGACAGGTTACGCATCTCTGCTTGCCATGGAAATACTTCACTTCGACTGTTTGTGCCATTATGCAGACTGAACAGAATAATGACAGCATAATTAATGTTATTGCTCTTTTCATAATCACAATTAATTATTGAAGTAACGATCTGATTTCTGCCTCATTTTTCTGGCCCTTTGCCACAACTACG
>DCHS01000021.1 GCA_002314875.1 Prevotellaceae bacterium UBA1746
CACCAGCCGATACCGTGGGTAAGACCGGAGATGTCCTTGATTTCTTTTGCCTGAACCCACTTTCCTTCTTCGGGGATGGGAGCAGGACCATGGTTGGGGCCCTTAGCCACGCAACACATGTTCTGAACTTCGTGTGTGTACTGCATAATTTTATTATAAATTGAAAAAATAGATTGTCAGCCAAAAAACGCCCGTAACATGGGTACATACTTTTTTGCTCGCGCAAAATTACAACATGCGCGTGAAATGAACAAATTTTTCCCAATATTTTTGATAAAATAGGAAATCTTTACAGAGAAAATGAAAAAAAATGAATTTTTAGTGGACAAAAGTTTGCGTATTTTGGAAATAAAGTGTAATTTTGTCGAGCAAAACGGCGTATTATGTCCACTCGATAGGACAAAAAAGCCGTAGAAAAGCACTCCCGCCACCCGTTACAAGTCCCGAAAAGGGCAACTTTGATACTTTTATAATATTATATGAGCAAAAAACGGGGAGGAAAGGCAATAACGTTTGGAAAAATCCGTTTAATAAATAAATTTTATTCCTTAATTACAAACTAATCAAAAACAATCACAATGGCAAACAATGCTACCGCACCTAAGAGTGCTCCCAAGAAGCAAAGTAAAGGCTTCACCGGTATCAAGTCCGGTTTCCTGGTAATCGTTTTCTGCTGGATCCTCGCAGAAGCAGTTTACGTATTCGTATTCGGTTACAAGAGTCACTTCGCAGATGGCGACACTTGGACCAACATTCCTTTCTCATTCTTCAATGATGGTGAACACGAACCTATGGGCGGTGACATCATTGGTACCGTTTACAAGGGTGGTCTTATCGTACCTATCATCTGGACTCTCCTCTTCACCGTTGTAGCTCTCGCTATCGAACGTACCTTCGCTATCCGCACCGCTAATGGTAAGGGCAAGCTCGCTAAGTTCGCTGCTGAAGTTAAGAGCGCTCTCAAGACTCAGGACATCGAAAAGGCTGAAGCTCTCTGCAACAAGCAGAAGGGTTCTGTTGCTAACGTAGTTCTCGAAGCTCTCACTGAATACAAGAAGCAGCTCGGTACCGACCTCGAACTCGAAAAGAAGGTCCTCGCTATCCAGAAGACTGTTGAAGAAGCAACTGCTCTTGAAATGCCTATGATGCAGGAAAACCTCCCCATCATCGGTACTATCGTAACCCTCGGTACTCTTACCGGTCTTCTCGGTACCGTTGTCGGTATGATCAAGTCATTCTCCGCAATGGGTAGCGGCGAAGGTGGTGCTGACTCTTCTGCACTTTCAGTAGGTATCTCTGAGGCACTTGTAAATACCGCTTCTGGTATTGCTACCGGTGCTCTCGCAGTTATCGCTTACAACTTCTTCACCAACAAGATCGATAAGCTGACCTTCGCTATTGACGAACTCGGCTTCACTATCGTTGAAACCTTCAAGACCACTCAGAAGTAATCATAATTAAGGTAATTTAAAATGGGACGTTTTCAAGTAAAGAAACAAGACACATTCATAGATATGACCCCTATGAGTGATGTTATGGTCCTGCTGCTTACCTTCTTTATGCTTACCGCTACGTTCACCAAGGAAGAACCCGTTGCCGTGAACGTTCCTGGTTCAGTATCTGAAATCAAGATTCCTGAGTCCAACATCATGACCATCTTCGTTAGTCCCGAAGGTAAGGTCTTCATGGTAATGGACAGCCCCGACCGCCAGAAGCAAATGGCAGAACAGGTAATGCAGGATAATGAAAGTCTGAACCTCGACGCAGCACAGCTCAAGACCTTCGCTAATGCTCCTACTTTCGGTACTCCTCTGAATGTAACGAGTGCATGGTGTAATCTTGATGGTGGCAAGCGCAACGAATACCTCACCAAGAACGCTGCAGCCGGTATCCCCTGCGACAGTGTGAATGATGAACTTAAAGTTTGGGTAAGTGCAGCGCGTCAGGCCTGCGGCGAAGACATGCGTATCGCTATCAAGGCTGACAAGACCACACCTTACAAGACAATCAAGAATGTAATGAACTCGCTGCGTAGCATCGATGAGAGCCGTTATAACCTCATCACCACGCTTAAGTCCGGCGAATAATAATCAGATAGAATAAAGTTATGGCAAAGAAAGGTGGCTCAAAGCAAAAGAAAATGAACGCCCGCGTCGACTTTACCCCTATGGTCGACATGATCATGTTGCTCGTGACTTTCTTCATGCTCTGTACAACCCTCTTGAAGCCTCAGACCATGGAAATCACCATGCCCTCTGATAAGGAAGATATCAAGCAGGAACAGAAGAATCAGGTACAGACTGATGAAGCTATCACGATTATCATTGACAAGGACAACCAGATCTACTACTTCGAAGGCAAGCAGGCTGAAGCTAAGTTGGTAGAAACGCAGTATGGTAAGGAAGGTATCCGTAAGGTCCTCCTTAAGAAGAACCTCAAGGCAGCAGAAGAAGTTCAGAAGCTGAAGCAGTATATGGCTGCTCACTATACTTCTAACGCTGGTGAAGCAGAAAAGAACAAGCAGTACTACAAGGAACATCTTGACAAGATCAAGAAGGCCGACGGTACTCCTACCGCTATCATCAAGCCCTCTGATGCATCTACCTATGTAAACCTCATTGACGTGCTCGACGAAATGCAGAACTGCTACATCGGCCGTTATGTAATCGATAAGATTAGTGATACTGACCGTGAAATGGTGAAGACCCAGCTCGGCCGTGATCTCGAATAATAATCATAAGTAAACTGTAAAAACCATGTCAAAAGTCGATCTTAAATCAAAAGATTGGTGCGAACTCGTTTTCGAAGGACGCAACAAGGAATACGGCGCTTATGATTTGCGTGCAAAATCCGGTCGCCGTCATCTCTACGCCCTCGTTGATATCCTCATCGGTATCATCGCTATCGGCGCAGTAATCGCTATCTTCCTCGCTGCTGAAGACGCTATCCGTAACAGCTTCGGCGGTGATGAGGATGCAGTAACCGAACTCCAAGATCTTAAGGAAGAAGTTAAGAAGGAAGAGAAGAAGGTTGAGGTTAAGAAGGAAGAGGAAAAACCCCAGGAACAGAAGGTGGCTGTGAAGGCTTCTGTAGCGTTCACCGTACCTGAAATCGTGGACCAGGTTGACGAATCCAAGAAGTTGAAGTCTCAGGACGACCTCCAGAACCTGAAGGGTGCTATCGCTGCTCAGGACTATGAAGGTGACGTCGGCGGTACTGTCAACATCGATGACCTCCGTGACAACCAGAGCACTGGTGGTACCACCGCTGCTCCCGTTGAAGAAGAAGCTAAGGTATACAACGTAGTAGAACAGATGCCTACCTTCCCCGGTGGCGAGGCTGCTCTTCTTAAGTATATCTCTACTCACATCAAGTATCCTGCAATCGCTCAGGAACAGGAAATCTCCGGTCAGGTTGTTCTTCGCTTCGTTGTGAAGGAAGACGGTTCTGTAGGTGAAGTTAAGGTTCAGAAGAGCCTCGAGAAGCATTGCGACGAAGAAGCAATTCGCGTTGTTAAGTCTCTCCCCCGCTTCATTCCTGGTAAGCAGCAGGGTAAGGCTGTACGAGTATGGTACACGCTTCCCGTTCGCTACACTATCCAGTAATCTCGGATAATCTATAATCAAGCAGCGCCTTGGAACTCCGAGGCGCTGCTTTATTTACCATTTCTTTATTATGCGTAAATTCATCTTTTTAATTGCTTCTGTTGCACTCATCGCTTTCGTGGCCTGCGGCGGCGAAAAGAAAAGTGACAACAACAAGTTCCTCCATGAGGATGACGTGGAATTCGCTGCTGACATCAGCTTCCAGCCCGTTCTCGAAGAACTTACAGAACTTTTTGGAGCAAGACACCCCGAGGCTTCCATGATGTCCCACTATGTCAGTGAGGACTCAGCTCTCCGTCTCCTCGTTCACGACAGTCTGCGCCTCGCCATTACAACTCGAAAACTCACCGAGAAAGAGAAGAACAACATCCGCTCTCAGCACCACAACTTCAAGCAGTCGCTGATTGCCTACGATGCTTTCGCTCTTATCGTTAACAAGAATAATCCGGACACCGTCATCAACCTCAACGAAATCAAAGGCATCGTCAGCGGTCGCATCACGGACTGGAGCCAACTCGAAGTTACTCACAAATCAGGTCCCCTCAACCTCGTTTTTGACCACAGCGGTTCTTCCACCGTACGCTTTATGAAGGACTCCCTCAACGGCGGTAAGGAGATCAAGGGTAATGTCTTTGCCCAGGGTGACAACATGGCGGTCATCGACCTCGTAAAGAAACGCCAGGATGTCATCGGTGTTGTCAGCACGGACTGGCTCCGCGTCTCCAAGGGTGACACCTGTGTCCTCGAAAATTTCCGCGACCTCGACGTCAAGGTCATGATGGTAGGTTATGCCGGTCTCAAGGATGAGCTCGGCCTCGAAGCACGTGACTGGGAACGTCCTTATCAGTACTACATCGCTCTTGGCAAATATCCGCTCTTCCGCGGTGTCTATGCCATCACCACCGACTCCCGTCCCTACGGCATGATCAACAAGTTCTACTTCTTCCTCAAGGGCGACGGTCAGCGTGTCATCTGCAATTCATCGCAGCTCCTCCCCCACTCCCAGGTTCAGGTACGAGAGGTGAGAGCAAAATAATTTCATGGTAAATACAATGACGATTTGCTATATCATCGCGATGGAGGCGGAAGCACAGCCCTTCATCGAAGAATTTGATGTGCAGGAAGTTCCGGGATTCTTTGCTCCCCTACCCTGCCGCCTGTTCGAAACGCAGATTGGTGAGCACCGCCTCACGGTGGTTCTGAACGGCAAGCAGCACGGAAGTGATCTCGTAGGCTGTGAGGCCGCAAGCGTCGCTACACTGGCTGCCATCCAGCGTCTCCAGCCCGATCTCGTCATCAACTGCGGCACATGTGGCGGTTTCAAGAGCGAAGGCGCCCACATCGCTGATGTCTTCATCGGAAACGCTGTGATGTTCCATGACCGCCGCGTTCCCGGCGATGATGCCTGGGGCACACAGGCCCTGGGCAATTATCCTGTCTGGGAGGGTGCAAAGGCGCTCGCCAAGGATTTGGGTTTCGGAATGGGAAAGGTGACGACGGGATCGTCCCTCGACATGCAGCCCTGTGACCTGCAGATAATCCAGGAAAACGGAGGTCAGCTGAAGGATATGGAGGGTGCTGCCATTGCCTTTGTATGCTCGCTCTTCTCCACCCCCATCCTCTTCGTAAAATCTGTCACCGATCTCTGTGACAGTGGGGCCGAAACCTTCGAAGAATTCTCCAAGAATCTTGCCGCCGCCAGTCTCGCACTGCGCGACGCCAATAAACGCGTAATTGAATATCTGATTAAAAAGTAATTATGAAGAAGATAATCTTGTTGTTGACCCTCCTCGTGTGCGTTTCTTCGTACGCGCGCGGACGCAAGAAGACCGTAGTGACGGAACAGGCAAAGACGGAGGTGCATCTGAATATCTACCGCTACCGCCTGACGCTGAAAGACAAGGCGAACAACCCATATTCACTGCAACACCCTGAGACTTTTCTTTCGCAGAAGAGCATAGAGCGTCGTCAGCGCCTTGGTATTCAGCTCGACGAACATGATCTGCCGATTACCCCTGAATATCTGAAGCAGATTACACATACGGGAGCGAAGGTCTTCAACTATTCCAAGTGGAACAATACAGTGCAGGTTGAGGTGTACGATACCCTCATGCTTGCCAAACTTGATGCGCTCCCCTTCGTCACTTCTTCATTGCTGGTCTACAAGTTGGAACGTGACAGCATTGCCAATGCCCAGAAACCGAACCGCGCTGAGGGTATGAAGAATGACATCAGCCGTTCTCCCTATGAATATGGCCGTCTCCAGACTCAGGCTGACATGATTAATGTCCCCGCGCTCCACAAGATGGGTTTCCGCGGTCAGGGAATGACGGTTGCCGTTCTTGACGGTGGTTTTTGCAATGCCGACCTGATTACAGCTTTCGACTCAACGCGTATCCTCGGAATCCGCAACATCACCCGTCCTGGCGGTGACATGTTCGGAGATCATGCTCACGGCATGATGGTGCTCTCCTGCCTGATGCCGGATATTCCCAACCATATCGTCGGAACGGCTCCTGAGGCAAAATACTACCTCATCGAGACAGAAGACACCGACCTCGAATATCGCGGTGAAGAGGACAACTGGTGTGCCGGTGTTGAATATGCCGACTCCCTCGGTGTTGACATCATCACAAGCAGTCTGGGCTATACGCATTTCGAAGCTCCTGAGGTGAATCTGAAATATGCCTGGCTTGACGGTGCCCACGAACTCAACAGCCGCTCGGCATCGCTGTGTGCCAGCAGAGGTATTCTCCTCTGCAATTCTGCCGGCAACGAAGGTGATGGCACCTGGAAGAAGATTGGCTTCCCTGCTGATGCCAAGGATATCCTCACCGTCGGCGCTGTCAGCGAGGACCGTGTGAACACGGATTTCTCTTCTCTCGGCTTCACCGCTGACCACCGTGTTAAGCCCGATGTTATGTCCATGGGTGGAAGGTGTTATGTCATGGATACGAACGGAACACTCCGCACTGCCAATGGCACTTCTTTTGCATGCCCCATCCTCGCCGGTGCTGCCACCTGCCTTTGGCAGGCTTTCCCCGAGAAGCGTCCCACCGACATCATCGAAGCCCTCCACCGTGCCAGCGACAACTTTGAAACTCCCAACGAAGTTTTCGGCTACGGTATCCCCGACTTCCAGAAAGCATACGAACTACTAATTAGGAATTAAGAATGTCTCCTCTTAGCCTTTACGAACTCAACCATATGGTCAGCGAAGTGCTGGCGCTGAGTCTCGACGACACCTATTGGGTGGTTGCCGAGATTGCTGAGTTGCGTGAACATGCTACGGGACACTGCTACCTCGAACTGGTGGAGAAGGAAGAAAGCCAGCAACGCCGCGGAAGGGTGCTGAGTCCTAGTGGTGGCAATTTCAAGGCTAAGGCTAAGGCAACGATATGGAGCTTTACCTGGAGCCGTCTTGCGCCGAAATTTTTCCAGGAGACGGGACAGCACTTGGCACAGGGTATGAAGGTGCTCCTGAATGTCAAGGTCACTTTCCACGAGCAATATGGCTACAGCCTCAACGTCCAGAACATTGACCCGACGTACACCCTCGGCGATATGGCCAGAAAGCGCCAGGAGATTCTGCAGCAACTTGCCGAGGACGGCATTATCAACGACAACAAAGCACTGAGACTCCCCCGCCCTCTCCAACGCATCGCAGTGATTTCTGCTGCGGGTGCTGCGGGTTACGGCGACTTCTGCCAGCAACTCGATGAAAGCGGCTTCCGTTTTGCCACAAAACTTTTTCCGGCAACGATGCAGGGAAGTGAAGTAGAGGCTTCCGTGATCCGTGCTCTGAACTTGATTGCTGAGAACATCGACGAATGGGACTGCGTCGTCATCATCCGCGGCGGTGGTGCGGTCGCTGATCTCAATGGTTTCGAGAGTTATGAGCTGGCGGCAAATGTGGCACAGTTCCCTCTCCCCGTTCTTACCGGTATCGGTCATGAGCGCGATGATACGGTCATCGATGTCGTTGCCAATACCCGACTGAAAACTCCAACGGCGGTGGCACAGTTTCTCATTGACAATATGCGAAGGGAACTGGAAGAGGTGGAGGATCTGGAAGCACGACTCTTACAAGGTATTGATGAACTGCTTCTCGAATACCGCAAACGCTTTGAACGTGTGGCTTACCGCTATGAGCGTGCTGCAACGAATTATACCAATGCCCAGAAACAGCACCTGCTGCGATTGTCAGCGCGCATGGAGGTGGCGATACAAAGCAGACTCCAACGCCAGCAACACGGGTTGGAACTTGTTCCTCAGCAACTGACCAATGCCTCAGCACGCTTGCTCCAGAAACAGCAGCAGCGCCTGGATTTCCTCGAACGAACGCTGAATATGGCAGGTCCCGAACGCATCTTAAAAATGGGATATTCAATCACCACCGGTCCTGACGGCAAGGTTATCCGTTCCGCCAGCGATGTGGAACCAGGAACCATCCTCCACACCCAGCTTGCCGACGGCGAAATCACGTCACAGGCGATCATGTAACTCCATTAATCATCATTACAACAACATATGACTTACGAAAACGCACTGACCGAACTGGAAGGCATCGTCACCAAGATTGAAAGCGGTGAGATGGAGATCGGCCAACTGTCAACGGCTTTGAAACGTGCTCAGGAACTCCTGGCATTTTGCAAAAACCAACTCACTCAAGTTGAAAACGACGTCAACAAGATTTTAAATGAGCAAGAATAAACTCTCAAAATTCGCTGAGATGGCGACATACGATCATGTCATCGAATCTGCCTCTCTCAGACCAGACTCCGAAAACCACGAACTCTACGGCAAGTGGCACTCGGAATTTTTCCATAACGACAACCCCATCGTCCTCGAACTGGGCTGCGGACGCGGTGAATACTGCGTTGGCCTTGGTCGTATGTTCCCCGATAAGAATTTCATCGGCGTCGATATCAAAGGCGCACGAATGTGGAGCGGCGCTACCCAGGCCAAGGAAGAAGGCCTGACGAATGTCGGCTTCCTCCGTACACACATCGAATTCATCCATAAGTTCTTTGCGGAAGGTGAAGTGGCAGAAATCTGGCTGACTTTCTCAGACCCTCAGATGAAGAAGGTGACGAAGCGTCTTACCTCGACCTACTTCCTCGAGCGTTACCGCCATTTCCTCGTGGACAATGGTCTCGTCCATCTTAAGACCGACAGCAACTTCCTCTACACCTACACTGACTACATGGTGAAGGAGAACCATCTTCCCGTAGATTTCCAGACTGCTGACCTGTACCACACTCTCGAAGCTGAGACGGATGCCGAGGTGAAGGAGATCCTCGGTATTCATACTTACTACGAAGACCAGTGGCTCGATCGCGGCCTCAACATCAAATATCTCAAGTTCCATCTTCCTCAGACCGGTGCACTCGTCGAGCCCGATGTCGAGATTGAATTGGACTCCTACCGCTCCTACAACCGTTCAAAGAGAAGCGGAAAGGACACGGCAAAATAACTACAATTACAATTTGGGGATTTACAATTTACAATTTCCATGCGGGTCACGAGGTTCTTTATCAAGAATTCATGATTTAGTGACTACTAAGCAGATGATCTGGAATTTTTAAGATTTCGCAAAAACTGCATACCGCAAGGAAATTGTAAATGGTAAATTAATAATTTGTAAATCAAAAAAAATTTACATGCAATTATATCCTAAACTCATAATGGACGCGCTCGCCACAGTGCGCTACCCTGGAAATGGTAAAAACTTGGTGGAGGCAGAGATGATTGAAGACGACCTCCGCCTCGATGGCATGAAGGTGAGCTTCAGCATCATTTTCGATAAACCCACTGACCCCTTTATGAAGAGTGTTGTGAAGGCTGCAGAAACTGCCATTCACACCTATGTCAGCAAGGAGGTTGAGGTGACGATAAATACCAAGAGCCGCCAGGCTGCTCGTCCCGAACCCGGGAAGATGCTCCCTCAGGTGAAGAATGTCATCGCTGTCAGCAGCGGTAAGGGCGGTGTCGGAAAGAGCACGGTATCTGCCAATCTCGCTGTTGCCCTCTCGCTCCAAGGCTATAAGGTCGGCCTCCTCGACACCGACATCTTCGGTCCCTCTGTCCCCAAAATGTTCCACCTTGAGAACGAGCAGATCTATGCCTGGGAAAAGGACGGTCGCCAGTTGCTCATTCCAGCAGAAAAATATGGCGTGAAGATTCTCTCCATCGGCTTCTTCGTCAATCCTGAAACAGCAACGCTGTGGCGCGGCGGTATGGCCAGCAACACACTTAAGCAACTCATCGCTGACGCTGACTGGGGAGAACTGGACTTCCTCGTCCTCGATACCCCTCCCGGAACAAGCGACATTCATCTGACACTGCTTCAGAATCTTGCTATCACCGGCGCTGTTATCGTCTCAACGCCTCAGCAGGTAGCATTGGCAGATGCTCGCAAGGGTATTGATATGTACCGCAATGAGAAGGTCAATGTTCCCATCCTCGGTCTCGTGGAAAATATGTCTTGGTTTACCCCTGCTGAACTTCCCGAGAACCGTTACTACCTCTTCGGAAAAGAAGGTGTGAAGCGTCTGGCAGAAGAGATGGATACTCCCCTCCTCGCTCAGATTCCCATCGTCCAGAGCATTTGTGAAGCCGGTGATGAAGGTGAACCTGCTGCAGTAAACGACAACACCCTCACTGGTCTTGCTTTCCACGATCTCGCCCGCGCTGTCGTCGCCGCCGTTGAAAAGCGTAATACAGAACAGGCTCCCACTGAAATCGTCGAAATTACGAAATAATATCATGTACAATTTTAAGGATTTACAATTTACCATTTCCGTGCGGCAGAAAAAAATTGTAAATTGTAAATAAATAAATTGTAAATCAACCATGTTTCTCCACCCATTGCCCAAGAAAGAAGGGATGACGCCACCGAGGCAGTTCACCTTCCCCTTCCACTATACGCCACATCCGTTGTGCGAGGTAGCGGCGAAGGAGGTGAAGGCTTATCTCGAAAGCCAGCCTGAACTCTTGGCAGATGCAAAGAACGGAAAGATGTTCGGTGTCCTCGTGGTGGAGAAAGAAGGGGAATACTATTATCTTGCTGCCTATTCTGCCCTCCTCGCCGGAAGCAACAAATGGCCGTGGTTCGTTCCCGCCATCTACGATTTGCAGGAACCGGGAAGTTATTTTCAGGAGGAGGAAAAACGCATAGAAGGCATTACCGCTGAAATCAATAAGACGCTGACGAGCCGGGAACTTTCCAAGGCAAAGGACGATTTGAAAAATATCGAAGATGCGGCGGCAACGGCCATTGAGGCCCAGAAACTCGTGATGGCCTCAGGAAAGATGATGAGGGACATCCAGCGTACAATGGGGATTCCCGAAGAACAACTCATCCGCGAAAGCCAGAAACAGAAGGCTGATCTGAAGCGTCTCAAGGTGCAGTTTGATAAAGATATCCAGGCGGCAAAGGCTCCTGTAAAGGCTTTTGAAGAACACGTGGAAACGCTCAAGACCGAAAGGGCTACACGCAGCCAAGCCCTGCAACGCTGGCTCTTCGAGCAATATCAGGTATTGGATGCTGAAGGCGCTGCTGTTGCTTTGTCCACTCTTTTCAAAGATCTCCCACCTTCGGGAAGTGGTGAATGCTGTGCCCCAAAACTTTTGCAATGTGCCTACCAGCATGGCCTGAAGCCGCTCTGTATGGCAGAATTCTGGATTGGAGCCTCACCGAAAGAGGAACTGCGAATAGAAGGCCATTTCTACCCTGCCTGCCGAAATAAATGCCGCCCGATACTGGCCCACATGCTTCACGGCCTGGATGTTGAACCGAATCCTGTTTTGGAACGCAACCAGCAGATGGTGAAGAATTTGGAGATTATTTATTCTGACAAGGACATCGTTGTTGTCAACAAGCCCAGCGGCATGCTGAGTGTTCCTGGCAATGAGGAAGTTCCGAGCGTGAAAGACGAAATCCAGCGCCTTTTCCCAAAAGCAACGGGACCGCTGATCGTTCACCGGCTGGATATGGATACCTCGGGACTTATGGTCCTCGCGCTACATTTCTCCGCCTATAAGAATCTTCAAAAACAGTTCGAGGATCATCGCGTGCAGAAACGCTATGTTGCCCTCGTTGAAAGACAACTTTCCGGTACAGGAGAAATCCATCTTCCTCTCTGTGCCAATCCAGATGACCGCCCGAGACAGATGGTCAGCGAGACCTATGGCAAGGAAACCCACACCCGTTATGAAGTGGTAAATACTGGGCCTATCTCCCGCCTTCATCTCTGGCCTATGACCGGACGCACGCACCAGCTCCGCGTTCACTGCGCTCATCCAGACGGCCTCAACGCTCCGATTGTCGGCGATGCCCTCTACGGCACTCCAGCGAAACGGTTGATGCTCCATGCAGAAGAACTCACCATCACCCATCCCCGTGACGGCAAACCGCTTACTTTCAGCACTAAAGCACCATTTTGAGCCCTAAAGAATATCATTACAAAATAAAAAACTATAAATAAATGCTAGAAGCTCTACAACAAGAAATCAAGAGCATATTTACGATTGCCTTCCTAAGAGACATCTCGATGATTCTTTTAGGCTGCTTCATCGTGGCTGTTGGTTTCAGCTATTTCGTCAATCCCTACCACATCGTTCCCGGTGGTGTTTTCGGTTCAAGTATTGTGCTGCATAGTTTCTTCCCAAACACGCAGATCGGTACGATTGCGATTTTCCTCCAGGTGCCCTTGCTCATCTGCTCGGTTCTCTTCCTAGGCACGCGTATCGGCCTTAGAACCCTCATCGCGACCTTCTCAACACCGGTGATGATCAACATCCTCTCTGCTGCGGCCTATCCCACACCGGAGGCTTTGCACGCCCTTGATCCGTCACAGCTCTTCGGGGGCCACATGGACCTGAGCAATGATATGATTCTCACCAGCATCATCGGTGCAGGTCTCGTCGGTTTCGGAACTGCGATGGTCATCAGGAACCATGCTTCCAGCGGTGGTACTGACATCCTTGCCATGCTAGTTCACAAATACGGCCATATTCACTTCTCAAAGGCGCTGATCTTTATTGACGGTGCCATTGTCCTCGCTGGTCTCCTCGTCATCGGCCTGGGTATGGGTCTTGAAAACGGTGCTGAGGAATCGTGGACAGTTTCGCTCTACTCTCTTATCACGATGATTCTGATGAACCGCGCTATGGCCTGGGGTATCAGCGGTAACCGTGATAGCAAGATTATCTATATCATCTGTGAAAAAGAGGCCAAAGTGAATCTCCGTGAATGGATTCTCCATACCCTCGACCGTACAGCAACGCATTTCACCGCTAAGGGTCTTTACAGCGAGACGGATAAGGAAATGATTATCATGGTGGTTCGTGAGAAAGAGGTGAGCATCATCACCGACCAGATCCGCCAGATTGCCCCTGATTCCTTCGTTATGGTTACCGACTCTTACGATGTCTATGGCATGCGTTGGAAGGAACTCCCCGAAAATAACGGGTTAGACTTTAAATAAGTTCAAAATTAAAAAACCATGTATCTCTCTGTTCTGTTTGTAATCCTCGGCCTCGTCTGCCTGGTGAAAGGTGGCGACTGGCTCGTTGATGGATCTGTGGCAATAGCAGAGCGTCTGAAGATGACCCCGATGGTCATAGGTATGACAATTGTGGCCTTTGGAACATCGGCACCGGAACTCCTTGTAAGCATTCAGTCTGCTGTTGGCGGAAATGCCGGTATTGCTCTCGGTAATGTCATCGGTAGCAATATCGCCAATATCGCACTCATTCTGGGTGTTACCGCTATCCTCTGCCCGATTCCCGTTCACGGCAGCACCTTTAAAATTGATACTCCTTTCCTAATCTTTGCAACTTTAGCGCTCTCTGCACTTTGTTATTTCACAGGATGTATCACCCGCATTGAAGGTATCGTCGGTCTCCTGCTCCTCTTTATCTTTATTGCTTACAAAATCAAGACAACAAGAGTTTCTCCCAATGTAAATGAGGAAGCAGAACTCGAAGAACAAGCCCAGAAAGCCATGCCGCTATGGAAGGCGTTCCTTCTGCTCGTCATCTCTATTCTCCTGTTGAAATTTGGTGCACAATGGCTGGTTCAAGGTGCAACGGACATTGCTCGTGGACTGGGTGTCAGCGACCGTATCATCGGTCTGACGATAGTGGCGATTGGTACCAGTCTCCCGGAACTCTTTGCCAGTGTTATAGCAGCAAGAAAGGGGAATGTTGATCTCGCCGTTGGTAATGTTGTCGGCAGCAATCTCTTCAACATCATGTGCGTCCTCGCTGCTGCCAGTGCCATCAGTCCTATAGACTCCATTGACCCTGGTTTCATCGGCGACTGCATCTGGATGCTCGCACTGACTATCCTCATCTGGATTCAACTCAGAACAGACTATAAACTCACGCGAACGGAAGGTTTCGTACTCCTCAGCATCTACACTATCTTCCTAGTGTTGACAATTATCTAAAACAATTTCAAATAACAATATGGTTAAGCACATTATCCTCTGGACACTGAATCCAGAACTCTCTGAAGAAGAAAAGGCAAGTGTAAAAGCTGGTATCAAAGAAGGTCTTGAAGGTCTTGTTGGCCAGGTTCCCGGTCTTATTGATGTCAAGGTAAATATTGATGGCCGTCTGGACTCTTCTACCTGTGATGTCATGCTCGATAGCACGCTTGAAAGTCCCGAAGCCCTCAAAGGCTATGCGAAGCATCCAGCCCATGTAGCAGTGGCTAACGGTAAGGTAAGACCATACACCGTTCAGCGTACCTGCTTGGACTTTGAGATTTAATTTTTTCAATACGAAAGAAAAGGAGGTCAACGGATTTGTTTCCGTTGACCTCCTTTTGGCTGTTTTATAATCAATTAGGGGAAATAAACTATTCTCTCGGCAACAACAAGATGCTGGCTTCGTAAAGCAAGAAGATAGGAAGACTTACTACAAAAAGGGTAAACGCATCACCCGTCGGCGTGATGACTGCCGCCACAATGAGAATCACGACGATAGCATGACGACGGAAAGAACGAAGCATAGGCGCCGTTAGAATTCCTAAACGCCCTAGAACCCAACAGACAACAGGCAATTCGAAAATCAGTCCCATAGCAAGGGTGAGCGAGAGCAGCGTGGAGATGTAACTATCAAGGGTAATCATGTTCACCACCTCTGCATTTACCTGATAGGTTCCAAGGAAACGAAAAGTCAGTGGGAAAAGAATAAAATAACTGACTAAAGCTCCCAGCACAAACATCAGATAACTGCCAGAAAGAGCAGGAATGAAATACTTGCGCTCGTGCTCGTACAAAGCCGGACTGATGAAGCGGAAAAATTCGAAGAGAAGATAAGGTGAGGCAACGATGACACCAGCAGCGAAACTCATCTGGATATGAATAACAAACTGCCGCGCCAAAGCCGTATTGATAAGATCCACTTGAAAATTACCAGGATCTGTTCCTAAAGTCCTGAGAAATTGATAAGTAAAGAAGTCGGTCTCTTTGGGGGCAAGGACGATGGAGAAGAGTTCGTCGCGGAAGCAAAACGCAACCACGGCAAACACTACTACTATCGCAGCACATCGTATCAATACACTGCGAAGTTCATCCAAATGATCCCAGAAAGTCATAGTCTATCCATACGGTCGGTACGCTTTTAGCCTAAACCATACCAACCACATACGAGAAATACTACTTTGATTCTTCCTGTTTTGTTTCCTCTTTCGGCTCTTCCTTTTTAGGTTCTTCAATACCATTCAAGCCGTCTTTGAAAGACTTCACGCCGGAGCCGAGACCACGCATAAGTTCAGGAATTTTCTTTCCTCCAAAAAGAAGAAGAACAACAAGGGCAATGACGAGAACTTCGCCCATACCAAGGCCACCAATAAGTAAAAGTGTCATAGTTTTGATTTTATTGTTTCGTTTTCAAAGATTCAACATACTGGTCAATACGATGGAGTTCACGAGGAATATCAATGCTCTGAGGGCAATGACTCTTGCACTCGCCACAGCCGATGCAGTGACTGGCCTGACGCAACTTAGGAACAGAACGGTCATAGCCTACAAGGAATGCACGACGAGCCTCGCGGTACTTCGGATCTTCCTGGGTGTGATTGTAATGATCATCGTTGACACACTTGTTGTAGTGAGCAAAGATGGCAGGAATATCAATGCCGTAGGGACATGGCATGCAATATTTGCAGTCGGTGCATGAGATGAAGGGATTCTTCAAAATCTCAACCGCTGCCTGATAGAGCATGTTCACCTCCTCTTCTGTACATGGTTCGAGAGGACAATAAGAACGGAGATTGTCTTCAAGATGTTCCATGTAGGTCATACCAGAAAGAACAGTCAACGTCTCAGGGAATGTACCAGCATATCGGAAAGCCCAGGAAGCGATGCTCTTGTTTGGACGCATTTTGTACATCTTCTTTGCCACAAACTCAGGAACCTTAGCCAAACGGCCACCGAGGAGGGGCTCCATAATAACTGCAGGAATGCCACGCTTCTTCAATTCACCAAGCAGGTATTCAGCATCCGTATTGGCCTCATTGACTTCCTTTGCATGCGACCAGTCGATGTAGTTCAACTGAATCTGTACGAAATCCCAATGATATTTACCTTCGTCATGAAGTTTGAGGAGATAATCTACAACCTCTACATCACCATGGTAAGACCAACCAAGATTACGGATACGGCCTTTCTTCTTCTGCTCTACGCACCAGTCGAGCATACCATTGTCCAGGAAACGCGCATGAAGGGCTTCCATACCATTCAGAGGCTGACCGTCAAGGGTCTGGGAATGCTGGCCGATACAGTGAAGGAGGTAGTAGTCGATGTAATCCGTCTGGAGATATTTCAACGAGTTTTCAAACATCTCTACACCAGCCTCGTGAGACCAGGTCGTTGGAGAGAAGTTGGAAAGTTTTGTTGCGATATAGTACTTCTTACGGTCATGCTTGGAGAGGGCAATACCCGTTGCCTCTTCGCTCTTACCACGGCAGTATGCAGGAGATGTATCGTAATAGTTTACGCCATGCTCCATAGCAAAGGCTACAAGCTTGTTAATCTGATCCTGGTCGAGAACTTCTTCGTCCTCACCCTTATCATTCTTCACCGTCTTACGAGGCCAACGCATACAACCATAGCCCAGAATACTCACCTTATCGTGGGTATTGGGATTTTCGCGGAGCGTCATCTTATCCGTAGGGATAGGACCGTCCTCAGGGGTATATCCTGAATCTTTTGAGCCACAGGAAACCAGCGAAGGCGTTGCCAATACTGCACCGCCAATACCGAGGCGCTTCAAAAATGAGCGGCGGGAAATATCTTCGTTCTTCATAATCTTAAATCGTTCTTTGCTGTTCAATACCATCTACAATAATTGCGCTGATCGGGCGTACGGGACAAAGGTTCTCGCATGCGCCACAACCAATACAGCATTCAGGATCTACAACAGGAGATGCCACTGCATTTTCATCATCACCGAACTTCACCATAGTGATGGCACCAACGGGACAATGACGGGCACAGTTTCCACAGGAAACACCCGAACCGGTAATACAGTTCTCAGCAACAATACGGGCGGTACCAATCTTCGTACTGCACTTTTCTGGGAGTTCAACCAGACGGATTGCACCGGTGGGACAAACATCTGAACATCGGTTACACTCAGGACGGCAATAGCCACGCTCGTAACTCATTTCGGGCTGCATGAGATGTTCGAAATCCGTTGAAGGACGAAGAACACCATTAGGACAGTTTGAAATACAAAGCTGGCAGGCCGTACAATGTTGTGCAAGATGTTCAAGGCTGACAGCACCGGGAGGAACAATGCGCTTGGCACGTTCGGGAATCTTCTTATCAGCGATGGCAGCTAGACCACCATCCACCTTTTTCTGTTCCTGAGCCAAAGCAGTTCCTACAGTAACAGCGGCAGCACCAATCAGGAAGGCACGACGACCTTCATCAGCAGGCTTTTCTGTAGTTTCAACAGAAACACCAGCGGAGAGGCGCTTATGGGTATATTTCAAAGCTCCCTGCTTACACTTTCCAAGACAATTTCCACAAACAACGCAACGGCTGTAGTCTATCTTGCCATTAGGAGAATCAATACAATGAGCCTTACAACTACGAGCACACTGGCCGCACTTGTTACACTTGCTCTCATCTACCTGAACCTTGAACCAAGAGAAACGGCTTACAACGCTGAGGATGGTTCCGACAGGACAAATGGTATTGCAATAGGTACGACCTGTGAAAGCAAAGGCAACGATGACAACGAGCGTAATGACTGAAACAAGCAGGCTTACACCACCCTTCACCCAAACATCAGTGCTGTAGAAAGCATAACTTTCGAAGTGCTCAGCAACAGCAGCTAAGCCGTTGTTCGTCCAACCATAGAGGGGAGCAAAAAGATTCGTTGCCATACGACCGAAAGCGCTGTAAGGTTCAATCAAAGCTGCGATGGAAACAACACCAAACGCAAAGAGAACAACAAACAAGCAGAGGAAGAACCAGCGAATTACCGGCAGTTCCTTCCTGTAGGCGTACTTGTGCTTCTTCTTGGCAAAACGATTATGCGTCATTACATGGAAGTGAGCAACGATGTCCTGGAAAATACCGAGAGGACAGATTACCGAACAATAGATGCGTCCAAAGATTGCTGTAAGCACGAGGAGTGCTATTACGATCACCACATGGAGGGCCAGAACAGCGGGGATGAACTGAATCATCGGAAGCCAGCCGAACCAATGGTTAACAGTTCCTGTGAAATCCAGGAACATCAGAGTGATTAAGACAAACACGAAGAATGCCAATACGCGACGAATCGTTTTCAACATAACCTCTTATTTTTATAATTATTGATTTGAATTAGCGTCTATGAAGGGTTATCTCCACAATCTCCGGCCAAGCACCGAAGCGGAAAGGAATACCAACTTCGCCAATACCACTGCTTACAATAAGCGTTCGGCGATGATCAATCTTCGTCGAAGCTCCTGTCGTAGGATCATCATAATCGTAGCGACCATACCACTGAGAATAGATCCACTTTGATGGACTCCATCCAAAGAGCTTGAACTGCATGGCATGGGTATGGCCGGAGAGTTGCAAGGGAATATCAGTATCGGGGATAACACTGCGATGCCAATGCGTTGGATCGTGGCTCAGAAGAATCTTGAAGGAGTTATCGCTGAGATCAGCCTGTGCCTTCTGTAAATCTGCATACTGCGGGAAATGCTTGCCATCGCCATCATTTTCAACACCGACGATAGCCAGTGTATCTTCTCCACGGCGAACGACGTAATTCTCGTTCATCAGAAGATGCCATCCGAGGTCAAGCTCCTGTGCCTGAAGACGCTGGATGTCAGCAACTCTCTCGCGGTCGGAGATGCGAGCGTAGGGCATATAGTCATGATTACCCAAAACACTGACAACACCATCCTTGGCCCTGAAGCCCCGGAGAATCTCATGAAACTCGTCCTGCTCGCTGGAACTCATATTCACCAGGTCGCCAGTAAAGACGATGAGATCAGGATTCAAACCATTCACCTTGTCAACAATCTCCTGAACGACTTCAGGATGACCGCTCAAGGTACCTATATGGAAATCACTGAGTTGAATGATTTTATAGCCCTCAAAGGCTGCTGGTATGTAGGTGTGCTTGTAGTCATAGGGATGAACAGCTATCTTTCGCCAGCCAAAAGTAAATCCATAGGCAAAGACGAGGGCGATGATTGTTCCTGCAGCAAAGCCCAGCCATTTGAAGACCGTTCCCCACAGTGGCCAGGCTTTTAGCAGCCAGGCTACAAAGTGGAAAAAGCCGACGGGAAGGGCAATCAGCAGAACCACCAACACAACCAGAATAACATAAGCGATAATCATTCGCATAAAATTTGAAAGGGAGACCTTTATCGTTTGGTAAGACCGATTTTAAGATTCAGTTTGAAATAGTAAGCATTGTTCTCACGCTCGAGCAAACCATAATGATCCTTTCCCATATGACCGCGTTCAAGACGACTGTTCAATAGGAGGAAACGACCGAGCAAGTCCCGATCGGTAGCATCGAAGAGAACGGGGGTTCCGTCGGGAGTTACCACGATGAAGAAGGCAGGAAGATTATCACTGCCCGTATAGATCTTCGCAGGACGCATACCACCAACGCAGGCAAGGAGCAGCTGACGCACCTTATATTCATAATAGTGGTGCTTATCAATAAGATCCTGCTTCACCTTGAGCGGATTGATTTCGTTCATACGCAGGGTGAGTTCATCGAGATGGGTATTGTCTTCAAGATAGGAGGTTCGGACAATCTCAGTCAGCAAGCGTCCCATGTGAAGATCCATCATGGCCAGGTTGCAACGGAAAACCTTATCGGCTACATCATCATACTTCAACGAACTTCCCATACGCTCAATCATATCCATTCGTTCGCGGATAATCTGGGCAATAGGAGCATCTGGAGTGTCTTCACCGACATAGTTCACCTTCTGGGCCATAGGCTGGGCGAAACGCGTACCGGTCTGAAGGAGTTTAAGATTGGCAGCACGACCACCATCCAACAAACGGGAAGGAACGGCCCCGCAACGGCTCAGAACGCCGGTGACTGCAGTCTTTTGACCATTGATGCCTAAAAGAATGTGCCAAGGACCTTCGGAGATACCACCAAGACTTACCATCTGGATTTCATCGAGGAAAGCCTCCATGGCATCGTCAACAGGAACTGTGGCGTCGTTCTCGTTATTACGGAGAATATCAACGGCATGATCGGCAGCATCAGACCAGAGTTCTGCCTCGACGGTCAGCGTTTCCTTCGTATCAGCATTGGTAATCTCAATAACAGTAGCGTCAGGAGTTTCACCTTCGCCAGGAACAACAATGCGGCGATAGGTTCTGAAACCATTCTGCTCCTTGCGTTGGATACATTCAAGACGCGCTGTTCTGCCTTTAATGGGAAGGCCCTGATTATTGCTCCAATGCAATTTGTCTTTGCTCATTACCTTCATCAAGGCAACGAGTTCGACCCATTCTTTTCGACTTGCTAAAAACATAGAATTATGCTTTATTTTTGCTCTGGCAAAATTATTTATCTTGCAATTTCAGTTTGATAGATGCTATCGGCAATCTGTGACACACGGATGCTATCAGCCATTTGAAGCGCACGTGCATGCTGTTCTTCGTTCGCACGCTCTATCTCTGCTTCAGCTTCAAGAGTCTGACGAGCCTCGCCACCCCAAACCAATTCATAGTAGCCACGATCGATGAGTCGGCGATCACCATCATAGATAAAGATAAAGGAGTAGAAATGACCCTTCTTCTCATCACCAACAAATTGTGAGAAAGGATGGGTTACGCAAAGTGCAGCGTATGAGGGTTCGTTGCGATGAGCATCTTGGTTGATATGAACGAAATAATATTTACCATTCTTATCAGCATAGGCATTTGTTACAACAACAGTACTATCCTTTGCATTAACCTTGAATGAAAGAGGATAACCCTTTGTGCCCATCCAATCGTTAACAGTGTAAACACTGTCATCCGTCAAGGTCATTGCTATATCGAAAGACTCAGAGGTGTGGCAATTAAAGGCCTGACCTGTTGTGTCCCAAACTGGCTTGGGGGCAAAAATACCCTGAATGGCAAAGATTCCAACAAAGACCCAGTGAGCCACAATACCAGCACCGATGCCACCGAAAAAGTGGCTGAGGAATGCACGAGAGAGCAACTTACGATAACCGAGAGAGTCAAGCATAGCGGTGTGGGTGGAAAGATAACCGCTCCAGCACATACCCATTGCCGTACAAACAGCAATCGCGTTACCGTCCAAAATACCATCTGCACTGAATTTGGGTAACAAGCCCAAAGCCGCACCAACAGCGCCAAGAGCAGTGATAGGGAAAGAAACGAGTTCAGGGGCCTTAAAACCAAAGAGCCAATCAAAAACAAAGCTGATCTTGCTGGCAAGCCAAGGCAACAACTGAGTTCCCTGATAAGCTGCACCAGTATAAACTTCAATGGCTTTTCCGTCAGCATCAACACCTTCAATACTTCCGCCAAAGGTAAGCATCATCACTAAGGTAGAGATAATCAATACGCCAGGGATAATGGCAAGACCAATGGAAACGCCATCCTTACCACCATCAAGAAGCGCATTCAAAACATGAACGAAAGTACTGTCTTTCTGTTCATTAGCATCTTCACTCTGGTTAGATACTTCTGCCTCTAAAGCGCGTATCTCATCGTCAGAAAGTGCATTCTCCTCGCGATAATTGGGATAATCCTTGCAAGTAAAATACTGCATAAGACGAGTTGAGATTGCACAACCGAACATGGCTCCAACAAAACCAATGAAAGGTGCAGCAAAGTAGCCCTGACCCATCATGAAGACGATTACGATCAGACCCATACCAAAGGCCGTACCAAAATTCGTCAAAGAGATGAGTTGGTATTTCTTGAAATAGCGACTGAACTTCTTATCCTTTGAGAGCGCAATAATTGCAGGATTATCACTGAGGAAGGTCAGCACAGCACCCAAAGAAGCCACACCAGGAAGGTTAAAAAGGGGTTGCATAATAGGGCGAAGGGCCTTCTGAATAAGGTCTACAACACCAAATTCTACAAAAATCTTTCCTAATGCACCAGTTACAACACAGATACCCATCAAGTAAAAACAGGTATTGAGCAAGAGGTCGTGGGCGGTTTTCATTACGGTATTCAGCATATTGGCCAAACCCATAACAGAGCCAAGATAACCAAAAAGTGCTACAATAATAACCAGACATGGAATGCCAGTAGGCATCAACTTTTTAAACGATTTCATATAGGTATTAAAAGATTTATTTCTTATAATTTACAATGCGCTGAATGCCTTTCAACAGATCTGCCTTAAACTTGATACCAGCTTCAAGACGGAGCTGTTTGTCTTGCATCGTGCCTTCGGGATTGGTATTATCGCCCCAAGAATAAGCGCCGGCTGCAAAGATGCGAACCATATCGCGGTGATTCTTAACAGGAGCAGCTTCAAGTCCGAGTGAAACGAGATTGAGCTGCGTTCCGTCCAGAACGAGCAGATCGGCATCAGTACCGGACTTGTTCTGGTCATAGGTATATTTCCCAAAAACGCGGACAGCATCATGAACCTGAGCTGAGAGTTCAGTCATCACAGAAAAGTCCTTGAAAAGGAAGCTTTGGCCACTGGATGCTCTGTTCATCATATCCACATCAAGGTGAATCTTATCATTGAAATTGAAGCGGTTACCGAGGGCAATGTAGTTAATCCACTTGCCACGGGCATATTCAAGCATATTCACAGACCACATACTCTCATACCAACCATGGGTTCCGTACCACTGAAGGTTGAAAGCGTAGGTATTATTGCCAGCCCAACTTCTGAAGGGAGAATTGCACAACTGCAACTGGAGGAGGTCCTTATCGCTTGCCTTGAAGTTCGTGGAGAGACCGAACTGGTAGCAAGGGATATTGTTCCAGAATTCCGAGCAATAGTAGAGGTCGATGGGAGCACGGTCATATTCATATCCGCCGATACCAACGACTTGCTTACCTGCAGAAATACCCCAACGCTTGGTAGCCTGCCAATCAAGGTGAATCCAATCGGTAGCATCAAAGAAGGTAGCGTTGGTGTTCTTGTTCAAACGCTGACGATAACTGTAGGTCAGGCCATTTACAATTTGTCCGTCAATGCGGAAATTCAGATACTGACCTTTGAAACCAGTGGCATCGTTAATCGCATCGCCATCGATGTTCATGCCCTCATAGCCAAAACGGGTTTCGACATAGAACTGGTTGATTTTGGGGCCGTTACTTTCCGTCTCCTGAGCTTTTGTGGCCAAGGGTGCAAGAAACAACAGCGGCAAAATAATTTTTTTCATACAAATATTTGGGTTAGTAGTGTGTTAAGTATTTTCTATAAATTGACTTTTTCTGAGTGATTTATTTTGAACCCACCTCAAGCTTCTCTAAGGAAGTCAATCGCATCGTCGATGAGTGAGCGGTCTGCCTGCTGATCGAGACGAATATTGCCGGGAGCACCGAGAAGGGTGAAGTTTATCTTGCCAGCGACATTTTTCTTATCGTGAAGCATCAGTGCGAAGAGTTCATCGTAATCATCACAGGTCACATGGGGGCGACCATAGTTTTCGATGATAAAGCGAACAGTCTGACGCATCTTATCCGTAGGGAATTGGAGTTCAGCGGCACTCATAAAGAGTTCCACGGCAAGTCCCCAGGCTACGGCATAGCCATGGAGTACGGGGGTTCCGCGTTTCATCAGCAAACTTTCAAAGGCATGACCGGCAGTATGACCTAAATTCAATGCCTTGCGAATACCCTTTTCGTGAGGGTCTTCAGTGACAATACGTTCCTTGACGCTGATGCTTTCTGCAACGAGGTATTGGAGAAGGTCGAAATCGGGATGTTGTAAATCAAAAACAACATGACGCTGCCACATCTCTACCCCCTGAAGGAGGGAATGCTTCAACATTTCTGCATAACCACTATTAAGGTTCTGCTGGTCGAGGGTTTTCAAGAACTGAGTATTTACAATAACGGTCTTTGCGTCACAGAAATTTCCAATCTCATTCTTCAAACCTCCGAAATTGATGCCAGTCTTTCCACCGACGGCAGCATCGACCATTGAGAGCAAAGTGGTCGGAATATTGATGAAGGAAATGCCGCGCTTAAACGTTGCCGCTGCAAAACCGCCGAGATCGGTCACCATACCACCGCCGAGGTTTATGAGCAGGGAGTGACGGGTACAACCTGCCTCTTGAAGGCCGGTCCATACCTGAGATAGGGTTTCCAATGTCTTATGGACATCGCCGGCACCGATGATGATTTCGGGAATACCCTTCACCACTTCTTCAATCACAGGACGGCACAACTGATGTGTTGTCTCATCAGTTAGAAGGACAACCCTGTCGGGATGCTCGCGCTCAATGGCCTCTCGCAGTTCCAGGATGATATCTTTGGAATAAATAATAGTCTGCATAAATGCCTTGTTTTCTGTTCAAAAGTTTTGCGCCCTAAGGTTTCTGTTATGATTATTACTAAGATTTGAAGAATAATTTATTCCACCTGACCGCGTTCGAAAGCGATGATGTTCTTGCGATACTGTTCTGGAATGGGAGCACTCTTCTGGGTGCGGATATCGAAGAATACCATTACGGTTTCGCTCTGGCAGACAGCCTGGCCGGTCTTGGTATTCACCGCGCGCTGCTGGAGGGTAAAACTTTTATTTCCCAAACGACTGCAGCGGGTTTCCATGACGATAGGGTCACCATAAAAGATGGGGACCATAAAGTCTGCCTTGATATTGGCGATGATAGGTACTACGCTCTGCAGACGGAAGTCGGAGGGAAATACCTCCCGGAAATACTCGTCCTTACCAAGGTCGTAGTAGGAGAAGTAGCTATTGTTGTTGACATGACGATACGCGTCCAAGTCATTGAAGCGTATCTGAATGTCGAGTTTACTATAAAAAACAGGTTCCATTTTTAAAAAACAATTAATTGGTCCGTTCCGGTGTGAGCGGCATTAGTCGCGAAGTTTTCCGTAATCCGTTCCGGTGTGAGCGGCATTAGCCGCGAAATTACCTCGTCAGGATCTTTTTGAATGAGTCATAAGCGTCCGTGAGCCGCGACAATTCGTAAGTAGGGATAGAGAGGGAGAAAGACCCTGGCAGCGCTTCGAGGGCAAAGAACTGCTGGAGGATACTGGCAAGGTTAAACGAGAGCTTGTCTCCCTTTCGGATGAGCTCAACGGCATACCTTCTAAGAAACGCCGGCTGGTCTTCATATTGTTGCAGTTCCTTGAAAAGTAGAAAATACGCTGGCGCGGTTCCAGTATGAAAGAGAAGATTCGCTCTGACATTCTGTGCCACCTCGTTAAGCCCGAAGAGCGACAGCATTCGTGCCACCTCATTCGGTGTCGTCTGCATCGGCAACAGCACCTCGAGGGCCTTCTTCTTGTCTATATCGGTAATGCAAGCGCTGGCGAAAACAGCGAACTCTGGGACCTGACAGGAACACTTCAACACCTGGCAGGCTTTTAGCATAGTACCCAGATATGCCCTGTTATTGGCCACAACGAGGACACTGGCCATGCGCCAAAATTCGCTTTCACTCACTTCCGCCCACATCGCCTTTTCACCAAGCAGCCTTCCTGCAACACGAAAGTCCGCATTTCTCAGAGCGGCGAGATAATCTCGCAACTCTTCGGCTTTCCCGGCCTGGATAAAACCACTGATTTTATTTGAGTTCGAGGAGAACAACATTCTCTACATGATGAGTCTGGGGGAACATATCGACAGGCTGGATAGCAAGTACCTTGTACTTTGCATCGAGCAACTGGAGGTCACGAGCTTGTGTGGCAGGATTACAGCTGACATAAACAATGCGCTTGGGGGCTGCATTGAGAATGACATTCACCACATCGGTGTGCATTCCTGCGCGGGGAGGATCGGTGATGATGACATCAGGACGGCCATGTCTTGCAATAAAGTCGTCAGTGAGGATATCTTTCATATCACCGGCATAGAAGAGGGTCTTTTCGCTCAAACCGTTTAGTTCAGCATTGACCTTTGCGTCTTCAATTGCCTCGGGAACATATTCGATACCGATGACTTTTCTTGCTTCGTTTGCAACAAAGTTGGCAATAGTTCCGGTTCCTGTGTAGAGGTCGTAAACGAGTTCATCACCAGTGAGGCCTGCAAAGTTGCGGGCTACCTTGTAAAGCTCATAAGCCTGCTCGGTATTGGTCTGGTAGAAACTTTTGGGACCAACCTTGAAACGGAGGTTCTCCATTCGCTCATAGATAAAGTCGGTACCAGCATAGGTGATGACATCGAGATCGCCGATGGTATCGTTGCACTTGGTATTGTTGACATAGAGCAAGGAGGTAATTTCAGGGAAGGTGGTCTTGAGATAGTTCATCACACCGAGGGCCTTCTCACGATCGTCGTCGCTCTTGATGCAGAACTGCACGAGGAGCATCAGTTCGGTGGCGTCACTACCCTCTTCAACGGGACTGTTGGAGGTGCGGATCATGATGTTGCGAAGGAGACCACAATTATCTCTGAGATCGTAGAATTCCAGATCGTTCTCGATGGCATAGGCACGGAGACCGTTGCGAATGCGGTTGTTGATGTCGGTCATCAGGAAACACTCATCGATGTCGAGGATCTTGTCAAAAGCGCCGGGGATATGGAAACCGAGGGCATTGCGATTATCAAACTGCTCTTCACTCTTGATCTGATCAAGGGTGAGCCATTTCTTGTTGGAAAAACCAAATTCAAGTTTGTTGCGGTATTCACGATCCTGACGGCTGCCGAGGATGGGAGAGCATTCGGGGAGTTCGACCTTTCCGATGCGCTCGAGATTGTCCATAACCTGTTTCTGCTTATAGCGGAGCTGCTCGGCGTAAGGCAGAACCTGCCACTTACAACCGCCGCAGATGCCGTAATGCTTGCAGAAAGGTTCCTGACGGATCTCGCTGTATTTGTGAATCTTCATGGCTTCGGCCTCGGCAAAACTGTGCTTCTTGCGACGAACCTGCAGATCAACGATATCGCCGGGAACGACATATGGAACAAACACTGCCAAACCATCAACCTTTGCAAGTGCTTTACCCTCTGCTGCTACATCGGTAATTTCAATATTCTCTAAAAGAGGAAGGGGCTTCTTTTTTCTTGCCATAAAAGATTATTTGTTGCAGCGCTCGAAGAAATTGATGGCTTCGAGTTGGCGCTTGAGTTCTACTTCTTCTTCATCGGTAACAGTCATAAAGGGAACGCGGTTGGGGCCGAGGTCTAAACCGATGAGTTTCATGATGCGCTTGCCACCGACGATGTTACCACGGAAATTGCAGATTACATCGATGACATCCTGGCTGAAATTCTGGAGTTCTCGAGCCTTTTCCAAATCGCCGGCTTCCCATGCGTCGATGATACCGACGAGGTTACAACCGTTGTAGTTCGTGGTTCCGCCGATTCCACCCTGAGCGCCACCCATAGCGAGACAAGGAAGGATTGTTTCATCCTGACCGTGGAGCATATCAAATTTGCCATTCTTATAACGACGGCAGCGGTTGTACTCGTAGAGACTCTCGAAGGTATACTTGATACCAGCGAGATTAGGAATTCGGCCATCGGCTGCCTTCAAGAATTCGTACATAGAAAGGAAAGCTCCATTGAAAGCAGGGATGTGATAGTAATAGAAGGGGAGTTCAGGAGCACCGCAAGCGATATTTTCGCAATATTGGCAAAGCTGCTCTACACTGCCAATCTTGGGGAAGGGAGTGGCCATCGCACCGATACCCCAAGCTCCGATCTTCTGCGCGTGGGCTGCGAGACGGCGACTGCTGGTAACACTCGTACTGCCAACATGAACGATAACTTTGAAGTCCTCGCCCTTGGTGGTCTTCACCTTTGAAGCAGCGTCCATCCAGGTTTCTGCAAGTTGCATACGCTCTTCTTCAGTGAGCATATAGCCTTCACCGGAAGAACCGTTGATGAAAACACCCTTCAAACCATTGCGGGCAAGTAAGGCTGCATAAGCAGGGATGGGTTCCAAATTCAAACTTCCGTCTTCGTGGAACGGAGTAAAAGGAGCATTAATAAGACCGTGAATCTTTTCCATTATTTTTAATTCTTTGTTGTTTTCGTAAAATTCGCGGCAAATATACGACAATCTTTTATTATACTATGTATAAATCTACGAAAAAAAATACCGTCAAGACATAAAAAAGGGCAAAAACACGCGTTTTCGCCCATATTGTTTTGCTTTGTTTACATTGCCGAGTGCCCATACCCTCGCCTTGGGTTATTGGTTCACCCAGGCATCGAAGTCATCCTTGTGACCATTGAAGACATTAATGTCAACATCACCGTGGATACCTGTAACACGACCGTACGGCGAAAGTTGCCACAAAACGAGTTTTACATACGGTCTGTATTCACCATAACGCGCGATCCAAACATCGTATTTCAGCAGTTCCTCGGGAGCCTCCTTCATATATTTATTGACGAAGCTCTGACTGATATAGAGAATCGGGGCACGATGACTGTTCTTCTCTACGACGTGGAGCCAGGAAAGCATCTCCATGAAAAGCGCCTGCGCTCCTCCCATCGCACGAATCTGGGCGTCAGAGGGTTCTACATCAAGCATCGGCGGAAGTGTCGCACTACCGAGACGGGCATTATTGACGAAATGGCGGGCCTGGGCTGCACCACTCTCTTTCGTTGAGAAAAAATGATAAGGAGCTACAGGGATGCTATGTCTTCTGGCACTGGCCAAATCAGAAGCGTAATATTTGCTTGTAATGGTAGTTCCCTGAGTCACCTTGATAAAGACAAAGGAAACGGGATAATCCACCGTACCTTGTGCCAGACGATGATCGTCCTTTCCAAGCCGGGTAATGCGAAGTGCATCCCAATCAATGGGAACAGTGGTTATCTTCTTACGGACGGCTTTCACCTTTCCATTCTTCGTCTTCACCTTCGTCGTGGTCATGATGGGTTTCGGCAGGTCGTGCTGATAACGACTGATATCGATACCATAAATCCTGTCGGCGGTATAGAGCATCTGCTCGCCCTTAAACTTATCCGAATTCCATTTACCATACTTAATAAAGCTCTCATCGATGGTCAAGCCCATTCCCTCACGCTTAAAATCCTTGCAGAGTTCGCCACGGTAGAAACTGCCGTCAGGACTGTAACGATTGCCAAAATAGATGCTGTCATGCTGAATCAAACTATAACGGTTGCCGAGGGTATCGCTCCACAGCAGATCTTGATAAGTGGCATTCGTCAACAGATTCTTCCATTCGAACGAGAGTTCTGTCTTGCCATTTATTCTTCTGACCTTGGCAACGCCATTACTCTTACTGATGACCTTACATGGACTTCCGTTAATATAAAATCTACAAAACTTAACTGCCTCTGAATCTGTAGTTAAGATTTTTTTCATTAACAAAACACTTGAAGAAATATTGTGGGCCTTCGTTTCTATAGATTCTTTGTAACGGACGACATCATTGTAGCCGGCATCAACGGCAGAATGGGTTTTGAGATAGTAGGCAATCTCGGAACTTTGGGCGCTGTAGTTTTTGGCAAGCAACTCCATTCTGGGGAGTTCTTTCCGCAAGAGTTCTTTGACCTCGCTGCTACTCCATATATCGCGGCTAGTAGAGCAGCGGGTTTGAGCGGTACCGGAGGCACTAATACACACACCGGGATTCTTTTCTACGAGGGTTGCAGAATCCCTACAAATATCAAATTTCCATTCACCGACTATGGTATCAATAGGGACGAAGGTGTTGTATTTCTGCGAAGGAACTTGACGGATTGGAAGTGAAAAGTAATTGAACCAGAGGGTATCACCATCGCTTAATGCCACGCCGTAGACGCTCTGTTCTTCAATTTCTACAAGAGCGCGTACCATACTTCTATGGCTCACCTCCCAAGCACGATAAGACACAAAAAGTGTCATTGCCACAAATATGGCAATGACCACTTTCTGAAATGTCGTTATCTTTGTCTTTGTCATTTAGTTTATGCAATCAACTTCACAAGGAAGTAGCCTCCTACAACGAGCCAGATATAAATGCCAAAAGCGAGGTAGAAAGGCTTAGCGCCAGCTTTCTTGAATTTGTCGATGCTGGTGTCAGCACCGAGGGCCGTCATCGCCATTGTGAGGAGGAATGTATCGAACTTCTCCATCCAACTTCCCTTACCATAGAGAGCGGTAGAGAGGAAATCCTGGGGAAGTGCATCCCAAGACTGAATGAGGGTATTGAGAATGATGATTCCAATGAAATAGAATGCGAACCAAGGTATGGTAATCTTCGTCTTTGTTCCGTCTGTTGATGGTTTCCTGAGACACAATGCCATCACAACAAGGACAGGAGCCAGCATGATGACACGGATCATTTTCGTGATCGTTGCAGGACCAGCAATGCCAAGAGCATCAGTGGGATCCATTGCATTACCAGCACCAGCCACGTGGGCAACTTCGTGGAGTGTACCACCGGTATAGATAGCAATCTGAGTATTGTCAAGAGCAGAGAGAAGGCCCATGCGATACAAAATCGGATAGAGGAACATGGAGATGGTACCGAAAATAACAACGGTACTTACAGCAATTGCGGTTTTATGGCTCTCGCATTTCACCACTGGTTCAGCACCGAGGACTGCAGCAGCACCGCAGATTGCACTACCCGTAGAGGTCATCAGCGTGGTATCGCGATCGAGTTTTATGGCCTTACCGATAAGCAGACCGAGACCGATCGTACCACAGATAATGATCGTGTCGTAAATAATAGCACTCATACCAATATCCATCACCTGGTTAAAGGTCAGACGGAAACCGTAGAGAACAATACCTGTACGCAGAACCTGCTTTGTGCAGAACTTAAAGCCAGGTACCCAAGTCTCAGGAATCTTATTCCTCAAGCTGTTGGCATAGAGCATACCCAGGATAATACCAACAATCAACGGACTGAACGAAAGACTCTTTACCCACTCAAACTCAGCAATATAGAAAGCTGAGAAGGAGAAAAGAACAATGAGAAGTATGCCATGCAACACTTCTCCTCTGTTTTCTTTAAGCATAATGGTATAAGTTTAAGTTAATACCCAATTATTCAATAGTGCAAAATTACAAACTATTTTCACCTTAAACAAATAATAATAAAGAAAAATTGAATGTAAAGAAATAAAAGTTATGATTATCAAAAAATGAGAGGTCCTTGAATTGTTTTTAGAACCTCTCTAAAAATGGCGGCGATCTACTCTCCCGCGCCCGTTAGGTAATAGCGGAGCAGGACCACCGGCGCAGCTGTGCATAAAAAATAAGAGCCTCAAGTCTTTT
>DCHS01000027.1:0-43235 GCA_002314875.1 Prevotellaceae bacterium UBA1746
CAGGATGGGCTTGAACCAACGACCCCCTGATTAACAGTCAGGTGCTCTAACCAACTGAGCTACTGAAGCAGTTTTTTGCATCGAAAAAAGCAAAAAATGTAGAAATTTTTAGGTCTTTTTCCGTTTTGCGGTGCAAAGGTACGACATTATTTCGAAATAATCACTATCTTTGCACAAAAATTTTCAAAAAAAATTACAATGAAGCAAATAATTGGCATCGGCAATGCCCTTGTTGACGCACTTTTTAAGGTTCCAAGTGATGATATCCTTTCCGACCTTAATCTTCCAAAAGGTTCCATGCAACTTCTTGACAAAGAAAGATATAATACAATCTGCGAAAGAGTGTCTGGACACCCTGTAGAACTCCGAACTGGCGGTTCTGCCGGCAATGCCACCCTTTGTTATGCAAAATTGGGCGGAGAAGCTGCTTTTATTGGAAAAATCGGAAAAGACAGTAACGGAACTTTCTTTTCCGGCGAGAGAGCATTACAGGGGGTTCGACCCATCGAACTTTTCGATGCCCTTCCAACAGGTGTTGCCATGACCTTCATTACACCTGACGGCCAGCGAACATTTGGAACCCATCTCGGAGCGGCAGTAACGATGATGGCCGGAGAACTTCGTCAAGAATGGTTTGAAGGCTATGACTATTTCTTCATTGAAGGTTATCTTGTGCAGAACCACGCACTTATTGAAACCGCCGTAAACATGGCGCACGCTGCAGGTGCAAAAGTCTGCCTCGACCTTGCCTCCTATAATATTATAGAGGAGGATCATGAATTCTTCGAACATCTTCTGGAAAAGACTGACATTGTTTTCGCTAACGAAGAAGAAAGTTTTGCGATGACACATCAAACCCCAGATGATGCACTTGATACATTGGCAAAGGTTTGCGAGATTGCCGTTGTCAAAGTCGGTGCTCGTGGCGCAATGGCGAAAAGCGGTGACCACAAGGTTACCATACCCGCTGTAAAGGTTCCAGAGGTTGTAGACACAACTGGCGCAGGCGATTTCTTTGCGGGAGGTTTCCTCTTTGCATTAGGAAACGGTGGAACTTTGGAAGATGCATTGCAACAAGGCGCACGCTGTTCCAGCGAAGTCATTCAGGTTTTGGGTACAAAACTTGAAGACAGTGTTTGGGAAAAGCTTAGAACAAACTGATTACAAAGAATTCTATCGCACGATAGAACGATAAAGTTTCAAAATCAATGAAACGCATACTCTTCTTTATATTATTAGGAATATCTTCCTTGGGGGCATTCGCCCAGGGAAACCATAATTTTGAGACCGCAAAGCAGTTGGACATTTTCAACAGTCTGTTCTGCGATCTCGACCTCTACTATGTAGATACGCTGGATACCGATCACCTTATCGAAACTGCTATCAACAGCATGCTCGACGAACTGGATCCTTATACTGAATACTACAAAGAGTCAGATACGGATAACTTGAAAACACTGACTACTGGAAAATATGCTGGTATCGGCAGCCCTATTTCATGGCGTAAAGATTGCGACCGCTGTGTTTTCGAGAATCCTTATCATGGCATGCCTGCAGACAAGGCTGGTGTGCGCTCTGGCGATATCATCATGAAAATTGACGGTGAAGATGTCGGAGTTTGCGGTAGTCAGGCCAAGAACGATTATACCACAGGAATCACGATGAAACTTCGTGGCGAACCAGGAACAACTTTTACCCTCTCGGTAAAGCGTCCCGGACACGACGACCTCGTCAATATGAAAATCACCCGTGAAACCATCAAGCGTCCATCTGTCATCTATTCTACAATCTTGGATCCCGCTAAGACTGGAGGTACAAAGATTGGCTACATCCTTTTAGAAAGCTTCATCGAAGATACCTCAACAGAAATGAAGCGAGCATTCAACAACCTCAAGTCAGAAGGTGCGGAACGCTTGATTCTCGACCTTCGCGGTAATGGCGGCGGTCTGATGCAGCAGGCGGTTGAACTTGTTAATATGTTCGTTCCCAAGGGAAAAGTTGTTGTAGAAACTCGTGGCCGCGAAGAAGATGACAACAAGAAATACAAGACGACAACGGAACCCATCGATACAGAAATTCCTATTGCCGTACTCGTAGATTATGGCACTGCATCTGCATCCGAAATCACCTCGGGCAGTTTGCAGGACTATGACCGTGCCGTTGTCATCGGTCAGCGTACTTACGGAAAAGGCCTCGTTCAGTCTCCCCGCCAGTTGCCCTACAACACGATGATGAAGTTTACTTCTTCAAAGTACTATATACCTTCTGGTCGTTGCGTTCAGGCTCGTGATTACAAGCACCGTGGCACTGATGGCCAGCCTCTCCATCTCCCAGACTCTCTTTGTAAGACTTTCAAAACAGCGGCAGGTCGATTAGTAAAGGACGGCGGTGGTATCACACCTGATATTATCACCAAGCAAGACTCTCTTCCTACGCTCATCTCCTATTTGGCAGTATCTGATGAACTTTTCAACTACTGTGTAAACTATCAGAATACACACGAAAAGATTGCTCCTGCGGGCGAATTCCATCTGACCGATAGTGAGTTCAACGATTTCAAGACCTATATGGCGGGTACATCTTTTACCTATGATAATCGTGCCAAGAAGAGTCTCGAAGTCGTTCGAAAGATTGCACAACAGGAAGGTTATGCTGAAAGTGCCAAGGCCGAACTTGATGCGCTTGAGGCAAAACTAAGCCGCAATCTTACCGATGACCTTCAATTATGGGAAAAAGAAGTCCGTCGTGTTGTGGAAAGCATGATAGTCAGCTTCTATCATTATGACAAAGGTCTTGTTCAGTATTCATTGCAGAAAGACAAAGACCTCAACGAAGCTATCAGCGTTCTTACAGACACGGAAAGATATAAGCAAATTCTAAACACAAAATAATTCGTGGGGATCAAACTCCACCTAACACAAACACTTTATGAAACTCCTTCTTCTAGGTTCCGGCGGTCGCGAGCATGCACTGGCTTGGAAAATTGCTCAGAGTCCCAAAGTAGAAAAACTGTTCATTGCTCCCGGTAATGCAGGAACTTCTCTTGTTGGCGAAAATGTTGCTATCAAAGCTGATGATTTCGAGGCTATAGCCCAGTTTGTCCGTGATCAGCAAATCGATATGGTTGTTGTCGGTCCAGAAGATCCTCTGGTAAAGGGTATTTACGACTACTTCTTCGAGAACCTGAGCGATGTTCCCGTTATCGGTCCCTCAAAGGCAGGTGCCGTTCTCGAAGGTAGTAAGGACTTTGCCAAGGCCTTTATGAAGCGCCACAACATTCCTACCGCTGCTTATCAGACTTTTGACGGTACTCAGGTTGAAGAAGGATGTAAATACCTTGAAACCCTAAAAGCACCCTACGTATTGAAGGCTGACGGTCTTTGCGCAGGTAAGGGCGTTCTGATTCTCGAAACATTGGAAGAAGCTCAACGCGAACTTCGCGAAATGCTCGGTGGAATGTTTGGTAACGCATCCAGCCGCGTTGTCATCGAAGAATTCCTCAGCGGTATCGAATGCAGCGTCTTCGTTCTGACGGATGGCAAAAACTATAAAATCCTTCCCGAAGCCAAGGACTACAAGCGTATTGGCGAAGGCGATACCGGTCTCAATACTGGTGGTATGGGTTCTGTAAGTCCTGTTCCCTTTGCAACTCCCGAATGGATGGCAAAGGTAGAAAAAGAAATCATTGCCCCCACTGTTAACGGTCTCAGAGAAGAAGGCATCGTTTACAAAGGTTTCATCTTCTTCGGTTTAATCAACTGTGACGGCCAGCCCAAGGTCATTGAATACAATTGCCGAATGGGTGACCCCGAAACTGAAAGCGTTATGCTTCGCTTGAATAGTGACATCGTTGATCTTTTCGAAGGTGTTGCCCATGAAAACCTCGATGAATGCGCTATTGAATTTGACGAGCGTGCTGCTGTTTGCGTAATGTGTGTCAGCGGTGGCTATCCCCAGGCTTACGAAAAGGGCTTCACTATCAGCAATGCAGAAGTTGAAGGAAGTGTTGTTTTCCATGCAGGAACTGCCATCAAAGACGGTCAGTTGGTAACTTCTGGCGGTCGCGTAATTGCTGTCAGCTCCTACGGAAAGGACAAGGCCGAAGCTCTTGCCAAGTCAATGTCTGGTGCCCAGCAGATTCAATTCGAAAAGAAATACTTCCGCCGCGATATCGGCCAGGATCTTTAATCTCGTAGCGAGCGCTTCGAGCACACTGCTCCCAACAAAACTCTAATGCTACGAGCACATTGCTAACTAATCATTTGTATGTATCGTCACACTTTTCGCGATAGCGTTGTAGAAGGAAGTTTTACCCTTCCTTTTATGGCCATCTTAACCGCCGTCCTTTGGTATTTCAGCCCGGGCGGAGGTTGGATGCTGTGGGTATCCATGGCTATCGTAGCGTTGATGACATACATCATCGTAGAATGGAATAACCAGTGCCAGCTTCTGCGCATTCGCTCGCGTATGAACAGTGCGGTTTTCCTCGCACTCATCGCCTGTTTTCCTGCTCTTCACAGCAACCCTATCGATATCATTCCTGCGGCCTGTTTGCTTTTAGGCTATTTCCTTCTTTGCAAGAGTTATGGCCTGTATGAACCACAAGGTTTTGCTTTCCACGGATTCTTTTTCGTTAGTTTGGCAAGCCTGCTCTTTCCGCCAGTGCTGCTCTGCATTCCATTCTTGCTCTTTTCCTGCAATTTCCAGCTTCGGATCCTTCATACCAAGCCTTTTACAGCCAGTATGCTGGGATTAGTGCTCCCCTATTGGATATATTATCCCATTAGTACGCTTTTCCCGAATTTTAATCCATGGTGGCGGTGGAAAGAATGTTTTTGTCTTTCGCTACCAGATTATAGCAATTTCCCTTTATGGCAATGGGCAGCTTTAGGATTTCTGCTTTTGCTAGCATTAATATCTGTAACGCACTTCATTAGAACCTCCTACAATGATAAGATAAAGACAAGACAGTTCTTCTATACACTCGTAGCTCAGGAAATTCCTCTTGTCTTTCTTACCATCTGGTTCCCTCAGTATTTTTATATTTGTTTCCCCATGCTCATAGTGTGCACAACACCATTTATTGCACATTACCTGGCGCTTGGTCGTAGTCGTTGGATGAACTACTGGTTCTATTTCTGGGTTTTATTAATTGCTATTTTGGGATTATCCAATTACCTTAATATATGGAAATTCTTTATCAATTGATGATAGAACATGGCGTCTTCGGATTCTTTATCGCAAGCTTTCTTGCAGGCAGCTTTGTGCCGTTTTCTTCCGAAGTCGTTATGATTGCTCTAATATCTGCTGGCGTTGACCCTTGGGGACTCTTTATTTGGGGAACCGTGGGTAACACTTTAGGCTCGGTCTTTAATTATTGGATCGGTTCTCTTGGAAATCCCAAATGGATTCAAAAGTGGACGCACGTCAGTCCTCAACAGTTGGAGAAAGGTGAATACTATGTCGAACGCTATGGCTTCTGGGCCGGTTGGCTCGCATGGGTTCCTCTGCTTGGTAGTTTGATTACCGTAGCTCTCGGCTTGATGCGCGCACGTTTCTCGTTAACTATGATCAACATTTTCCTAGGAAAATTGATTCGTTACTGGTTGATTATGATGGCAATGACACAAGCCTCCAACCTCGCTGAAAAGTTCGCACAATAATTCTTCTTATACATACAATTAGGGCCACCGCAAAATGCGATGGCCCTAATTGTATTATTTCATTCCTCTAATTATGCAACCTTTTCAAGCTTTTTCAAGATAGAGAAGATAAAGAGTGCACTGAGGAGGCAGATACCTGCGAGAACACCCCAGATATAGGGAAGTGCAACGTTTGCACCCCAGAGCAGACCAGGAATCTGAACAAGGAAGTTACCGATTGCAGTAGAAGCGAACCAGAGACCCATCATAAGGCCTGCATACTTGGGAGGAGCTACCTTGCTCACGAAGCTAATACCGATAGGAGAAAGGAGAAGTTCAGCGAAGGTAAGGATGAGATAAGTCATTACCAACCAATTGTAGCTTACACGGCCTGCGCCTTCAGTTGCAACCTGCTGTTCAGGAGCGAGAAGACCAAGACTTGCAACAATCATCAAAATGAAGGCAATAGCAGCTACGAGCATACCGAGACCAATCTTCTTGGGGCTGGAAGGTTCCTTGCCAACCTTAGCGAGAGATGCAAAGAGAGCAACGCTAACGGGGGTAAGAGCAACAACGAAGAGGGGATTAAACTGCTGGAAGATAGGAGCAGAAATTGCTGTGCTTGCGGGGATATTGCAGAGAGAGAGAGCAAGAATTGCCACACCAAGAACACCAAGAACAATAGAGATAATCTTATCCGTTCCCTCACCACGGGTATAGTTATAGATACCATAAACGAGGCAGACAACAGCCCAAAGATTTGCTACATTGAACATCAAAGAACCCAAACCGGTTGCTTCAGTAACAACGTAGTCACGAGCAAAGAAGGTAAGCGTAAGACCATTCTGATGGAAGGCCATCCAGAAGAAGATTACTACTGCGAAAACAAGGCAGAGGCAAATGATGCGCTCCTTGGTTTCTGCCTTAGAAAGTTCGGGAACTTCAGGCTTTTCTGTATTTTCAGTTGATTCGCTGGTTTCTACTACGACATCCTTCTTTTCAGTCTCAAGAACATGGCAGAAAGTACGCTTAGAAGCATAATAAATGATGATGCTGACAATCAAGCTAACGCAAGCAACAGCGAATGCATAGTGATAAGAATCAGCAACAGAAACACCCTGGCTCTGGGCAAGACCCATCACACCGATTGCAGCGGTAGGAGCGAGCATCGCACCAATGTTGATGGCCATGTAGAAAATAGAGAAACCAGAGTCACGCATTGCAGCGTATTCAGGTGCATCGTAGAGTTTACCAACGAGAACCTGAAGGTTACCCTTGAAGAGACCGGTACCAAGACTCACAAGAATGAGAGCAAGGCCCATTGCACATGCTGCCATCGTGTTACCACCAAGAGGTACAGCAAGAAGCAAGTAACCAATGAACATGATGAAGATACCCGTTGTTACCATTTTACCGAAGCCAAAACGGTCAGCAGCAATACCACCGATAACAGGCAGGAAGTAAACAAGCATCAAGAAAGTTGAATAAATGGTGCTTGAGGTACCTGTGGAGAAACCGAAGTTTTCACCGAGGAAGAGTGCAAACACTGCGAGCATGGTGTAGTAACCGAAACGCTCACCAGTATTAGCGAGTGCTAACCATACAAGGCCTTTAGGCTGGCCCTTACAGAGGATGTTCACCAAAGAATAAAAGAACACCAACGCACTAAGAGCTACCAATGCGTAAAACACAATTGAAGATAATTCCATAGATTTTATAGTTAATGATTAATAATGATTATTTGCCTATTTAAGTTCAGGCTTAAGGAACTGGGCTGTATACCCTTTTCCAGCCTTTACGATCTCTTCAGGAGTTCCGGTGGCTACAACCAAACCACCACCTCGGCCACCTTCAGGACCCATATCAATTATATAGTCTGCCACTTTGATAACATCAAGATTATGCTCGATGACAATAACCGTATTGCCCTTTTCCACCAAGCGTTGAAGAACACCGAGGAGAATACGGATATCTTCGAAATGGAGACCAGTTGTCGGCTCATCTAATATATATATAGTACGGCCCGTGTCTTTCTTTGAAAGTTCCGTCGCCAGTTTTACACGCTGGCTCTCACCGCCGGAAAGCGTCGTTGAAGACTGACCAAGTTTGATATAGCCAAGTCCTACGTCTTGCAGTGTCTTGATCTTATGCAAAATGTTAGGAACATTCTCAAAGAATTCAACAGCTTGGTTGATTGTCATATCAAGAACATCCGCAATACTCTTTCCCTTAAAACGGACTTCAAGGGTTTCACGATTGTACCGCTTACCATGGCAAGTCTCACAAGGAACATAGACATCCGGAAGGAAATTCATTTCAATCGTCTTGTAGCCATTACCCTTACAGGTCTCGCAGCGTCCACCTTTGACATTAAAAGAGAAGCGTCCAGGCTTATAGGCACGAATCTGTGCTTCCGGGAGATTGACATAGAGCGAACGGATATCAGAGAATACCCCCGTGTAAGTGGCAGGGTTGGAACGAGGGGTACGACCAATCGGACTCTGATCGACAGCTACTACCTTATCAACAAGGTCCATTCCATCGATAGAATCGTACTTTAAGGGCTCTTTGAGGGAACGGTAAAAATGCTGGCTAAGGATAGGGAGCAAAGTATCGTTGATAAGAGTAGACTTACCACTTCCTGAAACACCAGTAACACAGACGAATGTACCCAAAGGGAAGGAAACGTCGACATTCTTCAAGTTGTTTCCACGACAACCATGAAGGGTCAGCATATTACCATTTCCCTTACGGCGTTCCGTCGGCACATCGATTTTCTGCTCGCCATTAAGATATTGAGAAGTCAGTGTCTGCTGCTTCAACATTTCTTCGGGAGTTCCCTGGAATACCACTTCACCACCCTTTCGACCAGCACGCGGACCTATATCAACGATATAGTCTGCAGCCAGCATCATATCTTTATCGTGTTCAACGACTACAATCGTATTGCCCGTATCGCGTAGTTTTTTCAAACTATTGATCAGTCGGACATTATCGCGCTGATGCAAACCAATGGAAGGTTCATCGAGAATATAAAGCACATTGACCAACTGGGAGCCAATCTGCGTAGCCAAACGAATACGCTGACTCTCACCACCGGAAAGTGTCATAGTAGCGCGAGACAGACTCAGATAATCCAAACCAACATCCAATAGGAAACTCAGTCTAGTCCTGATTTCTTTCAAGATTTCTGTTGCAATCGCACGCTCCTTCGTTTCTAGTTTATCCTCGATTCCATCGAAGAATTCATACATCTCCGACAGATCCATATCACTGATTTCCGCAATGGTTTTGCCACCGAACCGATAGGAAAGCGCTTCGCGATTCAGACGAGCCCCATGGCAATGCGGACAAGTCGTTGTCGTTGAGAATTGTTCTGCCCACTTCTGAGCGGCTGTCGTCATTTCGGCATCCGCCATCTGCTGGATATATTTCACAAGCCCATCATAGGTAACATAATAGTCCTCTGTGGTTTTTGCGACAGCGGCAGGGATATGAAGGCGATCACCAGAACCATTGAAAATCTCTGACATCGCTTCCTCGGGGATATCCTTAACGGGGGTATCCACATCGACGTCGTATTTCATCAGAACGGACTGTACTTCCCAGAAGATAAGAGCATTACGCCATTTCCCCAAAGGTTCCAAAGCTCCTTCACGAATCGTCTTTTCAGGATCTGGACAGACCTTTTCGCGATCCATCACACTGACATAGCCCAAACCCTTACACTTCGGACAGGCACCCTGCGTAGAGTTAAAAGAGAAATTATTGGGAGCAGGCTCTCGATAGGCAATACCTGTAACGGGGCACATCAAACGGCGGCTGTAAAAACGGATGCTATTATCTTCGCCATCGAGAATCAACATCAAGCCATCGCCATGATCAAGGGTCTTTCGTACAGATTGATGAAGGCGCTCTTCATCCTTTACCTGCACTTTGAGTTTATCAATGACAACTTCGATATCGTGATTCTTGTAACGATCGACTTTCATGCCACGCTCCACCATCAGCAGTTCACCATCCACACGAACATTCAGAAAGCCTTTCTTCAAGATGCTTTCAAAGAGTTCACGATAATGACCTTTACGGGATTGTACCAGGGGAGCCAGCAGATAAATGCGATGACCTTCATAGTCACGGAGGATCATCTCAATAATCTTGTCCTCCGTATATTTTACCATCTTTTCGCCACTGAGATAGGAATAGGCCGTACCTGCACGGGCAAAAAGAAGACGCAAGAAATCATAGACTTCCGTCACTGTTCCTACCGTAGAACGAGGATTTTTGTTGGTGGTTTTCTGTTCTATGGAAATTACAGGAGACAAGCCGGTAATCTTATCTACATCCGGGCGCTCCAGATTATCGAGGAAGTTTCGGGCATAAGCCGAGAAAGTCTCAATATAGCGACGCTGGCCTTCGGCATAGAGCGTGTCGAAAGCCAGAGAAGACTTACCACTTCCAGAAAGGCCAGTGATAACGGTCATAGCATGACGAGGCAGCGTGACATCAACATTTTTCAAGTTGTGGACTCGCGCTCCAAAGACTTCTATTTTTCCGCTGTTCTTTTTCATCTAATTAATTAGTTCCTGTTGCTGTCTCGTTATATCCTCGAAGGATATTAATCGTTTTCTTGTAATTATACTTTAAGCCATCAGCACCTTTTGCATTCAAAACAAGGTAATAGGCACCATCGGGAGCTGCGGCACCCCCATGGCCATTCATTGTACCATCCCAGCCATCAGCAGGGTCGGTCCATTCATAGAGTTTCTTGCCCCATCTGTTGAAGACAGCAGCATGAAATTCCACAAGGCTTTCGTAGCCTTCCTTAACCTTGAAAACATCGTTGATGCCATCACCATTCGGAGTGAAAGCATTGGGGATTTCCAACTTACTCTCCGCAATGTTCACAACAAAAGGCGAATCCATCTCATACTCCAAGGTATCTCTTCCCTGAACGAGAGAAACAATGACTTCGATATAAAATGTTCCACTCTCGACAAATCGAAAATATGTATTCTGATCAAAACGGGTAAGGAAAGGAGCATCATAGCCATCCTTGATAAAACGCCATTCATACAGCGGATAGTAGTCACCAAGATTGTCAACGGTCACTTCAAAACGCGCTTCGAATGGAGCTCCGCCGGAATAACTTGTCTCATCGCTGACTTCCATGCCATCTTCATCCGTAAAGATCATTACGGGATTGATAGATGGGTAGTCATCATTCGTTCCATACACATGATGAACGGTAGCCAACATGCACGCAGGAAGGAGTGCAAAGAGAAATAACAAAAGGAATATGCGTAGTTTTGTCATGTTATATTCAATTTCGAACTGCAAAAATACAACTTCATGCGCTAAAAACAAAAAATATAGGGATTTTTCTTTGTATTTTGCCATCAAATTGCTAATTTTGCACCCGAAATAAGCGCTTGTGGCGAAATTGGTAGACGCGCCAGACTTAGGATCTGGTGTTTTGCGACGTGGGGGTTCGAGTCCCCCCAGGCGCACATCTCCAACGAGGTAACTGCTGGTTTTACTACCCGTAGTTATCTCGTTTTACACTTTTTCTATAAATAGGCTCTCATTCCTATCCAACGAAATCAATCATGCAGTATGAAGTAATGGCTCCCGTAGGCTCTCGCGAGTCTTTTGCTGCCGCTCTTAAAGCGGGGGCCGATTCTATATATTTTGGCATTGAGGCGCTTAACATGCGCGCCCATTCCGCCAATCATTTCACCATCGCTGATTTAAAGGAGATGGCTGCAACTTGTAACGAACATGGCGTTAAGTCTTATCTGACGGTTAACACCATTATTTATGGTGAAGATCTCGATCAGATGCATACAATCTGCGATGCTGCTAAGGAGGCTGGTATTTCCGCAGTGATTGCCGCCGATGTTGCAGTTCTCAGCTATTGTAAGAAAATCGGTCAGGAAATACACCTTTCCACCCAACTTAACATTTCTAATGTTGAAGCATTGAAATTCTATGCTGGATATGCTGATGTGGCAGTATTGGCACGAGAGCTGAATCTTTCACAAGTGAAAGAAATTACGGATGCCATCGAACGTGAAAACATCTGTGGCCCTTCTGGTGAAAAGATTCGCATCGAGATGTTCTGCCATGGTGCTCTCTGTATGGCAGTTAGCGGAAAGTGCTATCTCTCTCTGAATAACCTTGGACGTTCTGCTAATCGCGGCGAATGCATGCAGGTCTGCCGTCGAAGCTATACGGTCCGTGATCGTGAAACCGGCGTTGAACTTGATGTTGACAACAAATATATCATGTCACCGAAAGACCTCAAAACAATCGGTTTTATCGACAAAATGATGCGTGCTGGTGTCTCTGTCTTCAAGATTGAAGGTCGTGCCCGCAGCGCTGAATATGTTTACACCGTTGTTCGTTGCTATAAAGAAGCCATCCAGAGCGTACTTGACGGAACCTTCTCTGATGAAAAAATCGAAGATTGGAATCAGCGTCTCACCACCGTTTTTAATCGCGGATTCTGGGATGGCTATTACCAGGGCAAGACCCTCGGCGAATGGAGTGACCGATACGGAAGCAGCGCTACCGAGAAGAAGGTCTATATTGGAAAAGGCCAGAAATACTTCTCCAAACTCGGTGTTGCTGAATTCTATATTGAAGCCGGCGAATTCAATGAGGGAGATCGTCTGGTTATCATCGGCCCCACCACTGGCGCACTCTATGTCGAAGCCACAAGCATTCATGGTAACAACGGAGCTATCCCTACCGCAAAGAAAGGTATGTGCGTCGCTATCCCCGTTCCAGAAAAGATCCGTCCTTCTGACAAACTCTATAAACTCGTCCCGAACGAGTTCTAACCTTTAATTTCCACAGGGGATTCTATAACTCCCCTCTAAAACATTTCATTCCATTGAAACGCGTAGCAACCATAGGCTTTTTTGATGGCGTACATCTTGGTCACCAATATCTTTGCCGACAACTGAAAGAGCTTGTCGGTGACAGAGACCGTGCCATTGCCATTACATTTTCCCAACATCCCCAACGAGTTCTTGGAAGAGCCGATGCACCGAAACTTCTGACGACAAACAACGAGAAGAAATACCTTTTAGAAAATCTTTGTGGCATTGACCATGTTGAATTTCTGGATTTCGACCGTCCCATGGCAAGTCTCACGGCAGAAGAATTCATGAATCACTATCTCCACGATACCTTTGGCATTACCCATCTTCTCGTTGGTTACGATCACCATTTTGGTCGTCCAAGATGGGGGGAAGATTTTGAGCAATACAAAGAATACGGTCAGGAACTGGGTATCGAGGTCATTTGCGCCAAGGAATTCCCCGAAAGAAAAGTTTCCTCTTCTCGTATCCGTCGTGCCATGGCTGCTGGAAATATGGAAGAGGCTAATTTATTGCTCGGATATACCTACAATATCAGTGGTACTGTTGAACAAGGTGAACAGGTAGGCCGCAAGTTGGGCTTCCCCACCGCTAACCTCCAAGTCAATGATCCATTGAAAATGCTTCCGGCTAATGGCGTTTATGTTTCAACTGTTCATATTGACGGCATTGATTTCCCCGCTGTGACGAACATTGGAAACAGGCCGACTTTGCACGAAGAAGGTGCGCTATCAATAGAATCTCATTTCCTAGAATCTCATTTTGAAAATCGCGCTATCTCCGATGATCTGTACGGGCACAACATGACATTATATCTGCACGCTCGTCTTCGCGAAGAAATAAAGTTTGAATCGTCAGAAGCTTTGCAATCCCAAATCCAACAGGATGTAAATTCAGCTATTGCTTATCATCGTCAAATCAAAGGCTGATTGACCGATGGTCTTGCTTTGAAATACTTTTATGTGGACAGCATTTATCATCATCATACTATTCTTCCTGGCACAAGTGCTGGGAGGAATTTTTGCATATTCTTATGCCAATATCAATATGCTTTGTGGGGAAATTCCTTTCAACTTAGCAAGGCTCATACCTCCCTCTAGCATTGAGATTGGCATAGGTACATTAGTAGCGGAAACAATCCTGATTGTTGTGCTTTGGATGTGCCACTTGACAGGGCCAACTCCACTTCGTTGCTATCGAAAAGGAATGCCTCGAAAATGGTTGCTGGCTATCATGGGCTTTGTTGTGCTGGCATTTGGCATTAATTTTCTGCTCACTCCTCTCAATCTTGAAGATTTCGATCAGACAGCAAATTTCGCCGAGATGAAAGAAAGCTGGCTCTGTCTCATCTTACTCTGCTTCGTTGGACCAATGGCAGAAGAATTTACCTTCCGTGAAGGTATTCTGCGTTCACTGAAAAAAAACGGACTTAATCCGTGGATTGCCATTTTCACCAGTGCTTTTGCCTTCGGCATCATCCATGTTGACCCGATGCAAGTCATCCCCGCTATTGCACTTGGTATTGCTCTTGGTGTTCTTTACCACAAAACCGGTGACCTTCGCCTCTGCCTCATCGCCCATATTCTCAATAATACATTGGCGGTGTTAGAATTGGAAATCCCCCAAATCGACGACTTTCTCAATATGATGAGTGAGAATTATCTTTTCCTTCTTATCGCTGGTGGTTTCTTCTTCGTGGCAGGCGGTACGATGATGATCTTTAATTATTACAAGAAATAAATGAAAATTCGAAATATAGACCTTGGTGAACGTCCCGTCCTCCTTGCCCCAATGGAGGATGTGACAGATATAGGTTTCCGTCTGCTTTGCCGCAGGATGGGAGCCTCAATGGTCTATTCTGAATTCGTCGCTGCTGATGCTTTGGTACGCAGCGTCAATAAGACTTTCCAAAAGCTGACGGTTTGTGATGAAGAGCGCCCCGTCGTTATTCAAACCTATGGACGTTTTCCCGAGGCTGTTGAAGACGCAGCGGATATCATCGTTGAAACAGCGCATCCTGATGTGCTGGATCTCAATTTTGGCTGCCCTGTTAAGCGCGTAGCAGGAAAAGGTGCTGGCGCGGGTATGCTCCAAACTCCTGATATTATGCTCGACATTATTCAGCGAGTTGTAAAAAGAGTCGGCAACAGGGTTCCCGTTACAGTAAAAACCCGATTAGGTTGGGACGTACCTGGACTATACCTTCCTGATGCAAACGGAGGGAAAGGCACACCTTTCATCGTTGATCTGGCAGAACGTATCCAAGATGCGGGAGCAGAAGCCCTCACGATTCATGGACGTACAAGAAGCCAGATGTACACCGGTGAAGCAGATTGGACTTTGATTGGCGAAGTCAAGAAGAATCCCCGCATGCACATTCCCATTATTGGCAATGGCGATATCACAAGTGGCGAAAAAGCAAAGGCTGCATTCGATAATTATGGAGTCGATGCTGTTATGGTAGGACGAGCTACTTTTGGCCGCCCTTGGATTTTCCGCGAAATCAGAGATGTCCTCGATGGCACAACAACTGATATGACAACAGACTGGAAACTGGATGTTTTGAAACAGCAGGTTCACGAATCGATTGCTCGAATTGACGAGTATCGCGGCATTCTTCATGTTCGTCGACATCTTGCTGCCAGTCCGATTTTCAAAGGTATCCCCAATTTCCGAGACACCCGCATTGCTATGCTGCAGGCAGAAACAGAAGAGCGTCTCTATGAGATTATGGAATCCTGCCGTCCTTTACTTTCCAATCAATGAGAATTCTGATCATCAACACCACAGCTCATACAGGTGGGGCCTCGATTGCTGCAGGTCGCCTGATGAATGCCCTCGTCGCTAATGGCCACGAGGTTAAACTGTTGGTACGTGATGATCAAAAACACATCAATCGTCTGCGTTTTGTTTGGGAACGTCTCGAGCTCTTTTATTTAAATGGATTCGACTATAAGCATGTCTTTGCTATCGACCATGGAGGATGTGGTACAGATATTACGTCTCTTCCCGAGTTCGAATGGGCAGATGTGATTCATCTCCATTGGATTAACCAGGCAATGATGGGGTTGAAAGATCTGGAACGATTGTTGACTCGTTGCAAAGAAACAGGAAAACGCGTTGCATGGACTATGCACGATTTGTGGCCCGCTTCCAGCATTTGCCATCTTACAGGAGACTGCACAAAGTGGATGACGGGTTGTGGTGATTGTCCCCAACTTCGCAAAAACGCTTTGACAACTATCTTGCCCTGTTGCGGTCGAGGGAAAAAAGATCTTTCTGCTCGTATCTTCCGCAAGAAGGCTCAGATTTACGCTATCGACAAGATTCGTTTCGTAGCTTGTAGCCAATACCTTTCAGAATCTGCCCAAAAAGCACCGCTTCTAAAAGGACATACCGTAACGAGCATTGCGAATCCGTTAGATACAGAGTTTTTCTCTCCTGTCGAAACCATTGAACAGCGAAATGAACTCCGCCGCCAGTTAGAGTTACCGCTCAAAAAGAGACTGATTCTTTTCGTTGCCTTTAATATCAACGATAACAACAAGGGCTTCCGTTTCGTAGAAGCCGCAGTGAGTCGTCTCATTCAAAGGAATCCCGATCTTCGACAAAAGATTGCCGTCGTTCCTGTCGGAAAGAATGCCTCACAATACATAGACCGCTTTACTTGCGAAGTCTGCCCCTTTGAATACGTTGGAGAAATCGAAAAAATGCGAAACATCTACCGCGCTTCCGATTTACTCGTCATTTCTTCAATGATGGAAAATCTTCCGAATACTATCGTAGAGGCAAAAGCCTGTGGCCTTCCAGTTGTGGCAACTGAAGTCGGTGGTATTCCGCAGATGATTCGCCATAAGATCGATGGCTATCTTGCCCATCCCCAAGATAGCGACGATATCGCTGAAGGTCTGCAATTTGTCATCAATCACCCTGAACCCTCAACCCTTTCTGCTGCAGCAAGAGCCGATGCCGTTGATACCTATTCGGAAGCCAGCGTAGCCAGAAAGTATTTAGAACTATATAACTCATGATAAAGTTTACCATAGCTACGGTGTGCTACAATGCCGGTCAATTTTTGTCTCCCACTATTCATAGCGTGGAGGAACAAGACTATGCCCATGTTGAACACCTTATCATTGATGGCAACAGCCAAGACGAAACGCTGGCGCTCATCCATCACTATCAGGAACGCAACTCCCGTGCTAGCATCCAGCATGATATTGTTTGCCGTTCTGAACCTGACGAGGGTATTTATGACGCTATGAATAAAGCTATCGAACTGGCTACTGGTGACTATATACTCTTCTTGAATGCGGGTGATACCTTTCATCACAATACTTTGTTGAGTGAAATTGCCGCCATGATAGATCCAGAAGAGGAAAAAGTCCGCCGTCCTGCCGTGCTCTACGGTGACACCCACCTTGTGGACAACGAAGGAAAATTCCTTCGCCGCCGCCGTCTGACACCGCCAGAAAAGCTTTCCTGGCAGTCTTTCCGCTTTGGAATGCTCGTTTGCCACCAGGCCTTCTTTGCAAGACTTGATTTGGCAAAGAAATTCCCCTATAACAACGAAGACTATCGTTTCAGTGCTGATTTCGATTGGTGCATTCGTATTATGAGAGAAGCAGAACGTCTCCGTTTGCAATTGCTCAATACAAACCTCGTCGTTGCCAACTATTTAGCAGAAGGAACGACCACTAAGAACCATAAGGCTTCGCTTTTAGAACGATACGATATCATGTGCAAGCATTATGGTAAGTTCACCGCTGCGGTGATGCATGGATGGTTTGTCATTAGAGCATTCTTCAAGTCATGAAACCTTTTACTGAAGAATCTGCCCTACTTTGGGCGACAGGACGTTGTGCACAAAGAGAATGTTGCCGCCAGGAAATCGCGAAAAAACTACGTGACGGAGGCTTAGAGGGCGATATCATTGAACGCTTGCTCGACCGATTAGTTGATGAAAATTACATCGATGAAACCAGATATGCCCGAGCCTTTGTCCACGACAAATTGGAATATGATCATTGGGGACGTATAAAGATTACGCAGGCACTACGCCTCAAAGGAATCTCCCGTAACGATATCAACGCCGCTTTCGAAGAAGTGATTGAAGAAGAGCATTATCGCGAGATTCTCTGCCACATCCTGCAAACAAAAATCCGTAGTCTCCATTTCGATCCTAACGATCGTGAAGAGACTTACAAAGCAACTCAAAAGTTAGTCCGTTTCGCTGCCTCTCGAGGATTTGAGCCCGAACTTATTTTCCGTGAGGTCGACGACCTATAATAAAATATATGAAACGATACTTTCTCCTTTTCCTCTTTACACTGACTTCATTCTTTGGTAGTTTGAGGACTTCTGCCCAAACGGTAGTGGATCTCCACACTGGTAAGATCAGTGCCAAGACGAAGGAAGACTATAATTACCAGGCCCGGGAGAAATGGCAATTGGAACAAGATTCCATCGCTTATATAGACTGCCTGACTCGCGCCTTCAATTTTCTCCATACTGATTCTCTGCAACAAGCTCAGAATCTGTTTGAACGTGCATTAAAACTACGCCCCAATGCTCCAGGAAACAATTGCGTTCGTCACAATATTGGACGTATCTATATGGCACGTGCACAATGGAAAGATGCAGCAAACCTTTTCGGAAAGATTCTAGAACAAGAGCCAGCCAATGTCCTTGTTCGTGAAGATCGTGCGGCATGCTACATAGAATCGGAAGAATTGAAAAAAGCATTGCAAGACTACGACTATCTGATTCTGCAGAATCCAGAGTCTGAGAAATATCATACTTTTAGAGCTGTTCTCCTCAGTCGTTCCGGGGATGCCTATGAAGCTCTTGACGAAATCGACACACTACTAAAACTAAACGAAAAGAATCCTGAGGCCTATCTCATACGTTCAGAAATCTTTCTGAATATCGGCAGTAAAGGTTATGCCCGTCGTGACCTTGACAAAGCCGTGTCCCTCGGCATCCCCAAGGATGATGTTCTTGATCTCTATCAAAAAATTACAGACAATCATTAATGAAGATTCTATATACAATTCTTTTCTCTCTGCTTTCTTTGAGCGCATCGGCACAAGCGTGGCCTCAGCCTCCTGCTCTTGAACCTATGGAACGCGAAATCAGAGCCGTATGGCTTTGTACGCTGGGCGGAATGGACTGGCCCGGACGCACTTATGCCAATACCCCCGAGAGAACGGAGAAACAAAAAGCCGACCTTTGCCGTCAGTTTGACCAACTGCAAGCTGCTGGTATTAATGTCATTCTTTTCCAAACCCGTATCCGCGGTACGGTCATTTACCCTTCCCTCTATGAACCCTGGGATGGTGCTATCTCTGGAAAACCTGGAGTTGCTCCTCCCTATGACCCTTTGGCTTTTGCTGTTCAAGAAGCTCATAAGCGTGGTATGGAACTACATGCATATGTTGTAGCCTATCCGCTTTGTACGGTTTCCCAAGCCAAACAATTGGGAAAGAAATCTATCACGGCCCAACACCCCGAACTCTGTCAGCGCTGTGGCGATCGTTGGTTTATGGATCCTGGAATGCCTGGTACAGCAGCTTACATTGCTGGCATTTGTGAAGAAATTGTTGAGAACTATGATGTCGATGGCATCCATTTGGACTATATCCGTTATCCCGAAAAGGATTTTTCCTTCAATGACAATACCGCTTATAGAAAATACGGAAACGGAATGTCTAAAAACCAATGGAAACGTGACCAGGTTACATATACCGTTAAGATGGTACACGATGTGGTAAAAGCAATCCGCCCCTGGGTAAAAATCAGCTGTTCTCCTGTTGGTAAGTATGCTGATCTGCCACGTGCAAACAGCTATGGTTGGAATGCCCGTGATGCCGTTTTCCAGGATGCCCAACTCTGGCTCGAGAAAAACTATATGGATTGGCTCTTCCCCATGATGTATTTCGACGGAAAACATTTCTATCCCTTTGCTGCAAACTGGCAGCAAGAGAGTTATGGTCATCCCGTTATCCCTGGCCTCGGCATCTATTTTCTTTCTCCACGCGAAAAGGACTGGGATTTGGTGACGATTACACGCCAGATGAATGTTCTCCGTCAATTAGGCATCGGTGGCCAGGCTTTCTTCCGCAGTCAATTCCTGCTTGAAAACCAGAAAGGACTGTATGATTTCTGTAAGAACTTCTATCGTCAACCTGCGCTTACTCCTCCGATGACCTGGGTGGATAATAACCCGCCAGCAGCACCAAATGTCAAAACGGAAAGAGATGATAAATACATCATGCACCTAACTTGGAATGCTGTAAAGGACGCATCACCGATTGTCTATAACATCTATCGTAAGACCAAGTTGGGCGATATCGAAATGATTGCTCACCACCTCAAAGCCACTCATTTTGACTACGCTCCCTACGTTCCTGCTCACATTAACGATAGCATCTTTGTAAAAGCCATGGATGCTTATGGCAACGAAAGCCTATGAAACAAGCCCTCCTTTCCCTCCTATGCCTTTTCCCGGTTCTTGCCTTCGGTCAGTATCGGGACATAGACCGTATGTGGCTATTTGGAGTCGGAGGAAATGCGCTGTACGATTCCTATCTTTCTCCTTTGGACTATCAGGGATCGTCGCTGGGAATTACTCTCATCAACGAACGAAAGGCACGTTGGGGACAAGGACATGTTACATCCTTCACCCTTTTAGACGTAAATGGTTCCTTTGCTGATAATCCCAGTGGAAATGCCAGTTTCTATGATTTTACTGCAGATTTCTCTTTTGGCTGGCATTATAACTGGATATTTGGAAAGAACTGGAAACTCCGCGCTGGTGCTTTGGCAGAATTTTTAGGCGGCGGTACCTACTCTACTCGTAACGGAAATAATCCAGCCCAAGGGCGTGGATCCTTTGATCTTGCAGCATCAGCAATTGCCGATTATCAGTTTCGCGTCAGAAAACACCATTGGCATGCTCGCGCCGAACTCGATATTCCCACGGTAGGAGCGATGTTCTCACCGCAATACGGCCAATCCTATTACGAAGCCTTTGAACTTTGTCACTACGATCATAACGTTTGTGCAACCTGGCCAGTGAATGCTCCGAGTGCGCGCTTCATTGCCACCCTTTCCGTCCCTGTTCGAAAAGCAAATATCATTGTGGGCTATAAGGCGGACATTCGCCAAAGCAATGTCAATAGCCTCGAACGACATGCCTGGAACAATTCCTTCGTTATCGGCTTCACCCGTCATCTCAATTTCTAAGCTTATGTTTCGTTTTCTTAAAACGCTTCTTTCGGCTATTCTTCTTCCCTTGCTCGTTGCATCTTGTGTGACAAGTGAGGATTTTGCTGATACACATACTGGAAATTTCGAGGCGCTTTGGCAAACCATTGATGAACATTACTGTTTCTTTGATTATAAAAACAAGGAATACGGACTGAATTGGAACGAAGTTTACCAACGCTATAAGCCACAGATTTCTGATGATATGTCAATGGATGCGCTGTTCCAGGTGCTCAGCAATATGACTTACGAACTTCGGGATGGTCATGTTAATCTTTCCTGCGCGAGCAACACTTCCTACTATACACAGTGGTACGAGGCTTATCCCATGAATTTCAGTGACTCTATTTTCCATAAATATATGGGAACATCGGGAGATTATCGTTCTACTGCCGGCTTGCAATATCGTGTAATGCGAGGAAATACTGGCTATATCCGCTGTTCGTCTTTCGAATATGCGATTGGCGATGGTAATCTTCATCAGATCATGGATTATCTTGGCAGTTGCGACGGCCTCATCATTGATGTCCGCAGCAACAGTGGCGGTCTGCTTACTTCTGCTACTAAATTAGCTGGGCTGTTTGTTAACGAAGATACCACGTTGGGATATATCTCTCACAAAACGGGGAAAGGCCACAATGACTTTTCGCAACCTCAACCAATTGTGGTTTCTCCTTCAACAGGATTACGTTGGCAGAAACCCGTTGTAGTTCTGGCCAACCGCCGAACTTATAGTGCAGCCAATGCCTTTGTCATGTTCATGAAAGGTCTGCAACAGTTGGGGAACAATAAGGTGACAATTATGGGCGATACTACTGGAGGCGGCAGCGGCATGCCTTTCTCCAGCGAACTACCCGAAGGTTGGTCTGTACGATTCTCTGCTTGTCCTATGACGGATGTGAAAGGACAACAAACAGAATTCGGCATTGAACCGAATATATTCGCCTCCATTACATCTGAAGACTATCAGAAGAGCGTTGATACAATTCTAAAAACAGCTATCGACTATCTTCAAAAATAAACATATAATAATATTATAGGAGTCAACTCGCTTTATTAGTAAATGTAAGCCCCTCACCCGATTGTTCATCGAGTGAGGGGCTTACATTTATCTCAAGAAACTTACGCGAGGAGTTCCTTCACCTTAGCACTGATGGCACGACCATCAGCTTTACCAGCGAGGCGCTTGGAAGCTACACCCATTACCTTTCCCATTTCCTTGGGAGAAGTTGCACCAACTTCTGCGATAATCTCGCGGAGAGCAGCAGTAAGTTCTTCATCAGTCATTGGCTTGGGAAGATAGGTTTCGATAACGGCTACCTCTGCCAATTCTGATTCTGCGAGGTCAGGACGACCCTGATCCTTATAGAGCTGAGCTGTATCACGACCCTGCTTAGCAAGTTTTGCTAGAATCTTCAAAGCTGCATCATCGGTCAGTTCACCATTACTACCAGGAGCGGTCTTAGCCTCAATAAAGTATTTCTTAATGTTTCGTAATGCCTGAACGCGAATCTTTTCCTTCGCCTTCATTGCAGTCATAATGTCTGCAGAAATCTGATCAAATAACATTGTCTTATCTATTAGGGCATTCGGCCCAAAATGTGTATCCTTTGGACTAATGTAAAATTATTATTCTCGTTAAAGCATGATCTCGATAGCCTTACTGGCATTTGATATATCACGCAATTTGCGGGTATCGTTGTCTGAACGACGATAAACGTCGGTACTTTCCACCATAGCAATCAATTCTTCGTTTTCGAAGTCTTCATCCTCAAAAAGGAAGACACGATGATGACGCTGGTGCTTCTGCGTACCTTCGTAAGCCTGGCTACGGCGAATTTCCTTCTGCTTTTCACGGTCAATCTGTTCGGCAGTCAAAGGAGCGTCAACGACGATATCCTCTTCCTGACCGGGAGCAAGCCGGAAACCTGATGCCAAGATAGTAATCTTGATTTCTTCCTTAAGATTAGGATCCTCTGTCATACCGTACTTCGTATCCACATCCTCGCGGAACTTATTCATGAAGGCATCGATCTCGTTCATCTCATCCATCATCATTCCGTAACCGGAATTATCTGGCGGGAAGAAAATCGCAAGACGGAGAGACTTGCTCTTGTAAACATCCTTATCATTAAGTAAAGGAGAATTCAAGGCATCGGCAATAGCCTTTGATACACGCTTGTCACCTTTAGCATAGCCCGTTGACATCACAGCGACACCACCTCCACGGAGACAGGTTTCAACATCACGGAAGTCGAGGTTCTGGAAACCATGCATCGTGATGATTTCAACGATGGAACGAACCGCCTTCGTTAAGGTCTCGTCAGCCTTCTTAAAAGCATTAACAACGGTAAGGTCTGAGAATACCTGTAACAAACGCTGATTGTTGACGACGAGCAAGGCATCAACTTCCTGCGCCATTCGTTCTACACCATCGAGTGCCTTATCAATCTTTGGCTTCATCTCGAAAAGGAAGGGAATGGTCACTATACCGATAGTCAGAATACCCTTCTTCATGGCTTCACGCGCAACGACAGGAGCAGCACCAGTACCGGTACCACCACCCATACCAGCAGTAATGAAGACCATCTTCGTCTGGTCATCAAGCATGTTCTGAATGCTGGTGAGGTTTTCCTCCGCCAGTTGCTGGCCAATTTCGGGTTTACCACCTGCTCCAAGTCCCGGGCCAATCTGAACATGATCAGGAACGGGGCTATCGTCAAGTGCTTTGTGATCCGTATTGCAAACAACGAAGCGTACACCTTCGATGTTCTCGTGATACATATTTCCAACGGCATTACCGCCACCACCGCCTACACCAATGACTTTGATGATAGAAGGCATATTGGCATCCGTCTGCATTTCGGGTAATTCAATGAGAAGATCTTCTTCCATACTCATATTTATTTAAGCGCTGTAGGCGCTAACAGATTATTTCTTAGCAACGACGCTCTTGCTCTTGATATCGCTGAGCATCTCTTTGGTACGCTTGCAAGTCGGAACAGCCTCAAGAAGAGAGAGAAGTTCTTCGTTGTCGGTATCTTCGGGCTGGAATATAAATGTGCGGTAGAAGTGCTTACGAACGCCACGATCACTGGAAAAGCCGTAGAACTGACTACGACGCTCTTCGTTTTCTTCCTGACGTTCCTTGTTCTTCAGCGCCTCTGCTTCAGCCTCAGCCTGCAACTTTTCTTCCATACCGGAAACGGCATTGATTCCGAAACCAGTAGCAAGAATCGTTACCTTGACCTTCTTACCCAGAGTAGGATCAGTAGAAAGACCAAACTTCGTCTCTACATCGTCACGGAATGAGCCCATGAAGTCGTGAACCTCATTCATTTCCTCCATCATCAATTCCTGAGAAGTACCCTCTTCACCGGTCTCATCATTAGCAAAGGTGATGGAGAGAAGAATCTTCTTGGAATTGTAGATATCGTTATTGTTGAGCAAGGGAGAATGGAGAGCTTCGTGGATAGCCTTGGTCACACGATCTTCACCTTCACCATAACCCGTAGACATCAGGGCTACGCCACCGTTACGAAGAACGGTACCGACATCCTGGAAGTCAAGGTTGATAATACCATGCATCGTAATAATCTCGGCTATAGAACGCGCTGCGACGCTCAGGGTATTGTCAGCCTTTTCAAAAGCAGAACGAATAGTGAGTTCAGGATAGATTTCGCGGAGACGTTCGTTATTGATAACGAGCAGAGCATCTACTTCTTTCTGAATAGCCTCAACACCATCGAGAGCTTGGTCAATCTTCTTGTTTCCTTCAAAACGGAAAGGAATAGTTACGATACCAACTGTGAGGATACCCTTTTCCTTTGCCTCATGTGCGATAACAGGAGCAGCACCAGTACCGGTACCACCACCCATACCAGCAGTAATGAAGACCATCTTGGTACCATCGTCAAGCATAGCGCGGATACCTTCGATACTCTCTTCTGCCGCTGCGCGGGCACGAGCGGGGCGGTTACCTGCGCCAAGACCCTCGCTGCCCAACTGGAGGCGTACAGGAACGGGGCTATCTGCCAGTGCCTTTGAGTCCGTATTGCAAACAACGAAGTTCACATCATGGATACCAGTGCGATACATATAGTTGACTGCGTTTCCGCCGCCGCCACCAACACCGATAACCTTAATGATTTTAGGGGTTGTCGTGGGAATACCCATGTCGACAATCAATTCATCTTCCATACTATTAAGAATAATTACGGTGTTAAATTAATCGTTTTCAGATACAAGGTCAGCACCAAACTTCTTTACCTTCTTAAGGAAAGAAGAGAATGCGCTGGGACCTTTCTTCTTCTCAGCCTTTTCAGCTTCGAGGCGAGCTTTCTCTGCTTCTTCAACTGCAATGCGTTCCTGCTCTGCCTTTTCTGCAGCAAGGCGTTCTTGCTCTGCCGTTTCCTCTGCAGAAGGTTCGTTCTCAAAGAGATCGTTAAGCAAATCACCGCCAAAGCAATTTGTCTCAAAGTTGTCAATGATAGCCAAACCGATGTTATAGATACCGGTTTCGTTGAAGGTGCTATCAGAAGCATTTACATTGAGACGAGTTGTATTCTTTACGATACGAAGATTCCAGTCCTTGAAGTGTGCTTGGAATGCTCTGTTGATGCCACGCATCTGAGCACCGCCACCACAAACAAAGATACCGTTAACGAGATTATCGTGAGTATAACCAGAGAGCTCAATTTGACGCTTTACATTCTGGATGATTTCCTCCATACGGGCGTCGATAATTTCTGCAAGTTCAGCAAGCTTCTTTACACGACCGCCATCACGGAGATGGATTTCTTCCTTATCATCAATTTCCTCGAAGTCAGGATAGCCGTATGTGCGCTTGAAATTTTCTGCTTCGTCAACTTCCACATTGAAGACATTAGCGATATCACGGGTAATGCTGGCGCTACCGAGAGGAATTACGCAGAGATGACGGAGAACCTTGCCCTTGTAGATAGCAACGGTCGTGGTTTCGCTACCCATATCGACAAAAGCACAACCTGAGGTGCGCTCCTGCTCATTGGTGATAATGGAAGCAAGCTGCTCAGCAGAGATACAGAGTTTACCTTCTGCAATCTCGATATTTGCCTTGCGGAAACAAGCGGTAATCGTTGCAATCGCATTGGAATTACAAACCAGGTTAAGGAACTTAGCCTGGAGACGATCTGTCATCATACCCTTGGGATCCTGAGTAACCTGAGTTCCATTAGCACCAAGACGATACTCGAGAGGTATTGCTTCGAGAATATCTCGGTCACTAGGCTTACCTTCCTTATTACGTACACCAATGGATGCGAGGAGTTCGTCGGTCACGAGTTCACTCGTAGACAGTTGGATTGCGACATCATTCGCAATAGAACGAAGGCCCATGCAACCAATGGAAACATAGAACGATTTGATACGACAAGACATCTGTTCCTCAAGGCGGGCCTTGATACTGGTAAGGCAGGTCGTCATCTTCTCAACATTGAGAATACGGCCTTTGCCAATGAAATCAGAAGAAGGATGAGCGACATGGGCTTTGACTCTGATAGACCCATCGATTTCCTTACTACCGACAATACCGGTAATCTTGGAAGAACCAAGTACGATAGCAGCGATAAAATTGTTGTTGTTCATTGTGTATGTTGTTTTTTGTTTTATTCCAATCTAAAGGCTCCGAAAATGAGCCATCGGCCTATTTCTTACAGATTACCTGATTTTCGTAGGCCACGGAAATTTCCTTATAACGTTTCCATCCCACTTTGGGAAGAATCTTTTCGTAGAAAGCACGAAGATTGCGGAACTTCTTTTCTATGTTTTCAATCTTGCCGAGATGAACGATTTGTCCCCCAACTCGCATTACGAGATCTACATCGTGGTTTGCATCAACGCTTATCTGTTCAACCTGATTATCCCAGAATGTATTTTCTCGAAGGAACTGTCCTAATTCACGAAGCTGATGTTTTGCATATTGGTCGCTGATATTTCCTGTAGCAACGGCAAGGTTAGCCTCATAGCCCTGAGCCTTCATACGAGTGCCTTCCTCATCGATGTAGTAATTTTCACCATTGTCAGCAATAATGCGAAGCAAAGGGATACGCTGAGCAATGACAATACGAACGCGTTCTCCCGGTGTCAGCACGCACATGGCATGACGTATGAAGGAATCTTTTTCCAATTTCTGCTCTATGGCCAAAGGCTGAATCTCCGTCATAGGAAGGCCTACTGGATTAAGATTATAGAGCACCAGTGTCTTCTCTATTTTATCGGAGGTAATCAGATTGGCATGAGAACTATCTGCAATCTCAATGCTGACACTTTTGCACACCTGATTGTTTTGCGCCGTGCTGTAACGCACAACCGCAAAAATGAGATAGGCTGCAATGCCAAAAAGAAGCAGTAGTTTGAAAAGAACCTTCATAAAAGGGAAAGGGAAATAAGGAATTATTTGCTTTTTGCCTGAATGATCTCAGCAATCTCCGGACAATAGTTGTCGGCATCTCCGGCACCGAGAACAACGAGGACGTCGAAATCCTTGTCACGGGCAATCTGGGGAAGATCTTCCTTGTGAGCCATGCTCTTCTCCATATCGGGACGGAGACGGTCGAAGATGATCTGAGAGGTTACACCGGGAATCGGCAACTCGCGAGCAGGATAGATATCCAACAAAATCACCTCATCGAGAAGACTCAATGCATCAGCGAAATCGGGATAAAAATCGCGTGTACGCGTATAAAGATGTGGCTGGAAGATGGCAGTAATCTTTCTTCCATCGAAAACCTCACGGAGACTCAGGATGCTCTGGCGAATCTCTTCAGGGTGGTGAGCATAATCAGAAAGGAAGACATGCTGGTCGTTTTTGATTTTGAAATCAAAGCGGCGGTCAACACCACTATAAGAGAGCATCGCACGACGAATATCTTCTGCGCTGACACCAGCAATCTGAGCGAGTGCCATAGCACCGATGCCATTATCTATATTGATGCTGACGGGAACGCCGAGTTCGATATCTTTGATATTCTCAATGGGAGAAATCAAGTCGAAAACGATACGGCCACCTCCGATGCGAAGATTCTCTGCGTGGAAGTCACCTTCCGTACGAGAGTAATCATAGCGACGAACACCAGGTTGAAGACGCTCTTCAAAGCGCAAGCCCTTGTGGACAATCAAAGCACCACCGGGCTGGATGAGACTTGTATAGTGACTGAAACTCTCGAGATAAGCCTCTTCGGTTCCATAGATATCAAGATGGTCTGCATCCGCACTTGTGATAACCGTTGCATAGGGACGGAGATGATGGAAAGAGCGGTCAAACTCATCGGCTTCTATCACGACGAACTCGCTTTTTTCAGAAATCAAGTAGTTCGTACCGTAGTTTTTTGTAATACCGCCGAGGAAGGCATTGCATTCAACAGGGCTTTCTGCCAACAGATGAGCCGCCATTGCAGAAGTCGTTGTCTTACCGTGAGTACCAGCGGCACAGAGACCTTTCTTCTCGCGGGTAAGAATACCGAGGACGGCAGCACGCTTCAAGATTTCATGACCCTGTTCTTTGAACCAGGCCATCTCGCGAGAATCAGCGGGAATGGCGGGGGTATAAACCACGAGGGTTTCTTTCGGGTCGCGGCATTCAGCAGGAATCAATTCCGGATCATCTTCAAAATGAATCTGAATGCCTTCACTCTGAAGAGCATCAGTCAGAGTAGAGGGGGTCTTGTCATAGCCGGCTACGAAACGACCCTGCTTGTTGAAATAGCGCTCAAGAGCACTCATGCCGATACCTCCGGCACCAAGGAAATATACTGATTTCATTTCTTTATCAACTTAAGAACTTCGTCAACGATATCGCTGGCAGCGTTAGGCTTACCGAGTTTCTTAACGTTGGCACTGATTTCATCCAAACGAGCGCTGTCGGCAACAGTCTTGATAGCAAGTTCGATGAGACTGTCCTGCGCCTCGCTATCCTTGACATAGATTGCAGCGTCCTTTTCTACCAAAGCAAGTGCATTCTTGGTCTGATGATCTTCAGCAACATTGGGAGAGGGAACGAGGATGGAGGGCTTGCCCAACAAACAGATTTCACTGATACTGGATGCACCGGCACGGCTGATAACGAGATCGGCTGCTGCATAGGCACGACTCATATCGCTGATGAATTCCATCACCTTCAAATAGGGAGGCTGTCCTGCTTCCTTCAAGCGCTTCTGGATGTCGGCACTGTAATACTTACCCGTCTGCCAGATGAACTGCACATCAGGATTCTTACGAATCAAATCGAGATGATTGAGAACGCTCTCGTTCAAGGTACGTGCTCCAAGGCTGCCACCAATGATGAGGATGGTGCGCTTGGTACGGTCAAGACCCAACTGCTCGATGGAACTTCCACGGCTATATTCGTTCTCTACCAGATTCTGGCGAACGGGATTACCCGTAAGGATTATGCTTTCTTTTGGAAAGAAGCGTTCCATACCTTCGTAGGCTACACAAATCTTCTTGGCACGCTTAGCGAGCAACTTGTTAGTTACACCAGCGTAACTGTTCTGCTCCTGAAGCAAGGTGGGGATTCCCATCTGTTGGCAGACCTTCAAGGTAGGACCACTGGCATAGCCACCAACACCAACTGCAACCTGTGGAAGGAAATCACGGACAATCTCGCGAGCCTTACGCTGTGACTTCCATAGTTTGTAAAGAACGGCGATGTTCTTCCAAAGGTGTTTACGGTCAAAACCTGCTACGGGAAGACCTTCTATCTTATATCCTGCAGCAGGAACACGCTGCATTTCCATACGACCTTCAGCTCCGATAAACAGAATCTGAGCCTCAGGATGTCTTGCTTTAATTTCGTTGGCAATTGAAATAGCGGGGAAGATGTGGCCACCAGTACCACCACCGCTTATGACGACTCTAATTTCACTCATTTTACACGGATGAGATTATGGGTTAGAACTTGCTGTTTTTATTCTCCGCACGCACACGCGATAGCGTACGGACATACAAAATGCGCGCGCATGAAAGACGCGTTGGCATATAAAAGTGAGCAAAATTAGCGAAAATTTTTGGACTTTCGGGTCGTTTCTACCATTTTTTTTCAAAAAAAGTGCATCGATGGCCGTTTTTCTGCGATAAACATAAAAAAAGAACATCGAAAACGCGATTTTCATAGAATTTCGCACTTTCGATGTTCTTTCGAAAAGTTATTACTTTTTACTTCACGATGATAAGGAAATACTTCTTTTTACCCTGCTGAGCAAGGATGTACTTTCCGTCGAGAAGATCGGCTTCGGTAATCTCGCGATCGAACTGCTGGAGCTTCTCCTTGTTGATGCTGACACCGCCACCCTGGGTAAGCTTACGCATTTCGCCCTTAGAAGCAAAACACTTGGTGTGTTCAGCGAGAAGATCAACAGCCTTCTGACCGATTGCCTGCTCACGGCTAACCTCAAAATGAGGAACGCCGGCGAAGACATCGAGAAGGGTCTGTTCGTCAAGCTTCAAAAGGCTGTCCTTGGTAGCTTTTCCGAAGAGGATGTTGGTAGCTTCGAGTGCAACTTCGTAATCCTGACGACCATGAACGAGAACGGTTACTTCTTCACCGAGACGCTTCTGGAGGATACGACGGGCAGGATCCTCACGATGCTCTGCGATAAGGGCATTAATAGTCTCCTGATCAAGGCTGGTGAAAATCTTGATGTAGCGTTCTGCTTCTTCGTCACCAACATTGAGCCAGAACTGATAGAACTGGTAGGGAGTGGTACGGTTGCGATCGAGCCAAACATTGCCCTGTTCGGTCTTGCCGAACTTCTTACCATCAGCCTTGGTAATAAGGGGGCAGGTAAGCGCAAATGCTTCATTTTCAGAACCTAACTTACGACGGATCAACTCGGTACCCGTAGTGATGTTACCCCACTGATCGCTACCACCCATCTGGAGGCGGCAGTTCTTGGTCTGGTAAAGGTGGAGGAAGTCGTAGCCCTGGAGAAGCTGGTAGGTGAACTCTGTGAAAGACATACCGTCAGAGCATTCGCCATTGAGACGACGCTTTACGCTATCCTTTGCCATCATATAGTTCACCGTGATGCACTTACCAATTTCGCGAGCGAATTCGAGGAAGGAGAAATCCTTCATCCAGTCGTAGTTATTAACGAGTTCCGCAGCATTGGGAGCATCGCTTTCGAAATCGAGGAAGCGGCTGAGCTGTTCCTTGATGCAAGCCACATTGTGACGGAGGGTTTCTTCGTTCAAAAGATTACGCTCCTGGCTCTTTCCTGAGGGGTCACCGATCATACCGGTAGCACCACCAACGAGAGCTAGGGGCTTGTGACCACCCTGCTGAAGATGACGAAGCATCATCACACCGCAAAGGTGACCAATGTGAAGGGAGTCAGCGGTAGGGTCAATACCGACGTATGCGGTTACCATACCTTTTTCAAAGAGTTCATCCGTGCCTGGCATCATCTGGTGAAGCATGCCACGCCACTTGAGTTCTTCTACAAAATTCATCGAATTATATTTGTTTAAGTTGTTAAATCTATTATTGCGGTGCAAATTTACGCAAAAAGCACGAAAGATTTGTGATATTCAAGAAAAACTTTGTATTTTTGCGCCAGAAATACTCAAAACTATTGGCATAGGCTTTGCAATTGCCCTGGTAATTGCGTTGCAAGGCCCTGCTTGCAGGATTTTCTCTTTAATTGTTTTCCCACGCATTATTAACTCATTAAAAATAATCAATATGTCAACAACTCTTATTATTATTCTCGTTGTCGCTGCAGGTCTCGTTTTCTGGGGCATCAGCCTTTACAACAACCTCGTCCGTCTTCGCAACAACCGCGAAAACGCTTTTGCTAACATCGATGTTCAGCTCAAGCAGCGTTATGATCTCATCCCTCAGCTCGTAGCTACCGTTAAGGGCTATGCTGATCATGAAAAGTCTGTTCTCGAAGCAGTTACAAACGCTCGTGCTGCTGCCATGAACGCAACTACCATCAACGAGAAGATTGCTGCTGACAATCAGCTGAGTAGCGCTCTTGCTGGTCTTCGTGTCAGCGTTGAGGCTTATCCTGATTTGAAGGCTAACCAGAACTTCCTCCAGTTGCAGAATGAAATCGCTGACATCGAGAACAAACTCGCTGCTGTTCGCCGTTTCTTCAACAGTGCAACCAAGGAGTACAACAACGCTGTTCAAACTTTCCCCGGAAACATCTTCGCTGGTATGTTCGGCTTCCACACTGAACCTATGTTCGAGGTTCCTGAAACTGAACGCGCTCAGTACGACAAGGCTCCCGAAATTAAGTTCTAATCCCTCTGACATTGAACATGGGACGAATGCCCCATGTTCCCACCCGTCCACGTCTCATCTTATTATATGCAATACGTAGGTATCCGTACGCAGCAGGCGCGTAACAATTTCCGCTCTGTCTTGCTGCTCTGCCTTTTCCCTGCTATCATCCTATTCCTGGTCTGGCTCTTCTTCGTCATCATAAACTACATGGGGACGGATCCGAACTATTATCAGGCAGATCTCATGGCGACTTCCACCGACCAAGCTATTCAGGTGCTTCCCTGGGTTGTGATTATCGTCGCAGCCTGGTTTTTCATCGCCTATATGAGCAACACGGCAATGGTCAGGAAAGCAACTGGTGCTCGTCCTTTGGAACGAAGTGAAAACCCGCGCGTTTACAACATCGTGGAAAATCTCACGATGACTTGTGGCATGCCAATGCCCAAAGTGAACGTTATTGATACGCCCGAACTTAATGCATTTGCTTCGGGCGTGGATAACGCGAGTTACACGGTAACGGTGACAACGGGTATCTGCGACCGTCTGAATGACGAGGAACTGGCAGGTGTGATCGGTCATGAACTGACGCATATCCGCAACCGCGACACACGATTGCTTATCATCAGCATCGTTTTCGTCGGTATTATGTCAACGGTAATGAGTCTGGCCTTCCGCATTGTCTGGAACAATTTCCTCTACGGAGGTAGCAGGCGCAGAAGCAGCAATGATAAGAACAGTGGTGTCTCTATCATCTTTGCAATTGCCATCGCTGCCGTTTTGGCAGCAGTCGGCTACTTCTTCACTCTGCTCACCCGTTTTGCCATCAGTCGCAAGCGCGAGTATATGGCTGATGCCGGTGGTGCAGAATTATGCGGCAATCCATTGGCTTTGGCTTCGGCTTTGAGAAAGATCAGCGCAAACCCAATGCCTGCAAGTGAGGACCGTGAAGATGTTGCACAACTCTTCATCATCCACTCCTCCTTGAAGGGTAACGGTTTCACCAGTTTCCTCTCTGAATTGTTCTCGACTCATCCTTCAACGGAAAGCCGAATCGCTTATCTCGAACAGTTCTAAATTATCAAGAACCGATTAGAGAATCTCCTTTCTATCGTTAATAAAAACTCCGCTCTCGGCAATAGATTAACCGGGCGCGGAGTTTTATTTTTTTGGGGGGCTGGTAATTACTATTTTCAACGGACTTTTATTTATTTTCCTCGGAGGTTTTTGTTGTGCCACTTCTGTGATTCGATAATTCTACAATTATGACGCAATAGTTTCACAATTGTAGAACTATCGCATCATTTTGGTAGGACAAGAAAAAAGTCCGTTACAAAAAAGAAAAAAGTCCGCCCCAAAAGAATAAAGGTCCATTGAAGGAAACTATTCTTTTGGGGCGGAAAATTTTACTTGGTATGAGTAGTTGCACCAGTGGTGGCATCTACCTTTTTCTTACCGATCTTGGTAGGACCATACACGACCTCGGCAGAGTAGCCGAACTTCTTAAAGGCTGCCTGAAGGTCAGCGACAGAAGTCTTCTCAGCATCAAAATTTACAGAAACGGTCTTATGGGCAACATCGGTTACGAGTTTCTTAACACCCTTGACATAAGAGATATTGTTCTTGACTTTTGCTTCACAGTTAACGCACTTCATTTCGTCAACTCGGAAGGTGACGGTCTGCACATCCTTGGCAGACGCAACGCTCATCGTTAGCATCGCGATGAGGAGAAGGAGATACTTTTTCATCTGAAACTTGATAATTTTCAATTTACCTTTTTTATTCTTATTAAACGCATAAAAGCGCTTTTTATTATCGCATAATCTTAAAACGGAAACCTGCGTAAATCATGAATCCGTCGACAGGCCCCCAGACCATTGTAGGATCGAAGTCTTCACCCCAGGGATGAGCAGCATGGACTATGGGATGCTTCATACGGAAATTCGTCAGGTTTTCTCCACCAACATAGACAGACCATTGACGCCAGTTACGGGTAATCTGAGCACTGAGGCTGGGAAAAACAGGCGAATAGTTGAAGTCACTCTTTGCAATTTTCTTGCCATTATCAACGATCAAATTCTGACTGGCGCGCTCGCTGAAAATATAGCCGTCGTTTTGGTTATAACTCCAACCAAGAGGGAGACGTGCCTTGCCGTTGACTGCCAGTGTAGCATCGAACTGCCAGTGATTGAGTCCGTCTGTGTATGTTGCAGTAACAAGGCCCTTCCAACGACTCTGGAGAGGTTTCTCCAACAATACAGCTCCCTGCGGAAGCTGATAGGTGCATTTCACATCGTTCCAGCGGTAGGCTGCTGTAAGGTTGAAGCCTTCGAAAAACGGATAAGCCAGCTGAACCTGAACGACTTGCGAATAGCTACGAGGATTTTCTGAGTTGGAGAAATCAGCAAGTTGGTAAATACTTACCGCGTGAGGATTTGAGTCAAAATCAATAACAGCCTGCTTATTAAAATTGGTATAATAGTACTCCGCATCGAGGGTCATCAAATGATCTCCCAAAGGCCATTTTGCAGTCAGCGAAGCTCCCGAATTCCAACTTTCTTCTTGAAAGACATCAGCTTCGAGCTTCAAGTCGCGGCTTCCGGCCAAAAGATTATTATTCTCTGCCAAAGCATGGGTGGCACGGGAACCTTTTCCTGCGGAAACACGAACAACAAAGTTTTGGTTTGGAGCAAGTTTGATGTGGGCACGTGGAGTTACAAAAGTTCCAAAATAATTGGAGTAATCAACACGAAGACCACCCATGATGACCAGAGCGTCGTTGAGATTATAGGTATATTGTGCATAAGCTCCAGGCACAGTCTCCGTTGTTGAAGTCGTTCTGCCAGGACCGGCCATCTCTGTTCCTAAACCAATAATCTGGCCCTGCCCACCGATAATCCACGGAAGAAGACCAAGATCTTCATCGTAGGAATCATAATTCACACTTGTACCTACACTCAGACTGTGTCGCTTTGTGAATTCGGTCTCGAACATCAGCGAAGCATAAAGATTGAGTTGGTCATTAGAGTAATAATCCCGGCCATAGCGTGATTCATGCTCATGGTAACTTCCAGAGAGCATCAACGCGATATTGCTGTTATGCTCATGATTGAAAGTATAGGCATTTTTACCGAACAACTCCAAACGCTTTGTATCTATGTTGATGATATATGGAATCTGCAGCGAAGTTGCATCAGCCTCATGACCGCTGTGATCATGAGCAATCTGTCCACTCTCGCGTTTTTCCAACAAGCCCTTGATTCCCCATTGAGAAATATACTTGTCGCTGAGATAGGTCCAACGATTCATCAGAATAGCACGTTCAGACTTCGGCATGTCCGCAAATCCATCATCATTGGCATCGTGACTCATGAGGTTCTTGTCATAATGAGCCAACACGGTCGTTCCCCAAGAGCCAAGTTCCATACCAGCGCCCTCAGAGGTACGTTTCTTTAAGCGGAAAGTAGCATCCAAATTACCTTCAACGCTTCCATTCTTATCTCCATAACCGTTAATCATCAACCAGTCGGGGTTCGGCATTTGCGGCTTCTTGTATTCCACATTGATCTGTCCGGTCATGGCTTCATACCCGTTCTTTACACTTGCTGTTCCTTTGCTGACCTGAATGCTTTGCATCCAAGGACCAGGGACATAGTCTAGGCCGAACGGAGAAGCAATACCCCGAAAATTCGGGATGTTCTCCGTCAGCATTTGAACGTATGTTCCGGCGAGACCTAGCAAACGAATCTGTTGAGATCCCGTGGCTGCATCGGCATAGTTAACATCGACGCTGGGATTTGTTATGAAACTCTCGCCGAGATTACAGCAGGCTGCACGAAGAAGTTCTGCACCGGAAATAGTTTCTGTGTTCGTTGTGAAACCTAAACCTTTGAAAATTCCCTTGCGCTGAGCTTTAACAGCCGCGGTTCCCAAATGAATTTCGCTTATGGAATCATTCTGGGCACTCGCAGAAAGCGCAACAAGAGAAAGAATGAAAAAAAGAGATTTTCGCATAAAAACATTGGTACTATTGGCCGTCACTTTCTTCGTGGCGTCGGTTAGAGGGCGTGATATTCCAACTCTCCTCATTACGGTTTATTCCAAAACTAATATTGAAGCCGGCATCCAGGAGTTGTTTTGCGAGCATTGGCTTTCCACGGAAACCGTGAATGGTCCATTGCTGCTTAGGCTGCAAGTGCTTTTTTTCTGCCAAAAGGACATCGAATGCCCGTACGCAATGAATGGTAACGGGCTTCTGATACTTTTCGCTCAAAGCAATCTGTCGTTCAAAAACCTCTGTCTGAAATCCGATCGAAGCCCCTTGCAGGCGGTCAAAACCACATTCACCTAATTGTACGACCTCTGGAAATTCCAGCAAATGCTCCACTCCTTGCAAATGCAAAGCCAAATCGAAATTCTCGTGAGCTGTCCACCAAGGATGGATGCCCGCAGCATAAAACCCGTTTGCCTGAGGTTTCCATTCTTCCAAAAACAAAATCACCTCTTGGGGCAAGCAAACAATGCCTTCCCCAGGAGGTGTATTGATTTTATGAGTATGAAAATCGAAGAACTTGCAATTATTCATATACAAATCTCTTTTACCAATGAAATTTGTCAGGAACAGGATCATAGCCACAGCCGCCCCAAGGATTGCAGCGCAAGATACGTTTGGTTCCGAGGTACAGGCCTTTGAAAGGTCCGTGTTTCTGAATGGCTTCCACCATATACTGCGAGCAAGTCGGAGTGAAGCGACAAGCAGGAGGTGTCAAAGGGGAGATACATCGCTGATAGAAACGAATCGGAGCGATAAGGATTCTTGAGAGGATGTTCATTTGCTACACTTTTCGTTGATGCGGGTCAGCAAACTCGCAATGCGTTTATGAACCAGTGAACTTTCCTGAGGCTCGTCCGAAATCCAGATAAAGCCAATGTGGAGCGCCTTGTCTGACTCAATAAGTTGCTTATTCAGACGATAGGCTTCACGCATCTGTCGCTTGGCACGGTTTCGATCAACGGCATGCTTGAATTTACGTTTTGAAACACTTACCAGAACCTTGACTTTCGGACCTCGACCGCTCCACTCCACCTCGCGCCAGATTGCGCGAACAGGGTAAGCAACCATGGACTGGCTACCTACGGAAAACAGCGCGTTGATGTCGCGCTGCAAAGAGAGATGTTCGGGTTTCGGAAAACCATTGTTCATGATATGTGTCTTTGAAACGAAAGATGTGCGCAGGGCGCACATCTTCATATTTTACTAAAACCGCTCAGGATTAGTCCTGACTCTTGATATATTCTTCAAGACTTCCAGTGATAGAGCCAACACCCTTCAGGTCAACACGAAGGCCTGCTTCTTCTATGGCCTTAGCGGTTGCGTCACCGAAACATGCCAGACGGATATCTCCCTGTTCGAAATCGGGGAAATTCTGCTGAAGGCTTTTAACACCAGCAGGAGTAAAGAGCAGAATCATATCATACTTCTTGTACTCATCCTTTTCGAACTCTGTGGGAAGCGTACGGTACATCACACATTCCGTGTGCTTGAGTTTCTTTGCCGTCAGCATCTGAGCAACATCGTCCGTGTGGACATCAGAAAGAGGAATGAGGTAATCCTCTGTCTTATGCTTGGCCATCACTGTTACGAGTTCAGGCCAGTGTCCACTTGTACCGAAGAAAACCTTACGCTTGCGATACTGGACATACTTCTGAATGTAGAGAATGATTTTCTCTGAGATTCCGAAGTACTTCATATCCTCAGGAAGATTCACGCGGAGTTCCTTGCAAAGATTGAAAAAGTGGTCAATTGCATTAAGCGAATTGAAAACCACCGCTGAATGGTCGAGGATGTTTACACGCTGGTCACGGAATTCTCTTACACTGATTCCCTCAACACGAATGAAGGGTTTGAATGTAAATTCGAGGCCAAGACGCTTTGCCAGATCGAAATAAGGTGATTTCTCTGAGGTGGGAGCGGGTTGTGAAACAAGAATCTTCTTTATCATTTCGAGCAGAGTCTAATTTCGTCCTTGTATGGTCGTTAGTGTTAATGTGTATATTTCTTAAAGCGTTACCAGCATGTTGCTGACTGCTACCAGGACAACACCCAAAATGCCTATGGGTATTATTTCCAAGGCGCAAAAGTACAAAATAATATGCAGTCCTCCCAACAAACTTTTAAAAAATATGCAATAGCACTTATAGAGGAGCAAAGTTTTGATAACTGACAGCAACAAAACGCAGAGTAAAGCTGTCTGCCAGAAGGGTAAGTCAAAAAAGACAACGAGAAGCGTGACAGGCAGTAAAGCGCAACCGGTTGCGAGGATAGAAATCATAAAAGAGTTCTCCCACAACTTACATTTCACAGGGGAGAAAAACGTATGGTTTACAATGGAATAAACCATAATTTTCACTCCGAAATATATTGCGGAAAGCAAGGTTGCTACTCCCAAAAGGAGGTAAGGAGAAACCTGCCCGAAGACTTCAGGCAAATATACACGCGAGAAAGCGAAGAAGAGTATCGCTATCATAAAGCAGGTCTGCAAGACCAGGAAAAAGCGACCACGGAGAACGGTATCTTCGCGTTCCGTAAAAATACTGGGACGCTCTCGTGTATAGAAGAAATCCTTCAACTGATCCCTGAGGAATCGCCATGACGAGGCAATTACCCATGCCATCAAAAAGAAACCGATCAGAATGACGGAAGTGACATAGTTGTCATTGCGGAAGCTATAATCAACAGGGTCTCCTGCAATCCCAGTCGGCGTCCAGGGAATTTCTTCGTGATTCCAGGTAATTTCCCGGAGTTGCTCCGGCCATAACTGGCGAAGGTTTGAAAGAAATACGCTGTCCTTAGGAAGGGGAAATTCTCCAATATGCAAATCAGGATGATGAACATTGCTGTTGAGCGGTGAAGGAGACGCGACAAAATAGGCCCCCAATATGGAATCGGGTTCCTCAAATGTCAGATGTTCCTCCTGCACATGCTGGGAAGTCGCTGAAACAGGCTGGACTTCCGTTGCAACAGGTTCAATGTTAATGCTATCCTGAAACATAAATTATAACGCAGCGAAACGACGGACGCTGGTATCCCATAAGGGAGTGGTTTCGCAAAGGTTGACTGCTTCTTCAGCCGTAGTGGCTACCTGCCAGCAAGCAAGGTGTTGCGGACGCATGAACGTCTCATCTACACAGCGTTGGAGCTGGTCCAGAAGCGAATCATAATAATGGTCAACATTCAAGATGACAATAGGCTTCAAATAAAGGCCAAGCTGTTTCCAGGTGATAACTTCCAATAGTTCCTCAAAAGTCCCTACTCCACCTGGGCAAGCCACACAAGCATCACTCATCTCCGCCATTTTATCCTTGCGTTCGTGCATATCAGCGGTAATGATGAGTTCGCTCATGCCCTTATGCTGCCAATCCTGCTCAATCATGAACTGGGGAATGACACCGATAGCGGTGCCACCTTCTGCAAGAATGGCATCACAGGTCGCCCCCATCAGACCGGTCTTACCAGCACCGTTAACGAGGGTGTGACCACGACGTGCCATTATGCGTCCGAGTTCTGCGGCCTCCTGCTTATACTTGTCAGGAACCTGAGCGCTTGAAGCTGCATAGACTGTTATCTTCATTCTTAAAAAATCTAATTGAAAATCTCTTAGAGATTAAAAGCCTTCTTGATGGTATCAACATAATCCAGCTTCTCCCAGGTAAAGAGTTCAACGTCAATCGTCTTGGGCTCTTCGCCGTAGGTTGAATCGAAAGTCTTCTGGATTACACGGTTCGTACGACCCATGTGACCATAGCGAGCAGTTTCCTGATACATGGGCTGACGGAGGTTCAGACGCTCTTCGATAGCCTTCGGACGAAGGTCGAAGATTTCCTTTACCTTTTCTGCAATTTCACCATCACTGAGACCGACATGGCCACGGCCATAGGTATCAACGAACACACTGACGGGTTCTGCCACACCGATAGCATACGCCAACTGAACCAACATTTCGTCAGCAACACCAGCTGCTACCATATTCTTTGCAATATGGCGGGCAGCATAAGCTGCAGAACGGTCAACCTTTGAGGGATCCTTTCCTGAGAAAGCACCGCCACCATGAGCACCCTTGCCACCATAGGTATCAACGATAATCTTACGACCCGTCAAACCAGTATCTCCGTGAGGACCACCGATAACAAACTTTCCAGTTGGATTAACATGGTACTTGATTGCACCCTTGTTGAAGAGTTCCTTCACTTCGGGAGTGTTCACGCGGTCTTTCAACACGCGAGGGATAAGAATGGTGATGACATCATGACGAATCTGGTCAAGCATCATTTCGTCCGCCTTTTCCTGGCTTCCAGCCTGTTCTGCAGTGATGAAGTCATCATGCTGGGTGGAAACAACAATAGTGTCAATACGCTGAGCACGACCATTATCATCGTACTCAACGGTAACCTGACTCTTTGAGTCGGGACGAAGATAAGTCATCTGCTTGCCTTCACGACGGATGTCAGCGAGAACGATAAGGATATCATGTGCCAAAGAAAGGGCGAGGGGCATATAACGGTCGGTCTCATTATTAGCATAACCGAACATCATACCCTGGTCACCAGCACCCTGGCTCATGGGATCCTCGCGCTCAACACCGCGGTTGATATCAGCGCTCTGAGCATGGAGAGCAGAGAAAATTCCACAGCTCTCAGCATCAAATTTATACTCGGCCTTCGTATAGCCAATACGAGAAATCGTATTGCGAACTACCTTCTGGAGGTCAATATTAGAGGTTGATTTTACTTCTCCTGCTACAACCACCTGTCCTGTGGTTACAAGCGTTTCGCAAGCTACTTTAGAACTGGGATCATAAGCCAGCAGTTCGTCAAGCACGGCATCGGAAATCTGATCCGCTACCTTGTCGGGGTGTCCTTCAGACACCGATTCGGATGTAAAAAGATACATATTATCTGTTTTTAGTTTGTAGGTGAATGCTATTAGGGTGAAAACTGAAGCCAGGTGATAACAGCACAAAAAAACCGTTCACCACGTAGCCGGGAGAACAGTTCATCTTGCGTGCCTATAAAGCGCGGGCCATCAGTGTGGTCCGCCGTTTTAGCATTTTTTTGAGAGGTTGCAAGCAGTCAAATCTGTCCTCGATGATTTTCGGGTGCAAAGTTAGGATTTTTTCAGCGAAGCACCAAGGTTTTTCCAAAAATAATGTCTACCTTTGCACCATGGAAATAAAAATCACATCTCTAGATAACATTCAGACAGCTGCAAAGGAATTCCTTGAAGCCGTCGATATTCACCGCGTCTTCGCCTTCTACGGCAAAATGGGTGCGGGAAAGACCACTTTCGTTAAAGCGCTTTGTGAGGAATTACAAGTGGACGATGTGGTAAACAGTCCGACTTTTGCTATCGTAAACGAATACCACTCCATCACTTTGAATGGTCCCGTCTATCACTTTGATTTCTATCGCATCAAGCGTCTCGAAGAAGCTTACGATATCGGTACGGACGATTACTTCTACTCTGGTCACCCTTGCTTTATTGAATGGCCGGAACTCATTGAAGCCATTCTCCCCGAGGACGTTGTTTGCGTGACTATCGAAGAGCAGGAAGACGGCTCTCGTCTCGTAAAGTTTTAATAGGACGGGGCCGGAATTACCAGTATTACTGGAAATGCCGGAGCACTAGGAAACAGCGCCCTTATAAATATAAAAGAGGTTATCTCAGTGGGAGATAACCTCTTTTGTTATTTAGTACCAAGTACCGGTGATTGTTCCAGCACGGTAGTAGGCTTTCAGACGCATATCGAAGATGAGCGTTGAATAAGAAGGAATACCAGAAGTTCCAGCAGTTCCGTAGGCCATGTTAGCAGGAATGAAGACACGCCAGTAATCACCGATGTGCATCTGCATCAAAGCCGTAGTCCAACCTTCAATAACATTGCTGGTCTTGAAGAGGGAAGGAGCTTCGTAACGCGTATCCATCACTTCACTCAACTTATTGCTGAGACCTGTATGGTCAAATACATAACCTTCAGGATAGCTCGTAGAAGGAAGAATTCTGCCAAAATAGGTAACGCGAACAGAATCTGTATACATGGGGCAACCGCTGCCGGTTCCACGCTCCATGATGCGTACAGCAATGCTGTCCTCCCAAGTTGACTTGCTTCCTTCGGGGTTGCAATAGCTACGGTAAACGCGCCAATCGCAATGTTCCTCCCAAGCATCACCCCACTGGCTCTTCGCCTGTGCAATTTGCTTGTTGGCATAAGCAAGCGTATCCTTCATGTAAGCCTCGTTGTTGGCTTGCCAATTGGGGAATTCTTCCTCAGCATCCGTTGACTCTGAACAAGCATAGAAGCCGCCCAAAGTTACGATTGCAAATAATATATAGAGGAGTTGTTTCATGAAAAAACAGATTATTGCTTACTTAAGTTTCTTGAGGAGGCTAACGATGCTTACCTTGTCCTCGATGAGACCGCGAAGATCTTCAATCTTTACACGGGTCTGCTCCATTGTGTCACGGTCACGGAGGGTTACACAGCCGTCAACCAAAGTGTCGTTGTCAACAGTTACGCAGTAAGGAGTACCGATGGCATCCTGACGACGATAACGCTTACCAATCTGATCCTTCTCTTCGTAAACACACTTGAAGTGGTACTGGAGATCAGCAACAATTTCGCGTGCCTTCTCGGGAAGACCATCCTTCTTGGTGAGGGGGAATACAGCCAACTTGATAGGAGCAAGAGCTGCAGGGAGATGGAGAACGGTACGGCTCTGACCACCTTCGAGAGGCTGCTCTTCGTAGCTATGACACATTACGCTGAGGAACATACGGTCAACACCGATAGAGGTCTCGATAACGTACGGAGTATAGCTTTCGTTGATTTCGGGATCGAAGTATTCAATCTTCTTGCCAGAGAACTTAGCGTGCTGGCTAAGGTCAAAGTTGGTACGGCTGTGAATACCTTCTACCTCCTTGAAACCGAAAGGCATGTGGAACTCAATATCACTAGCAGCATTAGCATAGTGAGCAAGCTTCTCGTGATCGTGGAAACGATAGTTCTCTGCACCGAAACCGAGAGCCTGATGCCAAGCCATACGAGTTTTCTTCCATTCATCGAACCACTGGAGTTCTGTACCGGGCTTTACGAAGAACTGCATCTCCATCTGCTC
>DCHS01000027.1:43266-74994 GCA_002314875.1 Prevotellaceae bacterium UBA1746
GGAAGATGAACTGACGAGCAACGATTTCGTTACGGAAAGCCTTACCAATCTGAGCAATACCGAAAGGAACCTTCATACGACCCGTCTTCTGAACATTGAGGTAGTTCACAAAGATACCTTGAGCGGTTTCAGGACGAAGATAAATCTTAGAAGCACCATCTGCAGTACTACCCATTTCGGTAGAGAACATAAGGTTGAACTGGCGAACTTCTGTCCAGTTGCGGGTACCGCTGATAGGACATGCGATTTCTTCATCGATGATAATCTGACGAAGACCTTCGAGGTCGTTGTCATTCATTGCCTTGGCAAAACGCTCGTGAAGAGCATCGCGCTTTTCCTGATTTTCGATAACACGAGCATTGGTAGCACGGAACTGAGCCTCGTCGAATGCATCGCCGAAACGCTTGGCCGCCTTAGCCACTTCCTTATCAATCTTTTCTTCGTACTTTGCAATCTGCTCTTCGATAAGAACGTCAGCGCGATAACGCTTCTTGCTGTCCTTGTTGTCGATGAGAGGATCATTGAAAGCGTCAACGTGACCGCTGGCCTTCCAAATGGTGGGGTGCATAAAGATGGCGCTATCGATACCCACGATATTCTCGTGAAGGAGGGTCATAGCCTGCCACCAATACTGCTTGATATTATTCTTCAATTCAACACCGTTCTGACCGTAGTCATAAACAGCGCCAAGACCGTCGTAGATATCACTTGAAGGAAAAACGAAACCATATTCCTTACAGTGAGAAACGATTTTCTTGAAAACGTCTTCTTGTGCCATTGTATTTCTTTTTGTGTTAGTTTTATTAATTTTGCGCGCAAAGTTACTAATTATCTTTGACATACACATGCATTTAACCTATTTTATAGAAAAAAAGTAGCCTGACGACTCACATCGTCAGGCGAACTTTCGTTTTAATCGTATGAAGCAAAGATTGTTTTCCTTTTGTAAGGTTCAAAGAACCTACCTTTAATCAATTTACTTTGGAGGCCTCACCAATAGAATCTGTGGTGGTTGCAAGCTTCTCGTTATCCAGAACGGCATTAACAGGAGTCTGGTCCTTTGCCTTTTCCAAACCATCACCTCCATTCAAGGTGGCATAGCCATCTTGGTTGATGGGTTCAATGGAACTGGTAACGTATGCGCGATGAATGCTGCCTCCGATAAGAACAACAATAGCAACTGCAGCTGCGGCGCGGCCAAGGGGACGGAAACGTTCTGCAAATGTCATCTTCTTAACCTTCACATGAAGTTCAAGTACATCGCCATCGGCTTCAAGGCGGCTCAAAACGCGCTGGTCAAAGTCTTCGCCGAGAACATCTTCGTGGGCTTCCTCTTCGTAGCAGAAAAGATCTGCATACTTCTGAAGTTCAGCAGGCACCTCGCTCTGACTGAAGAAAGCCTTCAGAATTCGTTCTTCCGCATTGCTGGTTTCGCAAGCAAAATAGCGGTCGATGAGTTGTTCAATATATTTATAATCCATTTCGTTTGGTACTTAAGATAAGTTGTTTGAGTGCCTGACGCGCCCTGAATAGAGTGACCTTTACGTCTGATTCGGTAATCTGGAGTATCTCGGCAACCTCTTGATAGGAGTGTTCCTCAATATCTCGCAGCTGCATGACCGATCGTTGTTTTTCTGGAAGTTGGAGGAACAAGTCGTGAACCCATTGGTATTTTTCCTCGTATTCCAGTCTTTGGTCCGGGAGCACCGAAGTGTCAGCAATCTGAAAAGGAACAATCTTTGGTCTTCCTTCATCTTCTGTACCGCCTTGCCCTGCATCCGTCAACTCGTCGAGAGAGACATTCTGGGCTTCTTTCTTTGCGGCCCGGTCAAGAGCCAGATTGCGCGTCATCGTCAAACAATAGCTTTCAAGATTCTTGATTTCCTGCATCTCGGGAGAATTTCTCATTTCCCAGGTTTTGACCAGCACATCCTCTACCACATCCTCCGCCTCTGGGCGATCGAGGGTGATGCGCAGCGCAAGTCTGAAGAGTTTATCCTTCAGAGGTAAAAGGTCGTGTCGAAAATCAATTTCTTTCATGCTGCTGTTTCTATGACGGATGAACGAATGGAAAAGTTACAGAAAAGTTAAACTTTTTTGCTTGATACGATAATTTTTTTGTTTTTTGCGTCTGTTGTGGCGAATAAATAGAGATTTCCTCCTTCTTTTATCTTCAGTTTTTTTCTAAGGTCAGCCACAGTGGAAGGAAAGTTTCGTATAGCGAGATTTGCCTTTCCACCTTCTGACTTTAAGTCTGTAGCCAGCATCTTGATGTCGGCTTTGGAGAAACCATAGACTTTTTCAATCTTGAACGAACGACCAGGAAAGTCCTCTATGAAGGCATCTGATATATATAGATGAGAGTTCGTCTCTATCTTCTGCACTCCGTACTTGTGAGCAATTGTCTTATAGGCTCCAGCTTTCATGATACTCGGACCTGGCTCGTAAAGATATCCTTCAAGTTCTTCTGGATAAGTACAAACGACCTCATTCTCTTCTTCGAAGGTGAAAGAGAAAGCGCCATGCTCATCAGCGCAATAGATCCTCGGTTCGGCTTCCTGCTCGCTTTGCTCTGAACGGCGAAGGACAAAAAGCAAGTCCTTGCATTCACCACCAGAAGAAAAGACATGGACTTCCTGTACGCTGTGGGGAACGGTGCTTTCCAGTGTTGTTATCGCACGATGAATATCGAGCATGGTGGAAAGTTTAATAACGAGCCACTCAGACTTTTCAAGCAACTGCGGAAGGAGATCAACGACATTGGGTTCGCAATCTTCGATGAACACTGTTTTACCGCCATGGGCATCGCGTCGTGCAGGATCCAGAAAGAGCAATGTCTGCTTTGAGAGTTTATCCAGCAAGTCAATGCCATTGCCATGAAGAATTTCCGCATCTCCCAATCCCAATAAAGGAAGATTATGCCGAGCAGCCTCAACGAGTTCTTCTCTTTGCTCAATATAGGTCGATTTTGAGAAAAGTGGAGCGATAAACGAGAAGTCAACACCCATGCCGCCAGTAAGATCAGCCATAGCAGTTTCCACAGACTCGTCTGTCCCACCTTCTTTCATGGATTGAAGCAAACGACTGACGACGGAGGCTTTGTACTCTGCCGCAGGCTGACCGCTGCATTGTTCCAAAGCGAGACGGGGTGGGAAGTGAATACCCTCCACTTCCGTCCAACGCGGCACTTTGGTCCGCATGCGTTGCCACCCTTCAATCTGTCGTAAGATAAAGGGCGCGTCGAGGTCAGGGCGACGGGATATTTCCAGTGCCACGTCCTCGACGCGTCTATGGCGATTTTCTAAAATAAAATCGCTATTCTTCATTTCTGCAAGACAATTTGCAAATCTTTGTGCGTGGGGCATCAGCCCCGCGCTTTTTACTTAGCAAGCTGTTCTGCGATGAAGGCTTCCATCTGGGGGAAGGCAGCTTCTACACACTTTGTCAACTTCAACTGGTTGCGGCTACGAACGAGGTTGTGCTCGGGATACTGGCAACGGAAGTAGATGTCACCATTGATGTAGTCAGCGATGAAGCGAACAAGAGTCATGTAGGGGAAGAGAGCGGTTGCATAAGGAAGGTTTTCAACTTCAATGGGAGTAATGAAGCTGGCAGCGCCCTTGAGATAACCCTTGGTGAAGCTCTTGAAAACTTCGAAGTTGAAGCTAACCTTGTCGAGATCGGGATCGTCTTCGCGAGTGGTATTTGCTGCAGAGCGGAGGAAGTCACCGAAGTCGGAGAAGATGAAGCTGGGCATTACGGTATCGAGATCGATAACGCAGAGCACATTATCATCCTTATCGAAGAGGATATTGTCAACCTTTGTATCGCAGTGGCAGATACGCTTGGGAAGTTTACCTTCACGATAGAGGCGTTCAGCCTTGCAATATTCATCTGCACGTTCAAAAATATCAGCAAGGATTTCCTTCACTTCGGGATCGTCAGCACGACCACTACGGTTTTCTGCAATAGCATCCTTCAACTGCTGGATACGCCATTCCATATTGTGGAAGTCCTTGATGGTTTCACCAAGCTGAGCGGGAATGTCAGCGAGCTTTGCCTGGAAGTCAGCGAAGGTTTCACCAACGATATATGCGCTTTCAAGGCTGACACCGGTCTTGCTTACAGTATCGGGGATATAAACCATGATACGCCAGTACTTTTCACCATCGAAATAGTACATCTTACCATCGGTAGCAGGGATAAATTTGAGAACCTTGCGGTCGATGTCTTCAGTATGAGCAGCTTCGAGCTTCTTGCGGATATGACCGGTAACCTCTACGATGTTGTTCATCAAAAGATCCATATCGGGGAAGATGGAAACGTTTACGTTCTGAAGAACATAGTCAGGAGTAGAACCTTCGGTAGTTACCTTGTAAGTGGTATTGATAAGGCCGTTACCGAGGGGAGCAACTTCTACAACTTTGCCTTCAATGGCGAAATGAGATACGATCTCAAACATTTTCTGATCCATAGAAATGATATTGTTATTAAGGTTTTTAATCAAACAAATGCCGTGCAAAATCTGAGCGTCTAAACGCACGACTTTGCACGGCAAAAGTAATCAAAAAATATAACACGGGCAAATCAAAAGACGACAATCTTTGATATTTCTCGGTTTTTAATATATTTTATATGCTCATCGCTTAACGGCGAATCATTTTCTTACCATTCTGAATAACAATACCCTTAGCATTTGCATTGATACGCTGGCCAGCGAGATTGTAAACGGGAGCGTCTTCGCTTTCAGGAGCGAGGACGGTACCAATACCGGAAACATCAGAGAAGGGCTGCTGGTCTGCATTGAGAATCTGACCGGTCTTGCTGTCCAAAAGGAGAGCAGAAACGAGAAGATTCTCTGCTTTCTTGGCCTTTACATCTGAAAGTTTGACGGTGTAACCGATTTCGTAAGGTGTTCCCTTCTTCAGATTTGAAGGAAGCGCAACAGTTTTGTCACCAGTGGGAGAAGGATAAATACCGCGGGCTACATCATTCAAACCAATGGTAACCTTGGAAGCTTCATTCTCGAAGCCACCCATAGCACCAGAACCACCACCAGAATAGTAGTTGGACTGTGTTGCGGTTACGTCATCCTCAGTAATAACAAATACAACCTTGAGATCACGGTTTTCAAGATCAGCAGAAGGAGTTACTGTGGCCTTCATCAAGACTTCGCTACCGCTGATGCCACCTTCGGCAACCACTTCTGCGTCTGCAGTAGCGTTGAGAAGAGACTTCATATAGCTGTTCATCTTGCTATAGTTGGGATCATAAACAGTACCATCACGATTGATGACACATCCGGGGAAACCATCTACACCTGCATCGTAAACAATCCAGTTAGCATAGGTTGAGTTCTCGAACTCATCGCTAACATGAACAGCGATACCAACGAAACGGTCAGGATACTGCTTTTTCATTTCTGACATACCAACGATACCGCGGATACACCAACCGCACCAAGTACCAGTACCTTCTTCAATAACCATCTTACGAACAATAAGGCTCTTGGAAAGGGTGATACCGGTTACTGTCTTCTTATTATCTGCAGGAGTTGAATCTTCTACGCCATCGGCCCAAACGAGTTCAACGTCAATGCTGATTTTGCCTTCCTCCTTCACGCTGGTAGTGGGAACCTGAACGGTATAGCTTGCCAACTGACCATAGTCAAGGGTTGCAGATATCGTATAGGTGTGAACGAGTTCACCACCAATATAGAACTTAAGCTGAGGATTCTTTGCAACGACATAGTTGCTGTTCTTGATAGAACCGTAAACCGTAGCTGCGGAACCGAATTTGTAAACAGAAGCACCTGCGCCTGCACCTACGAGGGTCAAGTCACGAACAGGAGTTACGATGTCCACCTTTGTTGTTGCGACATTATCTGCTGGTTTGCTATCTTCTACACCATCAGCCCAGAGAACTTCCAACTGGATGTTACCTTCTGTTGGTTCAGAAACCACGTCAGTAGGAACTTCAACGGTAAAGGTCTGCGCCTTGGTAAAAGGAATAGTTGCATTGATAGTGAAATCCTTGACAACCTGTCCATTTACACTAGCGCGAATAATCGGATTTACACACTCGTCAGTAGCATTATTGGTAATAACACCACTAACAGGAACTTCACCTCCAACAGGATAAATGTTTCTGGGAACGCTGAGGTCTGAGAGCTTCAAATCGTGTTTGGGGAGATAATCACCGCCAACACCCATACGGATGGCCATTGAGCCCTTATTCAGGCTGGCGAAAGATTCCCATTCGCCATCACCTACACGATAATAGCTACCATCTTCGTGGGTTTCGCCCGCGAGAGAAACGTAACCTGTACGAGTAGAACTCTGATTATAGGTAACGCCTACCCATACATCCTTTTCACCAGTAATGGGGTAAGGAGCATCAAGAGTGACTTCCTGCCAACCGGAAGCTGCCTTGGTAGTTGCCTGGGCAAGGTTAGCACCACTAGCATTTTCGCGAACCCAAACGGTGATATCGCCACCAGGATTTCCCGAAGGCCAACCTACGGATACGCGACGAATTTCATTATTGGAGAAGCCAGCCATATCTGCTGCAGAGAACTTGATAGCAAGTTCAATCGCACCCGTGCTGCTGATCTTCTGACCGCTGCTGGCTTTCTTTCCATCGCAATAGTCCACCCAAAGAACTGCGTCTTCTGCTGCAGCGCTCAAATAGGTGAACCCAAAGAGAAGAAAGAATAATGTGAGAAACTTTTTCATAATGCAATTTTAAAAATTGGCGACATTCACATGCAGGGCTTGCACCCTAATTCGTGAATGTCGCCCTTGTGGACTTTAACAGAAACTAAGCGAACTTAGTTTTGAAAATCTTTTAAGATTAGAAGTTGAAATACTTCTTACCATTCTGGATAAGGATACCCTTATCGGTGCTCTTAGCACGCTGACCAGCGAGATTGTAAACAGCCTTGCTAGCTTCGGTAGAGAGAACAGTATTGATACCTTCGGGAATGATCTCGTAAGGAATTACCTCGAGGCAAACGAATTCACCCATCCAGTAAGCACCTACACCTTCTTCGTAAGGAGTACAGAATGCGAAGTAGTCCCATTCGTTAACGTCACCGGTTTCAGTGTTGATGTCACCCATTACGATGTAATCGGTAGAAGGATCATAGTAACCTACAGATTCGTAAGAATCATCGGTGCAGTCGATTGCGTTGTCGTGGATAGCATAGAAGCTGAACATCAAATCGTTGCTGCTGTAGTAGTACATAGGCTGGCAGTTAGGTACAGTAGCCTTGTAGTTTTCAGCGTCAAGGTTGAAGTTAAGAACGAACTGCTGGTAGAAACCGTGAGCGGTGCAAGCATCGCCGAAGTTTTCAACGAATGCATCGTCCTGCTTTTCTTCCCAGTCACCCCAACCTGCAGAGGTAGGAACAGCAACATAGTAAGAAACCTTAGCATTTGCAGCGTTGAGAACATGACCATCGAGGCTGTAGTTTACATAGCCGAGGAAAGACTCAGCAGAGGGATCGTAAGCCAAAATTACCCAACCTTCGTTGTCAAGAGACAAATAAGTACCGTTTTCGTCTTCGTTTACAGAATAAACGAGGTCAGCATAGTACTCACCAGTTTCGTCAGTTGCGATATCGAAACCTTCGTCAGTGGTATATGCAGCGAAAAGATAGAGAGGATACTGGTCGTTGTAAACACCAACTTCCTGACCACCGTAAACAGTAAGCTTACCTTCTTCAGAAAGGCCGAAGTCAGCAACAGCAGCTTCACCCCAACCGGTGTAACCACCATTGATCTGAACATAAGTAGTGGTCTGACCGTTTTCGTCAGTATATTCATAGGGATCTACGGTTACAGGGAAGCTGTAAACTACACCTGCTTCTTCGTAGTTGTAATCCTCGAGATAAGTACCATAGAGATCGTTCTGAGCTACGCGAGCGGGAGCTGCAGCGTGACGCTTGGTAGTTACAACAGGTCTTGTGTTGTTAACATCGAGGTTTGCGGGAACAGCCTTAAGTTCCTTGTTGATAACGGGTGCATTGATAGCTGCGCGTTCAAGTGACATGGGCTGAACCTTGCTTACAGTCTGGATTGACTGAGCGTTCATTGACATTGCAAAAGCAATAGCAGTAGCAAAGAGTAAAGTTTTTTTCATTGCTAATTTGTTTAAGAATTGATATTTAGTTAACTATTAATCTCTCGTAATTAATTAGTCCTATATGATTCGGAGGGGACTTAATAGGTTACTGATCCCGAGAAACCAAGAAACCTATTAAGCCATCGCAAATTGCGACACCGAATAAACTATTATTACATACCACCACTTGTACTCTTCTTGATACCGAGTACAAACCAGTTGGAGGAATTGTCGCTCTGAGTCAAACGAACCTGGTTCAAGTTGAAACCTGAAGAAGCTGAAGACACAGAGAAGCTGTGAGCAAGTACATCGAGGAAGTCCTGAACACCGTCAATCTTAGACTGATACTTGGTAGCGTTAGCATTGGTAGGTTCTACGAATACGAAAGAAGTACCATTTTCAGTCTTTGTGTAACTATATTTGAAGGTCATGGTAGCGTTAGAACGACCTTGCTTGTAGTTGAAGGTAACGATGAAGTCAGAGCTCTGGGTAACAGCCTTCATATCGATAGACTGGAGAGCAAAGCTTGAACTCTGTGCAGGGAAACCGTCGAATACGCGATTCACAAGAGTCTGCATAGCGTCAGACATTTCTGAAGTCTGAGTCATCTGCCAGGTAGTACCGTTTGCCAAAGAAAGATTGAAGAAATCAGGAGTATCAGCGTCGCTAAGACCGGTGATGGTATTAGCTGAGTTGTTTACACCTTCAAAGCGGTTAGCGCTTTCAACCCACTTGAATTCCTGTTCGCCTTCAGTACCTTCCTTCTTTGCGAGTGCATCACGGAAACGGAGATAGTAATTACCATCACGCTTGGTGATAAGGAAAGTCTTGTAACTACGATTTGCGGTTTCGTCACCATCTGCAGGCCAAACCTTGAAAAGGCCAGCACCATCAATCATGGTACGAATCTTCATGATGCTGTCACCGATAGTCATCATGTTGTAGTTGGGAACAGAAGAGGGGAACATAGTAGCACGGAAAGCCTCAACATCTTCCAAATAGGTCTTGAAATCTGTACCAGCGGGAAGCTGGGTGAGACGATCGTATGTACCACGCTTCTTACCCTTGAGCATAGCCTGCTGCTGACCTTCTTCGAGATCAATTACTACGAATTCGTAGTCACCGTCGCAACCTACACCCTGGCTTCCACTACCGAGGGAGTTGTTGAAACTAGCAGGATCAGAGAACTTGTGGAGACACTGGTTGTAACTGTTGAAAGTGAGTACAGGACCCAAGTCGGTAATTACTTCCCATGCAGAAACGTCTTCCTTATAGTTACCTCCAGAGAATGCATTGTTCATACCTACCTTTGCACTACCATCAGCGTTAAACTTAACGCACATGAGATAACCGTATGCAGAGGGACTGGAAGGACTGTCTGTTGAAGAACTTACAGTAGAACCATCGGGATAATACTCCATGATCCAACCACCTTCAGCAGCAGCGAAACGCTGAGTATAAATAGCACCAACTTCGTTAAGACGCTCAGCAGCAGACTTGTCAAAGAGGTCTGCTTCTTCACGAGAACAACTCGTTGAAGCTGCGAGGGCAACACCCATCAGGAGCAGGCTGGAAATGCCCTTAATTGAAAAAATCTTGTTCATATCCATTTCTTACTTCTGAAGTTCTTTGTATTTAAGCACACCCTGACGGAGATAATCTATGGTGGTCATAGAAGGATCCCATTCGCTGGGCTGCGTGAGTTTATTAATATAACGGCGGGTGGGGAGACCTACGCCATTCGTACCAGCAACGGTAACAAGGTTACCATTAGCATCAGAAACATACTGACGATGCTGAACTTCATAACGGAGAGCGTCGATGTCATAGCCAAAGCTTTCCTTTGCCCATTCACGAACCATCTGAAGTTTCTGGTTGATCAGTGCATAACCGTCAATACCATCAGTATTTACGTATACGAGGTGACCAGCAACATCGTAGTAATTGCCATCGGCAACGTTACGAGTGGTCCAACCGAGGTTATCACGTTCCTGAGTCTTAGGCTTGCCCTGCTTGTCAAGAACAGCTTCACCATTTTCATCGTAAAGGGTATCCTTGGGAGCAGTACCAAGATAGATGTTCACACCATTGTCAAGAATAATGTGGTCAGAAGCGAGATCGCGAGAGATACGCTTACGAACCATCTTGTAAGATGCTACACCACCCTGGCCGTCACCAGTCTGGTCTGTGATATAACCTACGAGGTCGTGACGGAGCTGGAGAGAAAGAGCGTTGTTTCCAAGAATGTTAGAAATGGTATCAGGACCAGCTGCCTCTACAGTTTCCCAGTCATAGGAAGCACAGGTAAGCATGGTATTCCAAGTTACAGAATCCTTAACGATATAGTTCGCAAGAATCTCTACCCAGTCTTCAGCAACACCACTTGAACCATAAGGAGTGATAAAACCGGTACTTACTGCGATTGAGTCATGAGTATTCTGCCAGTCGAAAGGACTGTACTTACCATTAGAAATCAAGTTGAAAGAAGTAGGATACAACTTGTTCTGGTGAAGGATGTGGCTGAACTCGTGGTGCATTGTCTTGAAGAACTGTTCGTTCAACTTGTCAATGTCATTGATGTTCATTTCGTTACCCTTCATCAAGGTAATCTTCTTACCACCTTCTGCAAGACCGAGAACCTCGGTGTTAGATGCAGGGTTATAACAGGGAGAACCATAAAGGTGGATGATACGGGGGCTGTAAGTCTTGAGGAAGTCCTCACCGACTACCTTCTCATAGCTTTCAAACCAAAGGTACTTGCAGAGAACTGCGAAGTCGATAGCCTTGTCGTAAGCGATAGGTACAAGATTATAGTCCATGTTAGAACTGATATCCTGCATCTTATAAAGGTAACGGAGGTTATAGGGCTCCTGGTAATTAACCTTACAGAAGGTATCAAGAGGGAAGGTGTAGGCCTCACGGTCAAGCACCTCTTCGGAAGTATCAAAGATACTATCGGTAAACTCTTCGTCACAAGAGGTGAAACCTACAGAAACTGCAAGCATCAATGCAGCAAAGAGCGAATAGATTTTATATGTCTTCATATTCGTGTATCTTTTATTATTCTTCATAACCTACATACTTCTGGAGAGTAGCACCACCGGTTCTTGATTCATTGGTAGGCATACTCTGAGAAGGTTCGAGACCTGCTGCGATAACTTCCTGAGGAACTTCGAGAGCACGACGGGGATCGTCCCAAGTCAGATGATATTCGGTATTTTCATAACCAACGAAGTGGCTGTATTCAATACCATAACGCTTCAAGTCAAAGAAACGGAAACCTTCATAAGATGTCTCGAAACGACGGAAGTCGTTGATACAGTTCATATAAGGTACGCAGTCTGCGGGAATGACAAAGTCAGGACTCATATTCTGAGTGAAGTTCCAGTCTTCGTAACAATTCAAGTAACGGAGGTTCTTGGTTTCAGAATAGCAATACCAACTGCTGGTAATCATATCCTCAGTCAAAGGACGCATACCATTGTTCGCACCGTAGTAAGACTTGTCTTCCTCAGAAAGGTTCTGACGGCTCTGCTCGTAGAGAGCGAGATCCTGGAAACACTTAGCCTTATCATGGCTGCTACCGAGGAGGTAAGCCTCAGCACGCTCGAGAAGGAGTTCGTTAGCGGTAAACTCACGACGAATCTGATGAGCATAACCGATACCGGCAACCTTATCAGTGTATTCAAACTGTTCGCAAATCTTAGACCAGGTAAATCCGTGGTCGGCATCACCATCATAGAAGGTAGCACCGCTGACCATAGCACAGGGGATGATAGTCCAACCCCAGGTAGGACCTGTACGGTAGAAGATATGACGGAGAGCAAGGCCGTTACAGTTGAAACGACGACCTACATAACGACGCCAGATACCAGAATAGGTAGCACAGAGCATGATGTTGTTCTTTGCTTCGGGATCCTTCCATACGTTAGCATAGTCAGAACCGTAAGTACAACCGCTGAAACCACTGTAGTCCATCAACATGGAAGCGGTGGTAGCAGAGTCAGTACCCAAAACGTAGTTAGCGTGCTCTATTACCTTGTCGTAATCTCTCTTGAAGAGATAGAAACGAGCAGCAAACGCGTGAGCAGCATTAACGTTGAAGTGCCACTTGGGCTTGGTGTAGTTGACGTCGCTGATATCCTTCAGACCAGCTTCGAGGTCTTCCTGAATCTTGTTGTAAACATCAGTTACAGTACCACGTTCGTAGTGAACAGCAACCTGAGTTTCAGGTTCAGTAGTATAAGGAATACCCTTGTCCTGCTTGGAAAGTTCGTCATTCTTATAAGCCTGGCTAAAGATATTGACGAGAAGGAAGTGGTGGTAAGCACGGATAAGAAGTGCTTCTGCCTTAGCAGCACGGAGCTTGTCTGTCATCTGACCACCATTTTCAAGAATCTGGTCAATGTACATCAAAGCATGGTTTGCTGTAGCGATAGCACCGTAGCAACCACTCCAGATGGAAGAAGGAGAGTCACTGGAAGTACTTGACTTCACAGGTTCAAACTTGAATGCCTCTTCGTCACCACGATCGTAGTAAGAGAGGTTGTAGTAGTTGGTCTTCTGCGCTGAGCTGGTAGAAGCAGGAAGATGGGGAGCGTTGTTATCAATAACGTTATCGCTGGAAACTTCGCAAAGCCATCCATAGTTACCAGTGTTGTAAGCAGTGGTAAGGAGCTGAACAACCTTATCTTCCGTGTCAACAGTAACACGCTCATCGGGCTCAGTATCCAGGAAGTCCTTGCAGGAGCTCATACCAAGGATAGGAAGAACAGCCAACGCTATATTATATATATAGGAGAGTTTCATTGTTTTTGAACTTTTTACTTTAAAATTAGATACCAAAACGAAGAGTGAAGGTGAACTGCTTAGAGAGGGGCTGTGCCACACCACCGGCATTGATAAACTCAGGATCCTGTCCATTGAGTTTCTTGTCGGAGTATGCCAACCAAAGGTTGGTAGCGTCAGCCTTTACACTGGCGTGAGAAATACCAATCTTGCCACACCATCTCTTGGGGAAGTCATAACTCAAAGAAATGTCTTTCAAACGGATGAAGTCACCCTTAGCAACGCGTGCTGTAGAATAGTTGTATGCGTTGTAAGCGTAGCTGATCGCAGAATTTTCGTAGTACTGACGCTTGCTGGCAATTGCAGGAACGTCAGTTACCTTTTCGTCACCAGGCATTACCCAACGGTTCTTGAATTCCTTAGGCATTGCACTCATGTCAGAGTAAGATGCAGAGTAAACGGGGTCAAGACGTACAACATTACCGAAGTTGTAGGTGAAGAACACGTTCAGACGAAGGTTCTTGTAACGGATGATGTTGTTGAAACCACCAGTATAAGGAGCCTCGGTGGGACCTTCATAAACAAGGAAGTCGAGGTTTTCATATTCCTGGAAGTTGATGTTACTTGTTGTTTCCTCACCCTTTTCGTTGATGATAACGGGAATACCTTCATCGTTAAGACCTACGAAGGGGATTGAGAAGAGTGCACTCTGAGGATAGCCCTGACGATAGTGGCTGGATGAGTTACCGGTTACGAGGTTGATAACGTTAGAACGGCTCTCGAGGTCGGTAATTTCGTTAGCTGCATAAGAGAAGGTGAAGTCGGTATCCCAACTCCAGTTCTTGCTCTGAAGGTTGTGGCTGGTCAAAGTAGCCTCAACACCATGAGACTTCATGGTTGCCACGTTAGCATACTTGGAAATTGCACCACCGACACCTTCGGTACGGGTAACACCGATAAGGTCGTAGTTATTACGCCAGTAAATATCACCGTTGAAGTTGATACGGTTGTCAAGGAAACCGAGGTCAAGACCGAAGTTGAGCTCGTGCTTCTTTTCGTAAGTAAGTTCAGTGTTAGCGATGTCGTCGAGGTTCAAACCGGTTTCGATCTGATCACCCTGGGGACGCCAGATGTTAACAGCACTTACAACGGGAAGAGCGTTGGTTACCCAAGAAGGACCACGGTCACCAGTCAGAGAGTAACTTACACGGAAGGTGAAGTGACTCCAAGCACCATGGGTCTTGTCCATCATTCTACGGAAGAAACCTTCTTCGTGAGCGTTCCAAGCACCTGAAAGGTTCCAGGTGGGGAGCCAACGGGCAGAACGGCTACGACCGAGCTTGTTGGTACCTTCGTAACGAATGGTACCGTTCACGGTATAGCGACCCTGGTAAGAATAGGTTGCATTTGCGAAGTATGCGAGAGAACGGGTCCAACCCTTGGCAAAGCTTGCAAGAGTGGTACCTTCTTCCTTACACTGCTTGTAGAAGTCAGGAGTAATCGTTACAAGACGAGCATTGTCGTAGTCAACACCATACTCAGAATTGCTAATCTGGTCCTTGTCAGTCTTGTTGGCTTCCATACCAGCGAAGAACTGCATGATGTTGTTATTGAGGAACTCTGTATTGTACTGAGCGGTACCACGGAAGTCATACTGCTTAACGCTGTAATCGTCGCGAACATAAATACCACCAGTAGGCATTACACTGATAGGAAGTGCATTATCTACATCGGGGTCAGTATAAAGATAGGGGTTAGAGTACATCACATTAGGATCGTCCACACCAGCACGGTAAGCGTTGGCCTGGTTACTCTCATTGAGAATAAAGTGTTCCTGAGTACTCTTCTGAACACGGTAAGCACCGAGTCCGCGAATTTCAAGACCCTTGATAGGCTTCCAGGTTACATCACCCTGGAACTTGATATCAGATACAGAAAGACTGATATAGTTGTTATCAAGTTCGTCGAAGATGTTGAAGCTTGCGTAGTTACGCTTGTAAGTACCATCGGGATCGAGGGTACGGCTGGTATTCAACGCATAGCTGAAGGGGTTGATGTCGAAGCTACGGCTTACAGAACCACTAACAACGTCCGTGCTACGAGCGAGTGTACCAGGAGCTTCCTGATCACGATAGCTGCCATTGGTAAGAATACCTACAGTTACATGGTTGCTCAGCTTGAACTGTGCGTTCATGTTTGCTGTATAACGAGTCACCTTACTGTCAAGGCTCCATCCGGGATCCTGAAGTGCTGAAAGTGAAGCGTAGAGGTTTGCCTTGTCAGTACCGGTAGAGATACTTACAGAGTGGTTCTGCATTACATTGTCCTTGAAGAGCAAGTCGAACCAGTCTGTATTACGGAACTCTGCGGTCTGAAGGTAAGCGTTCATCGCTGCTTCAGAGTTTGCCATACCGAAAGAACCTGTAGTGGGGTCGTACTTGGTCATGAGGGTGTACATCTGACCATAGAGACCGCTGGTAGAACCGTTCGCCAAAGTAGCGAATTCCAACCAACCCTTTTCAGCCATTTCCTTATAGATACCCATCTGCTCCTGAGAGTTGCAGACGTTGTAGTCTTTATAAGAAGGCTTCATACGGTAGGTGAACTCACCGGTATAGTTTACGGTTGAGGTACCGGCCTTACCACGCTTTGTGGTAATAACAACGACACCAGCCATTGCGCGCGCACCATAGATAGAGGTAGCACTACCGTCCTTGAGTACCTGGAATGATTCGATATCGTCTGCACTAAGGCCGGCGATAGCGTTAGAGATCAAGGTGGTAGCATCACCGCTGGAGAGGTCGTCAGCACTTACATCTACAGCGTCTTCCTGAATGATACCGTCAATTACCCACAGCGGTTTGCTGTTACCATAGATTGAGGTAGCACCACGAACACGGATCTTAGGAGCAGTACCAAAGGTTGCTGATACGTTCTGTACACTCACACCAGCAACACGGCCTTCGAGGGCACGGCTGACATCAGGCACACCGTCAAACTTCACCTTATCAGCATCTACCTTTGCGGTAGCACCGGTAAAGAGACGCTTATCGGTCTTGGTCATACCAGTTACGACAACCTCACTGATACTGTTGTCGGCCATCTTCATTACTACTTGGACGTTTGAAGAAATACTTACCGTCTTCTTCTCCATACCGAGATAAGTCACAACAAGACGTTTTGCGGAAGAAGGAACGCTTTTGAGCGTAAACTTACCGTTATTGTCTGTCGTAACACCGATTCCTGTGCCTTCAACAAGCACATTGGCTCCGATTACAGGTTCACCGTCAGAGTCAACGACAGTACCTGTGACATGCTTCTGGGCAAACGCAGAGCCCGCAGTGAATGCGAGACCCGTTAGCAGAAGCGTCATTTTTTTTGACATATATATAAATTTTCTAAAGTTTACAGATATGATTTATCGATATTAACCGCAGCAAAGTTAATACAAATATGCATAATTACAAACAAAAACAGCAAAAAAGCGGCATTTTCGAGATCGAAATGCCGCTTTTTGTCTATTATGTATCCCATTTTAGACACATTAGTAAATAGATGAACTAATTTAGCGCGCACTTTGTAGGTTCGCGTTTCAATAAGTTTTTCAAAAAGTATACCGTATATATTCGTTTATGCAAGTCTGGCTGACAGCTTTTCAAGCATATCTACGGTCATGGATTCGAGGTTGAAAGTGGGGTTCCAATCCCATTCATTTCTTGCACAAGTATCATCAAGACTGTTGGGCCAGCTTGATGCTATACTCTGCTTCAGAGCATCCACCTGATACTGCATTCTGAAATCAGGACGATGCTTCTGGATTTCTCTATAAATCTCACCAGGTTCGAAGGACATTGAAGCAATGTTGAAACCATTGCGATGAGCCAAACGAACGGGGTTTGCTTCCATCAACTGAACACAGGCATTGAGGGCATCAGGCATATACATCATATCCATGTATGTACCTTCTGCAATAGGACAGATAAAGTCCTGACCCTTAACGGCTGCATAATAGATGTCAACAGCGTAGTCGGTAGTTCCACCACCCGGAGGAGTTACATTACTGATCAAACCGGGGAAGCGGACAGAACGGGTATCTACTCCATACTTGTTAAAGTACCAGTCAGAGAGGAGTTCGGTAGTAACCTTTGAGATACCGTAGATTGTACGGGGACGCTGGGTAGTATCCTGGGGAGTCTGGTCACGGGGAGTTTCGGGACCGAAAGAACCGATAGAAGAAGGTGTGAAGACAGCACAACCGTTCTCGCGAGCGATCTCCAGAATGTTCCAGAGGCCATCAATACCAATCTTCCAGGCAAGCATAGGCTTGTTCTCAGCAACAACGCTCAAAAGAGCGGCAAGATTGTAAATTGTATCGATATGATACTTCTTCACAACGGCATCGATTGCAGCACCATCCGTTACATCGCAGATTTCAGCAGGACCACTTTCAAGGAGAATTCCCTTGGGTTCTGCACCACGGATATATCCAGCGACTACATGTTCGTTGCCATAAATACCACGAAGTTTCATGGTAAGTTCGGAGCCGATTTGACCAGTTGCTCCGATCACTAAGATATTCTTCATTGCAGACAAGATTGAAACATTTTGGATTCTGCACAAACTGCATAATTGCCGATTTCTGCATAAATCCAGCACAAAGTTACGGCAAGTTGATGAATACACAAAAAATTTCTTGATTTTTTTTCTTAGAATGTGTGTTTATTCAAAAAAACACTGTAATTTTGCAATCAGAAACCCAAAATCTCTCATTATGTACGGAAAATTCCAAGAACACTTGCAGGCTGAACTCGCTGGTATCCGCGAGGCTGGTCTTTACAAGAATGAGCGCCTCATCGAAGGCCCTCAGCAGGCTGCCATCGAGGTTGCCGGCAAGACTGTGTTAAACTTCTGTGCCAACAATTACCTTGGCCTCTCCAACAACTCTCGTCTCATCCAGGCCGCTAAGGATATGATGGACCGCCGTGGTTACGGTATGTCCAGCGTTCGCTTCATCTGCGGAACCCAGGATGCACACAAAGAACTCGAAGCTGCCATCAGCGATTTCTTCCATACGGAAGATACCATTCTCTATGCTGCTTGCTTCGATGCTAACGGTGGTGTTTTCGAACCTCTTCTCACCAAGGATGATGCTATCATTTCTGATGCGCTCAATCACGCATCTATCATCGACGGTGTACGTCTTTGCAAGGCTGTTCGCTATCGCTATGCAAACGCTGACATGGAAGACCTCGAGCGTCAGCTCCAAGCTGCTCAGGCTCAGCGTTTCCGCATCATCGTAACCGATGGTGTTTTCTCCATGGACGGTAACGTTGCTCCTATGGACAAGATTTGTGATCTCGCAGAAAAGTACGACGCACTCGTTATGGTAGATGAAAGCCACTCTGCGGGCGTTGTTGGTCCCACTGGTCATGGTGTCAGCGAATTCTTCAATACCTACGGTCGCGTAGATATCTACACGGGTACGCTCGGTAAGGCTTTCGGTGGTGCTGTCGGCGGTTTTACCACCGGTCGCAAGGAGATTATCGACATGCTTCGTCAGCGTAGTCGTCCTTATCTCTTCTCCAACTCTATTCCTCCTTCAGTAGTAGGTGCTGGTATCGAAACCTTCAAGATTCTCAAGGAAAGCAATGCTTTGCACGACAAGCTCGTTGAAAACGTAGAATACTTCCGTGACAAGATGATTGCTGCCGGTTTCGACATCAAGCCCACACAGAGCGCTATCTGTGCAGTTATGCTTTATGACGCACCGCTTTCTCAGCGCTATGCCGCTGCTCTTCAGGAAGAGGGTATCTATGTAACCGGGTTCTACTACCCTGTTGTTCCTCAGGGACAGGCTCGTATCCGCGTCCAGATTTCTGCTGGTCATGAACGTGAACATCTTGACAAGTGTATCGCTGCATTCATCAAGGTGGGCAAGGAACTCGGTGTCCTGAAATAATCCGTTTCTCATATTCATAAGCAGTGCCCAAAGTCACATCGGCTTTGGGCACTACTTTTATAACAAATCTTTGTCTTGACAAAAAAAAATCTCAAAAACTTACTTTGATATTACTCCTATATAAAAATAAAGGATTAAATTTGCAACGCAAAAATATCAACTAACTAAAAATATAACGTATGAAGAAATTTTTACTCTCTCTTCTCGCAGTTTGTGGCGCTCTCACCATGAGTGCTCAGACTAATCTCCTCGAAAATGGCGGTTTCGAAGCATGGGACGGTTCTACTCCCGTAAACTGGAAGTCTACAACTACAGCTTCCAATGCAACTCTCAGCCAGAGCACCGATGCTCATGCTGGTTCTTACTCAGTTTGCGTTGCCAACACCACCTCAAACAAGCGTCTTGCTTACAAGGAACTGAACCTCAAGGCTGGTGACTACACCTTCAGTTTCTGGGTAAAGGCAGAAGGTGACGTTGCTGCATCTGCACGTCCCGGTTATGCTCCTTGGGATGCTGCTAACAACAAGATGGGATCCTATGTTTACGGTGATTACACTAACAATATCTCCGGATGGCAGCAGATTACCTATACCTTCACTCTTACAGAAACTACTCAGCTTAACCTCGTAGTGATGAATCCCAAATCAACGGATACCAATACCTACGGCAATCTCCTCGTTGACGATGCTTCTTTGACGACCACTAATGGTGGTATCAGTGATGGTGGCAGCGTTGATCCTGTAGATCCCGATCCCGCTGATTTCGATCCCAACAGCTACGAAGTTCGTACCGTTGACCAGTTCCTCGCAGAAAAGAACACTACTACTGCTTACAAGGTAACCGGTATCGTAAACAAGATTGCAAACAGCACTTACGGTAACTTCTATCTTGGCGATCTCGATGATCCCGCAACTGAGATCTACGTTTACGGTGTTGTTAAGCCTGAAGATCAGACCAACAACAAGGTTTGGAGCGAACTCGGTGTTACTATCGGTGATGAAATCACCATCGTTGGTACCTACGTTGAATACAATGGTACTCCCGAAATCAAGAACGCAATCTATGTTAGCCACAAGTCAAACGGCGGTAAGCTCAATGACATCGCTAATACTCTTGAAACCGCTTACACCGTAGCTGAGGCTGCTGCTCTCCTCGCTGACGCTAACAACGACTTCAGCCAGCAGGTTTATGTTAAGGGTAAGGTTTGCAAGTACACTTTCAACAGCTCTTACAAGAACCAGAATATCTACATCAGCGATAACGGCGAAGAAACTCCCAACTTCGAATTCTACCAGTGCTATGGTCTCGATGGCGAAGACATCGTTTCTGAAGATTACCTCAAGTTAGGTGACGAAGTAATTGGTGTTGGTTATCTTACTACTTACAACTCTCAGAATGAGTTCAGCAAGGGCTGCCACCTCGTTTCTATCAACGGCAAGACCTCTTCTAACATTTCTGAAGTTGAAATGGGTCAGGGCCAGAAGAACATCTTCGATCTCCAGGGCCGTCGCGTAAACAACGCTATCAAGGGTGTATATGTAGTTAATGGCAAGAAGGTTATCTTCTAATCCTTTGACCTTATAAACCGTGCCTTAGGCACATAAACTTAATAAACCTAAAAAATCCCCGCCTTTCCTTCGTGGTTTGGTGGGGATTTTGTATCTTTGCGGCAAGAATATAATCTAAAAGACAATCCCTATGAAGAAGACTCTTTCTCTCATCTTTTGCGTTCTCGCTCTGCTCTCTTCAATGAACGTCAATGCACAAACGGCTGATTTTAATGTCGTTCCACGTCCTGCAAGCATTATTCCTAATGCCAAAAGCGAGGCGTTTGTTCTTAATGCCCAGACGGTCATTGTTTGCGAAAAGAACAAGGCTTCAAAGCGCAATGCCCGCTTTTTGCAGCAGTACATTGCAGAACGAACTGGCTTGAATCTTGTCATCAAGACCAAGGCTCCTGCCAGCAATTTCATTCAGCTGGAAGTTCATTCCTACATGCCTTACATCAACAACGCTGATGCCTATGTCCTGAATTCAGACGAACGACACATCGACATCCAAGGTGTGACTGACGCTGGCGTATTCTATGGCATCCAGACACTTCGAAAGGCACTGCCTCATATTGGCAAGGTCATTGGTGCAAGAACGGCTCCAAAAACTAACGACGTAGTGATTCCCGCAGTTTCCATCCAGGATAGTCCCCGCTTTGCCTATCGCGGTGGTCATCTCGATACTTCCCGTCATTATGTGACCACTGACAGTATCCGCCGCTTTATCGATATGCTTGCGCTTCATAACATCAACCGTTTCCATTGGCACATTACTGATGACCAAGGCTGGCGTCTTGAAATCAAGAAATACCCGCGTCTTGTTGAGGTAGGTTCCAAGCGTAGCGAAACGGTCATTGGCCACAACAGTGGTGTTTATGACGGCAAGCCCTATGGTGGCTATTATACCCAGAAGGAATGCAAGGAACTTGTAAAATACGCCGAAGAGCGTAATATCGTCATCGTTCCTGAAATCGATATGCCGGGCCACATGCTGGGAGCTTTGGCTGCCTATCCAGAACTGGGTTGCACGGGTGGCCCTTATGATGTTTGGACGATCTGGGGCGTCAGCGAAGATGTGCTTTGTGCCGGTAATGACAAGACGTTGAAGTTTATCGACGATGTCCTCGATGAAGTCGTAAAGATTTTCCCCTCTGAATATATCCATGTCGGTGGTGACGAATGTCCCAAGACGCGTTGGAAGACTTGTCCCAAGTGCCAGGCTCGCATCAAGGCGAATGGCCTCGAAGCAAAGGACGGCCATACCGCAGAAGAGCGTCTCCAAAGTTATGTCATCCGTCATGCGGAAGCTCATCTGGCTTCTTTGGGTCGCAAGATGATTGGCTGGGATGAAACACTCGAAGGTGGTCTCGCTGAAGGTGCTACGGTGATGTCCTGGCGCGGTGAAGCTGGTGGTATTGAAGCCGCTAAGCAGCACCACGACGTCATTATGACTCCGAACTCTTACCTTTACTTCGACTATTACCAGAGTTTGGATACCAAGAATGAGCCGGATGCCATTGGCGGTTACCTTCCCCTCGATCGCGTTTATAGTTACGAACCGGTTCCCGATGCTCTTTTGAAGCAGAATCTCGGTGAATACATCATCGGTGTCCAGGCAAACTGCTGGACGGAATACATGCCTACTTACAGCCAGATGGAATATATGGAACTCCCTCGTATGGCTGCTTTGGCAGATATTCAGTGGACGGCACGTGACACGAAGGACTATGCAGATTTCTGCCGTCGTACCATCAATTTGCTGAAAGTTTACGATGAACAGGGTTACAACTACGCCCGCCATATCTTCGATGTCCAACCTACCTTCACCACGGATACCGACAGTCATTGCATTGTTGCAGAACTGAATACTGTTGATGATGCACAGGTACGCTACACGCTTGACGGAAGTCCCGTCCACTCTGGCTCCACCATTTATCATGATCCTCTCGAAATCCGTGAAAATGCTCAGCTGCGATTTGCTGCCTTCCGTCCCGGTCTCCGTCACGTCAACTCTGCGGCTCCCCAGATTCTGATGAGTCATGCTGGCAGCAAGGATATTACTTTCTCCAAAGCTACTGCTCAGCGCATTGTTCTTCTTCAGGAACCGAACGACCGTTATACGTACAATGGTGCCCTGAACCTGGTAGATGGCGTCCTTGGCAATACGACAAACTTCGGTAGTGGCCAGTGGATTGGCTTTACCAATAATGATCTTGAGGCTCTCGTCGATTTAGGCAGTGAACAGGAAATCAGCAGCATCAGCATCAACACGCTTGTTGGCAAGGGTGACTGGATCTTCGATGCTCGCGATTTTACCCTCTCCATCCCCGCAGACTCCACGGTAACTTTCGAAAGTCTCGCTTCTGCATCCTTCCAGCAAATTGCCAGCGAACAATATCCTGCGATGAAGGAAAAGGATGCCGACGGTATCTTCACCCACAGTCTTTCCTTCGAACCCGTCAAGACGCGCTACATCAAGGTTCGTATGACTTCTGAACACGCTCTCCCCGAATGGCATGGTGGTCGTGGCAAACCCGGCTTCCTTTTCGTTGATGAAATCATCGTGAAATAAGCCTGCGAAAACATGAAAACTGCACCGCCTTGCAGTTAAAACTACAAGGGACCTAGTTAAAACTGCCGCGGACCTAGTTAATTTTGGGTCCGCGGCAGTTTATGTTTGTAAAAAAATACTTTTTCATAGAAATTCAAAAAATACTTTCACTCTTTCACTTTGGCACTTAACTATCTGAAAATGTGATGTATACAAAGTGAAAGATACTTTCACTTTTCCTTCACATAAGCTTCACTATACGAAAAAATGCCCGAAAATGGGGGGTGTGAAGGTAAAATGAAGGGTAAGTGAAAGTATCTTTCACTATAAAAAACATTGAATTTCAATCACTTATAGTACAAAGTGAAAGAGTGAAAGATGTTTTTGAATTTTAATTTAAAAGGGAAGGAATCTTGTTCTGCCAGGTATCGGTAGGGATATCACGGGCAATAATCGTTCCGTTGCCATCAATCAAGAGATTGCCGGGGACATAGCGGATGCCCAGCGTCTTCACCAATGGTGACTGGAAAGCCTTGCCGTCGTACGCCAGTTTTCCGGGCAGCCCCTCTGTTCCCAAAGAATTCTGCAACAAAGTTTTTTCTGCATCGAGCGAAACAAAAAGCATATTCATATTTCCTGCACCAACAGCTCTTTGCAACTCTCTCGAATAACGCTTCATCAGATAGAAGTTGCCGTCCCACTGGGCAAAGAAGACAATGAGCAACGGTTTGCCAGCATAGCTGCTGCTGTTGATTGTAGTACCATCGAAAGCAGTCGCTGTGAATGCTGGTAATTTTTCGCCGATGGCAGTCTTCAATATCGGTTTCAGGCGCGCAGACAAACTCTTTACAATCGGATTGTCCTTCTGGGCTTTTTCCAATTCCGCCAGCAATGATGCTGTCGGATTTTGCTCTATCTGTTCTGCATTGGCAAAAACTTCACGGAACAGGGATACAGCAGCGAGGGTCTTCGAATGTGAGCGGATGAAGGTGGCAGCTTCGCGCTTCATCTCATTTTCAGAGAGTTTCGCACTATGCTTGCGGAATTCCGTCAACAGCAGATTATCCTCATTACCGTCAATCTCTAGTTCTTTCAAACGACTGGCATCACCCTTGATTTTCACCGTCTGTCCCGGAGAAACTACGACGTTGGTCATAGAAAAGTTGGGATAGAGCAAAGTCAGAATCACGGGGCCGGAAATCTCTCGGTCATACGAGAATTTCCCCCGTTTGACGGTAATGGTATCCAAATGACCCTTGTCGCCCGACAAAGAGTCATCTACAAAAGCCTGAATGGTAGCCTGATTGATACCTTCAAGCTTTCCTTCAATGCGACCATGATGCTTATCTGGTCCGCATGCCGTCAACAACAGAAGGAAAAGAGAGAAAAGAGTGAGATTACGCATAAGAGGGAAAAATAGGAGGTCAGGAGCAATTCCTGACCTCCTGTTATTGTGAGTTAATAGAGGATATAGTCATTGAGTCTCATATATAAACCCAATAAACTATATAAACCTTATAAACTTTTTTACTTTACACCAGCGAGAAGGAGTTCGAGGTCCTTGCTTGCATATTCAGCAAGGCTGCTGTCCTTAGCGATAGCCTGCTGGAGAGCGGTCTTAGCAGCTGCAACGTCACCGGTGCGAGCAGAAAGAACAGCGCTGAGGTAAGAAGTCAAAGCATCTGCATTAGCGATATTGCCGAGAGTGTTCTTAGCAGCGGTGTAGTCCTTAGCGAGGATCTGAGCAAGAGCAGCACTGTTGGTGTTTACACCCTTGAGAGCCTGAGCAGCCTGGGTATAGTTACCACGAGCAATCTGGAGGTTACCGAGAACTTCGTTGTAGTTGCTTGCGGTAAGAGCCTTACCGAGGAGAGATTCAGCCTGATCGAGGTTACCTTCTGCAATAGATACGAGAGCAGCGTTTGCATTAGCTTCGGTCTTGTCACCAGCCTTAGCAAGATACTGCTTTGCTGCAGCGAGGTCACCATCAGCGAATGCCAACTGAGCGAGACCGTTGTATGCACGGTAGTCAGAGGGGTACTGCTTGGTTGCAGCGGTGAAGATCTTCTTCTGTTCAGCAGCATCGTCGGTAAGAGTAGCAGCATAAAGAAGTTCTTCAACAGAAAGCTGAGTGGGATCAGAAGCGAAGGTTTCCTGGATTTCTTCATTGGTACGACCGATGAGCTTGTAGTTGATGGTCATACGAGCACGACGGAGTTCGGGAAGGATTTCGTCAGCGAGTTCAGTGTAAGCAGCACTGATGTTCTTGATCTGAGTTTCACGTTCTTCGGGATCGTTGTACATGCTCAACACGCGGAGGATAACGTCCTTATCCTGGATGTTGCTGGCAGCAACGAGTTCCTTGAAACCGTCCCAGTCCTCTGCGGTGTACTTGGTATCGATATTACCAGCGAGATCAAGGTCCTTGAGCTGGTCGTTAACATACTTAGATGCAGTTTCACCACGCTGGCCAGCGAGCTTTTCGTTGAAGCTGAGGGCACCTTCGGGAGAAGCGTAAGCGCTAACTTCGATGTTGTCGAGAGCATAACCCTTCTGGTCTGCCTTGATTTCCTTCAAAACCTTAACGAAGTCCTGAATAGAAGTGGTACCGAGTTCGCTGGTACGAACCTTAGCCTGGTTGATGAGATACTTGATCTGAGCATCCTGGTGCTGAGCGATAACCTGCTGGTAAGCATCAGCAGCAACACAAGTGTTTGCAGAACCTACAGTCTTGTAAACGAGCTGGCTGGTAGCGAGAACACCGTCAGCAACCTTAACTGCGGGAACATTGAAGTGCTTCTTGCCAATAGCAGCATCGAAGGTGAGGTAGAGTTCGCTCTGTTCCATTTCGGGAATATAGTCGAACACGCTCTTCATAGTGTAGTTACCACCCATCTTGTAACTGATGGTCTGGTTGTTACCTACAGCCTTTTCACCCTGGAAAGTTGCACTCTGACCGGTAGAGGTACCAGCAGCATAGCGAAGTTCAGGAGTAACAGTAACAACAGCCTTCTTCTTCATGTACTTCACGGGGAAGCGGCCATCGATGGTTGCAGGAACCTTACCAGCTACAGCCTCGAGGGGGTTGGGAGTACAGGTAAAGTTGTCGGCAGAAAGTTCGCCGAGCTTGCTACAGCTGGTGAGAGCGAGAACGCTCAAGCCAGCAACGCCAAAAAATACTTTTGTAGTCTTCATACGATAAAAAAACTAAATATTGAGGATTAATAAATTGACAAATTATGCCTGTTTGCTGTCACCAAAGCGCTTGTAGACACCACAAAGGCCCAAAACACCAAGGATAATAAAGGGAATGGACAGCAACTGACCCTGATTCAGTCCGATAGCGTCTACCATCTGCAATTCCCAAGGTTCCTGAACTTCCTTGAACATCTCAACGAAGAGACGGAACGTAAAGATACTGGTCAGGCAGAAGCCGAAGAAGAAACCGGAACCCATCTTCTGGGGATACTTCTTATACAGCCAGAGACCGATAAAGAAGAAGATGAAATAGGCAATTGCTTCATACAACTGTCCGGGATGACGGGGCATGGTTTCACCGAGGCGTTCAAAGACGAAACCGTAATCGCTATTGGTGTACTTACCCACGATTTCGGAGTTCATCAGATTTCCAAGACGGATACAGCATGCTGTGGTAGGAGTCGCAATGGCAATGGTATCGATAACACGGATGAAATTCACACCGGTGCGCTTGACATATAGCCACAAGGCAAGGATAATACCTGCGGTTCCACCGTGGCTGGCCAAACCTGCATAACCGGTGAAATGCCAGTCTCCTGCCTCGTCAAAACGAATAGGAAGGAACATTTCCACGGGATGTGCCAGGAAGTATTCAGGCTCATAAAGCAGACAATGCCCCAGACGGGCACCTACGAGAATACCGAGGAAGCAATAAATGAACAAAGGATCAAACTTTTCCTCGGGAATCTGCTGTTGCTTATATAATTTATAAACAATGACATATGCCAAAGCCAGACCGACACACCACAGCAGGGAATACCAACGCAAGGCGATGGGGCCAATACTGAAGGCGATTAAATCAGGATTCCAAACTATCATAATAGTTTCTGTTTATAAGGTTAGGCACCGAGGTGCCAGATTGTAAAAGCTTATACATTAAAGAGGAAGTGCATGATGTCGCCATCCTGAACGACATACTCCTTACCTTCAATATGGAGAAGACCGGCATCGCGAACAGCAGCTTCACTGCCGAGACGAACGAAGTCCTCATACTTGATAACCTGCGCACGGATGAAACCCTTCTCGAAATCGGTATGGATAACACCGGCACACTGGGGAGCCTTCCAACCCTTGCGATAGGTCCAGGCCTTTACTTCCATCTCACCAGCGGTGAGGAAGGTTTCAAGTTCAAGCATCTTGTAAGCAGCCTTGATCAGACGGTTGCAACCGCTCTCTTCGAGACCGAGATCCTGAAGGAATTCCTGACGCTCTTCATAGGTCTCAAGTTCAGCAATATCAGCTTCTGTCTGAGCAGCAACAACAAGAATTTCAGCGTTTTCATCCTTTACGGCTTCGCGAACTGCCTCGACATAAGCATTGCCAGTAGAAGCAGCAGCCTCATCGACGTTGCAAACATAGAGAACAGGCTTGGAAGTCAGCAGGAAAAGTCCCTTGGCAGCAGCCTGCTCGTCCTTGCTGTCGAATTCTACGGAACGGGCGTTCTTACCTTCAAGGAGTGCCTCACGGTAGGCGCAGAGCACTTCATACTCAATCTTGGCATTCTTGTCACCACCAACCTGGGCAATCTTCTCTACCTTCTTGATGCGGTTTTCGCAGGTTTCAAGGTCCTTCAACTGAAGTTCGGTATCGATGATTTCCTTGTCGCGGACAGGATCAACGGTGCCGTCCACATGTACCACATTGTCATCATCGAAGCAACGGAGAACGTGGATGATGGCATCCGTCTCGCGGATGTTGCCAAGAAACTGGTTTCCAAGACCTTCGCCTTTGGAAGCACCCTTAACAAGACCGGCGATGTCAACGATTTCCACGGTCGTGGGGACAAGCTTGGTTGTATTTACTAACGGAGCCAGAACGGCCAGACGTTCATCGGGAACAGTGATTACACCAACGTTAGGTTCGATGGTGCAGAAAGGGAAATTTGCGCTCTGAGCCTTAGCGTTGCTCAGGCAATTGAAAAGTGTCGATTTACCAACATTGGGCAGACCGACTATACCACATTTTAAACTCATTTTCTTAAATTGTCTATTTGGGAGCAAATTTACGCCAAATTGGCGAAACGGCCAAATTTCTTTTCGCATAATATGTATATGCGCGTGCAAAACCACTAAAAAACACAAAAAGATTTGGCAATTCAAGGCTTTTGCTGTAATTTTGCAGCCGAAATTCCCTTATTATGCACACATTATGAAAATAGCTCTTATAGGATATGGCAAGATGGGCCACATGATTGAGTCCATCGCGCGCCAGCGTGGACACGAGATTGTTTCCATCATAGACATTGACAATACGAATGATTTTGACTCTGACGCCTTCCGCTCTGCAGAAGTTGCTATTGAGTTTACCGCACCGACCGTTGCCGAGGGCAATGTTCGCCGCTGTTTTGAACAGGGGGTAAAGGTGGTCAGCGGCTCTACAGGCTGGCTGAAAGGCGCAGTGCTCGAAGAAATGCAGGACCTCTGCAAGAACGAAGGCAAGACGCTTCTTTGGAGTTCCAACTTCAGCGTCGGTGTGGCCATCTTCCGCGCGGTAAACCGTCATCTCGCGCGCATCATGAACGCGTTCCCGCAATACGACGTTACGCTCGAGGAAACGCACCATATTCACAAGCTTGACGCTCCTTCCGGAACAGCTATCACTCTCGCCGAGCACGCTTGCGAAGAACTTGACCGCAAGACGGGTTGGGTAAAGGGCCAGGTACACGAGGCTGACGGCAGCATCACAGGTTCACTTGACACTCCCGCTGATTTGCTTCGCATTGACGCAATTCGTCGCGACGAGGTTCCCGGTATTCACACGCTGACCTACGATTCTCCCGCTGACCTCATCCAGATCACCCACTCTGCCCACACTCGCGAAGGTTTCGCTTTGGGCGCTGTTCTCGCAGCAGAATTCCTCGCTGACAAGAGCGGATGGCAGACTATCGATGATCTCTTCCAATTCTAAATCACAAATAACAAGATATAGTTCTGCCCTTTGGCGCAGAGCCTACATTAATCAGCTTTATGGCAAATACTAAAACAAAAGATTTAACTCCTAAGGAGCCTAAAAAGAACTGGATTGCATTCGTAGTCCTGACTGTTCTCTATCTTCTCTTCCTCTATTGGGTAAAGAGCTGGTGGGGTCTCATCGTCGTTCCCTTCATCTATGACGCATATATTTCCCACAAAATCAAGTGGACATGGTGGCAGGATCTCGAGAATCCGCTTTTCCGCGGCATTATGTCCTGGGTAGATGCTATCGTCTTCGCCGGTGTTGCCATTTACTTCCTGAACCTCTTCTTCTTCCAGAATTTCGTCATTCCTTCTTCTTCTTTGGAGAAGAGTCTTCTTACGGGTGACTATCTTTTGGTTTCCAAGGTTCACTATGGTCCCCGCATCCCTTCCACTCCGCTTACCATGCCGCTCACACAGCACAACATGCCGGCATTCCTCGGTGGCGGCAAGAGCTACATCGACTGGCCCCAGTGGGAATATCGTCGTGTAAAGGGTCTCGGCAATGTCGAGGTCGGAGACATCGTTGTCTTCACCTATCCTTCCGGAGACACAATTGCTGAATATCTCCAAAGTACGGATTTCTATCGTTACTGCTATCAGATGAGCATTGACGAACTGGGCAATGCACTTCCCGGCGATTCTCTTTCTCCGCTTGAGGAGCGTGAGGCTTATGCCAAGCTCTATCAGGCTGGCTACAACTATGTGGCTTCTCAGCCCGAGCATTTCGGCGAAATTTCCTGGCGTCCCGTTGACCGTCGCGAAAACTATGTAAAGCGCTGTGTCGGCAAACCCGGCCAGACTTTGCAGATTAAGGACAATATCGTTTATCTCGATGGCAAGGCTCTTCCCGAGCCCAAGCTTGCCCAGTATGCTTACAATGTTCAGTGGAAAAACTGGTCTCAGCTCCCTATGGGCTATGCTCCCGAACAGTTGAAGGCTGGTGGTTACACCATGAACGAAATCTCTCAGTGGCTGACGGGTGACGAAAACTTCTTCAAGGATAACGGCATCACTGGCGAAGATCTCAGCAACATGGTTAATGAGAATACGGTTTCCATGCCTTTGAACAAGGATACGAAGGCAGTTCTCGAGAAGCATCCTGAATTCTGCACAGTGCTCGGCCAGGCTCCCGCTTACGGAGGCTTCCTCTATCCTTTGAACAAGAAGACAGGTTGGACAACGGCCAACTATGGTCCCATCTGGATTCCCGCCAAGGGAAAGAGCATTGAGCTTTCTCTCGAAAACCTTCCTTTCTACGAGCGTTGCATTCAGGTTTATGAGGGCAACGATCTCCAGATTAAGGACGGAAAGATCTTTATCAACGGCAAGGAAGAAAAGTCCTACACCTTCAAGATGGACTACTACTGGATGCAGGGTGACAACCGTGACAACTCTGCCGACAGCCGCTTCTGGGGCTTTGTTCCTGAAGACCACATTGTCGGCAAGCCTCTCTTCGTATGGCTCTCTACCGATGCTGACTACGGCTGGGGCAAGGGCCACATCCGCTGGTCTCGCTGCTTCAAGTGGGTTGACGACATCAAATAATCATGATTCTTCTCACTTCCACATATCTCGGTCCCGTACACTACTATACAAAACTGTATAGCGGTGAACCTATCATCGAAGAGCGCGCGGACCACTATGTGAAGCAGACTTATCGTAACCGCTGCATCATCGCTGGCGACGATGGTCCTCTGGCGCTTACCGTTCCGGTGGAAGGTATGCCGTGCGGCACTTCAAAGACGCCGATGCATGCCATCCGCATCAGTGACCATGGAAAATGGCGTCACCAGCATTGGCAGGCCATCGTTTCTGCCTATGAGTCCAGCCCGTTTTTCGAATACTATGCTGACGAGTTCGAGACGATCTTCTCTCGTCCTTACGAATTCCTCGTGGATTTCAATCACGACCTCCAGCAACTCGTTCTGGACCTTCTTGAACTCCATCCCTCTATCACGGTGAACGACGGGACTTATCTTAATCTCCCCGAAGCGAAGGACTTTCGTGAGACGATCCGTCCGAAGATAGCCTTCGATTTCGACCCGGATTTCCGTCCCGTTCCCTATTACCAGGTTTTCCGTTCCCGTCACGGCTTTCTTCCGAATCTCTCCATTATTGACCTTCTCTTCAATATGGGTCCCGAAAGCCGCCTAATTTTGAAACAAAGTAGCAGTGTGCTTGAAGCGCCCGCTTCAAGTGTAAACCTCAAAACCTCAACCTTATGAAAACTCTCAAATCCATCTTTTGCCTCTGCTTAATGGCAATTGTCGCTTTGACCGTTAACGCGCAGACCAACATCGAACGCGGTGTTCTCTACCACCTCAAGAGTTCTTACGGTACCGTCCTCACCGATGACGGCCGTCTGGCCACTCTCGACGCTACGGCTCCCGCCCAGCACTGGAATGTCAGCGAACTCTCCGGTTCCTGGCGCCTCATCAACCCCTTTACCCAGAAGGCTGTTCGCGCTGAAGGCGCTTTGGTAGCAACGGGTGAAATCAACGGTTCTGACGAAATGCAGATCTGGAAGATGGAGAGTGTCAA
>DCHS01000031.1:0-3508 GCA_002314875.1 Prevotellaceae bacterium UBA1746
AAAAGACTTGAGGCTCTTATTTTTTTGCTAGATCTATTATTGTATATTATGATACAGCTTCAATATGGTCTTGACGCAGAAGGAAAGATGCGCCATGTTTCAGAGGTTGAGAATGGATTGGCTTGTAAATGCTATTGTCCTAGTTGTCACGGTCAATTAGTAGCACGTCAAGGAGATATAGTTCAACCCCATTTTGCTCATTATAATCGTACGGAATGTTCCGGGGCACATGAATCGGAGTTGCACCTTTTGGCAAAATCGATTATTGCCCAAACCAAGCAATTAAAACTTCCAGCCTTTGAAAACGTTTCTAAAGTTACTCTTTTTACTTTTGACGATGTTGAAGTAGAGAAGCGAGTTGATATTGATTCTCTTCAACCAGACTTAGTAGGGGTAAAGTATGTGGGTGAAAAATGTAAGCCTCACCGTCTATGGATTGAGATCTGTGTTACTCATCCTGTAGATTTTGAAAAGTTGTGCAAAATTAAGGAGCATGCTCTTCCTTGTGTGGAAGTCAGGCTTGAACGCTTTCTCAATGAATTTGCTGATAAATCTGCGTTGACGAAGTTTCTATTAGAAACTGCAGAGGATAGAACATGGCTATCAAATCCGAGATTAGAGTCAAAGGTGATTAAGAATAAAGAAAGAAGGCAATGGTATGCAGAAAAGTCATCGAAGGAAGTAATAGAGAACTTTGAGATTACTAAGAAGCCAAATGAAAATTGTAGAATCTTTCCTTTTACAAATTGCGACTTTTGCCCCTACCATTCTATTAGAAATGAAATCAAGCAGCTTATAAAAGAACGTAATCTTCCTGCATGGTTGAATGCTATCTCAAAGTACAGAGTCTCTTCGTTTGCACATTGTTTATTAAGTCAGCAACCGAATGGTGTATCTTGGCTTGAACTCCCCAATGGTGATATTAGATATCTTCCAATTTCTGATGAACAATATGAATTTTGCCAGTCTGTTAGTCAAAGATTTTCCGGAAGCATATCACAAAGACAAATAGACTTAAACCTTCGAATTGTTAGTTTTCTATCAAATGAATTGCCATAGCATATAATCAGGACGGGAAGAAAATGCAAGTTTTGCAAACATTCAGCAGAGACATTATATAAAGGAATTCTGATTATGTGCTCACATCCAAAAGCGAAGTTGGTACGCGGTCAGAAAAGCAAATGGATCAATTAGCCTATATTAAAAGCAAAGCCCTTAAAAGGAGAGTATATTCCTTTTAAGGGCTTTTATTGTGTATATGAGTGTTTATCCTAAGAACGAGATGAGAACGCCGGCAGCGACGGCAGAACCGATAACACCAGAGATGTTAGAAGCCATGCAGTAGTTGAGGACATGGTTCTTGGGATCGTACTTCGTGGAGATTTCGTTGCAGACACGGCTCGCCATAGGAACGGCAGAAAGACCGGTTGCACCAATGAGCGGATTGATCTTCTTCTTGCTGAAGAGGTTCCAAACCTTGACCATACAGATACCAGAAGCGATGGAAAGTGCGAAGGCACAGAAACCGCCGGCAACGATACCCAGGGTCTGAATGTTGAGGAATGCTTCAGAAGTCATTGTCGCGCCGACAGAGAGGCCGAGGAAGATCGTTGCAGTGTTCATGATGGCATTGGCTGCAACATCGTAGAGACGGCTGGTGTCAGCACCGATTTCTTTAAGAAGGTTACCGAACATCAACATACCTACCAATGGTACGGCAGTGGGCACGAAAAGCGCTACAATAGTTGTTACCGCGATAGGGAAGATAATCTTCAAAACACGAAGATTACGAATTTCCGTATTGTTAGGGTAACGCTTGTCCTGTTCCTTCATGTTGATGAGAAGTTCCTTCTTGGTGCAAAGACACTTTACAACCAGAGGAATAATCACTGGAACGAGAGCCATGTAGCTGTAAGCAGCAATGGCAATAGGACCAAGGAGATGAGGAGCGAGCTTAATTGTTGTAAAAATAGCGGTAGGACCATCGGCACCGCCGATAATACCGAGAGATGCAGCTTCCTGAGGAGTGAATCCAGCTAAAAGACTAACGAGGAGTACACTGAAAATACCCATCTGAGCCGCAGCACCGAAGATAGCGAGTTTCAGGTTTCGCAACATAGGACCAAAGTCCGTTAATGCGCCTACGCCCATAAATATTATAGGAGGAAGGAAACCTGTTTTAATGAGCATGTAGTAAATGAAATTCATAAGGCCAAGTTCGTGTGCCACCTTATGAAGAGGCATATCCCAGATAATTTCTTTACTACCGTCAGCAAGAGTTACATAACCTTCGGAATCAGCCTGAATGACCCCCATGTCACCGCCTGGGAAGTTGGCAATCAAAACACCAAAAGCGATGGGAATCAATAGAAGAGGCTCGTATTTTTTGACAATACCCAGATAGAGCAAGCCAAAAGCAAGCAAGTACATAACAATGAAGGTCGGATCAGCAATAATACTGCTGAATGCCGTCATCGAGTACAGCTTATCAATTATTTGATAGATAATGTCCATAAGCCACACAGATTACTTTTTGGCAATCTTGATGATTACATCATCTTCCTCAACGGGATCACCGGAGTTAAAGAGAATAGCAGTAATTGTACCGTCGAATTCTGCACGAATAGCGTTGTAGGTCTTCATTGCCTCGATGTAACCGAGGACATCGCCCTTCTTGATTTCGTCGCCGACATACTTGGCCACTTCCTGAGCGTCCTTGATACGGTAGAATTTACCTTCAAGGGGAGCGAGGATGTCTTCACCGTCAAGGTTTTCGATATCGTTGCTACCTCCAGAAACGGGAGCAGCGGTAGGTACAGGCATTTCGTCACCGTAGGCAACGTTGAGTTTGTAGTTCTGGCCATTGAGTGAAACGGTAATCGTTTTCGGCATCTCTGCAGGTGTGCTCTTGGGCTGTTCCGCTTCCTTACGCTTTGCAAGGTCAGCTTCAAAGTCAGCCTTAGCCTTACCACTCTTATAAGCCTCATACTGAGCGGGATGCATGGAGTATTCGAAGAGTTCTTCTTCGTCTTCGCCAAGTTCCCATCCGTTTGCACGCATCTTCTCGCGATAAACATCAAGATCATCGGGGTAGTTCAGCTGAGGATCAGTGGTCATGAATTCACGGCCCTGTTCCTTGGCAAGAGCAACGATTTCTGGAGCAAGAGGACCGGGGAGACGACCTGCCTTACCAAGAATCATATCCCAGATGTTATCAGCAATCATTGACCAGCGTTCGCGACCCTTCTCCATTTGGATGACATTCGTAAGGGCGAGATTCTTAACATACTGGCTGAAAGGAGTAACGAGAGTGGGGTAGCCAACCTTAGGCCAAACATAAGCTACTTCATCAAAGAGCTTGATCAGCATCTGATCCGTAGTGAGTTCTGGCTGATTGTTCTTCTTCTTCCACTTGTTGAGAGAAGCAAGATTCTCTTCGAGGTCAGTCATCAGAGAACCCATCATACCACCGGGAAGACCGGGCTTGACAAGCAGAGAGTTGTTGAGG
>DCHS01000031.1:3530-16532 GCA_002314875.1 Prevotellaceae bacterium UBA1746
GAAGTCGTCCATCATCTCCTGAATCATGGAGCGTACCTCCATGTATGCCTCCATATTGATTTCCTTTACCTTGAAACCAGCATCCTTCAACATTTCCTGAACGGTAATGATGTCAGCATGACCGGTACCCCATGAAAGAGGACTCATACCCGTATCGACATAGTCGCAGCCATTCTTGCAAACTTCGAGGATGGAAGCCATGTTAAAGCCGGGACCTGCGTGGCTGTGGTACTGAATTACAATGTCAGGATGATTCGCCTTGATGCCAGCACAAATTTTGCCGAGACTATCGGGACGGCCGATACCCGCCATATCCTTCAAGCAGATTTCATCAGCACCGGCAGCGATGAACTTTTCAGCCAGTTCGATGTAGTACTTTACCGTGTGGATGGGGCTGTGGGTAATACAGAGAGAAGCCTGGGCAATCATACCAGCTTCCTTAGCATACTGAATGGAAGGAATAACGTTGCGTTCATCATTCAGACCGCAGAAAATACGGGTAATATCCGTACCCTGAGCATGCTTTACCTTGTAGAAAAGTTTTCGCAAGTCCTTAGGACAGGGGCTCATACGAAGCGCGTTGAGAGCACGGTCAAGCATGTGAGTCTGGATGCCAGCCTCATGGAAAGGCTTTGTCCAGGCACGAACTGATTTGTTGGGATTTTCACCATAAAGAAGATTTACCTGTTCGAAGCCACCGCCGTTCGTTTCTACACGGTCGAAACATCCCATGCGAATAATTGCGGGAGCTACTTTAAGGAGTTGGTCAACACGAGGTTGATACTTGCCTGCGCTCTGCCACATATCGCGGAAGACGAGGCTGAATTTAACTTCTTTCATGTTATAAGTTTGCTAGATTTCAAATAGTTAGCACGCCACCAAAGAAGGTGACCAGCCCAAATAGAATTGTGTAAATACTCTGATAAATTAAATCTTGACAGCCTGAGAAAGGTGACCCTTACCCGCAGTAAGCTGGGAGATAGCTTTCTGCAGAATCTCCATAGTCTGCGTGTCAATCGTAGAATCAGAGGCCGTAGTGTCGTGACTGAGAATAGCTGCATTCTTTTGCACAGCCATTTTCGTCTTCTTGGCAGAAGCCTCCTCAGGAGCGATATAATTTACAATATGAATGAGGGCTTTGCTACCATAGATAACAATGAGTAGGATAGCAAAAACCGTAACCATACCGACGGCCAGCAATTGCAGGCCCAATCCAATATTTTCCATATTAAACGGTATTGTTAGTTTATAAGTTAGTTTAGCGAATATTTCGGTGCAAAGTTAGCAATTAATTTTGGATAGTCATTATAAAATAATGTTTTTTTACTGTGTTTCCTTTTACTTTAACATCAGTTACTTATAATTTTCGCACTTTCTGCAATTTTGATTTGTATGATTGATAGTTTTTGAGTATTTTTGCGCCCGATATTGTGCTTTTTTAAAGCCATGAAAACAAATAAATCTAATTATGCACATAGCTATTGCAGGAAATATAGGAAGTGGTAAGACCACGCTGACAACCATGTTGGCGAAGCATTACGATTGGATTCCCCGTTTTGAAGCGGTGCGTGAAAACCCCTATCTTTCCGATTATTATAAGGACATCTCCCGTTGGTCTTTTAATCTTGAGATCTTTTTTCTGAAAGAGCGTTTCAGGGATATTCTTGAAATTGCCTCCATGGAACAGCCTGTTATTCAGGATCGCAGTATTTTTGAAGGCGTCTATGTCTTCACGGCCAACAATTATTCACAGGGGAACCTTCCCCAGCGAGAGTTTGAGACCTATATGGATCTCTTCGAGCAGATGATCAGTGTCGTGAAACTACCTGACCTCATGATCTATCTCCGCGCTTCTGTTCCCCACCTTGTCAAGAACATCCAGCATCGAGGCCGTGACTACGAGCAGGGCATGCAGATTGAATACCTTCAAGGCCTCAACGACCGTTATGAAGATTTCATCTGCAACAAATACCAAGGTCGTGTGCTCGTCGTTGATGTTGACGATTTGGACTACCAGCATAATCCCGCCGACTTCGAACTCATCACCTCGCGCATCGATGCTGAACTCTTCGGTCTTTTCAGTAAGGCGGAGGAATAAACTTCCTTTTTCATTCAGATTATTCACATTAGCGGCTTGCCGCTTACATTCATACAAAGAACTATGCATATAGCCATAGCAGGAAATATCGGTAGTGGAAAAACCACGCTGACAAAGATGCTCGCAAAACATTACGGTTGGACGCCGATGTTCGAGCCCGTAGAATTCAATCCGTATCTTGAAGACTATTATGCCGACATGACGCGTTGGTCTTTCAATTTGCAGATATACTTCCTCAGCAAGCGTTTCCGCGATGTTGTTGAAATATCAAAGCGTGAGGATTCCGTCATTCAGGACCGCACGATTTTCGAGGACGCCCGCATCTTTGCCCCCAACCTTCACGATATGGGTCGTATGAGCGATCGTGATTTCGAGAACTATTCTGAACTCTTCGATCTCATGATGAGTCTTGTGAAACTTCCCGACCTCATGATTTACATCCGTTCCAGCATTCCCAATCTCGTCAGCCAGATTGCCAAGCGCGGTCGTGAATATGAAAAGACCATGGGTATTGACTACCTTATGGGTTTGAATACGCTCTATGAAGATTGGATTGCCAATTACAAGGGCCGTCTTATCATCATTGATGGTGACAATACGAAATTTGAAGGTAATCCTGCTGCTTTCAGTACGATTACTGATGAAATTGATAAGGTTCTTTTCGGTTTCTTCCCCGAAGAACAATAATGTTTACCCACCGCTTATTAGCTGGTGTTTCCCAAAAAATGTAACGGACGATGAAGAAGATAGTTGCTTTTTCTGATGAAATAAAACTTCGTTATCCATTACTTGATGTTCAGAGTGAGCGTCGTGTGATGTTACTGGCCGATGACAATCGCCAACCTTTGGCGTATGCCAGCGAAGGTGTCAGTTCCATACCCGTTCCCGTTTTCCGTTGGGAACGAGGTCAGAACATCGATCAGACCCTGTTGGATTTACAAATGCCGCTCTTTGAGCAGATTGTCAAGGAAGCCCCCTCATGTTATACGGCATTGATGGCCGATGCTTCCGTTTATCTGCGTGCTGGTAAGCGTCTTCCCGCTATTCCACAGGCTGATGCGGTATGTTTTGGCTTATGGGTTGATCCGCAGCATGCATCCCAGCACCGTGTTTTCTGCTTGAAGCGCCACCATGCTCCAGAACTCGACCTCGTTCTTGATAAGCCCAGTATCGAACGTCTCGGCGAACTCACCCACACCCATCTAACCCTGATGGACTCCGGTCTCTGGCTGCTTTCTGAAAAAGCGCGCCAGATCCTTCGCGAAAGACTCGGTGCTCCCGCTCACGAATTTTCTATTGGAAATGAAAAGGATCATTCGGAAGTTCTTTCAAATCTGTTGTTGGAACTCGACGTGGCCATCATTCCCATCCCTGATGGTGAGTACTATGACTTTGGAAGCACGGCAGGTATGATTGCCAGTACGATGGCTTTGCAGAATGTCGTTCAGGACCAGCGTCTCATCATTCAGAAAAACCTCTTGCGTCATCCCTCACTTTTCACACAGAATGCTCGCGTAGAATATCCGTTTACAGAGAAAAACGAAAATGTGTGGATTGAGAATTCCCATATTCCTTCTACATGGAAATTGTCCTCGGAGAATGTGTTGACGGGTATTCCCGAGAATAACTGGAACCTTACGCTTGGTAAGGGACAGTGCATCAATGTCCTTCCCGTTGACGATCATCAGTTCATCGCTCAGGTTTACGAGTATGCTGCTGAGCAGACTCCTGCCTCCTCTTGCTATTGCGAAAATCTCGCAGAACTCGAGCTGGCGCTGAAAGCGATGTTGAGTGGTGAGCGTGAAGGTTGTGTCTCTGCCAAGGTGAACAATGCTCGTCAGCAGGCACAGCGTCTTTCTTTCTTGAAGGAAAATATCCAGACCATCGCTCGCAATCATCGCAAGAGTGTCTTCTATCAGGTGAATCTGAAAGAACTCGCCCAGAAGTATTGCGAATTTGAGTTACCCGCACCTTCGGCCATTGAACAGGATATGTCCATCATGCTGAAAATCCGTGATGCCATGTTCCGCTCTCAGTTGAAGACTCTCCGCGGTGAAGATGGCAGCAAAGATGAAGCCTTAGCTTTCTCTCTCTTGCAGGAAGGTCTTACGGCATCGGCATACGCCCAACCTCAGCAGCCGCATCTTGATGTTTATAAGGACCAGATTGTCTGGGGCCGTTCCGCTGTCCGCATTGATATTGCCGGTGGTTGGACCGATACGCCTCCCTACTGTTTGAATGCTGGTGGTAATGTTGTCAATCTTGCCATCGAACTCAATGGCCAGCAGCCTTTACAGGTCTATGTAAAACCTTGTAAGGAACTCAAAGTCATCTGCCGAAGCATCGACCTCGGTGCAACGGAAACCTTGGAGACCTACGAGGAACTGGCGCAGTTCAACAAGGTGGGCAGTCCCTTCTCCATACCCAAGGCAGCATTGGCACTCTGTGGTTTTCTTCCTCAGTTTGCAAAGGAAGCACAGTCAACGCTCCGTGACCAGCTTGCTGCTTTCGGCAGTGGTATTGAAATCACACTTCTCTCCGCAATCCCTGCTGGCAGTGGTTTGGGAACGAGCAGTATTCTTGCTGCCACCGTTCTCGGTGCCCTCAGCGATTTCTGCGGTTTAGGATGGGATAAGATGGCCATCTGTAACCGTACCCTCATCCTTGAACAATTATTGACGACTGGCGGTGGCTGGCAGGATCAGTTCGGTGGTGTTCTCCATGGTGTGAAACTCCTTCAGACAACTTCCGGCTTTGACCAGACCCCTGTAACCCGTTGGCTCCCTGACCAGCTTTGGAATGAGCCTGAGAACCGTCAGTGTCATCTCCTCTATTATACTGGTATTACCCGTACTGCGAAGAAGATTCTTGCAGAAATCGTCCGTGGCATGTTCCTCAATTCCCAGGAACATCTTGCCATCCTTGGTGCGATGAAGCAGCAGGCGCTCGATATGTTCGATGTTATCCAGCGTGGTGACATTGGCGAATATGGTCGCCTCGTCCGCAAGACTTGGTCGCAGAATAAGGCCCTGGATGCTGGCACAGAACCTCCGTTGGTTTATGACCTTTGCCAGAAGATCGATGATCTTTGTGCGGGATATAAACTCCCTGGTGCCGGTGGTGGTGGCTACCTCTATATGGTGGCTAAGGATCCTGAGGCTGCTGCCCGCATCAAGCACATTCTTACGGAGAATCCCATCTCTGACTCTGCCCGTTTCGTAGACATGCGTCTCTCCCAAAAGGGTCTCCAAGTCAGCCGTAGTTGATAACTAACCTACTAACCTTTATTATATATTTTAAAACTTTATGACAGAAACATTGGAAGTAAAGGAACTAGACCAAGTGGTCGTTCGCTTTTCCGGTGATTCCGGTGATGGCATGCAGCTTGCCGGAAACATCTTCTCTACGGTCTCAGCAACCGTAGGTAACAGCATCAGCACATTTCCAGACTATCCTGCTGACATCCGCGCCCCGCAAGGTTCGCTCACTGGTGTCAGCGGTTTCCAGGTTCACATTGGCGCGGGACAAGTTTACACCCCGGGTGACCAGTGTGATGTCTTGGTATGTATGAATGCAGCTGCACTCAAAACCCAGTACCGTTTTGCAAAACCCGGTGCTGCCATTATCATTGACACCGATTCCTTCGGTCCCAAGGATTTGGCAAAGGCTGAATTCAAAACAGAAGATTACCTTGGAGAAATGGGCATTGATCCCGACCGTGTTATTGCATGTCCTTTGACGACTATGGTCAAGGATTGCCTTGCTGAAAGCGGTATGGAACCCAAGGCCATTCTCAAGTGCCGCAATATGTTTGCTTTGGGTCTCGTTTGCTGGCTCTTCGACCGTGATATCGACATTGCGTTCAATTTCCTTCGTGAGAAATTTGCCAAGAAGCCCGCTATCGCCGAGTCTAACATCAAGGTTATCCAGGCAGGCTATGATTACGGTCACAACACCCACTCCAATGTAGCTGGTGTTCGCCGTATCGAAACCAAGGAAAAGAAGCCCGGCCGTTATATGGATATCACAGGTAACAAGGCTACCGCTTACGGTTTCATCGCTGCCGCAGAAAAGGCTGGTTTGAAACTGTATCTGGGTTCTTATCCCATCACTCCTGCTACCGATGTTCTTCATGAACTTTCCAAGCATAAGTCTCTGGGCGTAACGACCGTTCAGTGCGAAGACGAAATTGCCGGCTGTGCCTCTTCTGTTGGTGCTGCCTTCGCTGGTGCACTTGCCGTAACCAGTACTTCCGGTCCTGGTATCTGCCTCAAGAGTGAAGCCATGAACCTGGCTGTTATCCTCGAGTTGCCTCTCGTTGTTCTCGACGTTCAGCGTGGTGGTCCTGCAACCGGTCTTCCCACCAAGAGTGAACAGACTGACCTTCTCCAGGCACTCTTCGGCCGTAATGGTGAAAGCCCCATGCCCGTAATGGCAGCCATGAGTCCTACCGACTGTTTCGACGCTGCTTATGAGGCTTCAAAGTTGGCCCTCGAACACATGACTCCCGTCGTTCTTCTCACCGACGCGTATGTTGCCAATGGTTCCGGAGCCTTCAAACTCCCAAATCTCGCAGAGTATCCCGCTATCAATCCTCCCTATGTTCCCGAGGAACTCAAGGGTCAGTGGACACCTTATATGCGTGCCGAAAATGGTACACGCTACTGGGCAATTCCCGGTCGCGAAGGATTTGAAAACATCACTGCTGGTATTGAAAAGGACAGCAAAACGGGTGCAATCTCTACCGATCCCGAAAACCACCAGTTGATGACAAATCTCCGCAAGCAGAAAATTGAGAACATCGAGGTTCCCGATCTCGAGGTTCTTGGAGATAAGGATGATGCTGAACTTCTTATCGTAGGTTTCGGTGGTACTTATGGTCATCTCCATGCTGCTATGGACGAAATGCGTGCTGCAGGCCGTAAGGTGGCAATGGTTCATTTCCGTTATATCAATCCGCTTCCCAAGAATGCTGCTGAGGTACTTTGTAAGTATCCCAAGGTAGTTGTTGCTGAACAGAATACTGGTCAGTTGGCCGCATGGCTCCGTATGAAGGTTGATGGCTTCTGCCCCGCTCAGTACAATGAGGTAAAGGGCCAGCCTTTCAAGGTTGCCGACCTTACCGCTGCATTTGAAGCTCTTCTTGAAAAGTAATCATCGTAATCCTATAAAAGTATTATCATTATGTCAGAATTTACTGTAAATTCTTTTAAAAAGGGCCAGCCTCGTTGGTGCCCTGGATGCGGTGACCACTTCTTCCTCGCATCTTTCCATAAAGCATTGGCTGAAATCGGCGTTGCACCTTGGAACACCGCCGTTATCTCCGGTATCGGTTGCTCCAGCCGTCTTCCTCACTATATGGCAACATACGGTATGAACACCATTCACGGTCGTGCTGCCGCTATTGCTACTGGTGCAAAGGTTGCTAATCCTGAACTCTCCGTTTGGCAGGTTAGCGGTGATGGTGATGGTCTTGCCATTGGTGGTAACCATTTCATCCATGCCAATCGTCGTAACATCAACATCAACATCCTCCTTCTCAATAACCGTATCTATGGTTTGACCAAGGGCCAGTACAGCCCCACCTCTCCCCGTGGTTTTGTCAGCAAGTCCAGCCCCTATGGTACCGTTGAAGATCCTTTCCGTCCCGCAGAACTCTGCTTCGGCGCTCGTGGTCATTTCTTCGCTCGTACCGTGGCTACCGACGGTCCTCACACCGTTGAGGTTTTGAAGGAGGCCTATAATCACAAGGGTACGACGGTGACTGAAATTCTTCAGAATTGCGTCATCTTCAACAATGGTACCCACGACGACGTTTATGACAAGGCAGGTCGTGCCAAGAATGCCATCTATGTTCGTCATGGCGAAAAACTCGTCTTTGGTGAAAACAAGGAATTCGGTCTCGTACAGCAGGGCTTCGGTTTGAAGGTTGTTGAAATCGGTAAGGATGGCTATACTCTTGACGATGTTCTCGTTCATGATGCTCATTGCGAAGACAACACCCTCCAGCTCAAGTTGGCGTTGATGGGCAATGGCGATGGTTTCCCCGTTGCTCTTGGTGTCATCCGCGACGTTGAGGCTCCTACCTACGACGAATGTGTTTCTGCTCAGATCGAAGAGGTTAAGAACAAGAAACCCTACCACAATTTCCAGGAATTATTAGAAACAAACGATATTTGGGAAGTTAAATAAACTATGGCTTATCCCCGACTTACCGCTGCCGCCGCTGCAGCAATGATTGACAATGACGTAACCGTCGCATTCAGCGGTTTTACCCCCAACGGTATTCCTAAGGATATCATCCGCGAAGTTAAGAAACGCGCAGAAATTCTCCACGCCCAGGGCGAACCCTATCAGATTGGTATTATCTCCGGTGCTTCCGGCTGCCAGAGCCTCGAAGGCGATATGGCCGTTGCCAAGGCAATCAAGTTCCGTGGTCCTTTCTCTACCAATAAGGACTTCCGTATCCACACCAACCTCGGTGAAATCGACTATGAGGATATGCACCTCGGTCATGTCGCTGAGCGTCTCCGTCGTGGTTACTACGGTGAGATTGATTGGGCGATTATTGAATGTAGCGAAATTGAAGAAGGTGCTGATCTCTGCAAGGCATATCTGACTACTGCCGGCGGTATCGTTCCCACCATCGTTCGTCTCGCTAAGCGCATCTTTATCGAGCTCAACAGTTTCCATTCTCCCAAGTCCAAGTTCCTCCATGACGTTTACGAGTGTGCTGAATATCCCAACCGTCAGCCCATCCCCATGCTCCATGTGGGTGATCGTATCGGTGTGAACTATGTTTCTATTGATCCCAAGAAGATTGTCGGCGTTGTAGAAACCAATACTCCTGAAGAGGCTCGTGGTTTCAAGGATCCCGACGAAGCGCTCTGCACGATCGGTCAGAATGTAGTGGATTTCTTCATCCGCGATATGAAGGCAGGCCACATCCCCTCTTGCATGTTCCCCATCCAGAGTGGTGTAGGTACTACGGGTAACGCTATCTTCAAGGCTATCGGTCAGTGCCAGGGTCAGCTTCCCCAGTTGGAAGTCTTCTCTGAGGTTGTTCAGGATGCTGTCGTTGACTTGATTGAAAAGGGTCTCATCTCTCAGGCATCATGTGCTGCCATGACTTGTACCAACGAGTGCATCCAGCATGTCTACGAGAATATGGACTTCTTCAGCAAGCACCTCACCCTCCGTCCCAGCGAATTGGCCAATGCTCCTGAGCTCATCCGCCGTTTCGGTGTCATCGCTATGAATACCGCTCTCGAGTGCGACCTCTATGGCCATGAGAATTCCAGCCACGTCTGCGGTTCTGCCCTGATGAATGGTATCGGTGGTTCTTGTGACTATGAGCGTAATGGTAGCATCTCTATCTTCTATACCCCTTCAACGGCGAAGGGAGGAAAGATCAGTGCTATTGTTCCTATGTGCTGTCATGTTGACTCTACCGAGCACGATGTTGACGTCATCATCACCGAGCAGGGTATTGCCGACCTCCGTGGTAAGGGTCCCGTTCGTCGTGCCCAGGAAGTGATTGAGAATTGTGCTCACCCCGATTACAAGCCTTTGCTCCGTGATTATCTGAAGCACATCGCTCCCATCGGTCACGAGCCCCAGCACATGCGTGCTGCCCTCGCTTTCCACGACACCTTCCTCACCAAGGGAGATATGCGTCTCACCGACTTCTCTGAATATCTGAAGTAATTTGGTCATCCTAAAATAAAAAGGACCCAGGGCTTTTTCGCTCTGGGTCCTTTTGTTATATTGTCTTGCAACGATGATAGAGTTCGCGGTAGAACTTGTGCTTACATAGCGTTTCGGCATTACCGATGATGATGACCTTGGCACGAGCACGTGTGATGGCGACATTCATTCGGCGGAGATCACCGAGGAAACCGATATTGCCCTTCTCGTTGGCTCGCACCATGGAGATGAGGATAACATCACGCTCTTGCCCCTGGAAAGCATCAACCGTATTGATGGTGACGAAACGACGATAGGGTTTCAGGAAGGGATCCCGTTTCACCAATTGGCGAAGCAGACGGACCTGGGCCTTATAGGGAGAGATGATGCCAAAATCGATACGTTCGTTCTGTACACGCTTCCCTCCTATCTTTTCTATATATAAGTGGAGTGCGGCAATGGTGTATTCCGCCTCCTCTTTATTATATAAGGAGTCACCGTCGAGGCGCTCTTTAATCTTTTCGTCGCTGTCCGTTTCTCCTGCGATGTTGATCCACACTAGCGGCGGGTCGATTTCTTCCAAGATACTACGGTTCTTGACATTCGGTGCTGCGGTGAGGCGTCCTCCGTAGAACCAGTCCGACGAGAAGCGCATCAGTTCCTCGTTCATTCTGTACTGAACGGTAAGGAGGCGGACAGCAGCCGGCTTCTGTTCTGCGATACATTCCATCAGCGTTTTTCCGAGACCGGCACGGAGACACTCCGGGTTCTTAATTGTCGGCGGAAGTTGGCAGTGGTCACCGGCGAAGATGACGCGGTCTGCATGAGGAATGGCTATCCAACATGCTGCTTCAAGCGCCTGGGCGGCTTCATCGATGAATAAGGTGTGACAATGGTAACCTTCCAGAATGGGATTCGCCGCTCCTGCCAGGGTACAGGCGATGACGCGGCACTGATCGAAGAGCTGCGTTCGGATACGGAATTCCAATTCATCGGCACGTTCACGGAGGCGGGCAATTTTCTGGTGGAAATTATTCGGGCGGCTTTTTCGGGGTTGGCTGTAAAGCGTACGGATGTCGCGGCGAATCTGCCAAAGTTGTGGATAATCAGGATGGGCTTCGAAGCGACGCTCGTAGGTGAAAGAAAGCATCTCGTCCGTCACGCGCGTAGGATTTCCGACGCGTAGCACCTGTAATCCACGGTCTGCGAGTTGCTTGCTGATCCAGTCCACAGCGGTATTGCTCTGGGCACATACCATGACCTGCGGTTCTCTGCGTAGCACCTCGTCGATGGCTTCAACAAGAGTCGTCGTCTTTCCTGTTCCCGGAGGACCATGAACAATGAGGACGTCCTTTGCACGAAGGACATCGAGGACAGCCTCTTGCTGTGAAGCGTTCAGCCATGGAAACTGTGGCGGCACATTTGGTCGGCTTCCCCATGACAAAGGTTGTCCTCCTTTGAAGATATCACGGAGTTCTGCCAGACGATTCCCCTTTGCCTTTTCAACGCGGTGAAGGGCTTCCGTCATCAGACGATAGGTCGTTTCGTCAAAGTGAAGGGAAACGCCGGGGTTCTCCAATGCGAGGAGTTTGCTGAGGGCTGCCTCATTGGGGAGCGTTACGACCATACGATCCTCTTCAGCATAACTGACGACACAGACGGTTTCACAGAAATTGAGTTTTCCGTCCTTTTCCTGGCTGAAAAAGGTTACGCTTTTTCCATATTCGAAGTTGTGTTCAATTTCGTTTCCGGGGTCTGCTTTCGTACTGTTTTCAATCTCCACCGTCAGACGGTCGAGCGAATTGTAATAACTTCGTCCGAACTTTATCGGCCACCAGCAATTACCCCGCTTAATACGACGAAGAACGCCCTGAGTCTCGATTTCCTTTCGAAACTCAGCGCGTTCATATTCCTGTTCCTCTTTGATGAGGAAAAGTTGCTTTTCGAACATCTTCCTGTGTTCGTATTATTCTTTTTCCTTCTTGCCGAAAACGGAGAAGTGGACGTAGCGCTTGGGGTGAGCCTTAAGGTCGGTAACCAGGCTGTCAGCACTTTGAACAGTGTGGTTGAGGTTGTTGTAAAGCGCCTTGTCGTTCATCAGTGCACCAAGGGAATTGTCGGTAGCAGTGAGCGACTGTGTTACCTCTGCCAAAGTGCTCTGGAGCTGGCCTACGAGCTGGCGGGCATCGGTGATTGTTCCATTGAGGTTATTCATCGTACCGTCAACATCAACTTTGGCAAGATTACCCGTCAGTGTCTGGGCGTTGTTCAATGTTGCAGGAATCTGGTTGGCCATCAACTTATCCAGATCAGCACTGGTGTGCTTCAGGTTCTCTGTAACTTCTGCAGCATTGGCCAAAACCTGTTGTAGGGCAGGGTCACCCGTGATACGGTTGAGATTGGTGAGGATGCTGTCCAACTTGGGAAGAAGAGCTTCCACCTGTGGCATCATGGCTCCTAACTGATCCAAGGCACCAGGATTGTCAACACCGAGAATGGTATCCTGGGGAGTGAGGACGTCAGCAGGATTGGGACCGAGAACGAGGTGCATGATGACACCACCCATCAAGGGAACTTCGAGTTTTGCCGTTGTTCCGCGAGGGATTCGCATGTCCTTGTTGAGTTCAACGAGAACCATGACAGAAGAATTGTCTTTGAATTGGTAGTCGATGTCGCGGATCGTGCCGACGGGATAACCATTGGCATAAACAAGGTTCGATACTGCCAACTGTTTAGAGTCCTTCAGTTTTACCCAGTAGGAATTTGTGGACTGGAAAACATTCACGCCCTTCAGGAAGTTGATGCCGACAAACAGCAGTGCAACGCATACGATAGCGACGAGGGCAATTTTTATTTCGTTCTTCATGATGTTTTGTTCTATTTTTTACTTTGCTGAATAGCTTGTTGGAGATCGGTACGCTTGCCGTCGATGAAGGCGACGATGAAGATACCATTGAACTTCTCGCTGATGGATTTCTTCAGCGCTACAATCTCTTGATAGTTGTTTGAGGCTCCATAAGTATATTTATAGATGCCATTATCCTTATAATAGTCTGCTTCTAAACCTTTGAAACGGGCATCTCCCGCTTTGACGGGATTATCGCTCGTAAATAGCTGGATCTTGAATACGGGCTTATTGTCAGCCACCGCAGGCTTCTCAACTGGTGCTTCGGCTTTCTTTTCCGCTGGTGCTTCCTGCTTCTTAACCACAGGCTTTT
>DCHS01000031.1:16647-19290 GCA_002314875.1 Prevotellaceae bacterium UBA1746
TTTCCGCTGGTGCCTCCTGCTTCTTTACACCAACTTCCGTTTTTTTTTGAGGCGCTGGTGTCTCTGCTGCTGTTTCTGCAGCAGGAGTTTCTACAGGAGTGGCAACAGGGTAGGGAGTCGTCTTGACTGGACGTACACTCGGTTTGTTGGGGTCCGAAGGAGTGGCGATAGCAAGAAGAGGAGCCTCTTCTGCACATTCAGTCCGCGAACCTTCTTCCGGATTCAGTTCGGCAAGCGCCTTACGGTATTTTTTGAAACCGTTAAAGATACATTTTGCCAATGTTGCAACACCTTCTTCAGAATTGAGGTATTTCTCTTCCGTAGGGTTAGAGATAAATCCCAACTCCGTGAGGATAGAGGGCATAGAGGTCTGACGGAGAACCAGGAATCCTGCCTGCTGAACACCGCCATTGGACTTTACCTTGCGACCTGCAGACTGGTATTGCTGCTGGATAGCCTTTGCCAACTGAACACTCTGTGCCATATACTTATCCTGCATCAGTTCGAAGATGACATAACTCTCCGCCTTGTTGGGGTCAAAGCCCTGATAAGTCGTTTTGTAGTCCTTTTCAAGCGTGATGACACTGTTCTCACGTTTTGCAACAGCAAGATTGTCAGCGGCACGGTGCATACCGAGGGTATAGGTTTCGGCACCCATTACACTTTCGCGGCCCTTGTCAACAGAGTTGGAGTGGATACTTATAAACAGATCCGCCTTGTTTCGGTTGGCAATGTCAGCACGTTCCTGCAACGGAATAAAGACATCCGTTTTGCGCGTATAGACAATCTTGACATCGGGACAGTTCTGCTGAACAAGTTTTCCGAGAGCCAGCGCAACATTGAGGTTGATGTTCTTTTCTTTGGCAACAGAACCCACGGCACCGGAGTCGTGACCACCATGTCCGGCATCGATGACCAGGACAAACTGCTTTGCGGTCGTTTCGTCAGGGTTGCTAGAGGTGGAAAGTGGTGTTGCTGTGGCAGAAAGGCACCACAATATATTCGTCACCAGGAAGGCAACGAAACAGAGGCCAAAGCGGCCGATATGTCGTATAGATAGTATAAAATTCATATTTCGGTGCAAAATTACGAGTTTTTTTTCAAAAAACGTTCTTCTTGCTGCAAGTTTTTTCTTTATAAATGTTATAAGATGTGAAAGGACCTATAAAAAACGCAAAAATGAACATCGGTTTAGCAGAAAAAACGTATCTTTGCACTCGAAATCAACGTGGGAATTTTTAGAACCCACCTAAAAATCATGAAACGTTTTCTTGTATTCATACTGGCAATCGTCCCTGCCCTGATGACGCTGGCACAAGAGGAGCATAAACTCACCCGCGAACTCCTCGAGGAGCAGCGCCGTGACTCTGTGGCAGCCCATCTGATCGATATGCCCATCGGTACCAGCCCGATGAGCCGGATAGACATGATGCCCTCCTATACCGTACCCTGGGCCTTTGGCGGTCCTGGAGTGTGGTCTCTCCACGAAGGTCTGAATGCTGAAGTCGGTTTCAGCGTTTCAGGCAGTTTTGGCAAGAACCGCATCAAGGGAGCCGGTTTCGGTGAGCATTTTGCAGCAGCCTATGCCATGCCGCTGACGAAGGACAAGCGCTGGGTCGGTGCTTTCGGTGTCTATGCCGATCGTCTCGACTGGGGAACCTATCGCCGTACCGAAGCAGGTATCGCCGGTATCATTGGCTACAATGTCAACGACTGGTGCAACCTCTATGTCTATGGAACCTATAACTTTGTCCCCGGCCAGAACAACTGTAGCCCCAATCCTTTCGCCTATGGTAGAGGCTATTATGGTTACTATGGTTGTGGAGGATATGGTATGTGGGATCCCTATGCCAATCTGAAAGCCCGCATTGGAGCCGCAGCCCAGTTCAAACTGAGCGAAAAAGCCTCCATCACCCTCTCCTTCGAACACGACATCTACGACAACAATCCCCTTCCCACCATTCCCAAACAAACGTCGAATTTTGGCGGTGAAGGCCCCGGAGGAGCACCTCAAGGTGGCAATGGAAGGAGTTTCTGAAAAAATATTAGGAAATATTGTGCGAAAGTTTTGGCAGTTTCATTAGGAAGTCGTACTTTTGCACCCGATTTAGAGTCCGCTGGGGCCAAAAAAGCGCTCATCCTCTGCAAAATGCTATGAGTTTTTGTTTGAGTTTTGTGGTTATAAACCTATAACCCCAATAAACGTTATAAACCCATACGCCTTTGCTTTGTGAAATGCCGCCTCCCGGAAAAAACCGTTTATACATAATAAAAACAAAATGTACGCAATCGTTGAGATTAACGGTCAGCAGTTCAAGGCTGAGCAGGGCAAGAAGCTCTTCGTCAACCACATCCAGACCGCAGAGGCTGGTCAGACTGTTGAGTTCGACAAGGTTCTCCTTGTTGACAATGACGGTGCAATCACCGTTGGCGCTCCCGCAGTAGAGGGCGCAAAAGTAGTTTGTGAAGTTGTTACTCCCCTTGTAAAGGGTGACAAGGTTCTTGTATTCCACAAGAAGCGTCGTAAGGGCTATCGCAAGCTCAATGGCTATCGCCATCAGTTCACTGAAGTTTCCATCAAGGAAGTTATTGCTTAATCATTAAAAACGTAGAAGACAATGGCACACAAGAAAGGTGTAGGTA
>DCHS01000031.1:19304-19637 GCA_002314875.1 Prevotellaceae bacterium UBA1746
GTAGTTCTAAGAACGGCCGTGAATCGGCTTCTCAGAGATTAGGCGTAAAGATTTGGGGTGGCCAGACCTGCGTGGCTGGTAACATCATCGTTCGTCAGCGTGGTACTGTTCACTATCCTGGCAAAAATGTCGGTATGGGTAGCGATCATACTCTTTACGCTCTCTCAGACGGCGTTGTAAGCTTCAAGCGTGGTAACCGCGACCGTAGCGTCGTATCGGTTGAACCCATCGCAGAGGCATAATCCCGAGCTTCATTCTCAAGAACGATAAAGGAGTTGGCACTAGGTGCTGACTCCTTTTTTGTGTTAGTAAACCAAGTAAACCAGTAAACTT
>DCHS01000029.1:0-15069 GCA_002314875.1 Prevotellaceae bacterium UBA1746
GTGAAGAGGAGGAGACTCGAACTCCCACGCCGCAAGTGGCACTACCCCCTCAAAGTAGCGCGTCTACCAATTCCGCCACCTCTCCATTCTTTTACTCTCCAGGCTTGGTAATACAACGCGAGGGGGCCTCTTGTTGCAATTCCTTGAGAGTCTAATCGGCTGCCTTAGCTTTCTATCGAAATGCCTTAGTTCCGATTAGCGAGTGCAAATTTACGGCAACTTTCCGAATCTGCCAAATGTTTTCACAAAAAAAGTTCATTTTTCTGCTTTTTTCTTGCCCAAAAGCTTGCAATTATTCTTCTTTGACAAGTCTACGATGCAAAAAATCGTCTAGCAAAGTACTTTTCTGTTTCAACTATCTAAGCACTGATCAGATTCGATGATTGTATTATCGTCAACCCAAGCAAAAAGGAAATTTGCACCTTTGGCACTTGGAAACTGGCTTCGGGGATCGACATCCTGGCGATTTTTAAGAAAGGTGATCATCTTATTGTAGCAATCCATCCCCGAATTTGCATATACAAAAGCAGAAAAGGGAGTATCGTAGTATTGGCACTTCTGAGTTCCAGGAATGAGGATAACACGTTTGAAGACGATTTTTGCATTGTACCACCCTTCCTTGATGCTCTCCAATTGTTCTGAACGAGCCTGCTTACGGGCCACATCGGGACGTATAATGTTTTTTTGGCCAGTCTTACCGTTTTCTTTGAACTCCTTGAGATCAGAAGCATCCGTTTTTATCATTATAAAATATACGTTCGGACGCACACGCACACGTGCGGGATAGGCATTTGCCGATACCTCAAAGAATCCATAAATATCCTGACGATGTTCCTCTGTCACAACGAAGTCATCAATCGCCACTAAGTATCCAATCACCTCTTCCGGGGTCTTGAATACGTCCTCATGATCGAAATATCTGATATATACGTTCATCTATTATATAATAAAGACTAAAAAAACAAAAATCCGACGAGAGCCTACTTAAGCTTCCCGTCGGAATCAGTGAAGAGGAGGAGACTCGAACTCCCACGCCGTAAGTGGCACTACCCCCTCAAAGTAGCGCGTCTACCAATTCCGCCACCTCTCCAGTATCTTCTGATGGTTGCCTTTGGCCGAAGCCCTGATTATCGGGGGGGATAATCACCTTCAGAAGGTTTGTTTTGAATCTCCTTAACAATGTGCCCAGAACAGGACTCGAACCTGCACGCCGTTAAGCACTCGCACCTGAAACGAGCGCGTCTACCATTCCGCCACCTGGGCAACTGTAGAGACTCTTTCATACGTTCATCATTACCATACTTCCTGTATTTTTACAAAGACAGCACGATTTTCCAAACGCGAATGCAAAAGTACTGAGATTTTTTCAAAGAAGCAAATTTTTCGCAAGTTATTTGCTTTTTGCAAAAACTTTTCTCCTACCTTTTGCCTATTTTGCTTAGCAATTCATAGAATTGATATTCCGAAACAGTTCCTCTGCTTCTTCCAACGTATCAATCTTTCCAACATCAAGGAGACGAAGGTTAGGCTCTACAACACCATGAATATGGATTCGGTCACAGTTCTTAAGATAGAAGTCCATAATTGGGAACTTTTCTGGCCATTCCTCCATCACCGCACCGATGCGAGGATGAATGAGGTGAATACCAGAGAAAGCATACATTCGTAACTTCTCAACCTCCAGATTGTAAGGACTACGGATTTCGCCAGTAGCGATATTCGTCCATCCTACCAACCGCATATTATCGTCGAAGAGGAGATAGCGTTGAGTCTTACGTTCACTAACCATCAGCGTCACATCGTAGTCATCATTTTCGCGATAAAACAACTGCAATGGTGCATTACTGAGAATATCGACATTGTGAACCAACACCGGTTCGTCCATATGAAACATCTTCAGTGCCTTCTTTAGCCCACCGCCAGTATCGAGAAGTCCGTCGCTCTCATCAGAGATACGGATACGAACTCCAAAGTCATGTTCAGAGACATAATCAATAATTTGCTGGGCAAAATGATGGACATTAACGACGATATCATCGACACCCGCCGTCTTCAGCGTTTCTATCGTCAATTCCAGCAGTGGACGACCACCAACAGGAACCAAAGCCTTTGGCATATGATCCGTCAACGGTTTCAAACGGGTTCCGAGACCCGCCGCAAACAACATCGCCTGCATCTTATTTCTCGAAACGTGAATAGATGACGTTCATTTCTACCTCACCGTTAGGACTTCCTTCAAGTTTTACACTGTGAAGATTGAAATCGTTACGGATTCCGAGGAGGGTTGAAGACGATGAGGTTGTATAGTAGTAACTATAGCTTGAAGACTGAGTATAATATTCTGCACTAACAGGATAAAGTTCGAAGGTCTGCCAATCGGGATGAGCAGCTTCCCATACACTCCACTTGGACTCACGAGTAACCTCGTCATCGCTATCGAGAACACCAGACTCGCTGTCGCGGGTCTTACGGAAATAAGCAAGAAGAGGAGCTACGTTTGAGAAGGTATAACAGTTCTGAGTACTGCTGAATTGGGTAAGATAACTCGTCTTGCTGTCAGGAAGTTCACCATTGGAAAAGAATTCGTTTGCTTTTCCCTTGGGGAGCATTACGATGTAAGCCGGAACCTCAAGGTCATAGGTACTCTGGTTCTTTACCGCATAACGACGAAGAGTAAAGCGGGCACTGTTGATCGTGTCATTGTAATGTCTGCCGGAGAGCATCTCCTTAATAGGTAGAGTAACCTCGGTATGAAGTGCTGAGGGCGACTTGATATAGGTATAGGGATGCTCGTTGTCCGTCTGCAACATCTCCTCGGGGATTTCGTGGGAATAGCGAGTGTTCTGAATTACCTCTTGAGTAGCACCGAGACGCATCCATGCCTTCATGATGCTGTCATTCTCTTCATCATAATAGCGGAAATAAACATCGAGAACACTAACATCAGAATTGATGAGAGCGCCAACACCACCGGTATGTTCAACATAAATTCCTGGGCATACATTATGGGAGAAGGTGTAGCTATTCTTAAAATACTCTGGATGTTTGTAGTAACTTTGAAGGATATAGGTTCCGTAGTCAGCACCAAGATGGACGGGAACGGAGCGATAGTTACCACTGCTGAGACTTGTCTCGTCGGCGGGAAGGTTCTGGTCAAGGACGGAATAAGTAACCGTCTTGTTCACCTTCGGAGTCGGATTCACATAAACTTTGGGATCGAGGTTAGTATAGTAAGTCATACCCTCCTGCATCACGTTGTCCAAACGGAGATCCTTTACATTGAGCTTCATGGTCGTCAAGGAGTCACCGTAGAACTTGTCATGGAAAATACGAACGACGCAACTATCAGCGATAACATTGCCATTCTCATCCTTGACAATTGTAGAAACATCGGGAAGAAGGTAATCTTCCTGCAAGTGGAATTGTGCCAGGAAACTGCATGTTGTAGTAGCACGAGTTTCGGGGTCTACAATGCTACCGATGTAGCAACTGCTGGTATTGGCAACGACAGAGTCTGATTGAACTGTACGTGTAATTATAGGAAAAGACTCAAAATAAGTAGTCAAAGAGTCCTGGTCTGGCATCATAGAAGACCCCATTGATGTAACTTCGTCGTCACAAGAAAAGGTCATGCCGAGCAACGCCATTGCTACGGCAAGAATTGAAATGCGGCTGTTCATTATGATTGATAAATGATATTTCTGTCATCAGGCATTATGCTTCTTCCTCTGTCTCGGGAAAGAGCTGCTGATAAAAGTCTGAGATCTGAGGAACACCCTCCTTACCAGGTGCACAGGTAATAGTGGGAATTCCCTTACCAGCGACGAACTCATCAAGTTCGCCATGGCTGCCCATCTGGATGAAGCCATCAGCAAAGGCTGCGCCAATCTTTCCCCAACAATCAGGTAAAGAAAGGTCAATTCCCGCGGTGGTAATCTTTTTGGCTGTTGCACCGTGAAAAGCAATAGCCTTTGCAAAACGCTCCATGGGAGCATTCTCGGGCATCTCGTCATAAGCAGAGAACACAACCTTTGTGTTAGCGAAGATTGGCTCATCCTTATACGCGGTTTTGAGGAAGAAAGGAACAATCACCGACATCCATCCATTACAATGGATAACATCGGGAGCCCAGCGGAGTTTCTTCACGGTTTCGAGAACACCTCGAGCATAGAAGATGGCACGTTCTGCATTGTCGGCATATTCCTCACCGTTTTCGTCATCCTTAGCACGTCGTTTATTGAAGTAATCATCGTTGTCGATGAAATATACCTGCATACGAGCAGGCTGGATGCTTGCTACCTTAATAAGCAAGGGATGATCAGAGTCATCTATTATAATATTCATACCGGATAGACGAATCACCTCATGCAACTGATTACGGCGCTCATTGATCATACCCCATTTAGGCATAAAAGTGCGAATTTCATAACCGCTTTCTTGGATAGCCTGGGGTATCTCGCGTCCTGCAATCGCCATTTGGGATTCACTGACATACGGGATGATTTCTTGATTGATGAAAAGGACCTTCTTTGCTTTCATTATGGTAGAGATTAAGTTAGTGGAAAAATGCAGATACAAATCTCCGCGTGCAAAGTTACAAAAAGAAACTCATATATTTGTTATAAATTCGCCAAAATCTACATTTTTTAACGTCAATCTCACATATTTTAACTCTCAATTGCCCCGTCCGTCTGTCATTTTTTCTACCTTTGCAGTATCTAAATTCATTAATATGCAGCGTAATCCCAAAGGACATAAGGGCACTTTCGGCCATGCTCTCCTCATTGCTGGGCAATGGGGCATGGCGGGTGCCAGCATCTTAGCCGCTGAGGCGGCGCTCCGCAGTGGTATCGGGAAAATCACCGTCCATACCCCACTGCGCAATAACGACATTCTCCAAATTGCAGTTCCTGAGGCCATTATCCATCACGACTGCTCTCCCGCCTACTGGACAGAACCTGTCGCCACATTGTCTTCTTATCAAGCTGTCGCCATAGGTCCTGGAATCGGCACTCATCCAGATACTGCCAATGCCTTTATCCACCAGTTGGAGAATATTTCCGTTCCTCTTGTCCTTGATGCCGATGCGCTAAATATCCTTGCCCAGCATCCCGATGCATTCCAGATTCTTCCTCCAGTGACTATTCTTACTCCTCATCTTGGGGAATTTCATCGTATCGAGGCGGCAGTCGGTCTATCTCCGGAAGAACTCGTTAAGAGATTCAACATTATCCTCGTCTTGAAAGGTCATCCTACAAAAATTTTCTATCCTAACGGCACGAGCGTTGTCTGTCCCTATGGTAATGATGGTATGGCAACCGCGGGGAGCGGTGATGTCCTTACCGGCGTCATCTTAGGCTTTCTCACTCAGGGTTATTCTCCCACTAATGCCTCTCGTCTCGGAGTCTTCCTTCACTCGTACGCAGGAGACTTAGCCGCCAATGCTTTGGGCCATCATTCCATGCTTGCTCGCGACATTATCACATTCCTGCCTGAGGCGATAAAAGAGAAACTAGGAAATGAAATCTGTCTATAGAATCACTTCGCGTATTTTTTAACTGCCGTATCCGGATTTCTGCATTTTTATTAATTCTATCCCAAAAATAAAAAATAGAGTTTAGTTTATTTCTTTATACGCACAAGACCGTGGAACATATTCATTTTCAAATGGATACAGTTCTACGGTTTTTATCTTTTGCTCCTATGTTAACAAAGAATAACAATTGAAGAACAAATAAAAGGATTTTCTCGTTGCTCATGGAAAAGAATAGCGTAATTTTGCACAAATTTTTATTAAACAAGTATCTAAAATAATAAACTTTATATATATTAAATATATGAACAAATTATATCTTTTCTTTGTAGCAATAGTAGTGCTTTTTTCACAAAAGTTAAATGCTGAAAATAGCACGATAACATCATCAGCTGGCCTGATCACCTCTTTCTTCAACAATGAAGATGGTTATTTACATGATCATTTTCAATACAATACCTCCAATACAAGTAATAGCGGATACAGAAATACCACTACAGACACATCTTTAGTTGCTATATATAGTATTGATGCATATAGTGGACGCGAAAGCCTAAACGATGTGTATGATTATTATTTTTCGATAGGAGCATGGAAAGATAGCGGAATATACACAAAAGCTTCAAGAGGACGAATCAGAAAAGTTACTTTATATTGGGGATCATATAATTCTTCAAATAATATCAACATCTCTTTCAGTAATACTGCATTTGGAATTAATACACATAGAAGGATGGATACAGATTCCTCTGTAGTGTATTTTAATACTATCGCACCCCAAAAGAGTCATGATGTGACAACAATTAATCTTGAAGATAGTTTATTAGATGTAAGGTACGTGAGTCTTTTTGCATCAAAATATGTACATCTGGATTCTCTGGATATTGCGTGGGATATTGACTCAAATGAATTATCCAATAAAACCTATTATTCTCGTGCTGGTATGAGCGAAGGTAATTTTGGCACCATATGTCTACCATACACAATTAATAGCAATTCATATTTTGGTTGTTCTCTGTATAAAATAGTAGGATTTCAATTCAAAGATTCCAATTTTGAAAACGAAGAACCAGAATCCTTAGTTATAGAAAAAGTCAACGAGAATGAGAGTCTTGAAGCTGGACATCCTTTTATTTATTTAGCAAAAGACAAATGTATAGATTTTGGATACGATCCTACTTCCGAACAAATCCAAAATCCATTATCTGAAAATGGTTTGCATGGTACTTTTCAAAACTATGATTTTGGGAGTGATGCAACAGAGAAGAATCTTTATATCATAAACCGGTCTGGAGAATTATGCAAAGCTAGCAGTAAAAGTGGGGTTGATGCCTATCGAGCATATATTCAATGGGACGAAGTTCCTTGCTCAAGTATAAACCAATTTGATGAAACATCACTTTCTAACAAATCTATCATTTGTCTTTATACTAACGGAAATAATGAACTAACGAATTTACCTTCTGTCAATGTAGACTCTTCAAATACTCCACGCGATTTATCAGGAAGAAGGGCATATGGCAAATACCCTATTTATATTTTAAATAGTAAAAAATACATCAAAACTAAATAGAGATATTCAAAGAAATGAATAAAGTAAAAGATAAGGAACGGAAAGTATATGATTCCCCTGATTTTCGAATAATAGAACTACAACTTCAAAGAATAATATCTGTTTCTAATCAATCTAATTATGAACAACTAAAAATAAATAAAGAAGAAACAGACGAAAGAGGTTGTTCAAATCAATCAACAGGCAATACCATTTGGGATATAGATTAATATCATTTACAAATAGTCCCCCGAGTTTATCACACGGGGGACTATTTCTTTATAATATATGTATATAAATTACTTCACAATAACGGTCTTGGAAGTACCGTCAGACATACGGATAATGTTAACACCAGTGGTAGCACCGTTAAGGCGACGACCATCGAGACTATAACGTGCCACTTCTGTAGCACCTTCGGTAGCAATTTCATTGATACCAGCAGGCATCTGAACCTTAACCTTACCAGCATTTGCAATGGTACCATCCTTAGCAAGAGCGATAACTACCGCATAAACATTGTAATCAGAGTTCTTGATTGCGGTGAGGAGAGCTGTCTTGGTAGGCATGGTGAGGGTGTAGCTGGCTGTACCAGTCTCGTCAGTACCGAGAGTTACTGAACCACCCTTGTTGGCACTGCTCTTGTAAGAAGTTGCAAGGGCAACATCGTCGAATGTGAGCTGTACAGAAGATTTACCATATTCACCACCGTTGCAGAACTTTGCAACTAATGAGTTGGAGTCATATCCCCACTGTGCTGCAGTGTAAGAATAGTAGTAGTTAGACTGCTTGAAAGAAGTACCGGTGAGGCCATCAGCAGTAAGAACGAATACCAACTGATAGGTACCTGCAACTGCTGCATCAACGGTAGCATCAACATCAACAGTCTTAAAGTCATCAGAGAAGGTTGCTACAGGGGTAACAGCAACGCCGGGAACTTCGTTGAGACGTTTTGCAACAACGGGAGCAGCGCTGTCGTAACCAGGGTCAACCTCACTACCTACACGGTCGATGTAGCTTGAAGGAGCTCCAGCATAGGAAAGAGGATAACTGGAACTTGCGATGTACATGGGGTCTGTACTATTGTACTGGTGGAGAGCAATACCGATGAAACGATCACCGTACTCCTCGTTGAGCTGCATCATACCAGCCCAACCACGAGGGCAGTAACCACAACCAGTACCTGTGAATTCTTCCATTACAACGTTGCGCTTGAGAACACGGCTGAGATTGTGGAAGGTAGAGGTAGTTACCTTGTTAGCAGCAGAGTTTTCAATACCGTTAACCTTGGTGATAGCCATATCAACGTTGTAGTCGCCAACAGTTGCGGGGCTGTGGAAAGCAACGTCGATAGTACCAGTTTTACCAAGACCAGATTCGATGGAAACCTTTGCAGTGCGGGTTTCAGGTTCGCCTCCTGCTACAGAGATCGTATATTCGATATCCTTAACAGCCTGACTTGCGCTGGAAGTAACAGTATAGGTGACGGTATTGTCAGTATCCATAGCGGTAGTAGCTTCTGCAACATCGAAGGTAGCGTTAGTATCATGCATTTCGATACCAGCAATCTGGAATGTAACAGCGTAGCAACCAAACTTTTCACCATAGTCAGAGAAAGCACCAGTACCATCGCCGAGCATCAAAGAACCTGCTGCAAGGGTATTTTCATCGAAGAGGATGGGATAAAGAGCAGACTGAGTGGAACCAGTTGTGGTGAAGTTTACGCTGAGGTTAAGATTCTTAGTGATGGTTACAGGCTCGTCCAAAACGATAGTGTTAGGAGCATAGTCGGTAAGAGTGTTAGCAGCTACGGTCTTTGAAGCGACAACAGTAGAACCGTCAAGGAACTCTACCTTGATATTGCCAGAAATTGAGCTGGTTTCGTAGATGGGAACATCGACAGCCATAATCTGTGTACCCTTGAGGAGGTCGTTAGCAGGGATTGTAACACCTACCCAGTATTCTCCGGCCTGGCTACCGTAACCTACACAAGAGAGGTCGTTGAAACTTGTTCCAGTATAGTAACCCCACTGTACAGTACCGTCAACGGTAGACTGTGCCTTCTTGGGGGCATTAAACTGGGCAGGAGAGATAGTCGTCACGGGACGAGTATCAGCCTTCTGCAGACTCTGAGCATTAGCAGCGCAACATACAGCAAGCGCTACTGCAAACATGTAAAATTTCTTCATAAATGATAGTTGTTATGTTGGAAAATATAATTAGTCAAAAACGTTTTGGTATTGAGAGGATTTAGAAGGATCCTGAGGGTCACGTTGTTCTGAGGGACGTGCGGGCTGGGCAGGAGCAGGATTAGTCTGGGGATCCGTACTTTGAGACTCCTCGCCATTTAGGACGGCATCGAGGCCGTCGTTTTCGTAGACAGTAGAATCAACTTCCGTAGTATCAGGCTCTACTTCGTAAATCTCACTAGTGAGACTGTTGGGGTCAACACCACTGGGGACATTATAAGTCGCAAGGTATTTGTCGCGGAGTTCAGGATTATCGAGGACCTTGCGAAGGAAGCGCCCGACGATGGGGAGTGCGGTACGGCTACCCTGACCAAGAGCTCCCGTACGGAAATGAATCTGGCGATATTCACCACCAACCCATGCGCCCGCAACCAGATGTGGCGTAACACCAACAAACCAAGCATCAGCATGACTATTGGAAGTTCCTGTCTTACCACCGACTGAAAGCTGACGACCACTCATATAGGGGCGGAGATATTCTTCAGCACCAAGGGTACTGCTGGTACCACCCTGAACGCCTGCCGCAAGGAGACTCTGCACATAATAGGCTTCGTCCTTGTTAAGGGCTATATGGGAATCGGGGGCATGACGGTAAATCTCCTTACCATCAGCATCTACGATACGATCTATGCAGTGAGGCTTGACATGGGTACCATAGTTGGCAACAGTACCATAGGCAGAGATAAGTTCGTAAGGAGTACAGTCGCTAGAACCGAGGGCAAGAGAAGGAGTATTGTCTAGGGGTGACTTTATTCCCATGTCCTTAGCAGTCTGAATGATATTGGTAATTCCGACTTCTTGACCGAGGTTCACTGCCACGGTATTGATACTGTGGGCAAAAGCAGAAGTAAGCGTCATATCTCGTCCAGAAATGGTACCATTAGCATTGTGAGGACGCCAGATGGTTTTATGACCGTTCTCATCGATAACAGGAAGTTCTACAGCCTGGTCACGACGATGATCACCAGGGCGGAGACCGTGCTTGATAGCAGTGGTATAAACAAAGAGTTTGAAAGTGGAGCCGGGCTGATGGCCTGCTTTCACATTATCATGCTGCCAAGTCTTGAAATCAACATCGCCAACGTAAGCGCGTACATCACCGTTACCAGGCTCAATGGCTATGAAGCCAGTGTGCATGAAGTGGAGCATATAGCGAAGGGAGTCCATAGAGGAACAGTCCTTCTCGATAAAACCCTGATCGTTGTATGCAAAGAGTTTACAAGTATGTACTTCGTTAAGCTTCATGCGTATCATTTCCGGATTGTCTGGATAACGAGCCGCAAGATATTTATAGGTATCCGAATTCTTTATTTTTGCTTCAAGGAAACCAGGGATAGTGCGACCTTTTTCATCAACCCATGGATCCATACCAGACCAGTGACCATTGAAATTTTCCTGAATACGAGCCATCTGCTTGCGGACTGCTTCTTCAGCATAATCCTGCATTCTGCTGTCAAGGGTAGTATAAATCTTCACACCATCGCTGTAGGGGTCGATCTCGGGAGCTACATCACGAATTTCCTCGAGAACAGCCTGACGGAAATAAAGAGCTTTACCGTCGAATGCATTTTCGGGTGTAAAATGGAGATCAATGGGAAGACTCTTGAGACGTTCGCACTCGATACGGGTGAGATCACCATGGGATACCATATTCTCAAGAACAACATTACGGCGTTCGAGTGAACGTTTAGGATTGATGAGGGGATTGTAAGCGGTCGTTGCCTTAAGGAGGCCTACAAGGATAGCACTCTCATCAGTGGTAAGCTCTGAGGGCTGCTTACCGAAATAGGTTTTAGCTGCAGTCTTGATACCATAGGCATTGGAACCGAAATCGACGGTATTGCAGTAACGAGTCAGAATTTCTTCCTTAGAACAGAGGCATTCGACTTCTGTAGCGATAATCATCTCCTTGGCCTTCATCACGAGAATCTTTACGCCGGGAATGTAACCAAGAAGGCCCGTCTTCTTAGAGCGTACCTTATGGATGTTCTTAACGAGCTGCTGTGTAATAGTAGAGGCTCCTCTAGCATTACCCCGGGCGGCATCTTTAAGGGCAGATCCGATACCATAGAAGTCAACCCCCATGTGTTTGTAGAAGCGCTCGTCTTCGGTATCGATAAGGGCATGAATAAAGTTTTCAGGAATTTCCTTGTAGGTTACAGGAGTACGATTCTCGTTAAAAAACTTGTGGAGAAGTTTTCCATCCTTACTGTAAACCTCTGATGCGTTATTGTTTTTGGGATTCTTAATCTCTGAAAGAGAGGGACTGTCACCGAAGAGCCAGAGGAAATTGTTCTGTATAGCTACAGCTGACAAAACAAGGAAAAGTATAAAACTTACTATCGCGAGAAGCATCTTCTTCCAGAAGGGCTTTCCGTGATAAAGGTTCTTATACCCTCTCCAGCATTTGCCACAGAGACGGAAGAACCATCTAAAAGGTGCAAAGAGTATTTTCATTGCTATGATGGTAGGCTTTTTAATTCCCACTCTCGTTAAGTTTAGTTTTGACGAACTCCAGAATCGCTTCTTTGTCGTCAGGGTGGAACCAGTGGATATCAGCATCACGCTGGAACCATGTCATTTGTTTTTTAGCGTAAACGCGAGTATTCTTTCTCATTCTATCAAGGGCAAAAGGCAATTCCCATTCACCGTTGATATATTGGAATATTTCCTTAAAACCTACAGTATTGAGGCTGTTTAGGTGCTTGAAAGGAAAAACACGCCGTGCTTCTGCAATGAAGCCGTTTTTTACCATGATGTCAACACGGCGGTTAATGCGGTCGAAGAGTTCCTCACGAGGGCGTGTAAGCCCAATCTTGATGAACTCGTGGGGACGGGCCTTCTTTTCTTTACGACGAAAAGAGGAGAAGGGGCGTCCTGTCTGATAACAGATTTCGAGGGCGTGAATGACACGGACCTGGTTACGGAGGTCGCACTGGGCGAAATACTGAGGATCAAGAAGACGGAGTTCAGCAACAAGGCATTCGAGACCGTTTTCTTCGTAGCGAAGCCTAAGATTTTCCCTAATATCAGGGAGTATATCGGGCATCTCGTCTATACCATTACAAAGAGCATCGATATAGAGCATGCTACCACCGCTGACGAGGGCTGCTGGCCCAGGGAGAGTATCGAGGAGTGCAAGGGAATCTTTCTCGAATTGTGAAGCATTATAGTTATCTTCAAGACCAAGATTTCCAACGAAATAGTGGTGTACTCTGCTTTGCTCTTCTGCCGTAGGTGCAGCGGTTCCAATGGGGATGTCGCGAAACATCTGCCGACTATCGGCACTGATGATGGGACTACCAAGGTATTCTGCCAGAGTCAGTGATAGTTCAGTCTTCCCTACTGCTGTAGGACCGAGAATGACGAAAACTTTCAAGTTAAAAGTTTTGAGTTAAGAGTTAGAAGTCACCGTCTGAGATTTCGAAGCCATCGAGATCGAGTTCATCGTCAGTGTAGAGGTCGTCATTGAAATCGTTATCAAGATCGATAGAGGCACCTCCGAGGATAGCAGCTGTAGTAGCGTCCATATCTGCAATCTGCTGGGGAGCCTTACCTACGGAACGAACAATTTCTGGATCTCCGTGACCGGGTTCTTCTTCTGCAACACGGAGGTTGAAGGTGCGTTCATTGAAGGGATCGAAGACATATTCCATACGTGTGATGCCCTCATCAAGAAAGTCAGCAAGAGGAGTGTCAGCCATGGTGTATAAATCCTGATCCGCGGAGGAAAGTTCGTGGCAATCCTCGCGGGTAATCTGTTCTCGGCGCTCCCAGTTATCAGCGCAAATATAGAAGGAAGTCATCTGGTCATCAGGAAAGCCGCAGGATTCAAGGATAACTTTAGAGAGATCGAGGAAGGTGCTTTCCTCGTCAATGAGGATGTCACGACGGAAGCCTTCTACTTCATCGCAGCGAACACGAATGAGATATTTCATAACATTAACAATTTTGAATTTTGAATTAGGAATTATGAATTGCCGTTAGACCTCATGGCTCTTAATTCTTAATTCATTATTATCGTCCAATGAAGCCTCGTTTAGAGGTTGTCAGGAAGTCAATGAGGTAATCAATCTCCTTTGTAGCTGGAACGCTCTCACGAATCATTTGGATACGCTCAGCGAAGAGATTGGAGGTATTGAAGAGAATGTTAAAAGCGGAATGGAGATTGTTAATTGTCTCGGTAGAGAAACCACGTCGCTTGAGACCAACAAGATTAAGACCACAGAATGCTGCTGGCTCACGGGCTACCATGCTGAAAGGAGGAACATCCTGAGCGCACTTGGTACCGCCACCGACCATAACATAGCTACCAATACGGCAAAACTGGTGAACGAGTACATTGGCACTAACCGTCGCAAAATCATCAATTATGACTTCTCCAGCAAACTTAGTACCATTGCCGATGATGCAGCCATTGCCGAGATTAACATCATGGGCGATGTGACAGCCTTCCATAAGGAGGTTTCCGGAACCAACAACAGTGCGGTTTTTTGCTGCTGTGCCTCGGTTAATGGTAACATTTTCGCGTATTGTATTGTTGTCACCGATTTCTGCAGTTGTCACTTCACCACGGAACTTGAGATCTTGGGGAATAGCCCCGATAACAGCGCCAGGGAATACACGATTACCATTTCCCATACGAGTACCGCTGAGGATGGTAACACTATTCATTAAGATGTTATTATCACCAATAATGACATTGGCATCGACATAGCAGAAAGGACCAATCTCGCAGTTCTGACCAATGCGGGCTTCGGGATGGATGTATGCTAAAGGAGAAATCATTTCAAGTAAGAAGTTTGAAGTAAGAAGTAAAAGGGAGAAAAAGTTAAACCCAAAACACTACTTTAGGGGGCGAAGGAGTCGGGCAAACTTATTATTGACGGTGTGACCAGGCTTATAAGCGGTTAGATGACCACGGATGGGACGACCGACGAGGGCAAGATCACCAAGAATGTCGAGGAGCTTGTGACGAGCGGGTTCGTTTTCCCACTGAAGAGGACGGAGCTGGAGGAAACCAAGATGGGAGGCATCCCGATGCTCTACGCCGAGACTATCTGCCAATTTGTCTAAATCTACCTGCGGAATCTTGCAATCGTAAATGACGAGAGCATTTGTGAGGTCACCGCCACGGATGAGGCCCATCTGAAGGAGAGGAGCCACTTCACGAACGAAAACGAAGGTGCGAGCACTGGCGAAATCAGTAGCAAAGCAACCGAGACTTGAGAGGTGGGCTTCCTGAGTAGTGATGAGTTCGCTGCCTTCAAAATAGATCGTAGAATCAATGCTCAGGCCGGTGGGAGAAGCGTAAACAGGAATGGTGCCACTGATACCTTGAGTCTCAGGGAAGGCATTAGTGGCGATTCCGTCCTCTGTATTTTCTTCAGCCTTAAGAGGCTCAATACGCAGCCAACTGCCGGTATTCGGATCGCGGTATTCTACGGGGTCTGTTATTGTAAGGTAATTGCGGGGAACATCTTGTTCGAGGAGACCCACACGGAGAATCTGCTGAACATAATAACGGCTGCTTCCATCAAGGATGGGGAATTCTGGACCATTAACCTTGATGAGGCAGTTGTCTATACCACAAGCCAGGAGTGCGGCCATAGCGTGCTCTATAGTAGAAACACGTACATCACCGTCGGCGATAACGGTTCCGCGGGAAGTGTCAACGACGTTTTCTGCGAGAGCGGCAATGACGGGGTCACCAGGGAGATCCACACGCTGTACCT
>DCHS01000029.1:15096-20294 GCA_002314875.1 Prevotellaceae bacterium UBA1746
CTGAATGCCGAAATCGGCAGGGGCAGCAGTGAAAGTCACCGTGAGTTCGAGACCTGTGTGAAGGCCCTTGCTGCTGAGGGAAAACGGAGCGAGGAGGGTATGTTGCACGGAGTTTAGGGGATTTGTAAGTATGTATAGGACGAAAGTTCCGGTGGTTCTGGAATTTCCGAATTATTCTTCAGAGGCAGCCTTGAGGGCGGCAAGCTCTTTCTTGAGTGCCTTGACTTCGGCAGCGAGGTCAGGAAGGCGTTTGAAGTAGGCAGAGGCAAGCATGAATTGCTTGGCATCGATAGCTGGACTACCCATGAGCGTAACACCTTCTTTCTTGTTGGAGATGAGGCCCGTCTGAGCGCCGAGGTGAGTGCGGTTAGCAACTTCGATGTGACCAGCAATGCCAACTTGACCACCGAACATGCACCACTCTCCTACTTTAGTGCTACCTGCAACACCGGACTGAGCGGAGATGACAGTGTTTGAACGTATGTCGCAGTTGTGACCAATCTGAACGAGGTTATCAAGTTTAACGCCCTTGCGGATGTAGGTACTCCCCATCGTTGAACGGTCAATGCAAGTATTGGCTCCAAGTTCAACATCGTCTTCAATGGTTACGATACCAATCTGGGGAATCTTCTCATAACCGTCTTCTGCAGGAGCAAAACCGAAACCGTCGGCACCAATGACAACGCCACTATGAAGAATGATGCGGTTGCCAAGCTTGCAGTCGTGATAGACACTGACATTGGGATAGAGGATGCAGTTTTCACCAATAGTAGCACGTTCTTCAACGACAACATGGGGATAAATCTGCGTTCCCGCTCCAATCTTCACACCATCACCTATGTAGGCGAATGCTCCGACATAAACATCATCGGCAACTACTGCCGTCTCGCTGATAAAAGCGAGGGGATGGATGCCTTTGCGGCGCTGTGTCATGGATTCATAGAGCGTAAGTAAACGTGCGATAGCCTCGTAGGCATTGGCAACGCGAATAAGGGTGGTCTTTACGGGCTTTTCCAACTGGTAATCCTGATTGATGAGGACAATGCTGGATTCAGTCTCGTAGAGGTAGTGGGCGTATTTTGGATTAGCAAGGAAGGAGATAGCGCCCGGCATGCCTTCCTCGATTTTTGCGAAAGTCTGGACTGCTGCCTGAGGATTGCCCTCAACGGTACCATCCAGATATTCCGCTATCTGTTGTGCTTGAAATTCCATTTTATTAGTAATTTGACTGCAAAGATAACATTTGGAACGCAAATAATCGAAAAGTTTTATGATTTTTTCATAGAAAAAAGACAAAATTATCAATTTTTAGGAAATGGGCATAAAAAAAGCGAGGGCAAGCCAATGAAGGCCTGCCCTCGCAGTCTATTTATTCAGCGCTACGGGAGATTATTTATTCTCAGGAGCGGGGAGATACCAGTTATTTGCATTGTTCAAATAATTGAAGAGTGATCCTACAGTTGAGGGGCTCTCATAGGGTGCGAGGTTGAGATCGCGACGGCTGATGAGCCATGCCATCCAAGCGGTACCATCTTCACCGGCAAGGTCACGGTGACGAGCGATACGCATAAGGTCGTAGTAACGGCTACCTTCGAAAGCAGTCTCGAGGGCCATTTCATCAGCGATGAGGGTTTCTACTGCTGAGATTTCTGCTTCGCTGGGACCATAGATGTTATAACCGTTATAGGTAGCAGTCTCTTCATAGTAGTCCTTCTTGCCGGTATGGTCAATGGACTTCTTGACGGGTTCTGCAACTTCTGCATCAACGGTCATGATAAGTTCACAATCCTCAGAGAGGGTGCGGCCACTACGTTCGCGTTCCTGAGCGATACGGTTAGCAACTTCTGTTTCGTAGTTACAAATGGAGTCGCTCTGAGCGAACATACCACGACCAGCCTGACGGATACCTACATTTGGCTTATCAGTGAAGTCGGAGAAATCGAGCCACTGATAATCATGAGAACGGGTAAGTTCGTTGAAGTCGATGCAAGTAGCACCACCAGCAACACCATCGTAATAGTAGGAAGGAGCAGCCATAGTGTAATCATAGGTCACAGCAACGCTTTCGAGAAGATCGTAATCTTCGGGATCAGCAGGGTCTGCCTTGTGCTCGTAAATGGTATCGGTCTTTACGATTTCTGTGAGCCACTGGTTTGTACTTGAATTGATGTCAGAAGGAATCTTCTCGGGCTCGAGACCATCGCGGAGGATGGCATAGGCGAAGCGGGGGAAGCCAGCACGGTTGATAGCCTCAGCATACTTCAAATAAACCTGACGAAGACGATAAACGGGAATTCCGTAGCTGAATTTGAACGCAGAGGTGCTGGTGACATCATTGCTAAGACCTGTGGTATAGCAGAACTTGTCGATGAAACGGAGACGACCATTTTCGGTACGAACAAGGGGAGCGCCGTCGTTGAGACGAAGATCATAATAACCATCAGTGAGGTAGTTGATACCTGTCAGCTGGGTACGGTCATTATTCATATCATTATAAACGAGAGGCTGAGCTGCATTCATTGCCACAAAACCCGCTGAGGGTTCAACCTGGCGATTCTTGTAGTTAGCCTTTACACTAATCTGACCGCTGGTTGCAGTTTCTTCTGTTTCGTTACCACTATCATCGGTAGTAGTACCAGTGGTGGTAGATGCACCTGATGAAGGATCGAAACCGTAAACCTGGGGAATGCTGGTCATAACGCGCCCGAAGAAGCTATTGGCAGCAGAGGGAATGATAGTGATGTAATCAGAGGAAGAGATGTTACTTCCAAAGATGTTGTCACCCCAACGAGTGTAGGTTTGATAAGTTACTTCCACACCACGCTCGAACTTTACAACCGTAGCAATGCTCTGAACATAGTTATCGTTGTCATCAGTGAGGTACTTGTGATAGTGGTAAGCTGCCTGTTCGTAGTCATGCTTTGTTTCACCACGGAGGAGGTAGAGGTCACCCATCACGAGGTCTGCATTGAAGAGCATCTGGCTGTGACTGATGGTAGTGTTACCATTGGAGAAGCTACCATAAGCGGGATAGCCATAGACTTCTGCGTAGTTATAAGCCTGGGTGAGGCTCTGACCTTCAACGTTATTGAGCAAATCGAGAAGGTTGCTGGGATTTGCCCAACCCTCAGGAGGATTGGTTTCCCAACCGGTACCAGCGTTATCAACGGGCTTGGTGATGAAAGGTACTGAACCGTAGTTCTGAACCAACTGCATATAGGTCCAAGCACGGAGCAACTCAACCTGGGAAAGTTCACGACGCATGAAGTAGTTGTTGTTCTTCATGGCCATAGAGTCAACCTTGGCGAGGTAGAAGTTACACTGATTGATGACCTTGTAGTAGGCAGAGCGGTTAAGGATGGCACTTTCACCATCTTTCAAATTACTGAAATTGATGATTTCAGATACTGAGTCGGCAACATACTCGGTAGGAGTGACAAGGTCACCACGAAGTTCACCGAGGAGGATGTTCTGCTCGATCATACCCTGCATGTTGCGCATGATGCCAAGATAGAAGTTGATGGAGTCAGTTCCATTGAACTCTGTGGCATATCGTTCCATATCGGGCGTGAGCATATCCTCACAGGAGGTGGTGATAGTACCAAGACCGAGGATGGCAAGACTCAAGGATAATATAGATTTTTTCATTGTAGCACAAACAATTAGAGGTTGATGGTTACACCGAGATTAAAGTTACGACCAGTGGGGAGGTAACCTGCGTCAATACCTTGATAGAGTACTGATGTTCCGCAACTTACTTCAGGATCCTGACCGAGATACTTGGTGAGGGTTACAACATTGTTAGCTTCTCCCCAAACTGAGAGGCCCTGGAGCCAAGAGAGGGTGAGAGGAATGTTATAGGTCAAACGAACTTTCTTGAGCTTGAGGTAGCTGCCATCTTCGATCCAACGATCGGAGAAGCGTTCGTTGTTTACCCAATCCTCGCTGTCAGGAGACATCGTACGGGGGATATCGGTCTGCTGACCTTCATACTTCCAACGATTCACAACAGCGGTAGTCTGATTCCAGATGTTGTTAGCAGACTCGAGCTGCATGCGCTGGTAGTTGTAGATATCGTTACCGAGGCTGTACTTGAAGTTTACAGCAAGGGTAAGGTTTTTCCAAGTAAGAGAGGTGGAGATGTTACCATAGAAATCGGGATTAGGATTACCTATAACGACCATATCAGCCTCGTTAATCCAACCATCACCGTTCTGGTCAACGAACTTCACATCACCAGCGGTGAAGTCACGGCTGGGCTTGCTGGAAAGACCTGTGGGATACTTCAAACCTGCTGCCTGTGCTTCGGCTGTGGTAGAGAATACACCATCGGTCTCATAACCATAGAAAACACCAGCAGAGTAACCTACTGCGGTAAGGATATTGTTCTCACCATAGATGCTAGAGGTATAACCCTGGTAAGCAAGATTTGCCTGGTCTGTGAGACCACTACCCTTCACTACACGCTGACCGTTCGCATCGAGGGCATAGGTGTAAATCTTGTTGTTGCTGTCATCAGGAAGCTTGGTGATTTCGTTCTTGTAATGACCTACGGTTGCACCAACCTGCCACTGCCAGTTCTTGAGATTAACAAGAACAAAGTTTGCATTGGCATTGAAACCAACATTCTTGAGTTCACCATCGTTGCTCCACATCTGGCTGAGACCTGTGATATCGCTCACGGTCTTACGAACGAGGAGATCAGTAGTCTTACTATTGAAGTACTCAAAGCCAAGTGAAATGCGGTTCTTTAGCATATTCATCTGGAGAGCAACATTTGCACGGTGAGTAGTCTCCCACTGGATGTTGGGATTCTGGATATTGGAGAGTTCAAGTGCGGTAGCCTTCTGGAGGAACTTAACGTTCTCGAAATAGGTACGAGCTGCGTAGTAATCGATATTGTCGTTACCACTCATTTCATAACCAGCAGTGAGCTGCAAGAAGTCAATCCACTTGGGAGTGAACCAGCTTTCGTTGCTGATGTTCCAACCTACCTGTACGCTGGGGAAGATGCCCCAAGGTACTCCTGCAACCTTAAGACCATTTGCTTCCAGACCGAAACGGCTGCTTGCCTCTGCGGTAGCAATTACCTTAGCAAAGTAACGATGCTTGTAATTGTAGTCAGCATTGATGTAGTAGGTAAGGTTGGTCCAGGTGTCGTTGGTACCACCGTAACCAAGATACTGGAGAGAGTATGC
>DCHS01000029.1:20357-41142 GCA_002314875.1 Prevotellaceae bacterium UBA1746
ATGCTGAATAGCTGTAGTTAGCAACACGGAAACCACCGAAAAGGTCAATGTTGTGAGCACCAAAGTTACGGTTCCACTCAACGCGGAAATCGTTGAGGAGCATAGTCTCCTTAGCAAACTGTGAGGAGATAACGCTCTGTACATCACCGAGGCCTTCAACTTCTTTGACGGGAGTACCGCTGGTAGGCATGAAGTACTTCTCATTACTACGGTTCAAAACGTAACTGAAACGATCGGTAATGGTGATATACTTATTAGGCTTGTACTTGGGCTGAACGTTGAGGAGGAACTGGGTCTGCTCCTGGTAGTTCTTGTTGTCACCCTGACCATTTTCGAGAATCCAATAGGGATTAGCGAGACCTTCGAAACCAAATTCGCTTGCGAAGAGGAAAGGGTTAGTGCTGTCAGTATAGTTCATACCAGCGAGTGTCTTGTCGGTATGTTCGAGGCCGAGCTGGTTGTTACCCAAATAGCGTACGTAGTATGCGTAAGGATCAATGAAGGGGCTCTGAATAAGACCGAGTACATTGGGAGAGGAGATGTTCTTGGAAGAATAATCCTCTGCCCAACCGTTGTCACGGAGGTTATAGGCATTACGGACATAACCCATATCAAGGGCTGCAGTAAAGCCGCGCCAAAGGTTAACATCGGTATTGAAACGGATGTTCAGACGGTTGAAGTCAGTCTGCTTTGCTGTAGCATCGCTCTTGGCATAACCGAGAGAGAGGTTGTACATTGCCACGTCATCACCACCCTGTACACCAACGCGATAGTTCTGGGTAAAACTGTTCTCATAGAGATTGCTCTGCCAGTCTGTCTCGTTGTGGTACTGCTGGTAGTAAAGATCGTTGGGATCTTCATTGAAGAAGGGATTAGCAAGGCGGTTAGCAATATCTTCATTATCCTTAGCGAAACGGGTAGTTCCGAGGAATTCTGAGAGATAGTTGCGATACTGGGCTGCATTCATCACCTTTGTATTTGAAGGAGTCAATTCATAACCTCCCCATGCACGGATATTAATGCGGGTAGCCATAGAGTGACCACGCTTGGTGGTAATCTTAATGACACCATTAGCACCTTCAGAACCGTAGAGAGCAGTACCGTTGCGGAGAACTTCTACCTTTTCAACGTCTTCGGGGTCAATGAGGTTGAAAATGTTGTTATAGAAACCATCGTGAATAGTGGTACGATCGTACTGCATATCCCAGATGATACCATCAACAACAACGAGGGGCTGTGCATTGGCATTCAAAGAATTGATACCATTGACAAACATCACACCACCCTGAGCGGGAACACCACCACGACTTACCATACGAACGGAAGCATTGAGTTCGTTCTCAATCTCGTTTTCAATGGTAATTGCAGAGGGAGTGTCTATTGTGGCAACACCACGATTAAGGATGTTTACATCATTTTCATAGAGTGCCTTGAGATGGGCAGAATATATGTAGGCATCATTGTTTGCATCTCCGTGGAGACCAATCTGAACGGCATTATAGCCATCGGTGGCAACATAGAGCGCAGTGACATGTTCGGGCACCTTAATGGTGTACTGACCGTTTTCATCAGTCATCGCCGTATAGTAACGATTAGCAAGAGCCTGAACACGAACACCTCCGAGGGGCTGACGGGAACCTGCATCATATACAGTACCCTTCACCTCTTTCATCTGGTACTTGGGAGCCGCAACTTGTTTTTGGGGAGCAGGAGCAGTCACTTCTTCCTGCTGATCCTCTGTTACATCATCTTGCGCGAAGGCCTGGCCGACGCCGAAGAGCATAAAGAGGCTGAGACCTGTACGAAGAGCGGCCTGCTGCATCATATAATAACGATTATCTGTCTTCATAATCTTTGCGTTTTGTATTATTCGGCGCGATAGGGTTCGCAAATTACTTTAACAATATTCAAAGGAGCATAAGACACCTTGTTACGACCACCACCCTTGGGGACAGTGATGCGAAGACGAGGGAAGGTTTCACCAGTGGGACAAGGAACATCCTTGAAACACTTATCGAAGTGGAACTTATCAAAGAGGGTAATGGTTGTTACACCCTTCATCACAGGAATGATGGTAGCACCGTCCTTGTTGCTGTCAGACTTACCGTCAGTCTGTTCGTAAGCAAACTTAACCTGACCGCCGGATACTTCTGCGTCATCGAGAACTTCTGCATAGAAACAGAGGTTTTCTGTGAAGTCGGCCTGCTGCTCTTCAGGAACCTGATCGTAGTTGATATTGGTAGGAACGAGGGTAAGGGCAATCTTGTAATCAGCACTCAAAACTTCGGGGAGGCGGAAATCGATGATCATTGCAGTAGAGTTGTTCTGAATACCATAATACTGGTAGTAGTTGTCCTCAACCGTGCCTTCGATACCGGTGTAAACAGGATTACCTTCATCATCGAGGATAGGATTGCCTTCATCATCGGTAGCCTCACGATATTCGTTGTAGTTAGCACTGGTCAGATTGATGGTTTCACCTGTGCTGCTAGTACAGTTGTTAGTGTAAACGGTATGGTAACCTGCCATTTCTGAAGGCTGGAAGCTGATATCCTTTACCCAAACATAAGAGGGGTCAAAATTGTAATGAGGCAGTTTCACAACATAACCATTGGAAGCGTCAACTATCTCAGCACCGTCAAAAGCAGGATTCTGATGCATGTTACGCTCTCCTTCTACAGCAGCGGAGTTATAGAAAATGGTACGGGTAGAAGAGATGAGGGAGTCGGCAGTCTCCATATAGCTGAGAATTTCTCTGCTCTTCTTGCTCTCGAATCCCATACGATAGGGTTCGAAGAACATGTTGGTGATGATAGCCTCACGAGCCTTTGCGCCCTGAAGGGAGTCATTGTCAAACTTCAGTGCCGTACCACGCTTGGTGTTATAGCTGAAAGCGGTACCATCCCAACCATAGCAATAACTACTACCATACTTGTAGATGGCATTGAGTTTGTCCAATGCTTCTGCCCAACCAGTATTGGTAGGAATGAGGGCGATATAGCAGGAGTCCTCATTTTCAATATCTACACCAAGCTGGTCTAGGAGTTCATTCTGGTGCTGAAAAACGGAGTCAATATAAACCATGTCACCGTTCTCGTTGAGAGAGCCAGCCATAGACAATGACTCAGAGAAGGTTTCGGTATCGATGGCAGGATCCTTGATATAGTCGTTGATATCAGAAAGTTCCTTGTCGGCTGCCAGATAATCGTAGAGATTATAAGCAAAGGGGTTGATACCATTGAGGAGATAGAGCTGACCATTGCAACCGATAATCTTATCGCCAGTCATAGGCACTTCGTTGAAAGTGCCAGGGATGCTTTGAACATTCTTACCGTTCAGCAAGCGAACAGTCTGATTCTGTTCGAGATTGTAGGAGAAACGAGCAAGGTGGTTCAAGCCAAACTGATTGCATGCCAGATACATCAAGTTACGACCTTCACGTTCAGTCTCGGAGTTTGCACGGAGGAGCTCAGCCTTAGCAAGAGTATCCGCCCAAGCCTGATAGTCGAAACTTCCATTCACAGGAGCAACCATCGTGAAACTCTGGTTCTGATCGATAAGTTCACTAAGTTTGAGAACAGCGCTCTTGTCGTTTTCAGACTTCAACAGTGTCGTACGGGACATGATGTCGGCGAACTGTGAAAGGTTGGGGTTGGCCTTAATGTTCTCCCAAAGCGTCTTGTCAGCGTCGCCCTGAGCCACTACATCGAAGTGGTCATCGGAACAAGCGGCAAACATGGCGAGGGAGGCAATAGCAAACGCACCACCTTTGAGCATGTTGTTGAATATATTATTCATATTGATGATATTTTTGTTGATTACCACTTGTCCTCAGGATCTACACCGTTGTAGATATTGCTGGGACAGTATTCGAAGTAGTCCATGAAGAACTGTGAAGCATCGTCATCAAGACAGCTTTTGAAACGCAAATAGTATGAGGTATTTGCCTTCAAGGTCTTGGTGGTCACGATACGACGAACGTTACCGCTGTAGTCACGGGCAAGACTGGTACCTTCACCGTTAGAGATTGTAAAGCCCTTAGGACCCTTCATGTAGCCCTGGTTACGCATGTTCTTGTCCTTTTCGAGAATTTGAGCGTCATCGAGAGAAGACTCGTTGAACCAACCTACATTGTCATCGGTAGTGGACATACGCATATCGAAGGGAAGACCAACAGGAGTAAGGTTGTCAGGATCGTCACCGAAGTAGATCTGACACATACCGCGGAGGCTGTTGAGTGAACAACCCATACGAATTTCATAGGTACCTGACTTGGGAACTGGCGGGAGACGAAGAACAAAGTCATAGATACCAAGTACCATGAATTCGTCGCCTTCAAGGTCACACCATCCGTTTGCACCACGAGGAGCGGTGGTCAGATAGAGGAGCTTGGTGTCGTCAGAACAACCAGTGATGCTAGCAAAGTAATTGTTATCATCAAAATAAGCATATTCCTGACTACGATAACCTGAGTTCATCAACTCGGGAAGAACGGTGGTGATATCGTAACGTATACGCTCGTTACCGAGGGCGTTGGCAGTCTCAGCATCAAGGATGAGAATACCATCGAGGGGATAGTAGTAACCATTCTTTGCATTGTTCTCATTACCGTTGTTGGTAGCAGTAAACAGCAGACCACGATGAGTGATGACATCGTCGGGATAAACGAGGTCAGCGTCACCAGTAGCGGTATGATTAGCGAACATTGCAGAGGGGTATTCTGGATTGTCAGTTGCCTTGTGGGTAATCTTGACAATGCTGCGATACTTACCTGCTGTGGTGAAATAGTCAGAGAGGTCAACGGGACACTCCTTCTGCTGAGGATTCATAATATCACCCCACTTATAGCTATATTCACAGAAGTGGTTTACAAACTTATTGTAAGCCATCTTACCTTCGAGGAAGTGGTATGCAACGAAGCGGTTAACAGCATTATCTTCGCTAGTGAGATCATCGCGGTCCTCAGTACCATAGGCAGCCTCAGCAATGGGACGGATAGCGTTGAGAACTGCATCCCAGTTGCTGATAGTACCACCTTCGTCAACATTATAGCCTTCTGCTGCGGGTACACCTGCCTTTTGGTAAACTTCATCGGGTTCTACGAGAGCAGTATAACCGAGGTAGCGGTGCTGGGCAACATAGAAGGTAGCGAGGTTGGGGAAGGTTGCTGTCTGCTCGTGATCTGCATTTTCATAATCACGATCCATATAATCAGTGAGCTTAGCATCCCAGCCAGTGTAGTGAAGGAGAGCACCCATAATGTGCATGTTGTCTGCAGCCTTGATAAGGTCAGGAACATACTCATTGGAAGGAGCGATAACAGAGCTTACACCATGAAGATAACCATTAGAGAGCTTGTGGTCGAAAGCAACAACCTTGCAACCCTTGGTGATTTCACCAGTCTCGTCATTCTTTGCACCATTAATATAATAATAGGTGTTGCCGTCTGCATCTGCATCGGATTCGATACAGGTGATGGCACGGTCGTTAAGGTCGCTCTTTGTGAAAGCACCACCTTCTGAAGGGAATTCGGGGCTTTCGTAAGCTTCCTCTGTACCATTATCAATGATACAAGAATAAGCGATGAGTTCAGCCTGCTCGTCATCAAGTTGTTCAACGCTGCTCACATTGATCTTTGCGAGGTATGCATCGATAGCATCATTGGTAGGAGCAAATATGGTGTAGTTACCACGAGCTGAAAGCACAGCGGTCAAAGAAGAAGCTTCTGCCTTATGGCCCAAAGTAACGCGATCAAAAATAGACTTGATCTTGCTGTACTCGGGAGTTTCTGCAAGGTAGTCAGTGATCGTCGGTTCATCAGCGATAGCGTAATTACCATCGTCGATTTTCTCAGTACAGCTCTGGAAGGTGAAGAGCATACCGGAAGCCAGACCTGCTGCCATGCAGAAGGTCATCAGGGACTTGATATTGATACGATTTCTTTTCATTGCTGTCTGTTTTTAATCTTGCATATACTTCTGCCAAATGGGGTTCTGGACAAGTTTACCGTTTCCGTCACCATATCCAACACCATTGACTTTCATTTCGTCAGAATAAATAGGATTGTAGAGAGACCACAAACTGCGGCAGCGGTTCTTTACAGTGTTTGTCAGAGACATCCACTCGCTGAGAACAACTTCACTATTCACAGACCAACTCCATTCGCACTGGCGAACGAGGTCGAACCAACGCTTACCTTCTCCAATGAACTCACGCTGACGCTCACAGTAAGTGAGGTTTAGGAGTGTATCGGTTTCTGCCTTGAAGGAGTTGCTACGGGTAGCTACCCAATCCTGAGCTAGGCGTGCGCAATAGTTCTGATTATCTGTCTTGAGGGAATCACAACCGGGGTTGTTACGAGCAAAGAGGTTGTTGCAAAGATGATAACCTTCGCGAGCGCTGGCAGAACCACCATTTTCAATAATACGCGCGAGAGCTTCACTCTTCATCATCATAACGTCAGCAAGACGGTAAACTGGCCAGTTTCCATCCTGGTTGCTGTTAGAACGCATACCGCTAGACTGGCTTCCCTTGCTTACATCTGCAGCATCGGTAATAGAAATGTTAGTAGCTACATTCTTAATGATGGGGAAGTCACTCTGACCCTGCTTCTCATAATAAGCTGAGCTGCAATAACGGAAGTCAGTCTTACCGTAACCCTTCTGCAAACCGTCTGAGGGGTCAACCTTTGCAGTCTGGCCGAAGAGAACGGGATTACCCTTCATGATACCGGCAGCATAGCTACCACTACCATTACCATAGAGATAGGTAGAGAGGAAACCGTTAACAGTGTTGGTACCATCGAACTGGAGTTCGAAGACGCTTTCATCACCATTTCTGGTGCCGAATACGCTACCATAACCATTATCAGTTGTACCACCCATTGCACTAACCGTATTGAGAGAGAGGGGGAATACCTGCTGACGACGGGGATCGGTATCAGGAACATTTGCCTTGTTCAACTTCTTATCGTATTCACTCTTGAGATAGTTGAGAACTACATCGCAGTTTTCAACGCACTTATTCAAACTGGTGGAAACAACATCAGACTCGCTGCCTTCGAAAGCGTATTTAGCGCCAGAAGCATCAGTCTTGGTAGAGATACCTTTGACAAGGCAGGCACGCCACAAATACAGATCTGCAAGGAGAGCAGAAATGCTGTAAGTGGTCCAACGGCCCTTGTTATCAGTAGAATTACCATAGTTCTTTGCTGCTGAGCCCTGAACAGCCTCAACATCTTTGATTAAGCTATCGAGAATAGCGTAACCGGGAGTTGCAGCGATACGGCTGGCCTTAGCCTCAGTATCAGTGCTGACACTATGGGTAACATAGGGAACATCGCGATAAGCGCGAACGAGGTAGAAATAATAGAGAGCACGGAGGCTGACCATTTCTGCCTTGATAGGCATCCAGTCACCGGTAGAGAATGAGGGGTCAATGTCTTCATCAATCATACGCTGACCATTCTCAAGCACTTCATTACAGTAATTGATACCCTTATAGAAACCAGACCAATCAAACATGGATTTGGTAGGCTGAAGGACGGCTTCCTGAAGACGGAGATAATCGGTCTGATCCATCTTATTGAGGGTAAGGTCATCAGAACGGAACTCACCCCAAACGAGGATGTTGCCAACCTGCTGGGTAAGCTGGTAATAGGCAGCAGCACGAACGTTGTCAACGTCATTTCGTGTCGTCCAGAAGTCTTCTTTAGTGATAGAACCGGTAGGATAGATGGTCAGGTAATCCTCGCAGGACACCATACCGCCCATCACCAGCGCAGCAGCACCAAGAAGAAACTTATTGATTATATTCTTTTTCATTGTTGTGTATGCTTTTTAGAATCCGAAGTTCAGACTGAAGGTAAAGCTCTTGGAACGAGGAGTCTGAGAATAGTCGCAGCAGGGGCTGTAGCCACTCTGGCTGTGCTCAGGATCGAGACCGGAATACTTCGTGAAGCAGAAGAGGTTATTACCAGAGGCATTGATACGAAGTGAAGAAAGACCAATCTTCTTCAACTTCTTGGGATCTACAGAATAACCCAACTGGAAGTACTGGAAACGGAGGTAATCTCCAGGTTCTACGTAGCGGTCACTGATGAGGGCGTTGTAAGACTCTTCAATAGCGGTGCTCTTAGCACGAGGAATTTCGGTAACATCACCGTTCTTACGCCAACGCCATGATACAGAAGCCATCTGGTTGCGGTTAGCACGCATGTCTTCAGCATACATCTTAGCAAGGTTGATGATCTTGTTGCCGATACGGAAGTTGAAGTTGGTCTTCAAGGTCCAACGACCATAGGTAAAGTCAACACCGAAACCACCGTTAATCTTAGGATTGGAGGTACCGAGGTAGCAGATATCGAGTTCGTTGATTTGGCCATCCTTGTTAACATCTTCGTAGCAAACATCACCACCTTCGAATGCGTAGTTTGTACCACCGTAATCGAACATCATCTGGAGGGGGTTACCAGCCTTGTCGTAGATAACATTACCGTTAGCGTCACGAGCAACAGGAGCAGCATTCTCGACAGTAAGAGCAGCATCGTGATCACGAGAAAGTGCAGCAGCTGCAGTGTTCTGATCGCCACCAGCAGTGTAGTACTGGTTCTTGTCATCGTTTACGAAATAACCGTTGTGGTCATAATCATAAGCATACACACCCTTATAACGGAAACCGTAGATAGCACCGAGGCTATGACCAACCTGTACGCGACTCATTACGCTCTCGTTAGCGTTGTCAAAGTCAGTGTTCATGGATTCAAGGACATTGGCATCCATTTCGGTAAGGGTATTAATATTCTGTGCAACATTAGCACGGAGGACAACACTGAACTTACCCTTCTTGAGGATAGGCTTAGTATTTACATAGAGTTCCCAACCTTCGTTTTCCATCTTACCTACGTTAGAGTAACTGAGGCTAGAGAAACCAGAACTGGAAGGAATACGTACACCACCCATAAGGAGGTCACTGGTGTACTTGTGGTAAACGTTGAGGTCAAACTGGATAAGGTCCTCGAAGAGGTTCAAGTTAGCACCAACGTTCCAAGAACGGGTCTTTTCCCACTTAATCTCGGTGAGGCGGAGGTTGCTGGGAGCGATACCGCTGGTACTACCATAGTAACCATAGCTACTATATGTATTATAAATGAGTCCCTCACCGAACCATGCGTTACCATTGATACCCCAACCCGGACGAACAGCCAACATGCTGATGACGCCACGGAGAGGTTCAAAGAACTTTTCATCGCTTATATTCCAACGACCAGAGATACCGGGGAATACACCCCACTTGTTACCAGAACCGAACTTAGTCATACCATCGGCACGAACGGTAGCATCGAAGCTGTACTTAGAACCAAAGCTGTAGTGGAATGAACCAGTACCGCTAGCAGAGTGACCCTTCCAAGTACCAGTGTTGGCACCAGTGAGGTAACCAGGAACGGTAGGATCAGTAATACCACCATTGATACCAGTACTGCTGAGGTACTGAGTAGTACCGTTTGAGCTACCAACTTCAAAACGACCGAGAATCTGGAGAGAATGGTTTTCGTTCTCAAAATGAGGAACGTATACGAGAGAGTGACGAGTCGTAAATGCGAAGGTCTTGTTCTGATAGTCTGCAGTGATATCTACACCCTGATCCCAAGTCTTGGAAGTAAGCTGGTGAGGATAGTAAGAGTTATCACCCTGAGTATAAGCGTTCATGTAAACTTCACCTGTATAGTTGAGCTGATGCTCATCATCCTCCTTACCGAGCAACTTATACTCAAGTGAGAACTGAGGAGTGATGGTGTAGGTAGAAGTACGGTAGTAAGCAAGATTAGCGAAAGCAACAGGGTTTCCATTGCTCACCATATCGCTCAAATAATAAGATGACTTGTTAGAATTATTGTCGATAAGACCAGCACTGCTGGCAGCAGCAGGCATGATATAATATTCGCCCGTGTCATAATAAGAGCGGGTTGCCTGGTCATACTCCCAACGGGTTACACTCATGTTAGGCATTGCCTTATATGCATAACCGAGGAGACCGGTATCGTAGTTCTTGTTGTTCTTGGTATAAACCAAAGAGAAGTTAGAACTAAACTTGATACGGTCACTTACCCAATAGTCAAGTGCGAGACGGGTTGAGAAGCGGTCGAGGCTCTGTTTGATCATGGTACCGATTTCGTGATCATAGTTTCCGGAAACACGGAAGGTTGCCTTTTCACCACCACCAGAAAGGTTTACACCATAGTTGTGAGTCTGACCGAACTGGGTAACTTCATCCACCCAGTCAGTATTCTTGTTGTAGTTAGCATAGTAAGCGGGGTGATCCTGGAGGTACATGAGCTCCACGATACCAGATGCAACGTCACTCTGCTGGGGATTGAAGTAAGCTTCCTTCAACATCATGGAGTAGCCGTCACCATCCAGCATTTTCATTCCTTCAGGCTGCCAGCTTCCACTGAAGCGGTAACTGAAGTTCACATTTGTCTTTCCGCGCTTACCACGACGGGTAGTAATTTCAATAACACCATTGGAACCACGAGCACCCCAGATTGCGGTTGCTGCAGCATCCTTGAGGACCTTGATGGTCTGGATGTCTTCGGGGTTTACCTGGAGGAGGGTTGCAAACTGCTCCTCATTTTCCATGTTGTTAAGGTCGAGATCTTCACTGGAATAGTCTTCGAGGATGTATCCATCGACTACGATCAAAGGTTCGCAATCACCATTGATGGAGCTAACACCACGGAGACGCATTGAGGTACCAGAACCAAGGTTACCAGAGTTGGCAACAATGTCGAGACCTGCAATCTGTCCCTGGAGAGCGTCACCAGCAGTTTCGAAGGCAAGACCTTCGAGGTTATCCATGTTCAGCGACTGGGTTGCAGTAGAGATTTCTCGTTCAGGGATGGTAAGACCGTTGTTCTTCACCTTACGGGTGGTAACAACCTTAGCTTCATTGAAGGTGGTCTTATCCATCATCTCGATTTTGAATGAAGACTGCTGACCGATAGGATTGATTACCTTGGTCGTGTAGCCTACATACGAAATCTGCAATTTGTTGGCAGGATTCTTAATGGTCAAAGAGAAGTTACCGCTAACGTCGGTCTGTGTTGCACTGACGATACGGTTGGACTTATCCATTTCGACCACGTTTGCCATAATCACCGGGCCGTCGGTCTTGCTCCATACGTGGCCCGAAATACGCTTCTGCTGCGCGAAAGCGACACTAACACACAAAAAGAGCGCGAGTGTGAGGATATACTTTATATTCTTCATGGCATAGATTATTTCTGGGTTCCGTACTTAGAGAGATAAGCCTTAGCGCGCTTGTTGCTCTTCCATGATGCATCCCAACGACCGCCAGAAAGCTTCTGGTAGTGGAGTGCCTGACCAATCTGATGAACAACTACATAGGAACTACTTTCGATCAAACGAGGATTCGTAGTAGCATTGAAATGGCTGTCACGGGCAAGGATGTTAGTCTTACCACTGACTTTAACCTTGTTACCTTCGATATCGGTGAGGGTAATCGCACCGTTCGTCTGGGAAACATTGAGGTTAACATAGTTGTCATTGGCAATAGCTGCAGTCATAAACTGGTTGTCAGCAGTTACATTGTCCACGAAAACAGATTCATCCTGGAAGTGATACTTGATGAAGTTTACGAGCGTGCTGATCATTGCCTGAGCCTTAAGCTTCACGCTTGAGTTATGATCAAGTACAGACTGGTACTCAGACTTCTCTGCCTGGGTAGCATCTTCTGCGGGTTCTTCAGGAACATCCTTGAGGTTCTGCTCGAGATATTCTTCGATGTCAGTCCAAGTGGGAAGACCGTTAGCCAATTCCTTTTCAACAGCTTCGTTGGTGGGAACGTAGATCGTATAACGGTAGTTATTGAAGAAGCGTACGAGCTTGTCACCAGCGGGAACATAGTAGTTTGCACCACCCTTGCTACCCTGGAGGAAGATGTAATAAAGTGCTGCTTCCTGCTGCCACTTCTGTTCAGTAGCATCCTGCTTGATAAGGGAGTCGCGAAGACCTGCCTTCTGGAGGACGTCATCGTTCACACCTTCGCAGAGTTCAACGAACTTGCTTGCTTCGGGAAGTGCGGTAATGGCCTTATACGGAGTGGTAGTGGTAGGCTGCATAGCACGGTCAAGGAGGTAGGTCATACCGTTACCGTAACCGTTCTTTTCGCTACTCTGGTCGTAAACTTCTGTGATCTTACAATCGAAAGCACTGGGATTACCCGCAGTCTTGAGCTGTTCCTGAAGACCACCATTAACGATAGAACCAACACCATTGTAACTACCCTTAACGATAACGGGAGCACCAGTACGAGCAAGGAAGTACTTCTGGTCGCCGCGGATACCTACAACGTCATTGTTGTCATGAACAACGATATGCTGGTTAACCATTTCGATGAGCAACTTCTTCTTCACTTCACCATAGGTAGAGGTGAGGACATCAGAGAAGAGTGAACGATAGTCATTACCACGGGGTTTGTCGTTAACAATATCCTGACCATTGACGATATCATAGGGATAAGCAACAGCATCAATAGCCAAACGCTTACCGCTCGTACTGGTCTTACCGGTGTTGGGAGTCCAACGCCAGTACATATAAGAACGGCTGTTACCTGATGCAAGAGAAGCGGGGTCAATGTAGCCGTAGGTACCGAAACCTTCATCAGTGGGGATGAAGAAACTAAAGCGGCTCTGCATTGCTTTCAAATAAGTAGAGAAGTAAGTCTGCAGAGGAGCGTTAGCATAAGTAGAACCCTGGATGTAACTTTCGTCGGCACGTACCACCGTACGCATAATCTGGGTATTGTTACAATAGAGGGCGGGAGCAATAACGGATGCGTAGTCAGCAGGAGAAATCACACGCTTCATCACGTAAACTACACCGTTATTGGCAAGAATACACTTTTCAAAGATGCTCTTGTAAGTAGCCTCGTCAGTGTAACCGTCACTGATGGGGAACATCTGGTCACGAGCATCGTTCATAATAGTAAGGTACTTGTGAGGAACAGTCTCATTGAAAGAGTTCTTCATGAGGTTGTTTACAAGGGCCTGGATAATATCGAGAGGAATCTGGTCAAGGTTATACTCCAGATTTTCTGCGGTATTTTCCTTGGTGGCATAACGGTCCATCAATACGCGACCACCACCGGTAAGGAAGTAAGCAGAAAGAGCCTCGTCGTTAGGAACGAACATAGCACCCATGTTCTTTTCCTTGGTTTCGGAATCAGAACTGGTGAATTCGCTCCATGCTGGGTCATAGTTCAGATAAGGATATCCTACCTTGATCTGAGCTTCGTTGGGGTCAACAGTAATCTGACCATAAGCACCACGGTTTGCGAAATAGCGCTTTTCGAAAACAGTATCAACACCTACAGAATACAGAGAGTTGAAATTGTCGGTCAAAGTCTTGTTATTGAAGGGAGCGCTGAAACGATCGAGGATATGGCTGAAAAGGTTAGTTGAACCGTTGGTACGAATTTCCTCTGCCATATTGCTAGGAGCAACGAGTACCTTGTCGAGTTCATGGAAATAACCATTCAAGCAGACAACATCCTGACCTTCGGGCTTAATGCGAGCATCGAAAATGTAAGAACGGTTTTCTGTGTCTGCATTTGACCAGAAATCAGCATCACCTTCTCTCTTGTTCAAGATGAAGCTTACATCCTCGTGGCGGATATCCTTTTCCTTCATCTGGCCTTCGAGGAAGTGAGTAATCATAGGTGTTGAAGCATCAACAGCCATGTACATACCACCTGCTGCCTGATTGCGGTGACGATACCAGTAATTGCTCCAGGTAGCATCCTCAGTCTGGATGAGGGGGAGTTCATCCCAGTTCCACCACTTTACAGAGTCGGTAGCACTGGAAGCACCCGTCTGGCGAAGACACATGTTCTTGTCGCCGTCGGGACAGTTTGCCATCATCTCAAGCACATAGGCATTGTTAAGCATGGCGTTGTTGAGAAGACGCTTCTTCTGAGCGAGGCTCAATTGCTCATAACTGCGAACGGGACTTCCCGTACCATCGACCCATGTCGTGGTTTCGAAAAATTTCTTGTACGCATCGTCATTAGCAACGAAGAGAGTCTTACTACCAGTCTTGTCTAACACATCTTGATAGTCAAGATCTTGGATGAGTCGGATAGTCGTTTGGAAGTTTCCGCGTTCATTCAGCTCAGAGAAAATACTTTTTCCCAAGAAGCTCGGAGTGGTCTCGTCGAGATCATAGTCATCCGTACAGGAGAAAAGCATTCCATTAGCCGAAATCAACAGGAACAGTCCAAATGCTGTCTTACCCACGTTTGAAAAACGGTTTTTCATACTTTGTTGATAAATTATTGATGATATTGTGTTTTGGAGTCATTTTACAGTGTGCTTGTTTTTATCGTTCATCGCTTACTCGAGCGCTCACGCGTAACAATTTCACATGCAGCGCTTTACACGCGTACACGTTAGCGCAAGCACACAATTTGGGAGCAAAGTTACTCCAAAAGTATGAAATGGCAAACAATATTTTGTATTTTTTTATCAGAAAATACGTTTTTTTTTGCAAAGGTCAAATTCCCGTTGCTTTTACTTGAAGAATAAAAATAAAGAAAAAACCGGCCCGAAGCAGCAGCCTCGAGCCGATTATTTCCAAAAGGAACCTCATATAGATTCCTATAAATTTCGTTTATTTCAAACTGTCAACAATTTTTCGAACAACATTGACACATGTCTCCTTGGTAGCGTATTCATCAGTTCCCGGTGTTCCCATTGAAACGCCGGGATGTCGGAAGCGCATTTGTGAAGGCCACGGCTCACGGGCACTCGCATGGATTTCTGTCGCGCCAGTAACGTCAAGAATCTTACGAGCATTGTTTGCGTTTACCCCGCAGCCAGGCATAATTAGAATACGTCCATCCGCCTGTTTTACAAGCTCTTGCAAGCAGCAAACTCCTTGCTCTGCTGTTGCTGCCTGGCCGCTGGTCAAAATTCGAGAAAACCCCATAGAGATTATATCTTCCAAAGCTTTATTAGGATCACGACAAAGGTCGAATGCACGATGAAAGGTTATGTCTATAGGCGGAAGAAAGAAAGCCTCATCAAGATCTCCTTCTGCAAAATCCACGTATTCTCCACGAGCTGCATCTACGAAACATTTACACATTTCTACATCGATATCGCCGTCGGGGGTAAGGGCGCCAACCACTACCCCATCGACACCTGCACGACGAGCCGCAAAGATATCATCAACCATGATATCCTTTTCTTCTTCCGTATAGAGAAAATCACCTCCTCGCGGACGAATGAGAACATGACGTCGGATGCCTTCTACCTGCATGGCAGCATTGATTAATCCCAGACTCGGGGTAAGTCCACCTTCACTGAGTCCGGAACAAAGTTCAATGCGATAAGCACCGCCTTCTGCTGCATGCTGAACACTAGTCAGCGAACCACAACAAACTTCTAATAGCATAGTCATGATTTTTATTCGTTGAAATTAAAGGTAATATATTCTTACAGACATCGCTGGTAAAACAGCAGGTAAGGCTGCAACTACTAAATGCATCCGATGATTTCATGAATATCCTTCACTCCATGCTTGTCCATCCACTCGTTAATACCATCGATAACCTTAATTGTCACCGTAGGATCGAGGAAATTAGCAGTACCTATTTCAATAGCGGTTGCACCCACCATCAGGAACTCGATAGCATCCGTTGCATTGCAGATACCACCAAGACCGACTACGGGAATAGTCACAGCCTTTGCAACCTGACTCACCATACGAAGGGCCACAGGCTTTACACAAGGACCAGAAAGGCCGCCAGTACCGATGCTAAGGTTGGAGCAGCGTCGTTCAATGTTTACACTCATTCCCATCAGCGTATTGATCAAGGACACAGCATCAGCGCCTTCTGCTTCAACAGCCTTAGCGATAGAGGTTATATCAGTAACATTCGGACTGAGTTTTACAATCAGCGTCTTATCATATGCAGCACGAACAGCCTTTACAACAGAGACAGCTCCTTCGCAACTTGTACCAAAGGCCATACCACCGTCCTTTACATTGGGACAAGAGATATTCAGTTCAATGGCAGGGATATGCTCTAACTCGTTGATACGGGCAGCACAGGCTGCGTAATTTTCAGGACTGGAGCCACTGACATTGACAATGACATTACTATCCACGGAAGTAAGTTTGGGATAGATATGTTCTGCAAAGTATTCCACGCCCTTATTCTGAAGACCGACGCAGTTTAGCATACCGCTTGCTGTTTCCGCCATACGCGGATAGTCATTACCTTCACGGGGAACAAAGGTCGTTCCCTTTACAACAAAGCCACCTAAACGATTGAGATCGATGAAGTCCGCAAACTCGAGGCCATAGCCAAATGTACCTGAAGCGGTCATTACAGGATTTTTCAGCGACAATGCGCCGATGTTCACTTGAAGATTTGCCATACTATCTGTTTTAAGTGGATTCTTTATTTGTCAAACCAAGTTAAATCATTGATATTGAAGACAGGGCCTTCCTTGCAAACGCAGACATTGCCACGAACGGTCTTTTCAACACAGCAAAGACAAGCGCCTAAGCCGCAAGCCATCATGTTTTCCAGACTAACCTCGCAGTTCACGCCGTGTTCACGGGCAAAACCTGCTACGGCCTTCATCATCGGTTTGGGACCGCAGGCAGCGATGGCGTCAAAGGTTTCGTTTTGAAGAACACTGTGGTTGGTTACAAAACCCTTTTCTCCTAGAGAGGCATCTTCTGTTGTGATGAAAACCCTGCCAATCTCTTCAAAACGTTCAAGCTGGAGAATATCCTTAGCAGAACGACCACCCAAAAGAAATACGGGTTCACAACCTGCCTCTTTAAGTACACGACCATAATTGAGCATTGGAGCAGTACCAACGCCACCACCAACAAGAAGATACTTGCCGGAAGAAGGTACAGTAAAGCCATTACCCAAAGGGAAGAGGGTGTTAAGAGTGTCACCAGACTTCAGACGGCTGAGAGCACGGGTTCCTTCTCCTATAATATGTATTAGGAGGTCCATACGATTGGCTTCTGGTTCACACCAGTTAATGCTGATCGGACGACGGAGGAATGTGGAAGGACTGCCTTCTACTGCCAGTTCAACAAACTGTCCTGGTAAACATGGAGGCATCTTACCGTCAGGATCAGCAAGACAAATAAGAACATAATCCTCGCGGAGGAAATCCACGCGTTCAACGAGGAGATCTTTTACATATTTCTTCATAAGAGATAAAGGGCAAAGCCCGGATATTGGTTGATATGCATACAATCATGCGCTGAGAGCAATGAATCTTTCTGAATTATGGGCGAGTTTAAGCCATATTCAGCAAGTCCAAAACAAGGCGCAAGGTGGACATAGAAAGTCCTGATTCCAGTAAAAAGGCTTCTTCTTTTTCAAAGAAAGACTTCGGAGCTTTTTCCTGCTGACGAAGACGGAGACATTCCTGATAACAGGTAAGTGCCGTGGGAATATCTTTTTGCAAAAGGGCACAATGGCCGGCATGGAAGAAATCATCAGCTATGACATCCAGTCCCATGATTTCATTATAGCAATCAGAAGCCTTCTGCCATTGTCCATCGCATAGATAACTCCAAGCCAATGCACGGAATGAGGGAAGATAATCGGGGTGGAGATAATGAATCTTGCTGTATTCCGCAATAGCGAGATCGAAACGTCGCATATTCAAGAAGCATTCGCCTCTCTTGCACATCGTCTTCAAGTTCTCTGGGGGGAAGAATTCCGCATTTTCCAAGTAATAGAGCACCTGATCGTAATCGTGGAGTTCTTCATGACAGCGAATAAGATGTCTTGCAATGGTTATCTGTGGCTCTTGGGTATAGGCTCTTTCCAAATACTCGATAGCCATACGGAAGTCTTTCATTTCCATGAAACAGACTCCCTTTCCAAAGTTCAGATCAGAAGGATCGCCGGCTTCATCCTGTTGTTCTAAAAAGTATAGCGCGTCATTATAACGCTCTAACAAGGAAAAACAATCGGCCAAATAGTGAAGCCTATCTGAGCCTGTGAAAAACTCAGCCCAACGACTATCGGTCCAAAACTCAAGGTTATCGTTGAAAGGATTCTCCGTCTCATTACGCTTGGGGTAGAGGGTGAAATAACGGTAGACATCTTGAATGCAGGATACTACGAGTTCTTCCAGTTCGTGAGGCTCAATATTGTCGAGGGTAACCAGGGGTGGATCTCCTTCGCCTTCGGGATGCAGAATTGTAGAAAGTTGTTCTGTTACCTTTTCCAGCATTTCAGAATCCAGTTCCTGAATTTCCTTTGTTTCCTCATCCTGCTTGGCAATCTGGAATTCCACAGCGTCCTGCATCAGAGCGAACATCGTCATATATCTTCCAGTATCACAGGAAGAACGGATGAACATATCTTCTATCATCTGTACCTGTTTGGAGGCGTTGAAGAGAAGAGGATTGTCGAAGGAGAATGGGCAGAACCAATTGGAAGTTTCCTTAAAGAAGGATATTTTCCTCATCAAGAATGCAAAGGTGTCATAATTGACATCACATCCAGCAGCTTTAAGGCGATGCATCCTCAATACTTCCAAAGCCATTTTCTTTACCTTTTCGTCTGCATCTGGAAGGGCATCTTCAACAGGAACACCTGATAACAGTTTTGCAAATGCTGCCACATCGACGTTCATTACGTTTTGGGAATCCGCAATCTTCTCTATCCGTGAGGAATTATGAGCAAGATTTTTGGTTTCCCAAGTAGCCACAAAACCAATCTGGGCATAGGAAACGAGTTGAGCCACATAGGGTATCTCCTTCATCTCTTCTATTTTCTTCAAAAGCAAAGGATATAACTCTATACGATCACGGTAATGGGCATAGGCCAGCATTGCAAAGACAATGGAACGGGCACATACATCAATTTGGTCAACCTCCTTATAGACACTGAGAAGCAGAAGGAATTTCTGTTCATCAAAGGTTGAAAGCAGGCCCATCGCTACTCCAGCAAGGCAACTCAGACCTTCTACGGCAGGTGTCTGACCGGAAACAATATAGTTATAAGCGGAACGGCAATCTTCAGGGGTCCACTGAGGACTGGTCCACACTGTATCAAAAATCTGATTGTAAGAACCCAAAGGATCGGACCATATTTCACTCATTGTAGCAGGTTCGCCATCATGGCCCTCAACAAAAGGAACATAGATTTCTGCCAATGATTCTGCATTCTCACGTAAGCGCTGCCAGACTTCGGCACGGGATGTTGAGCCTTCATCTTTCTGGAATTCCCAATGAATTGCATCAGAAATAGTGTAGGCCCGACGAAGGAATCCATTAAAATACTCTTCACGATGTAAATCCTCCTCCCCTCTTTTCATATACTCAAGGAGCATAGAATAGTCACGGCGTAACTTGTACACCCCGTCTTTGAAGATGGGTTTATCAACAAATGCAATCTGTCCCTCTATTGCAGTGAGAGCATCAAGAAGACGACGTTCACGCAATGCATTAACGGCGTCTTCACGAAGTGCAAGATATGATGTAGTCAACACGGTTTCAAATATGCGAAGTTTTTCTTTAACTCCGTTCTAGTTTGTTTTGTGATAATAAGGAAGTCGTAAAGTATCTATGACGCTTTGCGGCAAATGATAAACTTTTATCAAGGCACTATCGGCTACCTTTGCCCCACCTTTGTTCAAATCAGCAACAGCTAAGTTGTAGGCTTTCTTAAGAAGTTCAACCTGTTGCTTCTTTCCCTTCTTTGCCAGGGCTTTGTTGCGGATGTAAATTGCTGTGTTTCGCATGGAATCCGTGCGCCAGATAATCTGATGGCCACGCAGAGCAGCCATTGTCGCATAGGGTTCGGGGAGAACAGAGGCATCGATCTGCGCCTCGTCCAACATATTGAGTCGAAGATTAAAGTCGTTGATTTGGGCGTGGTAGATATTGTCATATTTAACCTTTGTACCACGGATAGCGGCCTTCAGACAGTCGTCGGAAGAGCAGAAACGAGCGGCAGCCACCGTACGCTTGTTTATTTTATCTACAGAACGAATTCGCAACTGGGCACTGCTGACCAGACGCCACTGCCCGTCGAGCACAATAAGCTGGGTTAACGTTGGCATGGGAAGGCGATAATACTGATGTTTCTTGTCCAATTCGCTCTGTTGTTTTGGGGAAAGGGATTTCAATCCCTTTTCAGAAGTTCTGTAATGCGCCAGACGAGTCATATCGAGGATACCACCATCAAAACGGCTGGTTTTGCGCATAATAGAGTCCACGTCGAACTGAGCATTTTCAGTTCTGATAATCAATGGAAGATGAAGAGAGTCACAAAGACCACTTTCCACTGCATAATAGAGCGGAAGACACTCGAGCGTCGGCGTACAAAGGATATTCAGCGCAAGGGTATCTGCCACAATAGCATCTTCAGGAACAAGATTCTCCTGTTCAGCGTCGTCCGAGCGGGTAAAGGCCCAAATCAACACACCAAGAAGTACCACAACACCTGTTGTGATAAGAATGGGATAACGAGAAAGATCTTGCTTAGAAAATTTCATGACAGAAAATAGTGTATTTAAAAGAAGAGTTTACGGGCTTCATGCAAACCCGTAAACTCTTATATTATATTATAGGATATTAACCCTTGATAGCAGCTACGCCGGGGAGTACCTTACCTTCGATAGCTTCGAGGAGAGCACCACCACCAGTAGAGATGTAAGAAACCTTGTCGGTCAGACCGAACTTGGTGCAGCAAGCTACAGAGTCACCACCAC
>DCHS01000029.1:41270-41431 GCA_002314875.1 Prevotellaceae bacterium UBA1746
GGATAGTCTTGCAACCCTTGATAGCGTCAGCGAAGAGCTTCTGAGCTTCGGGACCAGCATCGAGACCTTCCATACCAGCGGGGATAGCGTTAGAAGGATGTACTTCAACCTTAGCACCTTCCTTAACGGTCATTGAACCGAAGTCGAGACCATCGCAGCAA
>DCHS01000029.1:41568-71092 GCA_002314875.1 Prevotellaceae bacterium UBA1746
CAAATGTATATGTCATACCACCGCAAAGGATGAGCTTGTCAACCTTGCCAAGGAGGTTTTCGATGATACCGATCTTAGAAGAAACCTTAGAACCACCCATGATAGCGATGAAGGGGCGCTGGATGTTGTTGAGTACATTGTCAACAGCCTTAACTTCCTTCTCCATGAGGAAACCGAGCATCTTACTGTCTGCATCGAAGTAGTCAGCGATAACTGCGGTAGAAGCGTGCTTACGGTGAGCGGTTCCGAATGCATCCATTACATAAACGTCAGCGTAAGAAGCGAGAGTCTTAGCGAATTCCTTCTGACGTTCCTTCATCTCCTTCTTAGCAGCATCGAATTCGGGAGTACCCTTTTCAACGTCAACGGGCTTACCTTCTTCTTCGGGATAGTAGCGGAGGTTCTCGAGAAGGAGAACTTCACCGGGCTGGAGAGCAGCAGCAGCGTCTGCAGCCTTTGCACAGTCAGGAGCGAACTTTACTTCGGGTACACCAAGAGCAGCAGCAACAGCTTCCTTGATCTGACCGAGAGAGAGTTCGGGCTTAACCTTACCCTTGGGCTTACCCATGTGGCTCATGATGATAAGAGAACCACCACCTTCGAGGATGTGCTTGAGAGTGGGCACTGCACCGCGGATACGGGTGTCGTCAGTGATAACGCCTTCCTTCAAAGGTACATTGAAGTCAACGCGAACGATAGCTTTCTTGCCAGCGAAATTGCATTCAGAAATTGTCATAATGTATTTGTTTTATTGTTAATAAATAATTGTAATCTTAGTGGTTTGCACTAAAGTGCATAGTTATTGGCGCAAAGTTACGATATTATTTTCACAATGCAAATTTTTAGATACAAAAAAAAGGTCCGAACCTCACTTTTGTGAAATTCGGACCAAAATGCGGTTTATTAAAACAGAAAAAATCCAACCCCAGCACGAAGCACAGGGTTGGATTATTCATTTAAGGATTAGAAGCGAAGATTATTCGCCCTTTTCCATCTTTGCCTTGAGAGCTGCGAGTGCGTCGATATCGCCAAGGGTGTTAACTGCAGCCTGGTTCTGGATGGTTGCGGTTTCTTCCTTAGCAGCACGGGGCTTGCGTTCTACGCGAGGCTTCTTTTCAACGGGCTTAGCCTCTTCGAAAGTACGAGTGTGGCTGAGGATGATGCGCTTGCTATCCTTGTTGAACTCGAGTACCTTGAAGTCGAGGGTTTCACCCTTCTGAGCCTTGCTGCCGTCAGCCTTGGTGAGGTTCTTAGGAGTAGCGAAGCCTTCAACATCGTTGCTGAGAGCTACAACCGCACCCTTCTCAAGTACTTCGGTGATAGTACCCTGATGTACAGAGCCTTCAGTGAAGATACCTTCGAATTCATCCCAAGGATTAGCTTCGAGCTGCTTGTGACCGAGGCTGAGACGACGGTTGTCCTTGTCAATCTCGATAACCTTAACCTCGATGGGTTCACCGATCTTGGTGAATTCGCTGGGGTGCTTAACCTTCTTGGTCCAGCTGAGGTCAGAGATGTGGATAAGACCGTCAACACCTTCTTCGAGCTCTACGAATACGCCGAAGTTGGTGAAGTTACGAACCTTAGCAGTGTGCTGGCTACCAACGGGGTACTTAACCTCGATGTCCTTCCAAGGATCTTCCTTGAGCTGCTTGATACCAAGGCTCATCTTGCGGTCTGCGCGATCGAGGGTAAGAACTACAGCCTCAACTTCGTCGCCTACCTTGAGGAAATCCTGAGCACTGCGGAGGTGCTGGCTCCAGCTCATTTCGCTAACGTGGATAAGACCTTCTACACCGGGAGCGATTTCTACGAATGCTCCGTAGTCAGCCATTACAACTACGCGACCAGTGATCTTGTCACCAACCTTGAGGTCGGGATTAAGAGCATCCCAGGGATGGGGAGTGAGCTGCTTGATACCGAGAGCGATACGCTTCTTTTCTTCATCGAAGTCAAGAATAACAACATTGAGCTTCTGATCGAGTTCAACGATCTTCTTGGGATCGTCAACACGGCCCCAGCTGAGGTCGGTGATGTGGACGAGACCGTCAACGCCGCCGAGGTCAATGAATACACCGTAAGAAGTGATGTTCTTAACGGTACCTTCAAGTACCTGACCCTTTTCAAGCTTGCCGATGATTTCCTGCTTCTGAGCTTCGAGTTCAGCCTCGATGAGAGCCTTGTGGCTAACAACAACGTTCTTGTATTCCTGGTTGATCTTAACAACCTGGAATTCCATGGTCTTGCCTACGAATACATCATAGTCACGGATGGGCTTAACGTCAATCTGGCTACCGGGAAGGAATGCCTCAATACCGAATACATCAACAATCANNNTCAACGATCATACCACCCTTAGTGCGGCACTTGATGTAACCCTTGATGATTTCCTTGTTTTCGAGAGCAGCGTTAACGCGTTCCCAAGACTTGCTAGCGCGAGCCTTCTTGTGAGAGAGGATCAACTGACCCTTCTTGTCTTCGAGGTTTTCAATGTAAACCTCAACAGTGTCACCTGCCTGGAGTTCGGGGTTGTAACGGAACTCGCTAACAGGGATGATACCATCGCTCTTGGAACCGATGCGAACTACAACTTCACGCTTACCAACGCTGATTACAGTACCGTCGGTTACTTCATGTTCGTGAACATGGTTAAGGGTTTCGTCATAAGCAGCTTCTGCGGCCTCACGGCTTACTTCACTAGTTGTACCTGCTTCAAATGCTGCCCAGTCGAAGTCCTCAAGGGGAGCAATGTTCTTAAGATTCTCCATTAATGTTAAATGAATTAATAAATAAATAAATGAGTGAATTAAATGTGCTTTTGTCACCACGTTCCGAGGGTGTCCCATGATGGAGATTTCGGGCTGCACCTCCGGCGCTGGAGTCAAAGCGGTTGCAAAATTACGAAGAATCTTTGATTCACAAAGGATTTTCTGCAGTTTTTTCTTAATATTTCTGCATATTTCACTTTTTCTTGCTATATTTGCAAAACAAAAGGGCTCTTTATCATCAAAGCTTCCCGCTCGAGGATTTGCTTCGAGCTAAAAATCATAGACTTATGCTTACCATTTTCAAAGCTTCGGCTGGTTCTGGCAAGACGTTCACCTTGTCAGCCTCCTACATTGCTCACATGATCTCCAACGAGGTCGATCATCCCCACAAGCACCAGCTTGCTGTTACCTTTACCAACAAGGCCACAGCAGAGATGAAAGAACGTATTCTGCAGTATCTTTTCAGTATTTCTCACAGTAACGACGATCATAACGATTTTTTTCAAGCCGTTCGAAAACTCGTTCCCGAGCGTTTCACCAATCGCATGATTCGCCAGCGAACGGGGCAGATTCTGCAGGAAATCATTCATGACTATGACCATTTCCGTGTGACCACCATCGACTCTTTTTTTCAGTCTCTTCTCTCTAACCTGGCTCACGAACTCAATCTCTCGGCGGGTTTCAAAGTAGAACTGGGCGATAGTGATGTGTTGTCAAAAGCTGTTGACCGCCTGCTCACAAACCTTGAAGACCACACGGACGAGCTCAACTGGCTGACGGACTATATCCAGCAACGTCTGCAAGATGATAAGGGATGGAATGTCGGAACTGACCTTAAGAATTTGGCAAAAGAGCTTTTAAAAGAGGACTATATGATCGGTCGAAAATTGCTTCATCTATCAGAACAACCGGATCAAGACCTAGCTTCACAGAAGGGTTATGTAGACCTCACCAGCAAAGTCATCAAGGCTTATCGTGATACTCTGCATCAAATAGAAAAGGCAAAGCGCAAAGAATTGGCAGAGAAAGCAAGTTCTGTTGACCATATCATTGAGACCACCCTTGGATATACAAACATCTCAAATGGAACGAGAAGCGTCAAGCCTTTCATTGCCAAGGCGATGGACGAAAAGACTAAGTATAAGGATGTAGGAAAACCGAGTGCTACGTTTATCGCCTATGCAGAAGGAACAAAGTCCATGTTGAAGAAGGATGATCAGGGCAATCAGACCTTCCTCTGCCAAGAAGGACGGATTCAACAAGAGCTTTTTGAACTTGTCGACAAGCACGAGGAAATTGCGATCACCATGAATTCATGTGCATTGAGTCTCAAGCTCCTCAATCCTCTTCGTCTTCTTGATGCCATTGATAAGGAGGTAACTGCGTTGAATCGCGAAAATGACCGCTTTATGCTGGCAAACACTCCCCTACTCTTCCACGACTTGACGGGCGAGAATGACGCCTCGTTTATTTTCGAACGGGCAGGATCCCAGTATCATCACATCATGATTGACGAGTTCCAGGACACCTCTCGTCTTCAGTGGGACAATATGCGTGAACTCCTAGTTGAAAACCTCTCACAGGGCAACACCTGTATGCTCGTGGGCGATGTCAAACAGGGTATTTATCGCTGGCGTGGAGGTGACTGGAGCATGCTCGCCGGTTTCAAAAACGGCTATGACCAAAGCATTCACACGAACGTCAACATCGAAACGCTGAAAACCAATTTCCGAAGCGGAGAGAACATAGTCATGTTCAACAATGATTTATTCGTACAATCATCCGCATATATTGACAAGAAGATTCGTAATATCTGGGAAGTAGAAGAGGAAGAATGGATTCCTGAATCCAAACAAGTGGGAAGCATCTATCCTATCCCCGATCCAGAGAATGACATCCACGAAGTCACACAGTTAACAAAAGACCCAGGTGGCTTTGTTCGCGTAGAATTTATCAACGCGCCAATCAACGATTCTTCTGACAAAGACAACACTTCAAGTGATACTACAGGTAAGAAAGCTGAAAAATCAGAAGAAAACGAAAATATTGATTCTCTGGGAAAGGAGAAGTTCAATGTAGAAGAAGCGGTTGCACAGCAGATGCTCCGTCTCAACGAGATTGGTGTACCATTCGATGAAATGGCAATTTTAATCCGCACAAAGAGCGAGGCCCAACCCTTGCTCAGCTATTTCGAAAAGAATTACAATAATCGTATACCGTTGATTTCCGAAGAGGCTTTCCTTCTGGAATCTTCTCCTGCTGTTCAAATTATTATCAATTCTCTTCGTTATATTTCGAATAAGACTGACGGTATTGCCTTAGCTTATGTAAGGAATTATTATCCCGAGGGAAAGAAGGACGAGATCGAAGCCTTGCTCAAGCTTTGGAACGAACAGCATTACAGCGGTCTGCCCTTCTACGAAATAACCAATCGTTTGGTCAATCTCTTTGAGCTCCACACTCATCCCGGACAGTCTCCCTATCTGTATGCCTTCCTTGATGCTATATTAAATTATATAGAGGATAACACAGCTGATGTGAAGCAATTTCTCCAGTATTGGGATGAGAAGCTGCATAACAAGTCCATCCCCTCGGCTGCTGTGAAAGGTGTACGTATCCTTACTATTCATAAGGCAAAAGGACTTGCCTTCCATTCTGTTTTTCTTCCTTATTGTGATTGGGTGATTGAAGACAGCCGTCATACAAGTTTGAAATGGGTACAGCCTGAGGTTTCTCCGTACAATGCCATTCCTCTGATTCCCGTTGAAATGCGGGCAGAGGCGGACAAGAGCATCTACTCTGATGTCTATCGTCAGGAGCAGTTCGACACTTATATCGAAAATCTCAATCTGATGTATGTGGCCTTTACCCGTCCCATTCAGAATCTTATCATTTGGTCTGACTGTGAAAAAAACAAAAGCAGTATTTCTGAGATTCTCTACAATGCACTTCAACAAAAGGGTTACGAAGGTGTTAGCAACGGAAATCTACTCACCATCGAAGTTGGCGAACCATCCTCTCTAAAACTCAAGGATTCCGACACCTCTGAAAAAAAGGAAACACCCAGGGAACTAACCAGTTGTGACAAACAGAAAGCCATTTCCAATCCTCTTGATTTCTCTCAAAAAGAAATAGAAATCAACTTTGAACTTCACAACACACCGGTTACATTCATGCAGAGTAACAATGCACGACGTTTCATCGAGGAGGAACAAGACCTTGAAAGCGGTGAAAATACAGAAGACACTCAAGAATCAAGACATCTTCAGGAGTCTTACCGCTTAACGGGAATTCTGCTCCATGAACTCCTGGCCTGCATTGAAACTGCAGATGAGGCAGAGGAAAAAATCGAAGACTTTTCCCGAGAAGGTCTTCTCCCCAAAGAAAAATCAGCAGAATGGCTAAAAAAGCTCTTGCAACAGCGCATGCAGCATCCTTTGGCAAAGCAGTGGTTTGACGGATCCTGGGAACTCTATCGCGAATGCAGTATTGTCTTCCGTGAAACAATCGACACTCCACAAGGTCCCAAGACTCACATGGTGACAAAACGTCCCGACCGTGTCATGATGCGTGGAAATATCGCCGATGGTACAGACGAGACCATCGTTATTGACTTCAAGTTCGGACGCTTCAAAACAGAACATCGCGAACAGGTTTCTCAATATATGGATCTTCTCCGCCAGCAAGGTCGTCATCATGTCCGCGGCTACCTCTGGTATCTCTATACTGGCAGCATTGAAGAAGTCGAGGGTATAGAATAAAGTGACGAAAAGTGATAGAAAAGTGAAGGATATTTTTGTATCCTTCACTTTTATCATACTGATTACCAATGCATTAAAACAAAAAGTGAAAGAGTGAAAGATGTTTTCGCATTTTATATAATTTAAGACTTATTGATAATAAATATCAAAAAACGAGAAAAAATCTATAGAATGCGGAACTTCATTTTAGTGCCGGGGTAGTTTCAACTAGGTCCGGGGTAGTTTCAACTAGGTCCGAGGTAGTTTCAACTAGGTCCGAGGTAGTTTTTCTTCAGCGATACAGAAGAAATGCACCCTTCTATATCACGCTCGCAGGCATTGCGTGCATAAATAAATGAAATGTTAAGTTTACAAAAACACACGAAAAAATTTGGTCAATTCAGAAATTATCCCTAAATTGCACGCGGTTTTTGCTCTTTATCACAAAGAACAGCCTTTGTCGGCCTATATTAAACCACTGTTAATCAGGTTGATTTCCATACATAATCAGCCTATTACAATAACACCGATAAATCACTTAAATACAATACTAATAATATGAAAGTTTACAACTCTCACGACATCAAGAACATCGCCCTTCTTGGTAACGATGGTTCCGGTAAGACCACTCTCACTGAAACCTTGCTCTTCCATGCCGGTGCTATCAAGCGCCGCGGCCGTATCACAATGAAGAATACCGTTTCTGACTACTTCCCCGTAGAACAGGAATATGGTTATTCTGTATTCTCTACCGCATTCCATGTAGAATGGAAGGGTAAGAAGCTCAACATCATCGACTGCCCGGGTTCTGATGACTTCGTTGGCGCTGCTATCACCGCCCTCAACGTTACAGATACCGCTCTCCTTCTCATCAACGGTAACTTCGGTCCTGAGGTAGGTACCCAGAACCACTTCCGTTACACCGAGAAGCTCGGCAAGCCCGTCATCTTCCTCGTAAACCAGTTAGATTCTGACAACTGTGACTACGATCAGGTTCTCGATGATCTCCAGACCATTTATGGCAGCAAGGTAATTCCCGTTCAGTACCCCGTTGAGACTGGTGCTAACTTCAATAGCGTTATCGACGTTATCCTTATGAAGAAACTTACCTGGCCTGCAGAAGGTGGTGACTATGTTGCAGAAGAAATCCCTGCCAGCGAATACGACAAGGCAGAAGAAATGCACCGCACCCTCGTTGAAGCAGCTGCTGAAAACGATGAAAACCTCATGGAGAAGTTCTTTGAGACCGAACAGCTCACCGAAGACGAAATGCGTGAAGGTATCCGCAAGGGTATGGTAACCCGCAGCATCTTCCCCGTATTCTGCGTTGACGCAGCTAAGGATATGGGTGTTGGCCGTTTGATGGAATTCCTCGGCAACGTTGTTCCCTTCGTTGACGAAATGCCCAAGGTTCACAACACTCGTGGTGAAGAAGTTTCTCCCGTTGAAGAAGGTCCCACCAGCGTTTATTTCTTCAAGACCAGTGTAGAACCCCATATCGGTGAAGTTCAGTACTTTAAGGTAATGAGCGGTATTCTCCGTGAAGGTGACGAACTCACCAACGCTGACCGCGGTTCTAAGGAACGTATGGCTCAGCTCTTCGTATGCTCTGGCCAGCAGCGTGAAAAGGTTGAACAGCTTTCTGCAGGTGATATCGGTTGTACCGTTAAGCTCAAGGACGTTCGTACCGGTAACACCCTCAATTCTAAGGACTGCGACCACCGCTTCAACTTCATCAAGTATCCTAATCCTAAGTACACCCGTGCTATCCGTGCCGTAAACGAGAGCGAAACCGAAAAGATGATGGTTGCCCTCAACCGTATGCGTCAGGAAGATCCCACTTGGGTTGTAGAACAGAGCAAGGAACTCCGTCAGATCCTCGTTCATGGTCAGGGTGAATTCCACCTCCGTACCTTGAAGTGGCGTCTCGAAAACCTCGATAAGATCCAGATCGAATTCTACGAACAGCGTATTCCTTACCGTGAAACTATCACTAAGGCAGCTCGTGCAGACTATCGTCACAAGAAGCAGTCCGGTGGTGCTGGTCAGTTCGGTGAAGTTCACCTCATCGTTGAACCTTACTACGAAGGCATGGAAGATCCTACGCTCTTCAAGTTCGGCAACCAGGAATACCGCATCAACGTTAAGGGTACCGAAGTTATCGACCTCGAATGGGGTGGTAAGCTCGTCTTCGTTAACTCTATCGTCGGTGGTTCTATCGATGCTCGCTTCATGCCCGCTATCCTCAAGGGTGTTATGAGCCGTATGGAACAGGGTCCTCTTACCGGTAGCTACGCTCGTGACGTTCGCGTTATCGTTTACGATGGTAAGATGCACCCCGTAGATTCTAACGAACTCTCCTTCATGCTCGCTGGTCGTAACGCCTTCAGTGCAGCATTCCGTGAGGCAGGTCCTAAGGTTCTTGAACCTATCTACGACGTTGAAGTATTCGTTCCCAGCGAAAAGATGGGTGACGTAATGTCTGACCTCCAGGGCCGTCGTGGTATGATCGTTGGTATGAACTCTGAAAACGGTTACGAAAAGCTCACCGCTAAGGTACCTCTCAAGGAAATGAGCAGCTACTCTACCGCTCTCTCCAGCCTCACCGGTGGTCGTGCCAGCTTCGTAATGAAGTTCGCTAGCTTCGAACTCGTTCCTGGTGATGTTCAGAGCAAGCTCGTTGCTGAACTCGCTGTTAAGGACGAAGAATAATACCTCTAATCACTAGATAAGAAGAACGCAGCCTATGGTCATTCCGTAGGCTGCGCTTATTTCGCTTATGAAAAATATTCTCAAACTTATCTGTCTGGTTCTCATTGCAGGTTGCGCTCTCACCAGTTGCAACAGCAAGGAAAGCCAGCTTAATGGCGCCATCAAGGCCATCAACAAGCAGTTTCCTCAGGAAATTGCCGAAGGCTATACGCTTCAAGGCTTCTTCCCTGACGATAAGAACAATATCGACATTACCATCACGATGAATGAGCAGAAGGTCAAGAGTATTCCCAACGATTCCAGTTATCGTGGTTTACAGTCTGACATTGTTCATACCTTCTCTTCCATCGCTGCCCAGGACAAGGATTTCCTTGCGCTCTTCGGTCTCATCAACGAGAACCAGAAGACGATGTCGCTGACCTTCGTTCAACAGCCCTCGGGTAAGAAGCACCGCCTGGATATTTCCCGTGAAGACATCAAGCGCATTGCTACTCCGAACGCTGTAAAGCCTAAGTCCGATGTCTCCCAGTTGGATGAATATCTCGAAGGCCAGAAGCGATTCCTTCCGCTGACGCAAGGCCCTATCACCGTTGTCTCTCTTGTTCGTGAAGGCAACCGCGTGGTCTGGAACTACGAAGTCGCTGATTCCATCATGGAGAACCTTCGTCTCAATGTCAACGATCTTAAGCAGAACCTTCTGCGCTCCTATATGGACAAGGACAATATCTCTATGGTTCGCCTCGTCTTAGGTGCGAACTGCTCCATGCTCCATCACTATGTAGGCAAGGAGAAGGGCGAAGTCGTTGACTTGGTCATCAGCCAGCGTGACCTTCGCAATGTTCAGCGTACTGCCAACAGTACAAAGATCGAAGAAAAATAACAACTACCAATAAAAAGAATCGCAGGCATGCTGTCATCAGATGCCTGCGATTCTTTTGTGTATAATTGAAAGCTCTAAACAGCCTCACCAGTAACTTATTTGACACCTTGCAAGAACAGTAAGGTTGTATTCAAATAATTACCGCTGCTTAGTGTGACCAGTCATTACACAAAACAGCGGTATTTTATTTCGCATAGCTCTACATTTCATTGTTTGAAATGTACGTTTCAAACTTTGAAATGTAGGAAAATAGCGTGTAAGCATTCTCGTGTTTACGAACTTTCATCTGTCAAGATATCATCGGTAAAGGTGACAGATAATGCTTGTGTGACAGATAAAGTGACAGTTAAAATTATCTGTCACCAATATCTGTCACCGCATAATGGAGAGACAATCATGCTGTTATCTGCAACAGTGATAGATTGACAGATGAAATCGGAAATTCTCGCATGTAATATGAGTGTTTCGATTCGTACAGAATTGTCTATTGCAAACGGAAAGTAAGAGGGATGCAATACCTTACACGTACCTTTTTGCCTGACTGTTCTCCTGGAGTCCATTTCTTAGGCATAGCCTTTACAACTCGGATGGCTTCGTTTTCGAGTGCCTTGGTAGCAGCATCGACTTCCTCAAATGTTGGCTTTTTTGCATCTTCCTTATATATGTCGTAACCAACAACTGTTACATCTGAAGTTGCGAAGTCCTCTTTCTTTGGTTTTGCACTATTGTTTACAGTTTTCACTTCGCTGATTGAACCGTCCTTTTCAACAATGAATTCAATAATAACCCTACCTGTCACACCCAATTCCTGAGCTTCGATTGGGTAACGGAGGTTTTGTGCCATATATTGCATCAAGCCTTGCATACCACCTTCATATTCAGGCATCTTTTCGCATGTATCCAAAATGCCCGAACCGGCAATTTCATTGACATTTGCATTTTTTGTCTTGATGTAGATAACACCATTCTTGCCATCCTCGCCGTAAACATCAATACCACTCTTATCTTTGAGGACAAAGATGGCCTCGATATCAGCAGGTTTGAGAGCTTCCATCTCTTTTTTACTGGATTTCTTGCCATCGATGACGATGAGTGGATCGCCCTTCATGTTCGTGGCTTCTTTGATGTCAATAGTCTCGACTTTTAATTCGGCAACTATCGGAACTGTGTCATTTACAGCATTATTAACACTAGAAACTTGTTGATTGCCAGAAACTTTCGTAACTTTGCCGCCACTAACGCCAGATATCTCGACAACCGATTCGATCTGCTCGTTAAGTTCAGGAGTTGCAAAGGCACTAAGTGCGATACATGCAACAGGAAGGATATAGAGAGCCTTGCTCCTCATCCAAGGATTTGATTTTTTCTGTAACATCATAGTTATTCGCTTTTTAAGTAAACTGTGATTAAAGCTGTTGGCAAAGGCGTAGGAACTGGAGCCAACGGCTTTTTTAATTAATAATGATTGATATTGATGAGCATTGACACCACTGCGCAGTACGGCGTCATCTGCTTCATATTCATGTACATCACGAAGACTGTTTGCAAGAATCCATGAGAGAGGATTGCACCATTGCACCACCTCCAGCACATTGACTAACAATATGTCGAGCGAATGCATATTGCTTATATGGCCCATCTCATGACGAAGAATCTCCATTACATTATTGTTGTAATCATCCTCGCTGATGGCAATGATGTTAAACCAACTGAAAGGTGCGATGTTATTAGCGTGGCAATAGAGCGTAATGCCATCCTTCTTTTCTGTCCAAAGTACGCCACGAAGAATATTGCGATAGAGTAGGGTGAGTTGAACTGTCTTTATGAGTAGAGTAATGACCATACCTATTATATATATAATGGATATCAGGCTCCACCAATTTATCACCATTACAGTATTTCCAACCGGATGGCTGACCCCTTCAAGGGTTAGGGAGCTTCTACTTGCAATAGGAACACCCACCTCAATTACGGCATTCAATTGCTGGTTGATAGGATTAGAACCAAACGAGAGAGCATGAAAATTGCATAATGGCAATACCAGCGACAGTACCATAATGCAGATGAGCATCAATCGGTTGAAACGGAAGAATGACTCTTTTCTCAGTAAAAGCATATAAGGAATATACATGATGCTGAGGAAGATAACAGATTTGATCACGTAGGCTAACATAAAATTACTGCTCTTTTATCATTTCCAACAATTCTTTTATCTCACTTGGATCGATAGACTCTTCCTGCATGAAGAAACTGACAAGCGACTTTGCTGAACCGCCAAAGAAACTATCCTTCACATCCTTCATCACGCGCTTTCGGTATTCGTCCTGACTGATGGTTGGTCGGAAAAAGAAAGTCTTACCATCACCTGCATTCTTCTCGGCAACAACAAATCCTTTCTGCGTAAGAATCTTCAGGAAAGTAGCTGTTGTGGTATATGCAGGCTTAGGTTCTGGATAGCATTCGAGCACATCACGCACCGTACCCCGACCTTCCTCTTTAGCCCACAGGAAGTTCATGATCTCCATTTCTGCTCTTGTGAGCGTCATATCTTTCTTTGCTTTTGCCATAATTACTAACTTTTTAGTTTGATGCCGCAAATGTACAACTAAAGTTTTAGTTAACGAAGCTTTTAGTAGATAAAAATGCTCTATTTCTCAAAACTTTAACTTTTATTTTTAGTAATTTGTTTTATGTTTTTTAGTAATTAACAAAAGCCGCACCATTTGTTGTGGTAGCTACAATGACTTTTTTCAGCGTAAAAAATAAGAAAGGCATTGCTCGTTAATAGAAAAAGGCACCCAAATGGATGCCTTGATAAGTTCATGAAGTTTTGATTTGAGTATTTGCTTTAAAGCAATTAATGCAATTAATCTTCAGCCACACAATAGTTTTTATCGTCTTTTGCTCGGTCGATATAGCTGGTAGGATAATATACAGAATCTTCTGCTTCTGAGCGTTCACATAACCCTGCATTTGATACTACTATTATACATGGTAATACCACGAAAGATAAATTTCACCCAGATGGAGCGGTATGGAAGCCACTGTGAGCAGACTTACCGTAGCAACTTCAACCGCAAGCGGTCGAAGTGCATCAACTGGCTTTTGTTCAACCTGTCTCTTGCCAAGCGCTCACTGAATATGGATGGACTTCTGGCCATCGCCATCAATCCGTGCTATATCAGCAAGTCGGGGAAAAAGACAGCGCATATTGGTACGTTCTGGTCAGGATGTGCCGGTGCAATGAAACATGGACTCGAGATCATGGGCCTCGGACTTGTGGATGTCATGGCCAACAACTGCATGATGCTTCGTGCCCATCAGACACCTGGGATGTCAGAGCTCAAGCAGAGGAACCGAACACTCGTGCAACACTATATCGGTGTCATTAAAAGATATAGCAAGGAGCTCATCAAAGTGACTGATATTGTGGTGGCTGACGCATACTTCTCCACATCTACCTTCGTGAATGGGATAGCAGGATTCGGATTCCATCTTGTCAGCCGCTTCCGTGATAATGCAGACTTGAGATACCTCTATACCGGTCCCAGAACAGGTAAGAAAGGAAGGCCCAAACTCATTGACGGAAAGATAGACTACAGCAAGCTTGACTTCTCACGGATGGAGAAACTACACATCGAAGGATTGGAAGGAAAGGCCTACACGCTACTTGCATACTCGAAAGCGATGAAGCGTAAAGTGCGCCTTGTGATATGGATTATGCCCAACAAGAAACACAAGCTCTTCTTCTCAACAAAGACCAGCATGACTGGTGAGCAGGTGCTTCGGACTTACCGCTCAAGGTTCCAGATCGAGTTTTGCTATCGAGATGCAAAGCAGTTCGTAGGACTCACGCATTGTCAGGCAAGACATACATGTCAGTTGGACTTTTCCTACAACGCATCCTTTGCTGAACTCAATGCTGCCAAGGTCATGATGAAGGAGAACAATCAGCCTTATTCAATGGCGTCATTTAAGTCGCTGATGTTCAATTCGTACTATACGAAAAGAATTTTTGACATGTCCCGTATCCGACCGAACCAAACTTTAATTAGTAAGATTGCCAAAGAACTCTTTGGCTGGCAACGTAAAGCTGCTTAAGCCAATAGATTATTTTTTAACGAACTATTGTGAAAGAGAATAAGTTAAACAATTATTGGTAGCACAATGTACGATAGGGGCAGGAATTACAGGTCTTGTCCTCCGTTGTTGGAGCAAAGGGAATGGTGCGGTCAAAGATTTCGTTGAGAAGCTCCTGCATCTGGGCTTCGAAGTCGTCAACATAATCCTTGAAGTTCTTTACCTCCTTTTTTGCTACTGTAAGATAAGCCTTGAAATTGCTGGCAGCAGCGTGGTTGACATAGAATAGGATGGGAACCAGCGGGTATGCTGAATCAACATCAGGATCACCAACATTATGCAGAATATCACAATAGAGGAAGGTTTGGAAAAGATAGTGCTTATTGCCATTACGTTTGAAGAGTTCCGACAAATCACCAGCAGAATTTTCCTTACCACCAGTCTTATAATCAACAACGCGAACAACAGGCCCCTCCACTGTGCGAATCATATCCAGACGGTCGATATTACCACCTACGCGAACCTTTATTTCCACGCCATCACAAGTCGTGGTGAAGAATCGTTTTACATCCTTCTCCAAACCAAGAACAGTAAAGGCGCCAAGTTTCGAATCGTGTTCGAGAAGCGATTTCAGATACATTTCGATAACGCGAGCCTCAAGAATTTTGAAATCGGTATTCTCTTCTTTAAAGGCCTTCTCAATAAATCCGCGAAGAGCTTTCGAATCCTTTGCCAACTTACTAAGATATTCAGGTTCAGCAATGCCATTATGATTCTCCTTAATATCAAGATAGATACACTCTGCAGCCTTATGGAAGATGCTACCAAGCGTATTCGCCTGAATATCATCGGGATCAGGATCGGGTTCCTTGATATGCTTTACCTGCTGATAATAAAATTTCAAGGGACAAGCCATATAGACATTCAAGGCTGAGGGAGACAGTGAAACAACAAATTCGTCATCTTTCTTGCGTGTTAAATCTTTAATCAGCGTATCAGGCTTTTCGACCTCTTTCGGATGATTGAGAACCGTCTGCTGCTTACTCGTCAGGGTATAATGCTGAACTTCATGCGGCCACTCCACGAGCAACTGGGTCATGAAACGGGACATTTCTCCCGTCGACATACCATCGGTTGAAATATTATAGGTCATCGTCACCTTCTCCGCACGCTGAAGGAGACGGTAGAAATAATAGGCATAGACCGCAGTCTTTCGCTCGGGTGTTGTCAGTCCATAGGCTTTTCGAAGAAGATAGGGAATGAAGGAGTTATCATTAGCCTTCTTCGGAAGTACACCATCATTGACGGAGAGCATAATAACACGCTCAAAATCCAGGCAACGGGTTTCCAGAACACCCATTACCTGCAAGCCCACAGCGGGTTCTCCGTGGAAGGGTATACTTGCCTGACGAACCACCTGACGAATAACACGGCGCAAGGTTACAAGAGTCAGCCCTTCGCCAATCAAAGGAACGTGTTCCTCCAAGATGAGTGCAAAACGGTTGAGAATCGTAAACATCTGATAGTAAGCCTCACTCTGCAAAACATCTACAAATTTTTCGTTGGAAAAACCCTCGCGGTTTACATAATCACGGGCCTCACACTCAACTTTCTCAGACAAGCGCGAAATCATCTCCACAATGGACAGTTTCGTCTTCTCACGCTCCCAACGTGACAGTTCGTGCTCTACCATGGTCACCACTTCCGTATGCGCCAAGGGGAAGCCCTTGGTGATGTTTACTTCATGGATGTTTTCTGGGAGTATGTGAAGTATTGGTTGTAAAATATTTTCGTTACAGAGAACAACTGCCGTAAATTTGGGATTTTTTGTAAGATTCTCTTTCAGCCAGGGAGCGACTTCCTGAGCTTGAATGGCCTCCGTTGAAGCTGCAATCATCTCAAAATCCTTCTTCTGACTCAGATTATCAAAAAGATCTTGCGGCAACTCATTCTTGAAGCGACTGAGATTATCTTTCAAAAAAAGTCCAGCCTCATGCTGCTTATCAATATAATAGGTATCATAGTCCCAGTAGAACCAAGCCTTTCCCGCCTTCTTCAAATGCATAAAGAGCGATTCTTCGACTTTATCGAGGACATTAAAGCCAACGATCACATAGTGATCCACAGCCTCACTGAATTGTGTTTCGCCACTATCCAAGCGACGAATAACCTCACGATAAAGGGCGCCTTCGTAAGCCATTCCTCGTTCTGACAGTTGCTGGTTCAGCGCATGGTACATCGGACCAAGGACGTTCCATAGCTGCTGGTAACGCTCACGGATATCGCTCTTTTTCTTCGGATCAAAATCATTAAAGAAACGCTGTAACTGCCGGACCTGTTCCTCGGTGAGGAAACTTGTATCATCGAATTGCTTCAACTCATCGATATTGCGGAACAACTTGTCAGCATCCGCCATATTTTTGTCAACATCATCGAAGTCTGCCAACAATCTCTCTGCCCAGCCGTAGAACCAGTCGAAAGCCACCTGTTGACCGGAAAGAGACTGATAAAGTTCAACAATGCGAAAAGTAGTGTCAACAGAGTCGTTAAGTTTGATATCGGGTACCAACGAGTGAAACAGCTCGTTGATGGTAATGTAACGCGGAGCCCATAACGGTTTGTCTCCTCCGAGAGAGAGAAGATATTCATTCATAAAAAGTCCTGCACGCTTGTTGGGGAAAACAATGACGGTACGACTGAAATCATCACCGACCTTTTTGCGCAGATCTTCAGCGACATGATATAAAAATGGAGTCATAATCAAAATTTCTTTGGATGACAAAGGTAGGATTTTTGGAGCAAAAAAACAAATTTTCAAAGAAAAAAGTAAAAAAACAGCCATTTCCCACGCAATACTAAATAGAATTTAGTAACTTTGCGCTCAGAAAAAGAGTTTTTACCTCAAATCGGCTCTAAATTCGCTATTAATAATTCCTATAAAAACATATCATCATGAAGATTCTCCTTACGGGTGGTGCTGGCTTCATCGGTAGCCATACCCTCATCGAACTCACCGAAGCTGGCCACGAGGCCGTAGTAGTTGACAATCTTGACAACTCAAGCCCTATTGCGTTGAAGCGTGTTGAAAAAATCATTGGCAAGGAAGTTCCTTTCTACAAGGTTGACATCCGCAATCGCGAAGGTCTCCAGAAGGTTTTCGATGACCACAAGTTCGATGCTTGCATCCATTTCGCTGGTCTCAAGGCTGTTGGTGAAAGTTGCGCTAAGCCTCTTGAATATTACGAAAACAACATGAACGGTACTTTTGTTCTCCTCGACGTAATGCGCAAGAACGGCTGCAAGAACATCATCTTCTCCAGCTCTGCTACCGTTTATGGTGATCCCGCTATCATCCCCATCACCGAAGCTTGCCCCAAGGGCCACTGCACCAATCCTTATGGTCAGACCAAGTCTATGCTCGAAGAAGTATTGATGGACGTTCAGAAGGCTGATCCCGAATGGAATGTAGTTCTTCTCCGTTACTTTAATCCCATCGGTGCTCACAAGAGCGGTACTATCGGAGAAAATCCCAATGGTATTCCCAACAACCTCATGCCTTACATCACTCAGACCGCTGTTGGAAAGCGTGCTGAACTCGGCGTTTTCGGTAATGACTACGACACCCACGATGGTACCGGCGTTCGCGACTACATCCACGTAGTTGACCTCGCTAAGGCTCACGTTGCTGCGCTCAAGGCTATCAACGAAAAGAAGGGCATCGCTATCTATAACATCGGTACTGGTCACGGCTACAGTGTGCTCGATGTTGTCAATGCATTTATCAAGGCTAACGATGTTAATGTTCCCTATGCAATCAAGCCCCGTCGTCCGGGTGACATCGCTACCTGCTACTGCGATCCCGCTAAGGCAAAGGAAGAACTCGGTTGGTCCGCTCAGTTCGGCATTGAAGATATGTGCCGCGACAGCTGGAACTGGCAGAAGAACAATCCCAACGGTTTTGAAGAATAATACAGAAATTTGAGACCTTATTACCTTATTGAGGAGAGGCTGCTTAGACGCAACCTCTCCCTTATTCGTTCAATAGCAGAGGAGGCTGGAGTGGAATTCATTCTGGCCTTTAAGGCTTATGCGCTGTGGAAGACTTTCCCCATCTTCCGCGAGTACATCAATCATACGACGGCAAGTTCTCCCTGGGAGGCTCGTCTCGCCTTTGAGGAATTCGGTTCGCGCGCGCACACCTACTCTCCAGCGTACGAAGAGGATACTTTCGAGGATATCCTCCGCTGCTCCAGCCATATCTCTTTCAATAGTCTCGCCCAGTACGAGCGCTTTGCAGGAAAGGTTGCAGCATGGAATGATGAGCATGACGAAAAAGTAGAGTGTGGTCTTCGCATCAATCCCGAGGCCTCAGCGATTGAAACGGAAATCTACAATCCCTGTGCCCCTGGCAGCCGTTTCGGTATCATTGCCAGCCAACTCCCCACTACCCTTCCCGAGGGTATCAAGGGCTTGCACTGCCATTGCCACTGCGAAAGCGGCAGCGAAGATCTCGAAGCCAGTCTGCTAGTCATCGAAGAGCGTTTTGGTTCGTTCTTAGACCAGGTGGAATGGCTCAATCTCGGCGGCGGCCATCTGGTTACCCGTGCAGATTATGACATTCCCCGTCTCATCCGTATCCTCAAAGTATTCAAAGAGCGTCATCCTCATCTCAAGATTATCCTTGAACCGGGAAGTGCTTTCGGCTGGCAGACCGGACCGCTCGTGAGCGAAGTGGTTGACATCGTTGAAAATCATGGTATTAAGACGGCGATTCTCAATGTTAGTTTCACCTGCCATATGCCCGACTGCCTCGAAATGCCCTACTGGCCTAAACTCCGCTGGGCACCAGCTGATACGCTTTTCTCTCAGCTTTGGCCCGAGCATAATGCCGATGAAGTGGAGACTTTGGAAAACGATATCCACAACACGGAGGCTACGGTCTATCGTCTCGGTGGCAACAGTTGTCTCTCCGGTGACTGGCTTGGAAGCTGGCGTTTTGCCCAGCCTCTCCACATTGGCGATAAGATTATCCTCGAGGATATGAACCACTATACAACGGTCAAGACCTGTACCTTTAACGGTATCGAGCATCCCTCCATCGTTATGGAACACCTTGACGGTTCACGCGAAGTTCTCCGCGAATATATCTATGAGGACTATCGCGACCGTATGGATTAACAACACTAAAAACTAAAAATATGAAAACTTCTCTTCCTGAAAACGCCTTCCGTCCTTTGAAAGAAGGTGAAGAATACGAGCCGTTGATGCCGGCAAAGGCCAACCCTCGTGAAGTCACCACATGGTCCCTCGTCTGGGGCTTGCTGATGGCTGTTATCTTCAGTGCTGCAACCGCTTATCTTGGTCTTAAAGTGGGCCAGGTCTTTGAGGCAGCAATTCCTATCACCATTATCGCCGTTGGTCTTGCCAGCGCAACCAAGCGTAAGGATCCTCTTGGTGAAAACGTCATGATCCAGTCCATCGGTGCTTGTTCCGGTATGGTTGTAGCAGGTGCTATCTTTACCCTCCCTGCTCTCTATATCCTCAGCACGAAATATCCCAATGACAACATCAGCGTAAGTTTCTTTGAGGTCTTCCTCTCTTCTCTCCTCGGTGGTACCATCGGTATTTTGTTCCTTATTCCTTTCCGCAAGTATTTTGTAAAGGAAAAGCACGGTGAATATCCTTTCCCCGAAGCAACAGCTTCAACACAGGTACTAATCTCTGGTGAAGGTGAAAGCAGTAGTGCAAAGCCTCTCATCATCGCTTCTATCATCGGTGGTCTCTTCGACTTCTGTGTAGCAACTTTCGGAACCTGGGCAGAATGCTTTACCTCTACTTTCTGTGGTATCGGCCAGACGATTGCTGCCAAGACGAAATTCTTCTTCTCTTGCAACACCTCTGCCGCTCTCCTCGGTATGGGTTACATCGTCGGTCTGAAATATGCCACGATCATGTGCGCTGGTTCTCTCCTGATTTGGTGGATTATCGTTCCCGGCATTGCCTTTATCTGGCCTGACCTTGAAGTTGTCAATGGCATCGCTGCTCTTGACGCTTCTCCTCAGCAGATTTTCCAATATGCCAAGAGCATCGGTATCGGTGGTATCGCTATGGCTGGTATAATCGGTGTATGGAACAGCCGTTCTGTTATCCTCGGTAGTTTCTCACTTATCAAGGCTGCTTTCGGTAGCAAATCAACTGCTAATGAAACCGAAGAAGCACCGCGTACCCAGCGCGATATTTCCATGAAGGTTATTGTCTTTGCTCTTCTCATCGCTCTCCTTGCTACCGTTCTCTTTTTCTATCTCGACGTTATGCATGGCAACATGCTGTTCACGATTGTTGCCCTCTTGATTGTCTTCGTCATCGCCTTCCTCTTCACCACTGTTGCTGCTAACGCTATCGCTATCGTAGGTAGTAATCCTGTAAGCGGTATGACCTTGATGACCCTCATCCTTGCCAGTCTCGTTATGGCTGCTGTCGGTCTTAAGGGAACCAGCGGTATGGTGGCAGCCCTCGTTATGGGTGGTGTGGTTTGTACCGCACTTTCTTCTGCCGGTGCTTTCGTCACTGACCTCAAGATTGGCTACTGGCTCGGAAGTACTCCTGCAAAGCAGCAGACCTTCAAGTTCCTCGGTATTCTCGTCAGCGCTGCAACTGCGGCTGGTGTTATCATGATTTTGAACGAGGCATACGGTTTCACTCCTGATAACACTGATGTTATGGCTGCTCCTCAGGCTCGTGCGATGGCAGCGGTCATCGAACCCCTTATGATGGGTCAGGGTGCTCCCTGGTTGCTCTATGGTATCGGTGCTGCCATCAGTTTGATCATGAACTTCTTCGGCATCAGCGCTCTTGCTTTCGCTCTCGGTATGTTCATTCCTCTCCAGCTCAACCTCCCTCTCCTCGTCGGTGGTGCTGTAAACTGGTTTGTTACCAGTCGCTCTAAGGACAGCAGCGTGAATGAGGCTCGTGGTGAGCGTGGTACCCTCCTCGCTTCCGGTTTCATTGCTGGTGGTGCGCTTATGGGTGTCGTCTCTGCCGGTCTTACCTTCGCAGGCTGCGACTGGGCTATCCAGGGTGGCGAATGGATGAGCAGCACATGGGGACAGCTCCTCAGCCTTGCTGCCTACATTGGCCTGATTGTCTTCTTGATTAAAACCAGCATGAAGGCAAAGAAAGGCTAACCAATCAAGCAAAAGTTCAGAGTTGAAAACTAATGAACTCTAATTCTAAAAAATACATCTTCGCTGTGCTTCTGCTGGCAAATCTGTTGGCAGAAGCACAAGTTGTACATTCTCATAGCGCTTGTGATGAAGATAGTATCAGCCCGATGAAGGAGGCGATACTTAGCGAAGTAACCGTGACGGGACTGACGGGAACCCAGCGTATGAAGGATTCTCCCATCGCGTTCTCCGTCATTACTCCCAAGAAACTTCATCAGTCTTTCGGCACAAATATCGTTGATGCCATTGCCGTTCAACCCGGTCTGTCTCAGATTTCAACGGGTGTAGGAATATCCAAACCCGTCATCCGTGGTTTGGGCTACAACCGCGTGGTAGTCGTTGAACAAGGTATTCGCCAGGAAGGCCAGCAATGGGGCGATGAACACGGCCTCGAAGTTAACAGCGAAGATGTTCACTCTGTAGAAATTCTCAAAGGACCGGCGTCCTTGATGTATGGTAGCGATGCTATCGCCGGAGTGATGATTCTGCACCCGGAGCCGATTCTCGATGACAAAACCATACAGACGCGAGTAGGAAGCAGTTACCAGACAAATAACGGCCTCTATGACATCCACTTGGGAACGAGTGGCCACGTCAACGATTTTGTCTGGAACCTCCTTACGACCCACAAGGCTGCTCATTGCTATAAAAACGCGCGCGACGGCTATATTCCAGGAACCTGGTTCAAAGAACACAGTGTTCAAGGACTGTTAGGTGTCAAACAACATTGGGGCCATTCCTGGTTACGTTACTCTAATGTGCATTTTCAACCTGGTATAGCCGAAGGTGAACGCGAAGGCAACGAAAACGAAGGTTGGGGAGACCTGGTGTGGGAGGAAGATAATTCCACCAAATCCTATTCCAGCCAACTTCCTTTCCAACGCGTAAAGCACATAAAAATTGTCAGCGACAACGCCTTCTATATCGGTGAGGGAACATTGAAAGCCGTTGTGGGTTATCAGCAGAACTATCGTCGTGAATTCGAGGACAGTTTTGATAAAGCCGAACTCGCAATGCGTCTGCATACCGTGAACTATGATCTTCGTTACCAGCTTCCTTTGGCCAATGAATGGAGTCTGGCAACGGGAGTAAATGGTATGTGGCAGAAGAATGTTAATCAAGGCGAAGAAACTTTGATTCCGGATTACCAACTCTTTGATTTCGGCTATTTCCTGACTGCCAACAAGCAGATTGGAAACTTGCGTCTCTCGGGTGGTGCACGTATTGACAACCGCCATCTCGAAACCCATGAACTGCAAGAAGATGGCGAGGTTCGCTTTTCTCCTTTGAAAAAGAACTTTGTAGGTGCTACAGGAAGTCTCGGTGCTGTTTACCATGTCAATGACAATATGAATTTGCGTCTCAACACGGCTCGTGGTTTCCGTGCTCCTACCGTCAGTGAACTCTCTTCCAACGGTGTTCACGAAGGAAGCATCCAGTATGAACTTGGTAACAACGAGTTAAAAGCAGAATTCAGCACACAAATCGATATGGGTATGGACTACACCACCCATTACATTTCGCTCAATGCCGCTCTTTACAGCAACTGGATTAACAACTACATCTTCTTAGGTCGCTTGCCCTATGAGACAGGAGGCTATCGCACCTACCAGTATCGTCAGGGCGACGCTCGTCTGATGGGTGGTGAACTCTCGTTAGATGTTCATCCCGTCAATCCTCTGCACATCGAGAATTCCTTCTCCTACGTTAGAGGCATCCAGCTCCATCAGACGGAAGCAGAACGCAATCTGCCTATGATGCCAGCACCGCGCTGGACCCTCAATCTCCACTATGATTTCCCTGACTTTGCCCATGGACATTGCCATCGCTCGTATGTAAGTCTTGGCATGGACTATAATTTGCGCCAGAACAACTACTATGGTGTGGATGATACAGAAACGGCGACATCGGCTTATGCTCTCTTCAACATCTCCGCGGGTATGGACTTGCATCTGTGGGGCCATGACTGCATAGAACTTACCCTCTGCTGCCAAAATCTTTTTGACAAGGTTTATCAGCCTCATCTCTCTCGTCTGAAATATGCTGATGGTCCTGGGATCGCTGCCATGGGCCGCAACATCTGTTTCAAGATCAACATCCCCATTGACGTTCACCTGTAAAGTTTTAGGAAAAAGAAAAAGGAAGTTATATCGAATAACTGAACACGAAAAACTCAGAAGGAAACAAAAAACAATGTGATAAGTCTTTTGTGTCATTTCGTGTATTCTGCAGCAGTTAGAAACAAAAAAAGGATAAGCTAAACGCTTATCCTTTAACTAGTTGCGGAGGTCCGACTCGAACGGGCGACCTCCAGGTTATGAGCCTGGCGAGCTACCAACTGCTCCACTCCGCGATATTATTAATGTGCTCCTGGGTTGTTCCCCGTTTGCGATTGCAAAAGTACGACGATTTTCATAAGTGGGCAAATCTTTTTTCAAAAAAACGCAGAAAAACCACAAAAGTGTGCAAAAAATGTTAGTTGTCCTTTGCAATCTCCCATAAAAAAGCATCCATCCCGCCATCTTTCGCAGCAGGATGGATGTTTTTATTGTATCAAAGGCCTTTGCTTGGCTTGATGTTACTTTTTCTTCAAAATCAGTTTGCCAAGGGCTGTTACGTCTTCGGCATCAGAGGTGCCATTGTTGTTGATATCTGTGGGTGCCGTTGCTGTCGCACCGTTGGCGAGAACTTGAACAAGATTTGCCACGTCAATGATGGTGAGTTCCTTATCAGCATTGGTATCACCCATGGTCACCTCTTCTATATACCATGCAGAGGCATTGTTCAACTCTGCTGTCCATTCGGTGAGCGGACCACAAGAATAACCGTCTACCTGATATCTACAGTGAAGAGGAGTCGTTGATCCTTCAACAGTGAACTTGAATTGAGCACTACCCAAACATTCCAGAGTGATGTTCTTTGCCGTCGTTCCCAATTCTGTTGCCGAAGTGATGTATTCGCCTGTGCGATAATTTTTAACGGTGTAAACACCATCAACGCCAGTAGGAACAATCAGCCAGAGTTGTTCATTGTCATCGACTGCCTTTGCTTCCCAACCCGGATGAACTTCTGTACCATTTCCGTTCGTATCGGTAGTTGCCGTCATGGCCTTTTCTCTGTTCCATCCTGAACGAGCAGAAACAATGCGATAAATCTTTCCTTCCTGAGGAAGAATCATCTCAATGGCATTGGAAATTTCCTTGAGTTTCGCATATTGTTGGTTGTAGTCGGCATCCGTGCTTGTTGAGGCATTCAAAATCGCACGCGCTTCTTCCTTCGCTTCGTTCAATGCTATCACATCGTAATAACCAGGATCAGTGCCTTCCAGATAGGTCGTTGCATCAAGTTTTGCCAACAGATTCGCCAATAGTTCTTTGGGAGAATTGTCCAGCAATGCCTTGAGCGCATCGTAATAATCCTGGAGTTTTTTCAATTCCTCCTGCTTCGCAGTCATTGAACCGACTTCTGAAACATTTACTGCATTCTTCAATTCGGTATACAAATCTTCCACAGCGTCTTCATCTACAAACGAATAGGAAGAGTCAAGGGTAAATGTGTAATCCACCTCAACCGCGCTCATCTTAAACTCGGCAAGGGAGAAGAATGAGTAGGTATGCTTGGTATTATTACCATTGCCTGAAGTCGTTTTGTCAACGACGAAACGGTAATAACGGTATTTCTGACCAGCAACACCAACGTTCTCACTGGTATAAACGACCTGACCGCCAGAGGCGCAATCATTGGTCAAAAGAGCCACAGACTCGAAATTGGTACCGTCATTACTTGCCTGTACGGTGATTTCCTGCGGGAAATTATTCGGATCTTTCGCTCTGGAAGTGAGGGTGATATTGAACATATCCAATTCATTTCCTGCACCAAGATCTATCTGCCAATAATGCTTGTCTGTTGTTGCAACGCTCCAAGTAGAATGGAAGAATGTGCTATTGTCACCATCGACCATATTGGCAATCTCACCTTCCGTTGTCTCTTCATGATTGGAGGTGATATAGAAAGGATTCGAGCTGTTGGTCGTCTGAAGATTCTGCAAATCACTGACATTAACATCTGCTTCTACATTTTCTACAACCTTATCCAACAAAGCCTGAGACTGGGCGATCAACACGTCCAACTCACGGTTTGCCGCATTTTCTGGTGTTTCTTCCTCCAAGTAGATATACCAATGAGAAGCCGTTGCACCTTCTGTCCAACCTACTACATAATAATTCTGGCTGGAAGCACTATGCAGATATTTGTATCCATCAGCCGAAGACTCAAGTGCAAACGTATGCGCATCCTGCATGTGCAACTTGAATGTCAGTGCATCAGCAGTGGTCTCAGCGGTTACAGTACCCTGTGTAGATGTTCCAAGACTGCTGATATACTTACCAGTGTCCTTACTCTTGAGATAATAGGTGTCGGTTGAACCAGAAACCTCTTCAAATGCCCACATATCATCAGCGTCAACACCGGCAGTACCACCACTTGTCAGTTTTCCACTGCTGTTAGTCAAGTGACGAAAGGTATAAACATAGTTTTGGAGCGAATAATAGTTGCCACTATAAATCTTCACAATCGCTTTTTCATTGGTCTTCACAGCAGCAATTTCCTGATTGAGTGCATTAATGTACTCTGCGTACTTACTCGCTGTTTTGTTCGTAACCACAGATTTTGCTGCGTTCATGATGGAACGAAGATTCATAAGTGCAGATTCCTTATAGAAACCTACCTTCTTTTCGGTTTCGTCTGCAAACTTTGTGATATCCTCCGCTGATTGAATCGCATTCTGCAATGCTTCGAGTTGCTCTTCCGCAGTACCTGCTTCTGTTACACTAAGAACATCCTCAGTAGTATTGTCAGCATTTACGACCTTCACGGTGAATCCGCTTGCTACAGCATCATCAGGAATTGTGAAACTCTTGCTATTGCTGAAAGCCACAAGATTTCCGTCTGCATCATATACCAAGAAACCGGCACCGCCTGTTCCGTTCATGGTGAGATTATTTCCATCCAAAGCATAACTTGTATAGTTTGCTGCAGCGGGGGTTGCACCAGGGGCGTAGTCGTTCACACTACCTAATTCGCCACATTTTCCAACAGCATAACCCTGAACGGCTCTGGGATCTGTTGTGCCATTTGCCCATGTATCGAAACGATAGGGTTGTTCTATACGGTCTTCGATAAACATGATGGCGGTATTCTCCTCATAGTTCTTGGCCTTGACTGCGGCAATCGCTGCATCAATTTCTGTCTGGGTCAATGTGAGGGTGCGAGAGGTATAGTCGCCGAACACCTGATTGTTGAAGGGTTCAAAGAAACCCCAGCCACGGAAGAATTCCGTAAGATCTTCACCAGCAGCGTCACACGCCTTCTGGTAGAACTTCAAGAAGCACTGTCCGCTGTTGAGATTCATGCCATCATTGCGAAGTGATTCGAACAGTGTGGGATAGAAGTCCGTCTTGCGTTGTGCCTCGTGATAATAGAGGTACAACTGCCAATACATGCGATGGGTACTGCCGATATCACGAAGCGCAAACTGAGTTCCACTCTGATAATTGGCATTTGTCGTTGAAACGGGTTCACCACGGCTCATACGATAACCATGGAGGTAGCAAACAACATTGGAGAAGAGGTTGTTGCTGGACTCCGTACAAGAAGGCAGATTGATGGCTCCCTGGTTATTATGGCCACTTTCGTGACCTACACACCAGTTGTCGAAATCTGCACGTTCGGCATTATAACTGCTTTCCACACCGCCTACACCAGGCATAGAAGTATATCCTGTTGTGGAATAGGGATTGGTACCTGAAGCATTCTGAACGGTCAGAGCAAGGTTGTTGCAATAGGTGGGATAGACATCGCGGCCACCGGTAACATGCTCGTGTTCATCTGTCTGACCATCATAGACACGCTTGGTGAAGCCCATGATGCCCCACTCCCATGCGAGCACATTGTCAAACCAACGCATGCTCTTATATATATTATAATTAATGGTGTAGCTGCCGTAATAGGTGGATGTCTTCCAAATCTGGTTGTAGGTGTCGAGGGGGAAGTAGAATACGCCGCGATTGCCTTTCACAACAAAACGAAGGTCGGTTTTGTCCGCGCCCTTTGCGTCGGCTACCGTATTCGCATGATCAAGGTCTGCCTTATACTCTGCATTTGCTGCTGATTCGCCCAGACCGGTGATGTCTGCAAAACCATAGACGTCACCGCCTTCAATGTGGATCTTCAGTTTATCGAGCGTACTCATATCTACCTGGGTGTCACCAGTGTAGGTGTACATTATCCACTGATGGGCAAAGTCACTGGCATTCTGAACGACGTTCAAACCCTTCTTTAAGGTTGTACCCGCAGCGAAACTCTGCTGACTATTGCTTGTGGTAGAAGCAAGGTTCAACTGACAATTAGAGGGGATGTCGCCGCCTACGAAGACATAGAGCACGTCCTTGCTCTTGGCATAAACACCGGTAGGATTATTCATATCGGTGAACTGGGTTGCATTGAGTTGACCACGCCAGTATGCAGCACGGGAATAGGCCTGATAATCGCGAACACGGAACTTCTTGGACATCGTGCCGTCGGTCTCATCGCTCCAATTGTTCTTCACCTTCACGGCAATGTCCTGAAGCGCTGTAGGAAGTGAACTCATCGCCTTCTTCAGATTCACATCCGTATAACTGCGATAGGTTGATTTGAGTTCGGAGCATGAAAGATCGGTGAAGAAGGTCAGCAAGGTACTGTTGTAGGACGATGCATTGTTCTGAAGAGTCTCGACATCCGTGAATTCCTTACGGATACTCGTTACCTGAGCATCGGTCAAGGATACGGCTTCTACACTCCACATGCTGTATGTACTGGAGGCATCCCACCAGTTCACAACATAATAACTCTGAGTAGCAGCACAATGCATATAGCTACCAGAAGAGAACATATAGGTATCATCGCTGTTGGTAGTCAAGGTAAAACCAACAGCGCTAGTCCCAGTTGTAAACTGAGCAGATGTAGAACTCTGCGTCTGGGCATAGTGACCTGTATAAACATTCTGCAGGGTCACTGTACTACCTGAAACCGTCAACTTCCAGATTTTTTCGTAATCAGTGTCAGCACATGTTGTTGATGTACAGATACCTCCTGTAGCAAAATCTTCGTACATATAACGGCTGTACCCCGGGTTCTTGATTTTATAGTAACCCGTAGTCAGTGCTGCACTTGCATTGATACAACCCATCAACGCAATAGCAAAAAGAAAAAGAAACTTTTTCATAAAAGGTTTAAGAAATAATTGAAAGTGTGTTGATTTTCAAAATCGTGCGCAAAGTTACGAATTTATTATTCAATGTTGCAACGAAATTCTTCAATAACTTTGACAAATGCAAAAAAAATCCAATAATCTCCGCCATTATGCACAATTTCTCCGAAACACTTACTCCTCTATCTATATATATATGCGCGTCTGATACGTATCTATTTATCAAATATGTTGCAAATGGTAAAAATTGTCGCGATGAGAATTGAAATTGCTTTATTGTCAATTAAACGATTGCTCATAATTTGTCGGATATTGGTAATATACGTACCTTTGCAACCGTAATCACCAAACGATTTTTTGGGAAAAACTAAACAAAGGTTCAACTAGGATAACGTGCGAAGGCACGAACCTTTCAGGGGTAAAGTCAACGGGGCTTTACCCCATTTTTGTGTACAAAGAAACCGCCCCATCACACTATGTGAAGGGGCGGTTATACTTTCATTGGCTAAGCCAACTCAGTATCAAGCGGAAATCTGATTAGAGTTCAGCGAGGTACTTGATGGTGCGAACCATCTGAGAGGTATAGCTGTTTTCGTTGTCATACCAAGAAACAACCTGAACCTGATAGGTGTCTTCGTCAACCTTGCTAACCATGGTCTGGGTAGCATCGAAGAGAGAACCGTAACGCATACCGATGATATCGCTAGAAACGATCTGATCTTCAGTATAGCCGAAGCTTTCAGTACCTGCAGCCTTCATAGCAGCGTTGATACCTTCAACGGTTACGTTCTGACCCTTAACAACAGCGATAAGGATAGTGGTAGAACCGGTGGGAGTGGGGATACGTTGAGCAGAACCGATGAGCTTACCGT
>DCHS01000049.1:0-82844 GCA_002314875.1 Prevotellaceae bacterium UBA1746
GGGTCGTTGGTTCAAGCCCATCCTGAAGCGCAAAGTACTCAAGTTCGAAAGAATTTGGGTACTTTTTTTGTGTTTTGTATGCTATCTCTCAAAAATTCTTCGTAATTTTGCACGGAAAAATACAACCTTAAGAATGAGCGACGAAATAAAGGACCCTAATGAGTCCGCTGAAATTCAGGAAACGGTCGAAACTCATGAAATTACGACCGATACAAGTAGTAAGGACGAGCGTAAGCCTCAACTTACAAACATGTACCAGAATTGGTTCCTTGATTATGCATCTTATGTAATCCTCGAACGCGCTGTTCCCCATTTGGGGGATGGCCTCAAACCCGTGCAGCGTCGTATTCTCCATACGATGAAACGTATGGATGATGGTCGCTACAACAAAGTGGCAAATATCGCAGGTGAAACGATGAAGTTCCACCCTCATGGTGATGCTTCAATCATCGATGCATTGACACAGATGGGACGCCAGAACCTGCTCATCGACTGTCAGGGTTCTTGGGGAAATATCCTTACGGGAGACGAAGCCGCTGCTGCTCGATATATTGAAGGACGACTGACGAAGTTCGCCCTCGATGTCCTGTTCAATCCTAAAACTACTGAATGGAAGCTCTCCTACGATGGTCGCAATAAGGAACCGGTGGCACTTCCCGCTAAGTTCCCGCTTTTGTTGGCACAAGGAGCCGAAGGTATTGCCGTTGGTCTGAGTGCGAAGATCCTTCCTCATAACTTTGGAGAACTGTGCGATGCTGCCATCAGTTACTTCAAAGGCCAGGAGTTCCATCTCTATCCCGATTTCCAAACTGGCGGTTTGATCGATGTTTCTAAGTATAACGATGGTATGCGAGGTGGTGTCGTTAAGGTGCGTGCGCGTATTGAAAAACGTGATGCTAAGACCCTTGCGATTACCGAACTTCCCTTCGGAAAGACTGTCGGCACTTTGAACGAATCCATAGTCAAGGCTTCTGAAAAAGGCAAGATCAAAGTACGTAAGGTGGAGGACTATACCGCCGAAAAGGTTGAAATTCTCGTTCATCTCGCTCCTGGTGTATCTTGCGATAAGACCATCGATGCTCTTTACGCCTTCACGGACTGCGAAGTCAGCATCTCTCCGAACTGCTGTGTTATCGACAACAAGACTCCCCGTTTTGTTACGGTGAGCGAAGTGCTGAAGAACAGCGCAGATAACACGAAGGAACTCCTTCGTCGTGAATTGGAGATCCGCCGTGGCGAATTGCTCGAGAGTCTGATGTATGCTTCTTTGGAACGTATTTTCATTGAAGAGAGAATATACAAAGACAAACCTTTCGAGAATGCTGCGACGATGGATATCGCGCTTGACCATATTGATAAGCGTTTGGAACCCTATAAGAAAGATTTCGTGCGTGAAGTAACTCGTGACGACTTGCTTCGTTTGCTCGAAATCAAGATGGCGCGTATTCTGAAATTCAACAAGGACAAGGCTGACGAGAATATCGCTAAGATTAAGGAAGAGATTGCTCGTATTGAGGACGACTTGAAACATATGACGCGTGTGGCTATAGAATGGTTCAAGTTGATTCGAAGCCGTTATGCCGCAGAGCATCCCCGTTTGACTGAAATCCGCTCATTTGACACTATTGAGGCCACTAAGGTTATTGAGGCTAACGAAAAACTCTATATTAACCGTGCAGAGGGTTTCATGGGTACAAGTCTTAAGAAGGATGAGTTCGTGGAGAACTGTTCCAACATCGATGATGTTATTCTCTTCTACCGTGACGGAACCTATAAAATCACAAAGGTTGCCGAGAAGGTTTTCATCGGTGAAACCGAGCGTTCCAAGGCAGAAAAGCGTAAGGCGGAGATTATCCACATTGCAGTCTTTAAGAAGAACGACCAGCGTACTGTTTATAATATCTGCTACCGTGACGGAAAGTCCGGTCCCTTCTATATTAAGCGTTTCAATGTTACAAGTATCACCCGTGACAAGGAATATGATTTGACGACAGGAGCCCCTGGCAGCCGTATCGCATATTTCTCTTCAAATCCCAACGGTGAGGCAGAAATCATTAAGGTGACTTTGAAGCCTAATCCCAAACTTCGTAAGATTTTCTTCGATAAGGATTTTGCAGAGATCGGCATCAAGAGCCGTTCTGCTCGCGGAAATCTTCTCACCAAACTTGATGTCCATCGTATTACGCTGAAGAGTCATGGTGGTAGTACCCTCGGCGGTCGTAAGGTATGGTTCGATACTGACGTTCAGCGTCTGAACTATGATGGTCGTGGCGATTACTTAGGAGAATTCCACAATGAGGACCTCGTACTTGTAATCATGCAGAATGGTGAATTCTATACCACCAACTTTGATCCCAACAATCACTATCCCTCATCGGGTATCTTCCGTGTGATGAAGTTTGATCCGATGAAGGTCTTTACGGTTGTACTTCGTGTTCCCGATACAGGTCGCAAGTTTTTCTTGTATCTCAAGCGCTTCTGTTTCGAACCTGCAACCTTAGCTAAGGATGCTGCCAATCGTAATTTCCTTGGCGATGGTAATACGATGGAGATGATCTTCGATGAAGAGTATCCGCATTTTAAGGTAACCTTAGGTGGTGCTGACAGTTTCCGCGAGCCTCTTGATATTGAGGCTGTAGATTTCGTGGAGGTTAAGGGCTTTGGTGCCAAGGGTAAGCGTCTCTTTGCTACCTCATTAAGTGCTTCGACAGTCGAGCGCCTTGAACCTACTCGTTTCCCGGAACCTTCGCAGGATGATTCTACCGATGAGGTAGAAGAAATCGAAGAAGCTCCTGTAGAATCTCCCGATCCTGATGCCCCATCATCTCCCACTAAGTCTCAAGAGGACTTGATGGATGAACTTACCGGTCAGGGACATCTCTTTGATGATTAAGTGAATAATAGAGGATTACTTTTTCTCTTCCTTGCTTTGCTTCTGATGATGCATGGCAGTACTGCCTTTTCGCAAGAAAAAGCGGAAGGTGATGTCGTGCTGGAACGCTTGGTCAATTGGACGAGAAATCTCCGTGATTTCGAAAGCGAATATACAAGAGAAAAAGTCTATCTTCATCTCGATAATAATGCGTATTTCGAAGAGGAGACCATTTGGTTCAAAGCCTACCTTCTTCGTGCTTCTACCTTATGTCCTTCTACGGACATGAGTAAGGTTCTCTATGTGGATTTGCTCAATGCAAATGGAGAATTGGTAGAACATAAAATCCTGAAAGTTGATGAGAACGGCCAGGCTGAGGGTGAGTTCGAACTGAAATCGCCGATAAAAACCGGCTATTACGAGATCAGGGCCTATACCAGGGCAATGACAAATTGGTCGACGGAAGTTTGCTATTCACGTGTTATTCCTGTTTTTCCTTTGGAAGATAAGGAGGCCAATGTTGGTGTGTTGAGCATTGATATTCCCGAAAAAAAGTGGGAACTTCCTTTTGGCCACAGCCGTCCGATGAATTTGGACAGCCGTAAGGATTTCTCCTTGAATTTCTTCCCTGAAGGCGGTAATCGTGTGGAAGGCCTTTCTCAGCGTATTGCCTATCAACTTCAGAATGGTAAAGGAAATGCCGTCGATGAAGTAATTAAAATTTACGATGAATCCGGTACTTTTTCTATGGAAACAGCGTCGGATGCAGAAGGAATGGGAAGCTTTGTACTTCCGCCTTTTCCAATAAATACAAAAGTATTTGCCCGCGTTGGTACAAAGACTTTTGAACTCCCCCATATTGATCCTTCTGCTCATTATTCTTTGTCTGCTACACCAGATGAAGAGGGTGTAACTTTGCTCGTTTCTGCAAATCCTCGGGCAGAGACGCAATTGTTGGGCGTTTACATCAGTTGCCGAGCTCTTCCCTGCTATTTTGATACACTAACGGTTGCTGCTACTGACCAGATAGAGATGACGATTCCCAATGAAATCCTCAAGGATGGAATCAATACCGTCTATTTGTTCAATGACACCGGACATAGTCTTGCCCAGCGTTTGGTTTGGAAAAGTCCTACAAAGGAAAATGTTGATGTCCTCGTTCGTCAGAATGAGCGTGAATATGAGGCCTTCTCTCCAGTTGCTTTGGAACTTGAACTTTCGGATAATGCCTCTCCCGTTCCTTCTACCACTTTTTCCGTTAGCGTTCGCGATGCTGCTTCAGAATTGGTGGCAGTTCCCGGTGTTAATATGGCAACGGAACTTCTGTTGAGTAGTGAAGTGCGAGGTTATATTCACCATCCGGAACAGTATTTTACGGTTAATGACGATGCACATCGCCGAGCTCTTGACTTGCTGCTGATGATTCAAGGTTGGACGGCCGATGATTTTGAGGTAATGGATGGAGCAGAAGCCTTTCCTCTGAAAGAACCCGTCGAAGACAAGTTGCTTTTGACGGGATGTGTTCTCAAAGACAACGAAAAGGCGGTTCCATGGCCTAATCTTTCTTTGCATCTACAGATGTATAGCCTCGAAGGAGGTAGCCTTGAAGGTGATGTCGTAACAGACGCTGAGGGAAAATTTGCCTTTGGTAGTAATGTCAACTATTGTGGTGAATGGATTGCGCAGATTACGACAAAGGAGACGGTAACGAATCGCAAGGGAGAGGAAAAGCAAAAGAAACGTTATTCTCGCGTGGCCTTTGATCGTTGGTTTGCTCCTGCCCTCCGTCCTTTTGATTCCGCAGAATTGATACTTCAAGAACCACAGGTTTCTGATGGCTTAAAGAGTGACTTGGACGATGCCGATCTCTTCGAATGGGAAGATACGATTCCTCGTGTTTTGATGAGCCAGGAATTGCATGAAGCCGTGGTGGTCCATCATAACAAATATCGCGGTTTTATCGGTAATCGTTACTCCTATTTTGGCGGTGAATCCGCGGGAATGCGCCATGCTCATACCTATTTCAATCTTGTCCAAGCCGTTGAGAAACGAAAGGATGCCGGTCGTGGTGAAGCTACCATTTGGGAACTTCTCTACGAACTTACGCACGGCGATTCGCAGGCCTATTTTTCCAGTATTGACGCTTCCGTCAATGGTGACGCTGTAAATCAGGGCGGGTATGATGAGGCTTCTGCGGCACAAGACAAAGAAGTGGCACAGAATGCTAACCCCTACGAAAAGGCCCCCATGAGTCAGAAATCGGAGAATGCAGAAGAGACCCAACAGGAAGAGTCTTCTGATACAAAAAATGATGCAGACAAAATGGAGTCTTTTAATATAACGATAAATGGAGTCCACTGCTATATTTTCCTGAATAATGATTTGATTGGAAACGGTCGTAATGAATCTATCTTTTTGCAGGAGAATACTTCGGCTGATGAATTCAAGAGTGCAATTTTAATGACTGAGTATAAGGATTGGGTGAAATTCTGGCCAGGATTCGCCGGGCCTCCCCCTTCTGGAAAGCACTACGGTCTTTTCCTCTATGAGCGTCCGGATTATTATCGCTATATGACAAAGAGGGGAGTTGATAAGCGCATGATTCAGGGTTTCAATTTACCCAAGAAGTTCTATAATCCGCAATACAACGGCATTGATGTACCCGACGCCGAGGACTATCGACGCACACTCTGCTGGAATCCAAATGTCACAACAGATGCCAATGGCCATGCTTCCGTTGTTTTCTTCAGTAATGCTGCCGACAATCAGAAGTTGAAGATTTCTGTTCGCGGTGTTACTTCTGATGGTCACTTCATCTATTTTGAACGATAATTTTGCCTAATAATTCCAAAATTCTCGATCACGGTATGATAAAACTACCGCGGACCTAAGATAAACTACCTCCCTTGTAGTTTGAACTAGGTCCGCGGTAGTTTTATCTAGGCCCCTTGTAGTTGTAACACTTCAAAAAGACATAAAACTTGGCCTTTTGTGTCATTTTTTATCGCTGATAGTATAATTTGGCAGAATTCAAAAAAATCTTTCACTCTTTCACTTTTTGTTGTAATTTACTGATGGTGAGGTACATACAAGGTGAAAGATACTTTCACTTTTACTTCACCTACCTTTCACTTTTCCTATCCCTGAAAAAAGTTGAATGGTTCCCACTAACCATTCGTAATTGGTATAAAGTTTGTTGATGTTGGAAATCCGGGAGTTTTTGTGGTCTGGTTTTGATTTGCCAACGTACATTTTTTTTGCAATTACTTTGTACTTTCTTTGTTTTTCTTTTGTCGTATCACGAGAAAAATGTAAATTTGCGCTCATAAATCTTAATACTAAATCTTAAGCACTATGTATTTACTCGGATACGATATCGGTAGTTCTTCTGTCAAGGCAAGTTTGGTAGATGCTGCAACAGGAAAATGTGTAGCACAGACCTTCTATCCCAAGGTTGAAGCACCGATTACGGCAGTACGTCCAGGTTGGGCAGAGCAGGATCCTGCAATGTGGTGGGAGAACCTTAAGCTTGCAACAAAATGGGTGATGCAGGAATCTCATGCAACAGCAGATGACATCGCTGCAATTGGAATCTCTTATCAGATGCATGGTCTTGTCTGCGTGGATAAAGACCAGAATGTTCTCCGTCCTTCTATTATTTGGTGCGACTCTCGTGCTGTGCCTTATGGCGACAAGGCTTTCGAAACCCTTGGCAGTAACTTCTGCCTTGAGCATCTCCTTAACAGTCCGGGTAATTTTACCGCTTCAAAACTGGCTTGGGTTCGTGAAAATGAGCCGGAAGTTTTTGAGAAGATTTATAAGATCATGCTTCCTGGTGACTATATCGCCATGCGTTTGACGGGTGATATTCGTACAACGGTCAGCGGTCTTTCTGAGGGTATGTTCTGGGATTTTAAGAATAATTGCGTCAGCAAGGAACTCCTTGAACACTATGGTATTCCCGCAGAAATGATTGCAGACATTGTTCCTACTTTTGGTAACCAAGGTGAGACTTCCGCTGCAATGGTTGAAGAACTAGGCCTTCGTGCTGGTATTCCTGTGACCTATCGTGCTGGCGATCAGCCTAACAATGCGCTTAGTCTCAATGTCTTCAATCCAGGTGAAATTGCATCAACAGCCGGAACTTCTGGTGTTGTCTATGGTGTAAACGGTCAGGTCAACTATGATCCTCAGAGTCGCGTCAACACCTTCGCTCATGTAAACCACGCTGTTGACCAGACCCGCCTCGGTGTTCTTCTCTGTATCAACGGCACAGGTTGCCTCAATTCATGGGTACGTCGTACTGTCGCTCCCGAAGGAATGGGTTATGCTGCAATGAATGATCTTGCAGCGACGGTTCCTGTTGGAAGCGAGGGCGTTAGTTTCCTTCCCTTTGGAAATGGAGCAGAGCGCATGTTGAACAATCGCGAAATCGGTGCAAGCCTTCATGGCGTGAATTTCAATGTACATACTAAGGCTCATGTTGTTCGTGCTGCCCAGGAAGGTATTGTCTTTGCTTTCCAGTATGGTATTGAGGTTATGGAGAATATGGGTATTGAAGTGAGCAAAATCCATGCAGGACATGCGAACCTCTTCCTCTCCCCGTTATTCCGTAATACCCTTGCCGGTATCAGTGGTGCAACTATAGAACTTGTTGATACCGACGGTTCTGTTGGCGCGGCAAAGGGAGCCGGCATTGGCGCTGGTATCTATAAGGATAATACAGAAGCCTTTGCAAGTCTCGAAAAACTTGCCGTCATCGAGCCGGATCTGCAACTCTCAGCACAATATCAGGAAGCATATGCCCGTTGGAAGGCATGCCTCCACCGCTATATTTAATCTAATCACTTAAAACAAATAAAAATTACTATGAAAGAGTATTTCCCTCAAATCGGTAAAATTCAGTTTGAAGGTAAGGACAGCAAGAATCCTATGGCCTTCCATTATTATGATGCAGAAAAGGTAATCATGGGTAAGCCCATGAAGGAATGGTTGCGTTTTGCAATGGCATGGTGGCACACTCTCTGTGCAGAAGGTAGCGACCAGTTTGGTCCTGGTACTAAGACTTTCCCTTGGAACGAAGGTGCTGACGCTATTGAAAAGGCAAAGAATAAGGCAGACGCTGGTTTTGAAATCATGACCAAGCTCGGTTTCCCCTATTTCTGCTTCCACGATGTTGACCTTATTGCAGAAGGTAACACTGTAGAAGAATATGAGTCTAATCTCGCTGCTATCACCGATTACCTCAAGGAAAAGATGGACGCTACCGGTATCAAGCTCCTCTGGTCTACCGCTAATGTGTTCGGTAATGCTCGTTATATGAACGGTGCTTCTACCAATCCCGACTTTGACGTTGTAGCTCGTGCTATCGTTCAGATTAAGAACGCTATCGATGCTGGTATCAAACTCGGTGCAGAAAACTATGTATTCTGGGGCGGTCGTGAAGGTTACATGAGCCTCCTTAATACCGATCAGAAGCGTGAAAAGGAACACATGGCTACCATGCTCCGCATGGCTCGTGACTATGCTCGTAGCAAGGGCTTCACCGGTACTTTCCTCATCGAGCCCAAGCCTATGGAACCCTCTAAGCACCAGTATGACGTAGACACTGAAACTGTTATCGGTTTCCTCCGCGCTCATGGTCTTGATAAGGACTTCAAGGTAAATATCGAAGTTAACCATGCAACTCTCGCTGGTCACACCTTCGAACACGAACTAGCTTGCGCTGTAGATGCTGGTATGCTCGGTTCAATCGATGCTAACCGTGGTGACTATCAGAATGGTTGGGATACCGACCAGTTCCCCATTGACCAGTTCGATCTCGTTCAGGCTTGGATGGAAATCCTCCGTGGTGGTGGTCTCGGCACCGGTGGTACGAACTTCGATGCAAAGACCCGTCGTAACTCTACCGATCTCGAAGATATCTTCCTCGCTCACATCAGTGGTATGGATGCTATGGCACGCGCACTTGAAAGCGCTGCCAAGTTGCTCGAAGAAAGCCCCATCAAGCAGATGAAGGCTGACCGTTACGCAAGCTTCGATAGCGGTCTTGGTAAGAAGTTCGAAAATGGCGAAATGACTCTCGAAGAGGCTTACGAATACGGCAAGCAGGTTGGCGAACCCAAGCAGACTTCCGGTAAGCAGGAACTCTACGAGGCAATTGTTGCTATGTATTGCTAATTAAATAGAGCCCTTTCGAAAATCGTTCATGGTTTTCGAAAGGCTCTTTTGTCTTTATATATTATTATGAATAACACTTCACAAGGAAGTCGCACGTATTTGTTCAGCATCGTCCTCGTTGCTGTCATCGGCGGTCTCCTCTTCGGTTATGATACAGCGGTAATCTCTGGTGCGGAAAAAGGTTTGCAAGCTTTCTTCGTAGGTGCCCAAGATTTCGTTTATACTGATTCCCTCCATGGAATTTCTTCTTCAAGTGCCCTCATTGGTTGCATCATCGGTTCTGCAATTAGTGGTCTTTGTGCAACACGTTTGGGCCGTAAGAAGTCTTTGATTCTGGCTGGTATTCTTTTCTTCCTCAGCGCATTAGGAAGTTATTGCCCTGAATTCTTGTTCTTTGAACACGGAACACCATCCTTCTCTCTCCTCGTAGCATTTAACCTCTACCGTGTTCTCGGTGGTATCGGTGTGGGTCTCGCTTCTGCTATTTGTCCGATGTATATCGCAGAAATTGCTCCTTCCAGCATTCGTGGTACATTGGTTAGTTGGAACCAGTTTGCAATTATCTTTGGTCAGCTTGTGGTTTATTTTGTAAATCTTGTGATTTTGGGCGACCATATTGCCCCTGTTGTTCAGCAGATTAGCGAAAATGTTTACCAGATTATGAATCCCGATGCATCAGCATGGTGTACAACCGTTGGATGGCGCTACATGTTTGTCAGCGAGGCTGTTCCTGCTGGTTTGTTCGCTCTCCTCGTTTGCTTTGTTCCAGAAACTCCTCGTTATCTGGCAATGGTGGGTAAGGATGAACAAGCTCTGGGCGTTCTTTCTCGCATTAATGGTAGTGAAAAAGCTGCAGAAATTCTTCATGAAATCAAGAATACCGCTGCAGTTAAGACAGAAAAGCTCTTTACTTACGGTACACTTGTAATCTTTGTAGGTATTATGCTTTCTGTATTCCAGCAGATTGTTGGTATTAACGCAGTTCTCTATTTTGCTCCTCGTATTTTTGCTTCTTGCGGTTTCGATAATCCAATGCTCTTCACTGTATTCATGGGTGTTGTGAATATCCTCTTTACCCTCGTTGCCATCTTTACTGTTGAAAAGTTAGGTCGTAAGCCCTTGCTGATTTCAGGTTCTCTCGGTATGGCATTCGGCGCGTTAGGCTTTGCTTTGGTAAACTGGGCAGGTCTCAATCCTCTTTTTGCTGCTGCTTTCATTATGGTTTATAGTGCAAGCTTCATGTTTAGCTGGGGTCCTATTTGCTGGGTTCTTATTTCAGAAATCTTCCCCAACACTATTCGTGGTGCTGCAGTAGCGATTGCTGTTGCTTTCCAGTGGATTGCGAACTTTGCTGTAAGTTCTTCCTTCGTTCCTATGTACAATATGGAAATCACTCCTGGTGATGGTTTCGGTCACGTCTTCGTTTATGGACTTTACGGATTCTTCTGTATAGTTGCTGCTATTTTCGTTTGGCGTCTTGTTCCCGAAACTAAGGGTAAGACTCTTGAAGATATGACTCGCCTTTGGAAGAAGGCATAAGCCACTCCTATAAATAATAATAGCGCCCTCTACGGTTTGTGTAGGGGGCGCTATTGCGTTGAAGAGATAACACTCAATTTATCTTACGATAAACTTATGGCCGTTTTGGATGTAGATGCCAGGTTGAAGGGGATAAGTGGCAGGTTGGCCAGCGAGTGTATATACTCCAGAGCAAGTTAGGTTGGAGTTTTGGGAATCAGCAGCAATGGAGTTTATGCCGTTGATAATAGAACTAGGATCAAATACAAGTTTTTTATCCATCCAGGTGAAACGCTCATTAATGTAGTTTTTTACTACATTTACTTCTCCTTGATATGAACCTGCAACTTGCGGATTTTGATGAACGTAACTGTTGAGAATCGGCCAACGGATAAAGTTCAATCGTTGGGATTCATTTAGGATTTCTGCGGTTTCATCGACTAATTCCGTAAGAGATTCGGGCCCCATGCCATTCATACGCGCTAATGCGTAAATGTTTTTGAGGTCAGCCCACGCCTTGCTATCGCTGTTAACAATGCGTGAAGCGAAGTTTTTCATATCACCCGCGTAAGAACCACTTTTGAAGATAAAATCGGTTTTCTTGTTAATGGGATAGGTGCGATTGTCGTTCTCGAAAGCGAGGTCAAAGTCCCAGCATGGTCCTACATAGAAATGATCGTCGCTGCGATGTTTGTAGATGTTGACGCTCCAATAAGTATCGGTATTTCCAGAGATTTCGCCCACAAGGAAATGGCGGAGGAAAGAATCAAGATTCAAACGGGAGCGATATCCCTGACTACCTTCTGAAGTAAAGGTTCCATTAGTATATAGACGGGTTTCCATGCCGTTGAACCAATCTTCGATATAGTCAAACTGGCAATCTAAGATCTCATCATCTTTTGGATATTTTACAACAACTGGGTTATACTTATTGGAGTAGAACATGACAGGTTCACTACTGCCGTAAGCATCGATTTCGCAGAAATAACCTCCCGAAAGTTCTTCGCCACTTGTGCAAGTTTCATCCATTTCTTCAATATCAACACGGTGTTTGCCCACTTCAACTTGGTCACACAACTGATAGCAGCCCTTGTATTCACCATTGACCATAACATCCACAGGTGTACAGTAAGGCGTATATTCCATTTCCAATCTGCGGCTGATGTCAAATGCGAGAATATTTCGCATTAAGGTCTTATCACCATAGTTGTTGATCAGCGTCCATTTCTTGTCCTTTGAGGGGGAATCAAGAACATGGTGTTTGCTGCTGAACTTGATGCGGTAAGGTTTTTTGTCAAAGTTCTTGGAAGCGTTACCTCTGAGACGTATTTTTGCAGTATCCGTAAGTATTTGCGGTATATCCTTCACTTCACCATCATCATTCACGCGTTTATAACCTTTGTCGGTAATAATGGAAACGATGCAGGAAAGTTCATGTTCTTTGTCATAAGGTTCTTGTCCATTTTCTACGTGAACAACAACGAGCGGCAGATTTGTAGGGTGATAAAAACGATCTTCCGTTCCTTCGCTTTCATAGCCGTAGAATTCCAATTCGGCGATGTTGCAACGGGCATTGTTTGGACCGACATAGCGTACATAGCGGAAACCTTTTGTGGTTTCAACATTAGCATAACTGATGGTACCGATAGTGCCTTGTTCCGTTACCATGTAAAGTGGAACGGAATTAAGGAAGTTAGCATCATTTGAGCCTTCGAAAATGCCCAATTGCACACGCTTGGGACCATTGCTGTCATTTCTTGGTGACCAACCTACTTTTGTAATAACATGTGGAGTTCCCAAGTCAAGGCCTGCCCACGTGTTACTACGAGCATAAGAAGCAAAGAAGGTGCTGAGATCGCCGTCAAAAGCGTTTTCTTTGGTATTTACAGTTGTTGATGATGAATTTGTGGAGTAGTCAACAGAAGCTCCGATTCCTATAATTTTTCCAGTAAGTTTTTCACTATTCTGACTCCAAGTTTTTAGGCAAAAGAGTGATGAAAGAATAATGAAGACAAAAAGTCTGGGAGAGAACATACTATGTATAGTTAAGATTAATTCGTGCGCAAATTTACGGACATAATTCTGCAAAAGCAAGGAAAACGAACTAAAACTAGATGAAAAGACGTAAATGAATTGTATTTCGAGAGTTTTGTTACATATTTTTTGTATCTTTGCCCCAAATATAAATCTATAATTGTATGAAGAAGACATTTCTTTCTATAAGTCTTTTTGTTGCAGCGCTGTCTATGAATGCTACAACAAATGAAGTTCAGCATCCAATGTGGTTGCGTGATGTACAAATCAGTCCTGATGGAACACAGATATTGTTTTGTTATAAAGGTGATATCTACAAAGTTGCAACTAAGGGAGGCGAAGCCACTCAATTAACAACACAAGAGAGTTATGAATGTTCTCCTATTTGGAGTGCAGATGGCAAGCGCATTGCTTTTGCGAGCGATCGTCACGGTAATTTTGATGTGTATATCATGTCGAGTGAAGGCGGAACAGCAACCCGATTGACATATAATAGTACTACCGAAATCCCTCAGGCTTTTACTCCCGATGGAGAATGGGTTTATTTTGGCGCACAGATTCAGGATCCTGCAGAAAGTGTTATGTTCCCAACTGCAACTCTGCCAGAACTGTACAAGGTTCCTGCAAAGGGCGGCAGAACACAGCAGGTTTTAGGAACTCCGGCAGAAATGCTGACTTTTGCTGAAGATGGAAAGAGTTTTTACTACCAGGACAAGAAAGGTTACGAAGACGAATGGCGCAAGCATCATACTTCGAGCATCACCCGTGACATCTGGTATTATGATGCCGAAACGGGTGAGCATACAAACCTTACGAGACACGCGGGAGAAGACCGGAATCCTGTGGTTTCTTCCGATGGAACCGTGCTTTTTTATCTTTCTGAGCGAGATGGTGGAAGCATGAACGTCTACAAGCATACGAAAGGAAGTAAGTGCGCTCCTGTTGCAAATGCTGTGGGAGCAGAACCTGTGACTCATTTCCAGACCCACCCGGTTCGTTTCCTGAGCGTGGCAAAGAATGGATTGCTTTGTTACACTTACAACGGAGAAATCTATACGCAGCGACAAGGTGCGGAGCCTGTAAAACTCAATGTTAATATTACGCGCGATGATGACCAGCAAATTGCAGATTTGGTATTTACTAATGGTGCTACTCAAGGAACTGTAAGTCGCGATGGTAAACAAGTTGCATTTGTTGTTCGCGGAGAAGTTTTCGTCACTTCTACAGAATATAATACGACCAAGCAGATTAGTAAATCGGCTGGCGCTGAAACGGGTGTTGATTTCGCTCCCGACGGGCGTAGTTTGGTTTATGCTTCCGAGCGTGATGGTAACTGGCAGTTGTATATTGCTAAAATAGGTCGTGATGAAGACCCGAATTTTGCTAATGCTACTGTTATTAAGGAAGAGGTCTTGCTTCCTGATTCTGCTGTTGAGCGTTGCTGGCCCAAATTCAGTCCAGATGGTCAGAAAATTGCTTTCATCGAGGATAGAACTCGCTTAAAAGTCGTTGATTTAGCGACAAAGACGGTTACAGAAGTTACTGATGGCAGTAAGTGGTATAATCAAGAAGGTCAATTTGAGTACCAATGGAGTCCGGACGGCAATTGGTTTGTATTGAGTTATATTTCTCATCAGCGTGACCCTTATTACGATCAAGGTATAGTCAGTGTTAGCGGAGGCGAAATACATCCGATTACGGAGAGTGCTTACATGAGTGGTAATGCGAAATGGGTTCTTGACGGTAAAGCTATTCTTTTTGAAAGCGAGCGCTATGGTATGCGCAGTCATGCTTCTTGGGGGAGCCAGAATGATGTTTTCCTCGCATTCCTTACTCAGGATGCGTATGACCGTTATCGCCTTTCTCCTGAAGATTACGCGTTAGCAAAGGAGGTAGAAGATAAGGCGAAGAAGGACGCTGAGGCTGTAAAAGCCAAAGAGAATGATAAGAAGTCTTCAAAGTCAAAAAAGACGGAAAAGGCTTCTGACGATGCTAAGACCAAAGCTTTGGAAATTGATTTTGACGGTATCGCAGACCGCATAGTCCGTGTAACCCCCAATTCCAGTAATCTCGGTGACGCTATCGTTAGTCAGGACGGTCAGAGCCTTTATTACTATGCTGCTTTTGAAAGTGGTATGGATCTTTGGAAAATGGATATGCGTAAGCGTGAGACCAAATTGATTTCAAAGACCAATTCCAAAAATCCTCATCTATTTATGGATAAGGATGGCAATCTCTACGCTTTGGGTGGCGATGGAATGAAGAAAATTGACGGAAAGTCCGATGCTCTGAAACCAATTTCCTACAATGCAAAGATGAAACTTGATTTGCAGGCTGAGCGCGATTATATGTTCCATCACATGGCAAAGCAGATTGAGAAAAAGATTTTCCGTACTGACTATAATGGTTGCGATTGGCCCGCTATGGTAAAGAACTACGAGCAGTTCTTGCCCCATATCAACAATAATTATGACTTCCAGGAACTCCTCTCAGAAATTCTCGGTGAACTCAATGTTTCCCATACAGGTGGTCGCTATTATGCAAAGCCCCAAAATCCCGATGAAACCGCACAATTAGGTCTTCTTTATGATATGGCGGACAGTTCAACTGATGGTGTCAGAATTTCTGCTATTCTTGAAGGTGGTCCTTTTGACCGTGCAACCAGCAAGGCCAAGGTTGGTGATGTCATTACCGCTATCAATGGCGAGCCTGTTGGCGTAAATACAGATTTGGCCGAACTTCTAAATTTACAAACAGGTAAAAAGACGCTTGTAACTCTTCAAGGAAGTGCTGGAGTTTGGGACGAGGTTGTTCTTCCCATTTCTGGTGGTCAGCAGAATGCTTTGCTGTATAAGCGCTGGGTGAAGAGCCGTGCAGATGAGGTTGAGCGCCTTTCCGGTGGTCGTTTGGGCTATGTCCATATTCAAGGTATGAATGACGCTTCTTATCGCAGTGTTTATAGTGATATTTTGGGCAAATATAACCAGAAAGAAGGCATTGTAATCGATACGCGTTACAATGGCGGTGGCCGTTTGCACGAGGATATTGAGATTCTGTTTTCAGGCCAGCACTACTTCACGCAGGTTATCCGAGGCCGTGAGGTATGCGATATGCCCAGTCGTCGCTACAATCATCCCAGCATTATGATTCAGGCTGAAGGTAATTATAGCAACGCTCATGGTACACCTTGGGTTTATAACTTCAAGAAAATGGGTAAACTTGTCGGTTCTCCTGTTCCGGGAACGATGAGTTCTGTAAATTGGGAAACTCTCCAAGATCCAACACTCATTTTTGGTGTTCCCGTTATCGGTTACCAGCGTCCCGATGGAAGCTATCTCGAGAATACCCAGTTGGAACCGGACATCTACATCCTCAATCGTCCTGAAACTGTTGTGAAGGGCGTCGATCTCCAGCTTGAAGGAGCAGTAAAAGCTCTTCTCGAAGAAATCGATACGCAGAATTAACTACGATAGGCAAGTCAGACTTTTGTTTGGCTTGCCTTTTTCAGCACTATTTCTAAAAAGATTTGTTTATAAAATTTAATAAAACGGAATAATCGGAGATTGTTTTGAGTTATTTTGTGAAAACTTTGTAACTTTGCGGCAGTAAACATCTCCAAGAATACTCCTTATTATAAATAGGATTGTTCTTTTAACCATAAATGCGGAAGAAGATGAAAAATATCCTATCCAAGTTCATTGTACTACTTTTTCTAATTATTCCAGTTCAGATGCAAGCACAGACTTATGAGAAACTTTGGGACGAATGTTCCAAAGCATTTAACAATGACCTACCACAAACGGCCATTGAAAAACTACATGCTATTCGTCAAAAGGCCGCGGATGAGGGCAATACAAGCCAGCTTCTTCGTTCTTTGATAACGGAGTGTACTGTTTCCAATGAGATTTCCCCTGATTCTCTCGTTGTCACTCGGAATCTTGTTGAGGCAGCAATGGAAGCCGAAACACGTCCTGTAGAAAAAGCCCTATGGCAAAGCGCATACGGCCAATTGTTAAGCAGTTTCGGGTATCGCTATGATTCAGCGGAACAGCAGAAATATCAAGCAAATGATTTGCTTCTTGCCAGCGTGTCTGACCTTGAATTGCTGGCAAAGACCAAAGCAAGCGATTATATCCCTCTTTTTGAGAAGGGAGAAGACAGCCGTTTCTTCAACGATGATCTGATGAGTGTTTTGGCCAAAGTTGTGATTCAATCCAGCCGTGGCTATCGTGGTGTTTCTTCTGATAAAGCCCATGAAATTGAGTCCAAAATGCGCGAAATCTATGCACGTGAGAATAATCAGATTGCCCTATTGCTATTAGATTATGAGAAGTTCAACAATGAGTCTCGTTCTGATGCAGAAACTGGCGCTTTCATCGAGAGAATCCGTGCTATACTTCCGCAGTTGAAGGGTACTAAAGTCGAAAAAGTTTTCACGAACTATGTAACAGCAACAGAAAAACCTCAACTCCATATTAATTGGTCTGATTTAGGAAGAGGTGTACTATATCCCGGTAATGACTATAAATGTTCTATTAGCCATAAGAACGTGTCTAAAGCAGAACTTCGCATTTTCTCTACAAAACGAATAGATGGCTCTTACTTTATTGAAGGAAGCGGTCTTTCAGAAAGCGATATGAACTGTTTGTGGAAGAAATATCGTGGTAATCTTGTCCAAACCTACAAGCTGGCACTTCAGCAAGGACCAGCGCATGTTACGTATGAAGATAGTATACACATTTCCATTCCAGAAATAGGTGCATATATTCTCGAACTCCTTGTCGATGGAAACAGTGTGGACAAGACGGTTGTGTTATGTAGCAAAGTTAGTCCTGTCTTTTTTAAGTACAAGCACGATGGCACCACTCACGAACGACTGATGTTTGTTGATGCCAAAACCGGTGAGCCTTTTGCGGACAAGGTTACTGTAAAGAGACTAAAAGAGAGCGATGTCGATTCTGAACATTTTGTACGCGATTATACCCTACATTCATGGAAAACCCTGAATCCCGATGCTTCGGAAAATGGTTTTTATGGCAAAATGACGATGGTTTTGCCCAATGCAGATGTCGCAAAGCAAGGTATTTATGATATTTCAGATTTGAAAGAAAATAACAACCTTGCAGTAAGAGTAGGCCAAGATGGATACTTTCCGATTCTGCAGTTGAACCGTTGGTACAGAGATTATTCTAACGGTTCACACCATGATGCCGGTGTTCTCTCTCGCATCTATTCAGACCGTGCCATTTATCGTCCCGGCCAGAAAGTCTATTTCAGTGGTCTCATCTACACTCGTGATGACGACAATTATGAAGCAAAAGAGAATTGGCAGGGAACGGCTACGCTCCGTGACACGAAGGGTAAGGAATTGTCCGTTGTCAACATAACTTCCGATGAAATGGGTAGTTTCTGCGGTGAATTCGTACTTCCCGATCCAGCTATCCCTGGCAGTTTTTCAATAATTATTTCAGGTAATGGTGTGCGCAATTCGCTCTATATAAAAGTAGAGGAGTATAAACGTCCAACCTTTACTGTCGAAATAGAAGAAGCGAATCCTAAGGAACTCTTTGGACGCGACTACTTCGAAATCGGAGACATGGTTACCCTTCATGGCCTTGTCAAAACATATTCTGGTGTACCTATTGCGGATGCCGAAGTGGATTGGGAAACCAAACGCCATCTCAACTTCTGGCTGAGAAACGGTGAAGAAGATTATTATGATAATGAGGGAGAGACCAAGACCGATGCTGAAGGACGTTTTGAGATTCAAGTTCCTCTTACAACTGTGGAGCATGAGGACGGTGATGTTGTATGCCGTTCACCTTGGATGAACTACAGTTTTGTAACTCATGTAGAAGTCGATGCTCCTAATGGCGAAATGGTGGAGACCAGTTATACGCTTTATGCCAGAGAAAAGACGCCCGAAGAATCTTTAACTCATTTAGAAAAGGAAGGAGAAAAGGTTAAGATTGAAAATAGTGCAGATGGTACTGAAGGACGAATCTGCATTTCAATGCCTGGTGCTTGGGTATGTTATGATATTGTTTCTGATGCCGGTGGCCTTTTGGAAAGTCGAATACAAAGGGTTAAGGACTCACTTGAAATCAAGGCGGTGTGGCAAGAAAACTACGGTGATGGAGCAGTTGTCTTTGTATCTATCATGCAAGATGAAGTTTTCCAAACCCACAGATTCTCTGTAATGAAGCCTAAGCCCGACAAGCGATTACTGATGGAGTGGAGCTCTTTCAGAGATCATCTCCAGCCTGGTCAAGAAGAAACTTGGTCTCTACGCGTGAAACACCCTGATGGAACCCCAGCAGATGCTATGGTTATGGCACGCCTGTATGATGCCTCCCTCGATGCTTTCGCTGAGAATCCCTGGAAATTTTACTTGATTTTCAACCGTTATCTTCCCAAAGTTTCAAGTGAGACCACTTCATTCTATGCTTCCAGTCTTGACTATGCAAAGTCGATTAAGTTCTATGATGCGGTACCTAATTATACCCATTGGCAGCCTTCTATGTTCTATTATTACGTTCCGATGAAGTCAACCTTTGCTAAAAAGGCCCTTTATAGTGCAAGGAATGTCAGATTGTATGATTGTGTTGAAGAAAGTGCGCCGATGCCTCTTGCAGATAGTTTTGGTGCAGGAGTAGAAGAAGTGGCTGTTTCTGCCAAGGCTGCAGGAATGTCAAGCAACGATGTGGGACCTACAGAATCTGAAGTTGATACCTCTGCTGCTGCCGAGGCCATGCAAATGCAAGTTCGTGAAAACTTCGATGAAACCGCCTTCTTTATGCCGAAACTTCACACTGATGCAGATGGTGTTGTGACATTGAACTTCACACTTCCTGAAAGCCTGACTCAGTGGAACTTTACGGCGCTTGCCCATGATAAGAAGATGAATTATGGTCTGCTCAATGACACGATTGTTGCTCAAAAGCAGATTATGACCGAAATCGCAGCACCGCGCTTCCTCCGTGATGGTGACGAAACGGAAATTCCGGTAACGGTGAGAAATCTCACGGAGAGCGATGCTAATGCCGAGCTTATCTTCGTTGTTTCTGATGCTGCAACAACGAAAGCCCTCAAGACCGAAAAACGTGCGATAACGATTGCTGCTAAGAATGCAGTGACATTATACTTCCCCCTCAAAGCCTCTATGGCCGCACTGGGCATTACCGCCGATCAAGTAGACAAGAGCAGCAGCCTTTCAGAAGCATTAGGAAATCTGCTTTTGCGTGCAGTGGCTAAAACCAAACCTGCCAGCAAAAATGCAGAAACCTATTCTGATGGTGAGCAACGTGAACTCCCCTTGCTTTCCGGCCGTCTTGCCATTCAGACTACCGTGCCATTCTCTGCAACGAAAACTGGTAATCCTACTGTTGACCTTTCTGCTTTGCACCTTTCTGAACTGATGAAGAAAGATGCGCTTTGTCAACCCCAATTAACCTTGGAATACAGTGCAAATCCAATATGGAATGTTGTTCGAGTAATTCCGACGCTATTGTCAGATGAAGCGTACAGTGCGACCGGATGGGCAACACGCCTTTATGGTATAGAAATGGCAGATTACCTGCGCCAGCAGTATGGTCAGAAAGAAACAAAGACGAATGCTTCCTCTGCAGCATCTTCTCAAAAGCGTGTGACCAATTTCCCGCTTGATGAGACGGATGCTTCTGTTTCCGATACGCTCGCAAAGATTCTTCCTGATGCTGAAACCATCAATGCGATGCGCTATACGGCACTTGATCATTTGAAAGACTTCCAAAATGGCGATGGTGGTTTCTCCTGGCTTAAAGGTTTCTATTCTTCCTGCTGGATAACTACCGACGTCTGCATCCTTTTGGCTCGTCAGAAGAAATTGACGGGATGCAATTCTGCTAATGCAGTTCTTGACAAAGCCACAAAATATCTGGAGAAAGAAGTTGCTGAACTGGTTCAAGAAATGAAGAAAGCGAAAGTGGAAGTCGGTATCAGTGAACTCCAACTCCGTTATCTTTATCTTCGTCAGTTGCAAGGCCTAGAACCCGATGCCGATGCGAAATACTTGTTGGAATTGGCATCGAAAGAAAAGAAAGATCTGACAATGTATGGTAAGAGTGCTTTGGCTCAGGTACTTGCAGACGCTTCCAATAGTGGTGAGCTCTCAAAGAAGAAGAGTGACAATTATCTTGCTGCTGCTGATCTTGCTATGCAAAGTCTCGTGGAACATACCGTGTTCACAGAGGAAATGGGACGCTATTTCGATACCTATCGAGCAATGAGCGGTTGGGCAAGTTATCGTATCCCTACGCAGACCATGGCTATAGAAGCACTTGATAACAAGAATCTTGTGCAGAATCCAAACGGATGGCTTGCAAATCAAGATGCAAAACAACTTCAAGAAGAATTCCGACTTTGGCTGTTGCAAAGCAAACGAACCCAGCAGTGGGAAAATAGTCGTGCTACGGCTGATGCAACTTACGCTTTGTTGAACAATCAACCCTATCAGCCATTGACGGCAGAAGATTATTGTAAGCGTGAACTGACAACCACAGAAACTCAGAAAGCCATAAAGAATGCCTCCTATAATATTAGTAAGCGTACAGATGGTCTCTCCTGGGGTGCAATATATGCAGATTACACCTTACCCGCTTCTGAAGTAGAGCAGAGCAGTGCTGGTTTCACTTTAGAGCGCAAGTGGCAAGTTCTAGTGGACAAAGAATGGAAAGACATTACTGCGAAGAATGCCCCAAAAGTAGGCAGTCATGTTCGTCAAGTGTTTTATTTGAAAGCAGACCGTGATTTCGATTTCGTCCAGCTCGAAGCCAGCCGTGCAGCTTGCCTTGAACCAATGCAGCCGTTGAGCGGTACCACTTGGATGGGCGGCCTTTTCGCTTATCGCATGGTTCGCGATACTCGTAATGACTACTTCTTTGAACACATTGCAAAAGGCAGTTATACTTTCACAGAAGAATATGTAGTTGATCGTACAGGAAGTTTCACTACCGGCATCGCTCATCTGCAGTGCACGTTCGCTCCCGAATTTGGAGCTTATGCCACCTCTTCTGTACTAAAAATTCAGCGAGAGAACTGAATATTAGGCACTAACGAAATTTGCGCCCTTGGTTTTTCTGTTCCGAGGGCGCATTTTTTTTGCTGTTTTGAAGGCAAAAATGCCCCTGATAGTCAATATTTTGGCTTAAAAAATCGGCACAAAAATCGCAAAATGTGCAATTTTTGTGGTGTTTTACCCTCGTTTTTGCAATATTAGAGTGCGCAATCCGCCTTTAATATTGTTAAAGAGTGCGTTATAAATGTTAAAATATTGTGTAAGAGGCAGAAAAGCCGTACCTTTGCAGTCGCAAGCCTCTGATAATGGGCGTTTTTTAACGATAAAAATGAAAATAGACGCGCATTTTTAGCCCCATTTAAATCAGAAAATATATTGCTTTTGAAGACACGGGCGCTGTCTTCCCTTACGATGGTATTATATCGTCCGATACAGTATCGTCGGGTGCCATAATTCTTTGGTGCTCATTTATTATTATTAATTAAAATCACTCCCCTGCGCCCCAATTTATTATGAAGATCAAAGCACTTTTATTGACCCTCTTCTCCATCGTTGTTCTTTCCAATCTTTGCGGTATCGCAAAAACCCTCGACAAGAGAACTTCCACAGGTAATGCTACCTATTACGGAAGCAATTGGAACGGACGCCGCACGAGCTCTGGTGCCATTTTTAATGCTGACTCTATGACATGTGCCCACCGCACACTTCCCTTCGGAACCCTCCTTCTTGTTCGCAATAAGGTAAATGGTAAAGAAGTTGTTGTGAAGGTGACCGACCGCGGACCTTTCCGCAAGGGTGCTATTATCGACCTTACCACTGCAGCTGCAAAGAAGATCGATATGGTACGAATGGGTGTCTGCCCCGTTGAAATTGCAGAAATCAGTCCTGAAGCCGCTGCTTCTATTCGTCTTAACGCCGATAAGGATCAGCCCGTTCTTCCCGAACTCGAGTTGTATGACCCTATTACTGGTAACTACTACTCAATGAACGAATGGCAGAAGCGCGACCAGACTCGCCGCGCCGTTGCCAAGACCAACGCTGCAAAGCAGAGTTCAACCTTTACCGCAAAAGCCAAGTCTGGTTACAAGGTTCTCAAGCAGAATAGTACCGCAAAGGCAAGCGTAAAGAAGTAATTTATAAGATTCAGAAAATCCCCGAGAGAATTGCATCTCCCGGGGATTTTTTTGCGCCCCAAAGTTTTGTGTGTTTTTCTTCTGGATGACGGTTTCCGTGGCTTATTCGTAAAACGTTCCCCGTTTTGACAGCCCTCAAACAGCCAAAAAGTACATTATTATGTTAAAATTGGTCATTTTGCAGAAAAAAAGTAGGATTTCTGCTTTTATTTCATAAATTCGTTGTAAATTTGCTCCGAAAATCCCACATAGTGGGAGACACCATTTGACTATTATCTAATTCTATTTATTGTTTAACTTAATTTTTTCCTCTATCTATGAAGAAAAGTTTACAACTTCTTGTGACAGCTGCAATGTTCGCAGCCGGTGCAATGACAGCCTCTGCAGACCGCTACTATGAGACTACCTCAAGTATCGATCCTTATGAAGGCGTTCAGGAAGGTGTACAGTACGCTCTTCAGGGTGGTCAGGCCGAATTTGCCGGTACTTCTGCATTCCTGAACGGTACTTCTTTCACTTTCTCTGGTCACTTGAATGCCACCAATCTTTACACCTTCGTAAAGACTGGCGGTGAGACAGCTGACGGTTACACCGTTTACTACATCAAGAACAGCGCAGGTGAGTATCTCTATGCTCCCGGCCAGACCAACCTTTACGGTACCTCTGAAAACCGTGCTTGGAAGGTTGCCCTCAAGCCTGCTTCTGTTTACGAAAGCGACTATGAGTACAGCAATGATGACGATGATTACACCGGTATCGACGCTTATGCTCAGGAAGCTAAGGATTTAGGCGATGAGTTCGATTACTCAACAGCTACCTATCTTGACGTATCTAATGGTACTATCATTGTAGATGCTGAAGGCGATATCACCGCAGCATGTACTTATCTTCTCAGCCTTGCAAGCGGCGCTAGCACTGGTGATCTTGCAAAGGGTACCAACTACAACCGCAACGTATGGGTTATTTATGAAACCCAGCAGCAGGATGCTTTGAGCTATCTTGACACCGTTCTTAACGAACTCTTCCCCAACGGTTTCGATCCCGACAACTATGAAGTAGGTATCGACCCCGGTCAGTACAGTGAAGATGCTCTCAACGCTCTTATTGAAGCTTATGATGCAACTCAGGGTGATGTAAACGAAAATAACGCTGAAGCTCTCGCAGACGCTCTTAAGGCTGCTTGGGAAGCATTCAAGGCAAGCTTCGTAAACTTCGGTGAAGGTTACTACATCATTACCACCTTCCGTTCTCCCACTGGTGTTCTCTTCGACAACACGGACAACGTATCTGGTATGACCTCTAACTACTACACCATCACTAGTCCTGCAGTAGCTATTACTCACACCCAGAATGGTACTGAGTATTCTTGTGGTGATTGGGACGTTTATGATCCTGACAATGATGATGCATGGATTGGCCATGCTGCAGCTCCCTACTTCATCTGGAAGGTTATCAAGACTGATGTTCCGGGTATGTACTTCGTTCAGAACTGGAAGACTGGTCGTTACATCGGTACTCCTGGTGCTTCTAAGGCTTCTAATACTCCAATTCCTATGGTAGAAGAGCCCAATGCTAAGTTCAACATGGCTCCCTCTGAAAGCACTCCCGGTTACTGGAAGTTCTACTCTGACGAACTTACCAAGCAAGGTGCTTGGGGCGGCGGCTGGGAAATGGGTGGTCTCCACGCTCCTGGTGATGTCCTCAACATGGTAACTTGGAACAGCGAAACTGAAGGTTCACTCTGGTACCCCCGTTCTGTAACCGACGAAATGCTTGAAACCATCAAGGCTCTCGGTGAACAGCCCGCTCTCAACCAGGAACTCAAGAACCTCGTTAATACTGTTGAATCAACTATCGAAGACAACATCAACTGGGGTCTTGCTCTTGACGGACAGACTATTTCTGCTAACGCTGACGTTCAGGCTTGGTTGAACTTCTCTGAAGTTGACGGTCTCGTAACTGACGGTGAAGCTCAGATTACTTCTAACGCTGCTGACTCTTCTGAAGGTACCGACTTCTCTATTTTCACTGATGGTGACCTCACTAACCTTTGGCACTCTTCATGGCACGAGTCTGATTCTCCCGTTGACGAAGAAGGCAACTACCTCCCCCACGATCTCGAAATCGACCTCCAGAAGTCTGTTGAGGCTGTTACCATCAAGATGGTATCTCGTAACGGCCACGATGTAAACGGTCTTCCTTGGGATGTAGCTGTTTACGGTTCTAACGACGGTGAAAACTGGACTCTCGTTTCTGATTCTGTTCGCGTACACTGGTATAGCGCTGCTGATGCAGTTGGTACCGTTGCTGGTTCTACCAACTACGCTGGTTGGTTCACCTCTCCCCTCGGTTACAGCCACGTTCGTTTCGACGTATTCAACACCTATTCTGATAAGGGTTCTTACGGTAAGTACTTCAACCTCTCAGAACTTCGTGCATACGAAGGTGCAGAACCTTGGGCAATCGTAGAAGATCCCAACTCTCCTTACTACATTGCTGACGAATCTCTCCGTAACGCAGTTGACGAACTCGTAGATCAGGCTAAGTCTGAACTCGAAGACAACCTCGCTACTCGTGAGACTATCGACGCTCTTACCGCTGCATTCGACGCTTTGAAGGCTGCTATGCCTAACGTTGCTCAGCTCACTGACCTCATCGCAAGCGCTCAGACTACTCACGACGGTGCTGAAGTTGGTACTGATCCTGGTTACTTCGATCAGGCTGCTATCGATGCACTTCAGGCTGCTATCGACGCTGCTTCCGCTGCTAAGAAGGACAACATGACCGTTGACGAAGTTAAGGCTGCTGTTGCTGCTCTTAATGCTGCACTCGATGCATTCGCTGACGCTCTTATCCGTCCCGTTGACGGTATCTACATGATCAAGAGTACTTCTGGTACTGCTTCTAACGAACTCACAGCAATGTTCGCTCAGAACTCTTCTAAGCTTGGTTCTGTTCAGAAGGGTGGTCGTACCTACAACAAGGAAAGCCAGGTTTATGACAACGATCCTACCTTCGCTGACCGTCTTGGCGCATACTGGCAGGTTGAAAAGTCTGGTGAAGGTTACACCATGAAGAACCTCTACACTGGTCTCTATCTCTCTCCCGTAAGCAACGAATCTGAAGCTGTTGCTCAGAGCGAAACTCCTTATGTATTCGGTCTCCAGTTCGCTAACCGTGCTGGTAGCTTCAACATCCTTATCGACAAGGCTGATGCTTACAACGGTACTTATCTCTATGTTAACGCACAGCCCGGTGGTGGTGTTGTAACTTGGAGCTCTGCTGGTGAATTCGTAACTGATGATGACGGTAACGTTATCGGTACCGACAACAGCGGTTGGGCATTCGTTCCCCAGGAAAGCATTGCTGCAGTTTATGACAACATCTACAACAGCGGTATGGTTTATGACCTCGAAGTTAAGAACGCTCCTCAGATCGTTACCTTCCCCGTTGACGTTGACGTTGAATTCACTGAAGACGCTAAGTTCTATACCGTAATTGGTCAGGATGCTGCTAAGAACATCCAGCTTGAAGAAGCTAAGGAAGTTAAGGCTGGTAGCGCTTACGTTCTCGTTCCTGCTAGTGCAGAAGCAACCGATATCCGTGTTTACTTCTCTGCAGACAAGTACGATGCTCTCAACCCCACTTGCACTGCTGCTGAAGCTGTAAATGGTCTTGTTCCTGTATTCGAATATACTGAAGTTCCCGCAGGTTGTGGTGTATTCAACCCCGCTCACACTCTCGTTCTCGTAGCTGAAGAAGGTGACGAAGTTGACGCTAACACTGGTTACTTCGCTGTTCTTCCCGAAACCACTCAGACTGGTGCTGCTCAGATCGCTGCTGAAGCTCGCATCAATCCCGAGGGTATCAATACCGTTACCTTCGTTAACAACAAGGCTGATAACAAGATCTACACTCTCTCTGGTGTTCGCGTTAATAGCGTGAAGAACCTCCCCGCAGGTCTTTATATCATCAACGGTAAGAAGTACATCGTTAAGTAATTCGAACTTTGATCTAACATTTCTTGTTCAGTCTTTCAGGCTGATTTAGAAAAACCATAATGACCGCCGCAGGCTTCTTGCCTGCGGCGGTTTTTTCGTGTGTTCTATTTCTCGTTTTCTTTTTATTCTTCGTGTGCACGTATATATAAAGAGGAGAAAAATGTAATGTCTGCTAATACTTAGTTGGCGAAATTTATTCTTGACTTCGCAGAAATTGTTACAAAAGGTGAAAATCAAAAAATTAGTCGAATGAAAACCTTGTAATAAAAGAAAGTTTCCGTAATTTTGCACCCGCAAAAATAAAATTAGCAGATATACGAAATCCTAAATAGATAATGAAGAGACTATTTTCACTTTACATACTTCTTTTTGTTGCCGTGCTGCAAGTTGCTGCTCAGAAGATCACCGGCCATGTCAGTGATGCGAAGAGTGGTGAGGCTGCCCCCTTCGTAAATGTTTTCTACGAAGGTACAAAGATTGGTACCCAGACGGATATTGACGGTAACTTTACGATAGCTTTCCGTTCCAATCAAGTGTTGACCGTTTCCTGCGTAGGTTACGAAAGCTATACCATGCGATTGAAATCCACCGACAAGCTGGATATTAAGTTGAATCCGATGGAATTGAGTTTCGGTGAGGCGAAGGTTGTCGGCAAGAAGAACAAGTATAGCCGCAAGAACAATCCTGCAGTGGAACTGATGAAGCAGGTCATCGAGAACAAGAAGTTCCAAAGTCTTAAACAGCACGATTTCTATAGTGTCGAGCAGTACAACAAACTGAACTTTGCTCTCGCTGATGTAACTCCTAAGGTATTCGAAGAAGGAAAGTTCAAGCGTATGCCTTTCTTGAAGGAGCACGTTGAACTCTCTCCAGAAACCGGAAAACTCATCCTTCCCCTCACCGTAGAAGAAACTGTTACGGATCAGATTTACCGAAAGAGCGACGATACTGAAAAGAAAATCGTTGTTGGTAAACGCGAAGAAGGTATCAACGAACTCATCAATACTGGTGATATCATCACGCAGATGCTCAATGACTTCTTCACCGAGGTTAACCTTTATGAAGATGATATCCGCTTGTTGCAGTATCAGTTCATCTCTCCCCTTTCCTCAAAGGATGCGATCTCCTTCTATCGTTACTTTATCACGGATACTACCTATGTAGAAGGTGCAAAGTGCATCGAGGTGCAGTTTACTCCGAACAATAGCCAGGACTTTGGTTTCAGTGGTGAACTTTATGTCACTGCAGACTCCACTTACCGTGTTAAGAAGGTGGCTATGGGTGTTCCCGTTCATACGGGTGTGAACTTCGTGGACCTTATGAAGATAGACCAGGTTTACGATCGCCTCCCCAGCGGTGAACAAGTCCTTTTGAAGGATAACATGCTCCTCGTAATGAAGTTTGTGAAGGATAATTTCAAGGTTCAGGCAAAGCGTACAACGGAGTACTCGAATTTTGATTTCTCTCCCATTGACGACAAAACCTTTAAGTTCAAGGGTAATACGAAGATGTCAGCGGATGCCCGTATGAAGGACGATCAGTTCTGGCAAGACCACCGAACCGAACAGTTGACACAGAGCGAAACCAAGGTAAGTGTTTTCCTTGACCGACTCCAGAACATGAAGGGTTTCAAACCCATTATCTGGGTGGGTAAGGCCTTTATCGAGAACTTCGTAGAAACTACCCTCGACCCCAAGAAGGGCTCAAAGATTGATGTCGGTCCTATCAATACAACCGTTGGTTACAACGATGTTGACGGTCTCCGTCTCCGCGCTTCCATTCTTTCTACCGCGAACCTCAATCCTCATTTCTTCTTCAATGGTTATGTGGCTTATGGTTTCAAGGACGAACGTTGGAAGGGAAAAGGTGAAGTCACTTACTCCTTTAACAAAAAGAAGTATCTGCCTCGAGAGTTCCCCGTCCGCAACCTGACCTTCTCCTATACGAACGATGTGATGTCTCCTTCCGATATCCATCTTCCGACCGATAAGGATAACGTGTTCGTTGCTCTCAAATGGTCCAAGGTTGACCACATGATGTACAATGAGAACTTCCGATTCTTCTACGATAGTGAGTGGGAAAACGGTCTCCGCATGATGTGGAAACTCAGCCACGACCGCAACGAGCCTACAGCATCATTGTTCTACCAGCCTGTAGCCAATGGTTTCCATTCTTCTTATAATGAAGAATTAGGAAAGTATGTTATGGAAGACGGCCAGTTGAGCGATACCTATTTCACCCGTCCTTATGGAAGTGATTTGGATTTCACTAAAACTGGTGTCAGCGTTGCTGATCGCAATATAAAGTATCTCACTACGACTGACTTTACTTTCTCCGTACAGTTCCAGCCTGGTGCAGAATACCTCAATACCAAGCAGCGTCGTATTTTGGTGAATAAGGATTCTCCTATCTTCCTGCTCAGCCACACTGTTGGTGTGAAGGGACTTTGGAGCGACTATACCTACAACAATACAGAAATCGATATTTACAAGCGTTTCTGGGTGAAGAGTTGGGGTAAGTTGGATACTCGTATCAAGGCGGGTGCCCAGTGGAACCAGGTTCCTTTCCCCTTGCTCTGCATGCCCTGGGCCAACACCAGCTACATCCGCGAGGACAATATGTTCAGTTTGATCAAGAACATGGAATTCCTCAACGACCGCTATGTTTCCTTCATGGGCCAGTGGGACCTCAACGGTAAGATTTTGAATCGTATACCTCTTATTCGCCGACTCAAATGGCGTGAGTACTTTGGCGTAAACTGCCTCTGGGGTACTTTGACCGATAAGAATAATCCTTATCTTGAAAAGAATCAGAACAGCACCTCGCTGTACTATTTCCCGAGTCGTTTCGTTGGTAGCGAATACCAGCAGCAATCACAGGTTATGGATATGAAGAAGCCCTATGTTGAGGCATACGTTGGTATTCATAATATCTTCAAGTTGCTGTGGATTCAGTACGTTCATCGTATCACCTATATCAATGATGCTTCCAGTATCTACGGAGACACCCAGAAGTGGGGTATCCGTTTCATTCTCCGAGCAACTTTCTAACATCAATTGCTTAAAGGTGTTTGCTAACGCCTGAGAGACAGAATAAAGGTGCACCAAAAGTCGAAAGACAGATGGTGCACCTTTTGTTTTTGTGGACTGAGTAAAGATTCGTCCGCGGACGAATATACATTCGCCCTACGACGAATATTCTGTCGTCCGCGGACGAATGTTCTGTCGCCGTACGACGAATTGTTTTTGCCCGTTAGAAATTCTAAGGAAATGGGTATTAAAAACCCTTGATGGAGTTGCTGATAATGATGGAAAGCACGATAGCAGAAATCAGGCTGTAGAGCCAATCGCGTTCCTGGATGAAGTCGAAGAACGAGAGAATGACGCGCATGACAGGCGTGAGGATGAGCGCAACGACGCCCAACTGAATCCAGCTTCTGGCGTTCATAGAGAAGATTCCGGAGAAGATGCCGTCAACTGTAGTATAGTCTGCAGGATGGCAGGCGGGATCAGTATAGCTGAAAGTTGTATAGTCCGGCATAGGCTCAGAACCGTGCTGTACCAAATAGATGACACCACCGATAGCAGCGATGATGCATGCAATCGTTACACCCCAGCGAAGGGTATTACCGATGAGTTGTTGTAAATCTATCTTTTGCATGATAATTGGCATTTAATAAAAATCAGAACTGGCCGGTTACGCCCATATAAATCATATTGGCAGCGACGAGGAAAACGGCGAAAGCGAAGATTTTGCGAAGCAGGCTCACATTGAGATACTTCAAGAGACGAGCACCAGTCAACGCACCAAAGAGGACGCCGATCATAACGGGGCATGCAATGCCGGGAACTATATTACCGCGCTGGATATAGACAACGGCAGAGGCACATGCAGTTACACCAATCATAAAATTAGAAGTGGTGGTACTTACCTTGAAAGGAACCTTCATCAGATTATCCATGGCGATAACTTTGAGGACACCAGAACCAATACCGAGAATACCGCTCAGCATTCCGGCGATACTCATAACAGAGAAGCCACTGGCAACGTTCTTCAATTCGTAGTATTGCTTGGAACCATCCTTCTGGGGCCAGGTACCGAAGAGTTTCAAACGGCGTGCTGCCTCGGAACCCTTGATACCCGTGTGATCCTGCTTCTTGACGAATTGCATGGTACCGGTGAGAATCAGTACGCAGCCGAAAATAATGGCAATAACATTGTTGTTCAGATAAACCGCAACGATAGCACCGACAACCGCACCAATAGCAGTAGCGATCTCAAGGAACATACCGAGACGGATGTTGGTGATACCCTCTTTTACATAAGCCGAACCAGAGCCGCTTGATGTTGCAATAGATGCAACGAGAGCAGCGCCGACGGCGTAGTGGAAGTCAACACCGAAGCACAAGGTCAGAACAGGAATGACGACAACACCGCCGCCAAGTCCGGTGAGACTTCCCAATAAACCAGCCCCATATGCTGCTGCCAGCATAATGAGCGTGAATAAAAGTATAGACATTTGACTTTGTTTAGTTAGTAAACACATTAATTTCAACTGCAAAGTTACGATTTTTTTGCAAAAAGGGGCGTAAAATTTTGCCTTTTCATGCTTTTGCCGTAACTTTGTCGCAATAATTGCAATTTTATATCCTTTTAAGCTTAAAAGAAACATTTTTATCCATTCATGGAATCTTTTGAACTCATCGCAAAGACCTTCCAAGGCCTCGAGGAAGTGCTTGCACAAGAACTCACCGAATTAGGCGCCGACAATGTGCAAATAGGCCGTCGTATGGTCTCTTTTACCGGTGATACGCGCATGATGTATCGCGCGAATTTCTGCCTTCGTACCGCAGTCCGTATTTTGAAGCCTATCCTTCACTTTAAGGCAAAGGACGCTGATGGTGTTTATGAAGCCATCAAGCAGGTTGACTGGGCACAATACCTTGATCTTACCACTTCATTTGCTGTTGATACCACTGTTTACAGCACTGAATTCCGCAATAGTCGCTTTGTTGCCTACAAGGTGAAAGATGCTATCGTTGACTACTTCATCGAACGTGAAGGCAAGCGTCCCAATGTCAGTGTGACCAATCCCAGCCTTCGTCTCAACATCCATATCGCTGAGAACGATTGTACTTTGTCACTCGACTCCAGCGGCGAGAGCCTCCATCTCCGTGGCTATCGTGAAGCTACCGTTGAGGCTCCCATCAACGAAGTCCTTGCCGCTGCAATCATCAAGATGAGCGGTTGGAATTTTGATTGCGATCTCGTTGACCCCTTCTGTGGCAGCGGTACCATTCTTGTTGAAGCTGCTTTGATGGCAAAGAACATCTATCCTGGTGTTTTCCGCAAGAAGTTTGGTTTTGAAAACTGGAAGGATTTCGATCAGGAACTCTTCAGCGAAATCTATGAAGACGATAGCGAGGAACGCGAATTCAATCATAAGATTTACGGTTTCGATATCAATAATCCCGCTATTGAATCTGCTTTGGCAAATATCCGCAGTGCCCAGGTTAGCGACTGCGTGGAAGTTGCCCAGCGTGACATCCGCGACTTCAAGGTTCCCGCCGTTGAAGGCGAAGAGGCTCCCGAAAAGCACTGTATCATGGTTACCAATCCTCCTTACGGCGAGCGTTTGAAGCCCGAGGATTTGACCGTAATCTATAAGACTCTCGGTGAAAAACTGAAGAAAGAATTCACTGGTGGTGATGCCTGGATTATCTGTAGCAAGGAAGAACTCTTCGATGCGATGCGTCTTCGTCCTTCTTTCAAGGTACCTCTCCAGAATGGTTCTCTCGACTGCGAACTCCGTAAGTTCGTCACCTTCGACGGCAAACTCGACAGTTTCCGTGCTGAAGGCGGTATAGTAAAGACTGACCAGGAACGTAGCCGCATGGGTGAGAAGAAGCGTTTCCGTGATGGTCGCGAGCGTGATTTCAGCCGTAAGTTCGATGCTGAATTCAAGGAACGCAATGACCGTCGCCGTCAGGAGGAGCGTTTTGGTCGTGATGACCGTTTCGAACCCCGTGAGCGTCCTGCTCGTGACGAAGATCTCTTCGAAGATGATGAACTTGCAGAACAGTATCGCAGTCTCCGCAGTCGTCATAAGTCTTTCGAAGGTGCTCGCGAAGCTAAGATGCGCAAAGAACGCGAAGACCACGAACGTCCCTCACGAGGCGGTAGCAAGGGTGGACACAAGTCCAACGACCGTAATTACGGAGGTGATCGTGGCGGCCGAAACAATGACCGTGGTGGACGTGGCCGCGACCGTGACTTCAAGGGTGGCAAGGGCCGCGATTTCAAGGGCGGTCGTCGTGATAGATAAACGTAAAAGAGTAGGTAATCAAATTCGTTTGAGCACCTACTTCTTTTCGCATAGAGAAATATAGTCAGAACAATATGAAAAGAATTCTTTTGGCAGCTGCTATGCTGCTGATGCCTGCTATGATGATGGCGCAGAATCTCAAGAGTCCCACCCTCGATGAGTTGATGTGGGGTGGCAATAAATACTGGACCTTACAGCCCAAGAGCGTTTCAACTGCATGGTGGGGCGATGCTCTCGTTCAGACCGATGTTGACGATTGTACCTTGATCTATAATGCCAAGGGGAAAAGCGTCAACAATGTGCTTTTCACTTCTGAAGAAGTTAATGCAGCATTGAAGGATGCTGGCATCAATGATAAGGTCCGTACGTTGCAGTATGCCCAGTTCGGTGATGCCAACAGCACTGTCGTGCGTCTGACGGGTGGCGAGAATCGTTACTGCTATGACTGGAAGACCAAGCAGATTACTTGGAGCATGCCTCTCGTCAAGGGTGCTTCCAACGATGAATTCTGTGCAGCCAGCAATAGTTACGCTTATGTAAAGAACTACAATCTTTATGTTCGTACCAGCGATGGCAAGGACCACAAAATCAGCAAGGACGGTAGTCGCGAACTGATGTATGGCACCTCTGTTCACCGTAACGAATTTGGTATTGAAAAGGGAACTTTCTGGAGTCCGAAGGGTAACCTCCTTGCTTTCTATCGTATGGATCAGAGCATGGTGACCGATTTTCCCCTTGTAGATATCGAGGTTGACAAGAAGACCCAGATAGCTCAACTCGCTCCCGAGAAATATCCTATGGCAGGTATGACCAGCCATAAGGTGACCATCGGTGTTTTCAATCCTGCAACAGACGAAACCGTTTATTTGCAGGCTGGCGATCCCACCGATCGTTATTTTACCAATATCTCTTGGACTCCCGATGAGAAGATCATCTTTGTGATGGAAATTCCCCGTAGTCAGGACAAGTGCGAACTCGTGGCTTATTGCGCCAAGACCGGTGAACGTATCGGTGTGTTCTATACGGAAACCAACGAACGCTTTGTTGAACCTCAGAATCCTTTGACTTTCCTCCCCTGGGATGATAGCAAGTTTATTTATCAGAGCGAGCGTGACGGTTTCAACCACCTCTACCTCTTCCAGATGGGCGTAGATGCTCAGAAGAAGCTCTTTGTAAATGAAATCAAGCAGTTGACCAAGGGTGACTACGAGGATTTGGAAATCCTCGGTTTCAATACCGCCAAGAAGTCCATTATTGTTAGAAGCAACGAGAGCGGCCATATCCGTGAGAATATCTATGCTGTGGATGTAAACAACGGCAAACATACTTTGTTGGATAACGGCGTCGGTGTTCATCGTGCCAACCTTTCTCCCAACGGCCTCTATTTCACCGATCGCTGGTCTAAGCCCGATGTATATCGTGAGATCGATGTTCGTTCTACTACCAAGCCTGCAGTTCTCGGTACCCTGATGAATGCTGAGAGCCCTTGGAAAGACTACTCTATGCCCGTTGTGGAAAACGGTTCCATCACAGCAGCAGATGGCAAGACACCTTTGTACTATCGTCTGGTAAAACCTATTGACTTTGATCCTGCCAAGAAGTATCCTACGGTAGTCTATGTTTATGGTGGCCCTCATGCAACCAATGTGAAGGAGTCCTGGAACTATCAGGCTCGTCCTTGGGAATACTACATGGCGAACCGTGGCTATCTCCTCTTCATCCTCGACAATCGTGGTAGTGGTGACCGCGGCTTTGATTTCGAAAGCTGTACCCACCGTCATCTCGGTGACATAGAAATGGCAGACCAGATGGAAGGTGTAAAGTTCTTGAAGACTCTTCCTTATGTTGATGCAGATCGTATGGGCGTTCATGGATGGAGTTTCGGTGGCTTTATGACCACAAACCTGATGTGTACTTATCCCGATGTCTTCAAGGTAGGCGTTGCCGGTGGTCCCGTGATTGACTGGCGCTTCTACGAAGTGATGTACGGTGAGCGCTATATGGATACTCCTCAGGAGAATCCCGAAGGCTATGAATCTTCCAGCCTGCTTAACAAGGCAAAGAACCTCAAGGGCCGCTTGCAGATTATTGTGGGTTACAACGATAAGACCTGCTTACTCCAGCATTCCCTCGCTTTCCTCCGCGCATGCGAAAATGCCGGCACCCAGCCCGACTACTTCGTCTATCCCGGTCAGGATCATAATATGATGGGCCAGGATATGATTCACCTCCATGAGCGTATTACAAGATACTTCGATGATTATCTGAAATAAAAAGAAACAGCCGGACTCAAACGAGCCTGGCTGTTTTGTTATATTAAAGAGGAGACGCAAATGCGCCTCCTCTTTGGTTTATTAGGTTTAAAGGGTTATAAAAGGTTTAAGCCCTTTGGCCCTGTTAGCGAACAGCGATACATTCGATTTCTACGCGAGCTCCCTTGGGAAGCGTCTTTACTGCCATAGCAGAACGGCCGGGGAAGGGAGCCTTGAAGAATGTAGCATAAACTTCATTCATTTCTGCAAAGTCTGCGATGTCTGCAAGGAAAACACAGGTCTTAACGACATTGTCCATAGTAAGACCAGCCTCAGCGAGGATGTTCTGGATGTTGGTCAGAGACTGAGCGGTTAATTCTTTAATGCCACCTTCAGCGAATTCGCCGGTCTTGGGGTCGATGGGAAGCTGACCACTAACGAAAACGATGCCATTGGCTTCGATGGCCTGGCTGTAAGGACCAATTGCTGCAGGAGCGTTGGTTGTTGCAATAGGATTCTTCATAATAATATTATAGGAGTTTGAAATTATTGATTTATTTTTCTTTGAGAATAAACTGTCCGTGGAGAATGGTAAGCCGGCCTTGGTCCATCAGGTCAAGTAATGTGTCATTGATGCTTTCGAAAGAGTAGGGGAGGTCATGGAGTTCAGCGGGGGAGTGCGTTTTGCCATCCGCTAAAATATCCAGAAGTGCCGCTTGAAGAGCATTTTCTTTCTTTGGTTTCGGTTTGCTTTCGTGATAGTATTCGCAAACGTCGCAGTGGCCGCAGTCTTTTCCACTTTTGTCGCCGAAATACTCCAGAAGCAACTGACTGCGACAAGTTGTGCTGTTGTTCATGTAGTTGATGACAGCATTCACGCGGCGAGCATATTGTTCCAGGCGATTCTCATAAACCTCAGGCGGAAGCACCAGACGGTCATGTTCGATGCGTCGTTGCAGGTATGTTACACTGGGCTTACACTTGCGTGGAATGTAGTGCAAAATGCGGCGGCGTGTCAACCCAAGCAATGCTTCGTAGATATCGTCCTCCGTACAGTCGCATTCCTTGGCAAGGAGGGATTCGTCGATGAGGATATAATCAGTGAAGAGACCTTCGTAATGGCGGAGCAAGGCTTGAAGGACCTTATCACCCACAACAGTGCTGTTGCGGAAATTATAGAGTTCGTCTCGAAAGACGATGAACATTACGCGTGACTTCGTATCGTCCTCTTCATTATAGATGAGGTAGTTTCCACATTGCAGGATGCGAAGCGAAGCCTCAACGGTCAATGGGAAATAGTGGAAGTTGTAGCAGAACGTATCAAGATTGAATTCGTAGCGTACATCCTGGCCGTCACCGACTGCCAATTGGAAAAAGCAAGCCAGATCATCGTAGATTTCGCGAACTTTTTCTTTGGGCGGGAATGTTTCCTGGATACGCTTTCTCAATGAGCGCTCATCACTGTCGTTACAGTAGAGAATAGCCTCAGCGGGTTGTCCGTCACGGCCAGCACGTCCCGCCTCCTGGAAATAGGCCTCGATGCTATCGGGTACATCCAGATGCAAAACCAGGCGTACGTCGGCTTTATCGATGCCCATGCCAAAAGCATTGGTAGAAACCATCACACGGGAGTGCCCATCCTGCCACATCTGTTGGCGCGTATCTTTTTCCGCTGTAGAGAGTCCTGCATGGAAATAGGTGGCAGAGATTCCCTCTTGCTGGAGAGTCAGTGCAAAATTGCGGCTTTCAGAGCGAGAGCGCGTGTAGACTATGGCACTGCCTTCAGAATATTTAAGCAGATGAATGATTTCTGCTCTCTTGTTGTCTGTATGGCAGACCTTATAGGCGATGTTCGGGCGCTCGAAACTCATTCGGAAGGTTTGGGCGTCTTTTTTGAATTTCAGCTGACCTTGGATGTCCTTGATAACCTCTGCTGTAGCAGTAGCCGTCAGGGCCAGCATTGGTTTTGTCGGGAGGATTTCACGAAGAGAACAAATCTGCAAGTAAGAAGGTCGGAAGTCATAGCCCCATTGGCTGATACAGTGTGCCTCGTCGACCGTGATGAAACTAACCTCGATGCGTTGGAGTTTTGTTAGGAATAATTCCGTATGCAGACGCTCTGGAGAGAGATAGAGAAACTTGTAGTGACCGAGAATGCAATTGTCCAGTTCACGGATAATCTGACCGCGATTCAACCCAGAGTGAATGCAGGCGGCCTTGATACCTCGTTGGCGAAGATGCGTTACTTGGTCTTTCATCAGTGCAACGAGTGGCGTGATAACGATACAAGTGCCGTCCATCAGCATGGCGGGAACTTGGAAAGCAATGCTTTTACCTCCTCCGGTAGGCATGAGTCCTAAGGTGTCGTGGCCTTCAAGAATACTGTTGATGATGGATTCCTGTATGCCGCGGAAGGCGTCATGGCCCCAGTAGTACTTCAAGGCTTCAAGTGGAGTCGAAGGCTGTTTATCGGACGCAGATACCCCGAGAGGGGCCTCGAGCCCCTCTCCGTTGCCATTCTCTGGTGGAAAATCTTCGGGCCAGGGAATGTTATCCATAATGTCAATGGTATCGTCCAAGTTGGAAGTGAATAGTTATATTATTCGCAAGGGCGGATGTCTTCGATTTGAAGCTGAACTTCACCGCGTTTGTGCGTGTTTTCTTCGATGGTATAGCAGATGTCGAAAGCACGACGCGTTTTGATGTAGCGTGCCTGGCTGGACTGCCCGAAAGCAATACCATTCATGATGTTGTTGGACTTGTTGTCAACGAGTTCCAGTTTGATGTGCTCCTGACCGCGACCGACGACTTTGGATGTACCGTAGTCATAGACACGGTGGGTACAGAAGAACGGGCGTTCGTTACCCGGTCCAAAAGGTGCGAAGCGCTTCAATTGTTGATAGAACTTGAAGTTAACATCACGGAAGTCCAGAACTCCGGTGATATCAAGCGCAGCCTGAGTCTGTTCGTCCAGGATGTGATCTGCTACATACTGCTCGAAACGACGGGCGAATTCTTCAACATGTTCCACCTTGATAGAGAGACCGGCAGCATAGGTGTGACCACCAAAGTTTTCAAGAATATCAGCGCAACTCTGAACGGCTTTATAGACATCGAAACCGTTCACCGAGCGTGCAGAACCTGTAGCTACGCCGTCGCAGCGTGTCAGGACGACAGCGGGACGGTAGTATTGTTCCGTAATACGAGAGGCAACGATACCGATGACGCCTTTGTGCCATTCCTCATTGTAGATAACAATGGCACGCTTGTCCTCCAGTCCCTTCATATTGCGAACCTGCTCTGTTGCTTGCTCTGTCATCTGACGGTCAAGGTCTTTGCGGGCTTCATTATAAAGGTTGATGTGAGATGCAATATCCAGCGCTTCGTTGTAGTCCTGTTCTACAAGAATCTTCACGGCTTCCTTACCATTCTGCATACGGCCTGATGCGTTTAGGCGCGGACCAATCTTGAAGATGATGTCATTCATCGTCAATTCTCGTTCACCGAGACCGCAGGTTTCGATGATAGCCTCCAAGCCAATCGTCGGATTGGAGTTCAGACGACGAAGGCCATGGTATGCCAATACACGGTTCTCTCCCATGATGGGAACGATATCTGAAGCGATGCTGACAGCACAAAGATCCAGCAACTGGCCAAGCTGATTGAACTCAATGCCGTTGTTGGAGGCGAAGGCTTGCATGAATTTGAATCCGACACCACAGCCAGAGAGATGGGTGTAGGGATAATGGTTATCACGGCGCTTCGGATTGAGGATGGCTACAGCAGGAGGCAGTTCATCATCGGGAACATGGTGGTCGCAGATGATGAAGTCAATGCCTAAACTCTTGGCATAGGCAATCTCCTCGATAGCTTTGATACCGCAGTCGAGTACAATGATGAGTTTAACGCCTGTCTCCGCAGCGAAGTCGATGCCCTTCGTAGAAACACCATATCCCTCCTCGTAGCGGTCGGGGATGTAGTAGTCGATGTTCTTGTAGTACTTGCTGATGAACTTATAGACCAATGCTACAGCAGTTACACCGTCAACATCGTAGTCGCCATAGACCATGATGCGCTCGTTGCGGCGGATAGCAGTGTTGAGGCGCTCAACGGCGCGCTGCATGTCGTTCATCAGGAAGGGATCGTGGAGTTCCGTCAGCTGAGGACGGAAAAAACGGCGTGCTTCAGCCTCTGTAAAAATACAGCGTTCGCGAAGCATGCGGCCGAAGACAGGGTGTATGCCTAACGATTCTGCCAGGCGCTTGGCTTCAGCGCCTTCATCGGGGGGCAGAGGTTCGTAGTTCCACTTATAAATCATGATGGTTTAATTTTAGCCGCAAAGATACGAATAATTTGTGAGAAACAGCCAATGTATTGGCTTGAATTTGATAATCTGCGAAATTTTGCCTTGAAAATTTGCTTTAATCGGGAGTTTGTACTAACTTTGCACTACTAAATTGGCGCAATGTGGCGCAATAGCGTTTCCTTTTAAATCTAATAACGAAAAAAAATAGTATTTCTATGGCAAGTTTCAAAGAAAAAATCGGCTATGCACTTGGTGATGCTGCTGCTGGTGGTATCACTTGGAAAGTGATGTCTATTGCATTCCCCTTCTTTTTCACCAACATCTACGGACTGACGCTCGCTGATACAGCAGCTCTGATGCTTATCGCTCGTATGTTCGATGTAGTTACCGACCCCCTCATGGGTTCTCTCGCTGACCGCACGCAGAGTCGTTGGGGAACTTACCGTCCTTGGCTTATCATTGGTGGTCCGATACTCGGTATTGTCTTTGCGCTCCTCCTCTTTACTCCTGACCTCGGTCCTGTTGGAAAGCGCATCTGGGCTTACGGTTTCTATCTCCTGATGATGGCTGTTTATACTGCTGTAAACGTACCTTATGGTTCTCTCCTCGGCGTGATGACTGACGATGATGACGAAAAGAATCAGTTCTCTTCTTATCGTATGGTTGGTGCCTATGCTATGGGTTTTGTAACTTTGTTGTCATTCCCCTATCTGCAGAAGTTTATCGGTGGTAGTGATGCCCATCAGTATGCCGTTATCGGTGCCTCTTTGGGAGCTTTGGCTGCAATTATGACTGTGGCTTGTGGTTTTATGACAAAGGAACGTCTCAAGCCTGTTCGTGCTGAGAAATTCTCTTTTAAGCCTTTTGCTGATCTTTTCAAGAATAAGCCTTGGATTTACCTGACGCTCGTCGGTATCTGTACGAACTTCTTCAACGGTTTCCGTTATGCTGCTGCAGCATACATGTTCAGCTACTGTTTGAAGGGCGACGTTACGGTTGGTTCTTTGATTATCAATTATACGGTATTCATGACCTTTGGTGAAGTTGTATGTATGATTGCAGGTGGTCTTTCTCCCGCTTTCACAAAGTGGGCAGGCTCCAAGAAGAAGGCCTTTATCTATGCAGGCCTTATCTGCCTCGTGACCTCCATTCTTTTCTACTTCATTCCTATGGATCCCGCTTATATTTGGGTTATGATCGCCTTTGTTATCGTAACTTCCATCGGTATTGGTATCTACTCTCCTCTTCTTTGGTCTATGTATGCCGATGTTGCTGACTATGCAACCGAAGTAAACGGTACTTCTTCCACTGGTCTCATCTTCTCTTCTGGTACGATGTCTCAGAAGTTTGGTTCTGCAATCTCAGGTGCGCTCATTACGCTTTTCTTAGGATGGGCTGGTCTCCATACCGTAGCGGGTTCCAATGAGCCTGTAATTACTGCTGGCTGTGAAGAAAGTGTTCGAACAATGGCTTGGGCTTTGTTCTCTCTTATCCCTGCTGTAGTCAGCGTCATCATGCTCTTCCTTGTTTACAAGTATCCTATTAAGAAGTAAGAAATACTTATAACTTCCCGCTCAGTAGCGTCCAGACGCTTTCCTGAGCGGGACACTTAACACTAAAAAATCAATATGCAAGCAATTCCTTGGCAAGAACGCCCTGCTGGTTCTGATGACATCGTATGGCGTTATTCTGAAAATCCAATAATTGACCGTTACTCCATCCCATGCAGTAATAGTATCTTCAATAGCGCTGTCGTTCGTTTTGGCGAAGGCTTTGCTGGCGTTTTTCGCTGTGATAACAAGCGCGTCCAAATGAATATCTTCGCTGGATTCTCGGAAGATGGTATTCACTGGAACATTAATCACGAACCTATCCAGTTCCAGGCTGCTCCTGGTCAGGATCCTATTGTGGCAGAACATCTCTACAAGTACGATCCTCGTTGTGTATGGATTGAAGACCGCTACTGGATTACCTGGTGCAATGGCTTTGGGGGATGTCCCACCATCGGCGTTGGTTATACCTTTGACTTCAAGGAATTCTTCCAGGTAGAGAATGCGTTCCTGCCTTTCAACCGCAATGGTGTGCTCTTCCCTGAAAGAATCGGTGGAAACTACGTCATGTTCAGCCGTCCCTCTGACAGTGGCCATACTCCTTTCGGCGATATTTGGATCAGTCAGTCTCCTGATATGACTTTCTGGGGAAAGCATCGTTTGGTCATGAAGCCTACCGCCTTCCCTGACAGTGCCTGGCAGTGTACGAAGATTGGTGCGGGTCCTGTTCCTTTGAAGACCGAGGAAGGCTGGCTTGTCTTCTATCACGGTGTAATTACTACTTGCAGCGGTTATCGCTATTCTATGGGTGCTGCGCTCCTCGATCTTGAGGATCCCACCAAGGTGCTCTACCGTTCCATGGAATATCTTCTTGCTGCTGCTACCCAGTATGAGTTGGATGGTGATGTTCCTGCTGTAGTCTTCCCTTGTGCGACTTTGACTGAGGGTGATAAGTGTACCATCTACTACGGCGCTGCTGATACTTGTGTATGCATGGCACACTGCTATATCAGCGAAGTCATTGAATGGCTGAAAAAGCAATAAGATTTATATAACAACAGAAAAAGCCTTCCGGAGCAATGAGCTTTGGAAGGCTTTTCTTATGGGGAAAGATGAAGAGTATTCGGTATTATTTCTGTGTTGTTCGCTTAACGTAGTTATCATGCGCAGTAAGGATGAAGCGAATGCAATCATCACTATTGGCATTACGGGCAGTGGCATAGCATTCTCCCAAATGGCGGAAGAAGTTTTCGTCACCAACTAGACGTGCAAAGTTACTGCATCCTTTCTTTACGCTTACGCTACGGTTGCAGCGCATGGAATTGGTATCGATGAGGGAGAAGTGGATACGATTGCTGATCTTGCTCTCTATGCGATCGAAAAGGATATTGCTTGCGGAGAAATCGCGGTGAAGGAAACCGTTGGTGTGAAGGTTTGCCGCATATTCAGCGAAAGCCTTAATAATGTTGTCACGCTCTTCTGGTTCAAAATTCATGATGTCAGCCATTGAATAGCGGTACTTTGATTTAAGGCTGACAAAATAGCTGACAGAGCTGATGAGGCCGGTGCTGTAACGAATAAAGGCAACGGGTTCCGGACTTTCGAAGCCACGTTCCTTTAATTGAAGCGGGCGCACGTAGGCCTTGCGTGCACGTGAAGTGCGTACGCGGAATTTAGTAGCTACACGGGCTGGGAGGGAAATCTTCCCGAAACGCTTAACGCATAAAGTAAGTCCGTCCACTTGCAAGAGACGAATGACATTGCGGTCGCGATGGATTTCGTGACCTTCATGCTCAAAGTGCTCATCGATGTGCTCGAGGTACTCCTGCAAATGTTTGTATTTCGGATTTAAAATAATGCGCATAGTAGATTAAGGAGTGGGGGCTGGGGAGGAAACGATGGCTTCGCGTACAAGGGCTAGGGCCCCAGAAAGTTTTATCTTGCACTCCATCGCTATGCAAAATTACGATATTTTTTTTAAATGGCGAATTTTCTCCTCCCTTTTTTACATATTAACGCAAAAATTCGTAGATTTGCAGCATGAACCAAAGTGCTAAGACCAATCAGTTTTTCCGTCTCGTCATGCTTTTAAGCCGCGGACGCTATATCAGCGTTCCCGATATGAGTAAAAGCCTGGCGACGGGAACGCGTACTATTTATCGTTATTTGTCCGACCTTGAAACCTCTGGGATTTTCAAGGTCGAAAGACGAAATTCCCTGTATCGCATCTCCCCGGAATCGCTTTTCTTCGCGGGTTCAACGGAGAAGACTCATGTTAACGAGGAGGAAGCTTTAGTGCTGTTTGATTATCTGCGTGACATTGGCAATGATAATGCAGTTTTGAAAGGTCTAAAGGAAAAGTTGAAAGGCATCCTCGATAATCGCGTGGAGTGGAAGCAGCGCAAGAATGATCCAGTGGCTGCAAATGTGGCGAAGGTCTACCAGGCTATAGGTGAAAAGCATATTTGCATTCTCCGGGACTACTATTCTGCTCGCAGCGATAGTTACACGGACCGTATCGTCGAGCCGTTCTATTTCCTGGGAAGAAAGAACGATGTCCGTTGTTACGAACTGAGCACGAAGCAGAATAAGACTTTCAAACTCTCACGATGCAAGTCTGTTGAGGTTCTGGATCTTCAGTGGCAGTGTGAAAGTGAACACCGTCCGATGTACACTGATATTTTCCATTTCAGCGGAGAAGATACCTCGCGCGTCCGCCTTTTGATGGGCAATCGTTCAAAAACTATATTATTAGAGGAGACGCCCGAGGCCGCTCCTTATCTTATTCCCCAGAATGATGGCAGATGGATGCTTGACGCCGAATATTGCTCGTTCGTTGGTGTTGCGAGATTCTATTTAGGGCTCTTTGAAGATATCGAAATCATAGAATCTCCTGACTTTATTGAATTTTTGAAGCAAAAAGTGCAGTTTTTGACACACAAAATAAATAAGTGACAATTTCTGTCACAATACCGCCGTACCTTTGCAGCGCAAAACAGAAGGAAACCCCACTGTTTTGCGCTGCTTCTTTGTTTTGAAGTTCGCTTCAAAGGAAGTCATGTAACGTAAGCGAAGCACTTGCTTCAAGTCAAACAAAAAGAAAGTAAAACTAAAAAACTATAGAGCCATGATGACTAACGGTATTTCTCTCAGCAATCTTAACAATTCAAATCTTAACAGTAACAGAACTATGATGAACATGACCAATATCCAGCAGAAGATGACTGCTGTAACGAGCACCAGTCTTGTTGATCGCCTTGCTGAACTTCAATGTGTGCGCAGCCTTGCAGAGATGTATTCCGGTTTGATGGAAGAGACCATAACTCCGCACTTTACCCTTCACCTGATTCATGCACAGGTAGCTACCTTTGCAGCTATCGCTCCTTTCGACATGCCTATTCTTGCCCGCCTGGCCACTATGGTGTGGATGGGAGCAGCCCTCTTCATTACCGCAAAGGCATATAAGAAATAAAAAGAAGCAGCTTCGCGTCCGCGAAACTGCCTGTATGCTTGGTGCTTGAAAGCTACCTGTTTATTTGGTAGTTGCGAAACTACCCGTTTGTTTACCATTTGGTGAAGGGGCGGGTGAGAAGCTGGGAATTGTAATAGCGACGATCGCCTGTTACTTCTTCGCCGAGCCAGTCAGGACGAATGTAGGATTCGTCTTCGGCGCCCAGTTCTACTTCGGCCATCGTCAGGCCTTCGTTTTCGCCATGGAACTCATCGACTTCGAAGGTGTGGCCGTCTTCCATGGGAACGAGATAACGAACCTTATCGATAATGCCGCCTACACAGAGACGAAGAAGAGAGAGCGCCTCATCGATGGTGATTTCCTTCTCGAATTCGTAGCGGGATAATCCGTCATTCTTGGAAGGCCCCTTAATGGTAAGATAACCCTTCTCGCCACGGAGGCGTACCCGGACGGTGCGGCCACGCTCCGAACAAATATAACCTTGAACGATGCGGGAGTGACTTGCAGCATGAGACTTGTAGTCTCCCGTTACTAAAAATTTGCGTTCAGTTTCAATAGCCATAGTACAAGTTGGCGCCGACCCAGTGGGCCGGCGCATTTTTTTGTGTTAAGCGAAGAGGTTATAAGCAAGGATGATGATACCCATGATTGCTAAAATACCAATAGCGATGCCGGTAACAACGCGGCGTGCCTGGCGTGCTTCTTCAGCGGTAGCAGTAGACTTCTGAGGAGCCTGCTTGCCGTACTTCTTGGGGGCTTTTCTTGACATAATATTTAGTTTTTAGGTTTAAGTTTTCTTTTGCTTTACTCGGTGTCAGAGCCGGCGAACTCCATGAGATAGGACTTGATGAAGCCGTCGATCTTACCATCCATAACGCCACCGACATCGGAGGTCTGGAAATTGGTACGATGGTCCTTAACGCGGCGGTCATCGAAGACATAGGAGCGGATCTGAGAACCCCATTCGATCTTCTTCTTGCCAGCCTCAATCTTGGCCTGTGCTGCCTGGCGGCGCTTCAATTCGCGGTCGTAGAGATTTGATCGGAGAAGACGCATAGCGTTCTCACGGTTCTGGCCCTGAGAACGGCTTTCAGTGTTTTCAATGAGAATTTCTTCTTCAACACCGGTTTCGGGGTCGGTGTATTGGTAACGGATACGAACACCCGTTTCAACCTTGTTGACGTTCTGGCCACCGGCACCGCTGGAACGGAAAGTATCCCAACTTACCTTGGCAGGGTCAACATAGACTTCAATGGTATCGTCAACGAGCGGAGTAACGAAAACGCTGGCGAAGGAAGTCATACGCTTACCCTGTGCATTGTAGGGACTAACGCGAACAAGACGGTGAACGCCGTTCTCGCTCTTGAGGTAGCCGTAGGCCATATCGCCTTCAATTTCCATGGTAACCGTCTTGATACCCGCTTCATCACCGTCGATGAGGTTAGCGATGGTAACCTTGTAATCATGCTGCTCAGCATAACGAAGGTACATACGCATCAGCATGGATGCCCAGTCCTGAGCTTCGGTACCGCCTGCACCAGAATTAATCTTGAGGACACAAGCCATAGCATCTTCGTCAGCGCGAAGCATGTTCTTGAGCTCGAGGCTTTCAACAGCGTCAAGTGCATTCTGGTATGCAGCGTCAACCTCTTCTTCAGTAACCATTTCGTCCTTGTAGAATTCAAAGGCGAGCTGGACTTCGTCGGCGAGAGCCTTGACTTCTTTATAACCATTGAGCCACTTTTCGATGCCTTTTACCAGTTTCATCTGTTCTTCGGCACGCTCGCGGTCATTCCAGAATTCGGGGTCTTGGGTACGGATCTGCTCTTCCTCGTACTGCATCTTCTTAGCATCGATGTCGAGGTAGCGGTGGAGCAGATCCACACGTTCGTGTATGGATTTGAGTTGTTCTTGAGTTATCATTCTTCGTACATTTTATCAATGAGGTCGGCGTAGTTCTGATAGACCACGCGACGCTTGATCTTCAAAGTGTTTGTAATTTCACCGTTTTCCATGGTGAAAGGTTTGGGAAGGAGTGTGAAGCGTTTGATCTGTTCGTAATGAGCAAGATCCTGCTGTAAAGTCTCGATACGATCGTAAACGAATTTACGGACACGTTCGTTCGTACAGAGTTCCTCGTTGCTGAGACCATTAAGGTCGTGAGCTTCGGCCCATACAGCCAGTTCCTTATAATTGGGAACAATCAAGGCTGAGACAAACTTGCGCTTGTCAGCAATGATAATGGCCTGATCAAAGCACTTGTCAATGGTGAGTTTGCCCTCGATGAGCTGGGGGGCGATGTACTTACCGTTACTTGTTTTATAAAGGTCCTTGATGCGCTCCGTGATGTAAAGTTCACCGTCTTTGATGTAACCGGCATCACCCGTCTTGAACCAGCCGTCTTCCGTAAAGGAAAGTCGTGTTTCGTTGTCCTTGTTGTAATAGCCCGGCGTTACGGTGGGACCTTTTACCTGGATTTCGTTCTCTTCACCGATACGAACTTCAACGCCGGGGAGAGGACGGCCGATGGATCCCATTGTGCACTTTTTGGTAAAATGGTCGAAGCTGACGCTGGCGCAGGTTTCCGTCAGACCATAGCCGACGACAAAGCCAAATCCTGCAGCATGAGCAAAGCGTTCCACTTCGGGAGACACTGCAGCACCTGCGGTCGGGAAGAAATTGGGATGATCGAAGCCTAAGGTCTTGCGAAGCAGTTTGATGACCGTGCGTTCGTACATTTCGTACTTTAGCTTCAGGCCCATCGGAGCGGGAATTCCCTGGGACTTGTATTTCTCCCAGTATTCGCTACCAATTTTAAGAGCGTCTTCCATTACCTTACGCTGAATGGGATTGCTATTTTCGATTTTTTCCAAAACGCCTTGGTAAACCTTTTCCCAGAAACGCGGAACAGAACACATACAGGTCGGACGAACTTCTTTCAGCGATTGCAGAATATCCTGCGGGCGAAGGTTCACGGCCAAAGTTGCTCCGCAGGTCAGACACAGTTTTGTCCAAGCACCCTCAAACACGTGAGTGTAGGGCAGGAAATTCATGATAATGTCCTTTTCGGAGAGTGGCAGAACCTTTGTATGCGCTTCGAAAGCGAAATGATATTGAGAGTGGAGCAATAAGACACCCTTGGACTGGCCTGTTGTACCCGAGGTATAGAGAATGTTGGCAGTGTCTTCAAAGGTTGCTTCATTCTGGCGACGATGATACTCGGCTAAAAGCGAATCGTCGTTGAGCCCCATTCGGAGGAATTCATCGAAATAAACGGAGATATGGTCCATATCGCTCTTCTTGACGCTCTTGTCAAAAATTACGATGTGTTCCAAAGAGTGGCAGATAGAGAGCACAGAGAACACCTTGTCGTACTGCTGTTGCTCGCCGACAAAAATCACACGGATGGATGCATCGTTAACCATATAGCTAACCTGTGCACTACTCGTTGTCGCATAGAACGGAATGGTAACGGCGCGGATGCCGTAGCCACCAAATTCACAATAAAGGAATTCTGGCTTGTTCTGGGAAAAGACCGCGATGTTTTCCTGTGGCTTGATGCCGAGAGACAGTAAAGCAAGACTTGTGGCCGTCACTCTTTTGTGGAAGGTATTCCAGGTGACTTTAACCCACTGCTTGTGATCATAATCTTTATAGATTAATGCGGTGCGGTCACCGTAGACTTTTGCTGACTCTTCAATGAGTCGCGACAAGTGACAATTGATCTGCATGTGTTCGTCTTTTATGCATAACGGTTAGGCCGGAAAAACTATTCATGCCTCCCCGCTTCGCTTATTTTCGGTACAAAATTACAAGATTTTTTTGAAAAATAGGAAATAAAATGGTCCAAAACGTAAAAAAGAGATTACAAAATGGCTTTTTTCAAGAAAAAGTTTGCGTAATTTGCAAATAAGAACGAAATTTGCTGACGGTAAAAAGTCTGCAAAGCAGGCAAAACGCATAAAAAGCGAAAATTATTTTCCTAATTACCTTTATATATTTCTAATTCAAAAGTCACATGAAGAAGAACTTTGTCTATCTGTTCAGTGCTGCGGCAGCAGGTCTGTTCTGCGTTGCTCCTGGACAAGCTAAGGCCGTGACTCTGGACAATAATGTTTACGCAGTTGTTCAGCAATCAATGGTAGTCAAGGGTCAAGTCATTGATGCCAATGGCGAACCTATCGTAGGTGCCAGCGTTGTAGAAAAGGGTACTGGTAACGGTACTATCACCGACAACGATGGTAATTTTACTTTAAAGGTTAAGGCTGGTTCAACCCTCGCTGTTAGTTACGTGGGTTATGTTCGTCAGGAACTCAAGGCACAGCCTAATGTAACCGTAATGATGCAGGAAAGTGCAGAAAACCTCGGAGAAGTTGTCGTTCTCGGTTATGGTGCACAGTCTCGTAAGCAGGACCTTTCCGCTTCTGTAGGTGTTATCAGCAATGCTGAAGAACTTGCAGCACGTCCTGTTACTTCTGCAGAAAGCATGCTCCAGGGTCAGTTGGCCGGTGTAACCGTACAGGCCGTTGACGGTGACCCCACCTCTACTCCCAGCCTCGTTATCCGTGGCCAGGGTTCAAAGAATGGTGATAACGTACTTTGGGTAGTTGACGGTGTTCCCGGTGCTCCTATCCCCTCTATGTACGATATCGAAAGCATCGTAGTCCTCAAGGATGCTGCTTCTGCTGCTATCTATGGTGCTACCTCTGGTGCTGGTGGTTGCGTCCTCGTTACTACCAAGCGTGCTCAGAAGACCACCGGTGCTCAGCTCACTTATGAAGGAACCGTTGGTGTTCGTCAGGCTACCAACCTCATCCATGGTCTTACCGCACAGGATCAGATTACCATGCGTCAGCAGTCTTATGCTAACGCAGGCATGACCCTCCCCTCTGGTTGGAGTGGCAACTCTGGTAATGCTGCATTCGACCAGTATATCAAGACTCAGCGTACCGACTGGACTGACGAAATCTTCCGCAGTGCATTCTACCAGCGCCACAATGTTGGTTTGAACTACGGTAACGAATTCGCTCAGAACCGCGTTTCTTTCGCTTATGACAACGACCAGGGTGTTCTTATCAATACCTATAATAAGAACTACAACCTCCACTACACTGGTAACTTCAATATCTTCAAGTGGTTGTCAGTTAGCGAGGATTTCAACTGGAAGAACAATAGCAGCCGCACTGTAGATAACACCTCTGCTTATTCAGGTGCTATCCTCTCCGCTATCTATATGCCTCAGAGTGCTGCTGTTTATGATGAAGACGGCACTTACGGCGGTACTGTTGCTCCCGAATATGCTGACCAGTTCTCATCTATCCACGGTGATGCTATCAACCCCGTCCGCATGCTGACTGCTGCGAACATCTTCGACCGCAACACCCGTACTTACTCTACTACTTCTGTTACCTTCCATGACATCGTTCCTGGTTTGAAGTTCGTCAGCCGTTTCTCTTACTGGTTGAACAACTCTTACTACAAGAGCTTCTCTCCCATCCGTGACGAAGTAGGTAAGCCCAATCTCAAGAACACTCTTTACGAGAGTTCTATGCGTTCAACTGAATGGAAGACCGAAAACACCTTGACTTATGACAAGACCTTCGGTGACCATACTATCGGTGCTCTCGTTTCTACCACAGCTAACAAGTACTGCGGCCGCAGCTTCCAGGTTGAAGCAAACGGTTTCGAGGATGAATCTGAAAACCTCCAGTATCTTGCTAACGCTGGTACCCTCTATTCTTACGGTGATGCTATGAGCGGTCCCGATGCAAATGTTGCTATCATTGCTCGTCTCGCTTATTCTTATGCTGACCGTTACTTCCTCACCGCTTCTTGGCGCCGTGACTATGCAAGCCGTCTTCCCAAGGACAACAACTACGGTGATTTCCCCGCATTGACCGCTGCATGGAAGATCTCTAACGAAAAGTTCTTTGAACCTCTCAGAGAATCTATCAACCTCTTGAAGCTCCGTGCATCTTGGGGTCGTGTTGGTAACCTCGGTTCTATCGACTACAACTACAAGGCTAACAACCTTTCAACTTCTGTTTGGAACGAACAGGCTCTCTATGGTGCTGCTACAGGTTCTATGTATGGTACCTTCATCTATCCCTCTACCGCTCTTAACTCCAACCTTACTTGGGAAACTTCTGAGCAGTGGGACCTCGGTCTTGACCTCGCTCTCTGCCGCAACCGTTTCAACCTCAGCCTTGACTACTTCAACAAGCGTACCTACAACCTTATTCAGGAAACAACTACTGGTTGGCCTAACACCATCGGTGTAAGCGCTATGCTCGTTAACCAGGGTGAAATCAAGAATCAGGGTGTTGAACTCGAACTTGGCTGGCACGACCGCGTTGCTAACGATTGGTCATACTATGTAAAGGGTAACTTCGCATGGTTGAAGAACGAAGTAACCAGCACTGGTATCGTTCAGGATGACGGTACTGATGGCGTTTGGTCAGGTGGTGGTGACTGGCGTTCACTCCCCTGGTGTTACCAGACTTGCGTAGGTGGTGCTCTCAACCAGTTCTACCTCGTTAAGACCAATGGTATCATCAAGACTGAAGCTGATCTCGCTGAGGCTAAGAAGGCTCAGCCCAATGCTGTCCTCGGTGACCTCTGGTTCGTAGATGTTAACGGTGATAACACCATCGATGAAAAGGACCGTCAGTATTGCGGTGCAGCAACTCCTAAGGCTACCTTCGCTCTCTCTGGTGGTTTCTCTTATAAGAACCTCAGCGTTGACGTTATGCTTCAGGGTGTAGCAGGTGCTCAGGTTTACTATCCTGGTAAGTGCATGCTCCTCTCCGATGTTGAAGGTGGTTTCAACCGTTCTTCAGAAATCCTCAATGCTTGGAGCACCAGCAACAGTAACAGCGATATTCCTCGCCTCAGCAAGACTGACCCCAACGGTAACTGGAGCACTGCTTCTGATTACTTCCTCGAGGATGGTTCTTACCTCCGTTTGAAGAATGTTACTGTAAGCTACGACTTCACCAGCGCTATCCAGAAGCGTGCTATTTCCAACTACATCAGCTATGCTTCTATCTATGCAAGCGGTGAAAACCTCTTCACTTTGACTCCTTACTCTGGTATGGATCCTGAATGTGGTGGCTACGATACCATGAAGTATCCTGTTTCTCGCGTTCTCTCTCTCGGTGTTAAGATTGGTTTCGGCGGTCATGCTGCTGCTCCTGCTCCTGTTGCAATTCCTAAGATTGTAGAAAAGGTAGTAGAAAAGGTAGTAGAAAAGCCCGTTGAGAAGATTGTAGAAAAGGAAGTTATCAAGGAAGTTGTTAAGGACGGTGGTCTCGTTCAGAACACCTACGTTGTAACCTTCCCCGTTAACTCTTCTGAAATCCAGAATCCTGCTGAACTCGCAGGCATCGAAAAGGGTTCTACCGTAGAGGTTGTTGCTTATGCATCTCCCGAAGGTAATCCCGATGCTAACCAGGTTCTTTCTCAGAAGCGTGCAGACGCTGTTGCCAACTACCTCAAGGCTAAGGGTGTGAACGTTGTTCGTACCAACGCTAAGGGTGCTGACAGCGAGCATGCTAACCGTATTGCAATCATTACCGTTAAGTAATTTCTAATTCCGAATTTATTATGAAAAAGTATATTTCACTGTTTGCCGTAGTTGGTGCACTCTCTATGGCATCTTGTTCTGACTTCCTGGACACTCAGCCCGAAGGTACCTATTCATCTACAACTTATTTCCAGAATGACCAGCAGGCTATCGACGCAATGGACGCAGTTTACGCTCGCCTTGCACAGGAAAACATGTTCGGTCGTGATATCTTCTGGGAGCAGGCTTGCGGTACTGATGTAGTATGGGGCCGTACCCGTTCATATCCTACCCTTGCTACCATGCAGTACACGGGTGACGAAAGTCCCCTCCGTGGTTTCTGGGAACAGTGCTACAAGTTTGGCGCTCGTGCTAACTGGGTAGTTGCTTCTCTTCTCGATAAGCAGAAGAACACTGAACTTACTGCTATCGAAACCCGTACGCTTGGTGAGGCTTACTTCATGCGTGCTATCTACCACTTCTACATTGCTTATCGTTATGGTACCGATGAAGTTGGTGTTCCCTTCTGCAAGTATGAGGATTATCCCAGTGGTTACGACTATTCTATCCCCACTCAGCAGCCTTCTGTAATGGAGAACTATCGTTTGATCATCGAAGACCTCCAGAAGGCAGAAGCTCTTCTTCCCGGTTCTTATGATGCAGCAAACTTCGGTCGCGCACAGAAGCTCTCTTGCGTAGGTTACATGGCTAAGGTTTATGCTTATTGGGCATGCTGGGACAAGAGCCAGTGGGCTAACGTAGTTACCTGCGTTAACAAGCTCGAAAGCTCTTACGGTCGCGCTCTTTGTGCTGACTACAACCAGAACTTCACCGACGATATGACCAAGTGGGACAACTCAGAGTACATCTTCTCTATGCCCTCTAATGGTGGTGTTAACGGTGGTGGTTGCGAGTTCCCCGGTGTAATCCTTGAGAACAAGGGTTGGGGTATCTTCAACGGTTGGGGCCAGAACAAGCCCTCTTACGATATCTTCGAGCAGTTCTGCCAGGATGATGCTAACCTCATCGATCCCGCTAAGGGCAACGTTCGTAAGGTTCGTTCAGTTCTTGAATACGGTCAGGAATTCCAGTTCTTCGGTGAAACTCGTCGCTTCTACTCAACTTCTGACGTTGAAGCTGGTTTCATGATCAACAAGTATATGGAACCCTTCGGACACAAGGACGCTACTGCTGACCTTGAAAACGGTATGGGTTATGTTAACCCCAATGGTGACTGGCCTACCGTTCGTTTGAATATCCCCCTCATCCGTTTCTCTGAACTCCTTCTCCTCCGTGCTGAGGCTAAGATCATGCAGGGTCAGGATGGTTCTGCAGACATCAACAAGGTACGTAATCGTGCTAACGTGAAGTCTCTCGACCACACCGCTACCATGGCAGATATCTACCACGAGCGTCGCGTTGAACTCGCATTCGAATTCTACGATCACGCATTCGACCTCAAGCGTTGGCACAAGGGTGGCGATGCTACCATCAAGGCTCTCGCAGAAAAGGAACTTACTACGAATCCTCGCGTTCGTAACTACGAAGATCGTTCTAATCCCGATTCTCCCTGCACAGTAGGTGTTTACGGTGATGGTTCTGTCCTCAAGGATGGTAAGTACAACGATGGTCAGATGACCTTCCCCTTCCCCAGCGAACAGGTTGCTAAGTCTAACGGTGCTCTCGTCCAGAACTCTTACTGGAAGTAATCTCACTTAGGTCTCCTTTTATATTAGGATTTTCTAATAATAATAGGAGTTCCTGACGTATAATACCCGGTTCCTCACCCACGCCCAGCGATGGGTGGGGAACCTTTTCTTTTTCCTTAGATATTTAGTTTCCTGCAGCGGTAGATTATTTATTTACGCCCGGGAAATAAATTTCTACCTCCGACGTTTTTCTTGTGTCACAAGTTTGATATACTCGTGTCACAGAAGTGAGAATATATTATCACAATAGTGAGAATATCGAATTACAATAGTAGAAATATCGAATCACAATAGTGAGTAAACAAAAAGGTCCGTCCTAAAAGAATAAATCTCCGAAGTAATTATTTCTTTCTCCTACTTAGAAATTTCTTAGCGAGATGTACTGCCTCCTACTATATTCTTAGTGAGATGTGCAATCTCCTCTAATATATATTTATTGCTTTTATTTATTGCTATGAAAAAGATATCTGCCTTATTTACCCTGGCATTTGCAATTTCTTCCACTGCTTTTGCTGCTGACAACCTTCCTTCCCTTCGCTTCCATGACGGTCATTTCCGTATCGCGCAGTTCACGGACTTCCATTGGGGCCATAATGGTTTCAGTGTCGAGGACAATCGCAATATGGTATTCCATGTTGTTGAAACGCAGAAACCTGACCTGATTGTTTTGACGGGCGACAATGTTACTGACGGCAAGTCTGAAACAGGTTGGAACCAGATTATCAGCATGCTTGAGGAAACAAAGGTTCCTTATGCCATCGTTTTGGGCAACCATGATGCAGAGTGCGAAGAAGGCGTGACGGCTGATACCATTTTCGGTTGGCTTCAGCAGAGGACGACACGCTGCATGAACGCTTACGGTGCAAAGGGTATCTATGGCCATGGCAATAAAGCGCTCCCTATTCTTAGTGAGAAGGGAGATAGAACGGCATCGGTGGTCTATTGCATCGACTCCAACGATTATCCGCAGGATCCCGATCATGCTATGTACAGTTATTATGACTATATCCATCCGGATCAGATTGCGTGGTATGTCAACGAGAGCAACCATTTTACTACCCAGAACAATGGCAAGCCTGTTCCTTCTGTAGCCTATTTCCATATCTGCGTTCCTGAGTTCCAGGTTGTGGCAGATGATCCTACCCATTTTGGCCGTTATCAGGAACCGACATGTCCTGCTGGCGTGAATACGGGTTTCTTCGGAGCGGCATATATCCAGAAGGACATCATGGGTATGTTTGTGGGTCATGACCATTCGAATGACTATATTGGTATTCACAACGGTATCGCTTTGGCGTATGGCCGTCAGTCCGGTGTAATTGACACCCAGGAACTCGACCTTCTTTTCGCTGATGCTGACGAAATAGCAAGGACGCCGCAGGGAAGCCGTATTGTAGAATTGACCGAGGGCCAGCGTGTGTTCTCTACCTGGGTTTGCTCAATGAAGGAGGTGGAACCGCGATACTATTATCCCCTCGGCTTTAACGATTCCATGAAGCAGGAACTTCATCCTGCGGTGGATGTGAAGGTGACGGGCAATGGCATTGCCTACCGTTATTATGAGAATGGAGGTACGGAGAGTTGTGCTGACATGTTCTCCAAGGGTAAACTCGTTGAAGAGGGAGTCATGGACAATTTTGACATTTCCAAGGCCCGTGCAGAAGATTATTTCGGCTATGATTTCACCTCATATCTGCTCATTGACGAATCAGGACCATACCGCTTCACTCTGTCTTCCGATGACGGCAGTGTTCTCTATATTGATGGTGTAAAGGTTGTGGATAATGATGGCAGCCACAGCGGTACGATCAAGTATGGCTTTATCGGCCTTGAAAAGGGCTATCATCATCTTCAGCTGCATTATTTTGAGGATTATTCGGGTCAGTCCCTTAATTTGACTTACGGCAGTATGTCTCTGGGTGAGCAGGCGATTCCTTCCAACAAACTTTTCTTAACGAAAACAGGTTCCCGTAAGAAATAAAATTTCTTAAAATCATGTTAGTTTGAAGAGTTTTTATTATCTTTGCAGACCAAACAAACCGAAATTGAATACAATGAAGAAAATTGTAGTTTTCCTTTTTGCTATCCTCGCCCTGGCAGCATGCCAGAAAGAAGACAACCGCACTCCGAGAGAATGTGTCGATCCCATGGTCGGCACCGGTGCACACGGCCATACCTTCCCCGGCGCTACCGTTCCCCACGGCGCAGTACAGTTGAGTCCCGATACCCGTTCCGGCAACTGGGATGCAGCTTCCGGCTATCATTACAGCGATTCCGCTTTGGTCGGTTTCAGCCATAATCACCTTTCTGGTACAGGCTGTACGGATTTAGGTGACGTCCTCGTTCGCCCTACCTACGAGTCCATCGATAGTCTGTTGGTTACCTCCAAGGTTGATCAGCAGAATTCTCCCGGTGACCAGATCCACCCCGTGACATTCTCCCATGACAACGAGCATGCTGAGGCAGGTTACTATAGCGTGACATTGGACGACGGTATTTCCTGCGAACTAACCGCAACAACCCACTGCGGTATCCATCGCTATGCCTTTGATGCCGAAAAGAACGGTTCCCTCGTCTTCGATATGACCCACCTCCTCTCCGCCGAAGACTGCGTGGTAGAAATGGAAGTGAACCAGACCGGCGAAAACGAAGTGAGCGGTTATCGCGTCACCAACGGCTGGTCCCCCAATCGCTACATCTTCTTCGTTGCCCGTTTCTCAAAGCCCATCTCCGAAATCGAAGAGACCAATGTCCGTGGTATTCTCGGCGTTCATTTCGAAAAAGCAGATACCGTTGAAGTTCAGGTGGGTGTTTCCCAGGTAAGCGAAGACGGTGCTCGTCTGAACCTTGAAACAGAATGTGGAAAGACGATCGGCGAACCTCAATTCTCGTTTGAAACCCTTCGTGCTGCTGCTCAGAAGCAGTGGGATGATGCCCTTGGCAAGATTGAAGTCAAGGGTGGCAGCAAAGACGAGCGCACGAATTTCTACACCGCCCTTTACCACACCATGGTGGCTCCCAATATCGTCAGCGATGTCGATGGCAAATACCGCCGCAACAACGACCAGATTGCCCAGGTCCCCGAAGGTCAGGAGCGTTACAGCACCCTCTCCCTCTGGGATACCTTCCGTGCCCTCCATCCCCTGTTGACTTTGGTGGATTCCGCCCTCGTTTCCAACATCTGTTACTCAATGCTCGACATGTACGAGGCACAGGGACAGATGCCCCTCTGGCCCTTGGCTTCCGGCGAGACCGAATGTATGATTGGTTACCATAGCGCCAGCGTTGTCGCTGATGCCTATCTCAAGGGTATCTGGCCTGCAAAGGGTGATGAAGCGACAGCTCAGAAAGCCCTCGCTGCTCTCGTTCACTCCTCTAAGATTAATAAGAAGGGTGGTGAGGCCTATACCAATTTGGGCTACATACCTTCTGATAAGCGCAATGAAAATGTTTCCTGCTGTTTGGAATACAGCTATGACGACTGGTGTATTGCCCGCATGGCAGAAAAGTTAGGAAATGCAGAAGTTGCAGAAGAATACTATGAACGAGCTCATAACTATCAGCACGTGTTCGACGGCCAGACCAGTTTCTTCCGTGGCAAGCGTGCCGATGGCAATTGGAGCGAAAACTTCAACAGTTTTGAACCCGGTCGCGACTATACCGAGGCAACGGCTTGGCAGTACCGCTTCGGTGCTCTCCACGATATTTATGGCATGATGCAGTTGTATGGTGGCCAGGAAAAGTTCACCCAACAGTTGGATAGCCTCTTCCTCGTCTCTTCAAAACTCGATGGCGAGCAGAGTGACATCAGTGGTCTTGTTGGTCAGTATGCTCATGGCAATGAACCTTCTCACCACATGGCCTATCTTTATAACTATATAGGTCAGCCTTGGAAAACACAGGAAATGACACGTCGTCTCTTGAAAGAAATGTACCAGCCTACCCCTGAGGGTATTTCCGGTAATGAAGACTGTGGACAGATGTCTGCCTGGTACGTGATGACTGCTATGGGCCTTTATAATGTGGCTCCCGCAAGCAAGCAGTACGACCTCACTTCTCCGATTTTCTCTCAGGTAACCCTTCATCTCTATAACGGCAAGACCTTTGTCATCCATGCAGAAAAGGCAAAGAAAGCCAAGTATATCGACAAGGTTGAGCTTGCCAAGAGCGAAGATGCTGCGGCAGAACAACAGGAAGTTCCTGGTAGTTTCATCCAGCACGATGATATTATGGAAGGTGGCGTATTGACTTTCCAAATGTCGAAGTCTCCCAACAAGGATCGAGGCACCGAAATTTCATCTGCTGCCATGAGCATGTCAACAAAGCCTGCTGCAAGCGTTCCTTATGTTGACCATGACTTGTTCCTCTTCATCGATAATACCGATGTAAAACTCGCAACATTGACCGATGGTGCAGAGATTCACTATACCCTCGACGGTACAGAACCCACGGAAGCCTCTCCCGTTTACAAGGAACCGCTTCATTTGACGGAGTCTGCTGTGATCAAAGCTATTGCAACAAAGCAAGGTTACGAGCCCAGTTGTGTAATGTCTGTTAAGGCGACGAAGGCTGTTTATCGTCCTTCAATTACTGCTGACGTGAAAGAAAAAGGTTGTAATTACATCTATGTCGAAGGATATTTCAGCAAGGTGGCAGACCTCGATGGTGGTGTGCAGAAAGATGGTGGCTGGATGAGCGAACCTTCACTTGAGAAGAGACTTCGTGATGACCATTTCGGTTACATCTTCAAAGGTTTCATAGATGTTCCCGAAGAAGGTATTTATGTCTTTGCTACCAAGACGGATGACGGTTCCGTACTTTATATTGACAACGAACTCGTTGTGGACAATGACGGTAGCCATGCTGCCATTACGGCAACAGGCCGCATTCCATTGGCAAAGGGTCTTCACAGCTATCGCTTCCTCTATCTTGAAGATTACGAAGGCGAAGCGCTGGAGTGGTTCTGGCAGTTGCCTTCTGGTAAGGAACTGGTTAAGATTCCTGCAAGCAATCTTTATGTAAATAAACGATAAGAATACCCAGCTTAACTGGCTTTTTAGAAAAATCAATAATAATACTCAGATATGAAAACAAAGAACATCCTTCTTACCTTTGCATTGTCCATGGCTGCCACTGCTGCAATGGCAAACGATCGTACCGATAAACTCCAGACTTATGTGCTCGATGCGCCTTACGAGGTAACACCCGTCAGCGTTCCAGAAAAGGCAAAGCGTCCCAAGAACGTCATTTTGATGATTGGCGACGGTATGAGCCTTATGCATGTTTACACCGCTTGGACTGCAAACCGTGGTAAGTTGTTCCTGACCGAATCCAATCCTCATGTTGGTCTGGCAAAGACCCTTTGCGCCAACCGCCTGATTACTGATAGTGGTGCTGGTGGTTCTTTCCTTGCAACCGGTGTGATGACACGCTACCACAGTGTTGGCGTGGATGCTGAAGGCAATCCCGTTCCCTCACTTGTAGATTTCGCAGCCGACCGCAACATGGGTACTGGTATGTCCTTCACTTGCCGTATCTGGGACGCCACTCCTTCCGATTTCAACTGTCACCAGGTTGACCGCGATGAAGAATACGCCGTTTGTGCTGACTATGCAAAGTGCCGCATGGACTATGTGTTAGGTGCAGGATATGACAAGATGATCAACCGTGAAGACGGCCGAAATATAATGAAGGAACTCGAGGCAAGAGGTTATCATACCGCCTACTCATGGCCCGATGCCCAGAAACTCGAAACACTTCCCATCTTCGCTTTGACAGAACCCCACGACACTCCGCTTCCCAAGGATCGCGGTGACCGCTTGGCTCAGACCACTATCAAAGGTCTTGATCTTCTGAAGGCACAAAGCAGCAAGAGTACGCCCAAGAGCGAAAGAAAGAACGGTTTCTTCTTCATGTGCGAAGGTTCACAGTTGGATGACTATGGCCACTTCAACGAACTTCCTCTGTTGATGGAAGAAATGCATGACTTCGACAAGACGATTGGTGCTGTTCTCGAATGGGCTGCACGCGATGGCGAAACCCTCGTAGTCGTTACTGCAGACCACGAAACCGGCGGTTTGACCCTCGTTGGTGGCGAATTGGCAAAGGGCGAAGTTCAGTGTAAGTTCTCCACTACCGATCATAGCGGTATCATGGTTCCTGTCTATGCGTTTGGTCCTGGTGCTTCTACCTTTGACGGCATTTACACCCAGGGTGATGTCAACAAGAAAATCAAGGAACTCCTTTCCAAGTAAATACAATCAGGAAACCTTTGTTTCTGAAATAAAGTTTTCGCAACTCTCTAATTCTTAGATTATGCGTAAGATCTTTTTGGCAGCAATGATGGTATGCTGTGCGCTTGGTGTTTCTGCTCAAACAACCAGCGGAAACGACAGCATCTATCATCTTCCTTATAAAGACACCTATGTGCGCGATGCGCATGTGGCAGAGAACAGTTTCCGTAATGCAAAACCTCATTACGCTAATATCCCGACTTTCGAGGAGGCTCGTAATACCCTTCCCAATCCCATCTGGGCGGGCCATAACGAGGAAATAGACATGTACTGGCGTGCATGGGAAATCGGTGTCGGAAACATTCGCAATCCTGAACCCGGCAGCGGTTTCGTAAGCCCTTATTTCGATACCGCTTACAATGGCAACATCTTTATGTGGGACTCTTCCTTCATTTTGATGTTTGCAAAATACGGCGACCGTTTCTTCCCGTTCCAGAACACCTTGGATAATTTCTATGCGAAGCAGCATCCCGACGGATTTATCTGCCGTGAAATCAAGCGCGATGGTTCAGACTGTTTCGAGCGTTACGATCCCGTTTCCACAGGTCCCAACCTGATACCCTGGTGTGAGATGGAGTATTATCATCAGTTTGGTAATCTCGATCGTCTCCATAAGATTTTCCCCGCACTCGTCAGCTACAACAATTGGCTCCGTCTTAATCGTACTTGGCGCAATGGTACCTATTGGTCCAGCGGCTGGGGAACGGGTATGGACAATATCCCCCGCTTGCAGGACGGCTACAATTTGAATTTCAGCCACGGCCACATGATATGGCTCGATACGAATCTTCAGCAGATTTTCATCGATTACCAGATGCTACAGATGGGTTTCTATACCGAGCGCTGGCAGGAAATCGAACACATGGAGGATGAGGCCATTCATCTCACGGATTATGTTCGCAAGAACCTTTGGGACGATAAGACCGGCTTCCTGTATGACCAGTATAGCGACGACACATTGGCCCCCGTCAAGACCATCAGTGCTTTCTGGGCTTTGATGTGTGACGATCTGCTCAATAAGAACCAGCTGGATCGCCTTGTTGCTCATTTGAAGGATACCACGGAATTTAACCGTCCCGGTATGGTTCCCAGCGTTGAATACAAATGCCCGAAATATCGCCCCAACGGCCGTTATTGGCAAGGTGGTATTTGGCCCGGAACCAATTATATGGTGCTGAAAGGCTTGCAGAAGCATGGCTATCGCGATGAAGCCCAGCGTATCGCCTGGAACCATTATAAACAGGTCTTCGATGTTTACAAGCGCGATCATACTTTCTATGAGTACTACGCTCCCGAATCTATTGAACCGGGTTTCATGGCCCGTAAGGACTTCATCGGCTGGACTGGTCTCGCTCCTATTGGCGAATTCATCGAATTCATCTTGGGTATTCAGGGAGACTATGCTGAACAGACCATTACTTGGGACTGTAACCTCACGGACCAGCATGGTATTGAGCGCTATCCTTTCGGCCCCGAAGGCATGATTTCTTTCAAGGCCGAGGCGCGTAAAAAGGCTACCGATAAGCCAAAGCTCACCATTGAAAGTAATATCCCCTTCAAACTCGTGGTTCGCTATGGCTCAAAGGAAGAAACCATTCAGATTCAGCCTGGAAAGGCAACCTACTAATCTCCTCAATCTCTTATTATGAATAGATTCCTTTCCTCATTGTTCGTCTTAGGACTTTGCTCGGCTCCGGCTTTTGCAAGTTCCATGGTGAACGAGTCCATAAAAGATAATCGTCCGAGCGTTGAAAAGCGTTGCTTTACTTCTTCCGCGGTAGAGGACGTCATTCGTGAAGTCGCAGCAAAAATCAAGGACGAGAAACTTCGTGCGATGTTCATGAATTGTTTCCCGAACACCTTGGATACCACCGTTCGTTTCCAGATGAAAGAGGGTCGTCCTGACACTTTTGTGATTACAGGCGATATCAATGCGATGTGGCTCCGTGACTCTTCAGCACAGATCTGGCCCTATCTTGCGCTCTGCAAGCAGGACAAAGCCTTACAGCAACTCATTGCCGGTTTGATTCGTCGTCAGGCAGACTGCATCCTCTTTGATCCCTATGCGAACGCTTTCAACGATGGTCCTACGGGAAGTTATTGGGAAAGCGACTTCACGCAGAAGATGTGTAAGGAACTCCATGAGCGCAAGTGGGAGATTGATTCACTTTGCTATTGCATCCGCATCGCTTACTATTATTGGCAGTTGACGGGTGATACAAGCGTTTTTGATGCTACCTGGCATCAGGCCATGCAGCTCGTTGTAAAGACTTTCAAGGAGCAGCAGCGTAAGGACGGTCACGGTCCGTACTCTTTCTTCCGCGAATGCGAACGTCCGACGGACTCTAATATTAATAATGGTGTCGGCGCTCCCGTTAATCCTGTTGGCCTTATCTTCTCTGCTTTCCGTCCCAGCGATGACGCTACGCAGTATGGCTTCCTCATTCCGAGCAATTTGTTTGCGGTGACCTCGCTCCGTCAGTTGGCAGAAATCGAGACGCAGGTTCTGAATAATGTTGCTTTTGCTTCAGAATGTCGTTCGTTGGCAAATGAAGTAAATGGTGCGATTCAGAAATATGGTGTTGTAAAGCACCCCAAGTATGGAAAGATTTATGCGTATGAGGTAGATGGTTACGGCAACTATTACATGATGGATGATGCCAATGTTCCCAGTTTGCTCGCTCTGCCTTATCTCGGTTGCTGTAAGGCCAACGACAAAGTATATAAGAATACCCGTCGTTTTGTATGGAGTGAAGATAATCCTTACTTCTTCCGTGGCAAGGCTGGTGAAGGCATCGGTGGTCCTCACTGTGGTTACGATATGGCATGGCCGATGAGTATGATTATAAAAGGTCTGACGACAGACGATGCAGCAGAAATGCGTGAGTGTCTTCGTCAGCTTCGCAACACCGATGCGGGAACGGGCTTCATGCATGAGAGTTTTGATTGCAACGATGCCACTAAGTTCTCACGTTCATGGTTTGCTTGGGCGAATACACTCTTTGGAGAACTTGTCGTCAAAGCAAGCGAAAAGCATCCCGAAATCCTTCAACAAGAGTTTTAATCCCCATTCTTATTGATTATGAAGAAATTACTTTTTTCATTCCTCGTAGCAGGAATTGCTCTTTCCTTTGCAGCATGTAAAGAAAAGGCTCCCGAAACAGTAGAACTGAATTGGGGTACATTCAATATCCGTTATGATAATCCTGATGACAGTATGAACAACTGGCAATATCGTAAGGATAGTGCTGCTGCGTTTGTACTCCAGCAAGACCTTGACGTCTTCGGTTGCCAGGAAGTTTTGGCCAACCAGATGCAAGACCTGCTGGATCGTCTCCCCGATTATCAATGCGTTGGTGTTTGCCGTGATGATGGTGACAAGGAAGGTGAGGCAAGTCCGATCTTTTTCAAGAAGGACCGTTTTGAAGTCCTTCGTTCCAGTACCTTCTGGCTTTCTCAGTATCCTGATTCCGTTGGTTTCGTAGGATGGGACGGCGCTTGCTGCCGCATTGCCACATGGGCCAAGTTGAAGGAAAAGAAGTCTGGTCGCATTTTTATGGCAGTAAATACTCACTTCGATCATATCGGTGTTGAGGCTCGTCGTAATGCTGCCCTTCTGATTATTGACAGCATTAAGAGTATTGTTGGTGACCAGCCCGCAATTGTTACTGGTGACTTCAATGTCAACGATCAGAGCGAAGCTTATAAGACCATTACTGGCAACGAGTTCGTCTTGAAGGATGCTTATAAGATTGCAGAAAAGGTAGAAGGTGTGAACTATACCTTCCACGATTTCGGCTTGGAACCCATGGAAAAGCGTGAGAAGATAGACTTCATCTTTGTGACACCTCAGATTAGCGTTCAGCGTGCGTACATCCCCGAACCGGCAAAGGGTCCTACCGGATTCCTCTCTGATCATAATCCCCACGCCGTACATATTACATTCTAAGATATAGAATTATCTTCTATGAGAAGAATCATATTCCTTTTTGTGCTGCTGATTTCTGTTATGGGAGCAGCAGCACAAACTGTTTCGACAGTAGATTGGATGGGAGGCATTGCAGACGCAACTCCGATGCGGTGCATCTCTATCCCTGGTAGTCATGATAGTGGTGCAAAACTTGGAAACGCCTTTTGGCAAGTTCAAGATACCACCATCGCCCGCCAACTTGACCTAGGTATTCGCTTTTTCGATATCCGCTTGAAGGCAGATGTTATTCCGGGAGTGATGGCGGAAACAAAGAAAGCGGGTAAGAAGGCCAAGGGACTGGGACTTTATCACAGCGTCCAGTATATGGCCCAGCAGTGGGAAACAGATGTTCTCCCCGTTTTTCTGGACTTTCTAAAGCAACACCCTTCTGAGGCTGTCATCGTGCTGATAAACCGCGAAGGCGGCGACAAGGCGGCTTTCACCCGCCTCCTTAGCAAGAGCTTGAAACAGGGGCCTTATGTAAGAGAATTCAGCAACGACATCACCTTGAAGGAGTGCCGTGGTAAGATTCTTTTCCTTTTCCGTGAGGATGCAGGCAAGCATTATCCAGGTCTCCGTTGTTCTGGATGGAACGATAATGTAACTTGTGATGTTACGCTTACCACGTCGAAAGGTGTAACTGCCATCGCTTCCGTAGAAGATGAATACGGCTATGATGATATTAAAGGCGCGCAGCATAAGATTGAGGCTACCTTGGCCAATATCGAATCTGCTCACCACATAGAGGGTGGGAAATGGTTCCTGACCTATACGTCTTGCACGGCAATCCCTAATAACACAGGTGCAGAATTTGCTGCCATAGTTAATCCTGCCGTTCTGCAAGCGTTATCTTCGGTTCATCAGCCTTCCGGTGTTATTCTTCTCGATTTCTGCGAACAATATCAAGATCTGATAAAAACGATTATTTCTACGAATCGTTAAACTGGCTCTTCCGCGAGAGTGATGCAATCAGTCTCTACACTCCTACCGAGGGAATCTCTTTTCTTTGTAGGGTTATAGAAAACAAGACAAGCCCCAAACCTGAGTAGTTATACTCGGATTTGGGGCTTGTCTTGTAAAGACTAATACAATTGAGGTTACTCTATTAATCCTTCTGGAAATCCTTTTCAATTTCCCGTGACTCTTCTCGGGCTACATTTTCCAGGGCTGCTTTGCCGTTGGAGCGGGCATAGCGGCTGATAGAGAGAATCATACCGAAGTAAACGCAGGTAATCACGGTTGAGCTACCACCACGCGAAATCATCGGGAGAGTCTGACCTGTTACAGGGAAAAGTCCAACAGCTACCATCATGTTAAGCATGGCCTGAGACACCATCAGCATCGTGAGTCCCATCACAAGGAATGCTGGGAAATTTCGTTCACAACGACTCGCTATACGTCCTGCTCGAATGAGAAGAACCATATAAAGGAAGACAACGAATGCACTTCCCCATATTCCCAATTCTTCGCCGATAATCGCAAAGATAAAGTCAGAATAGGCCTGTGAAAGGAAGTCGCGCTGAACAGAATTGCCAGGAAGAACACCCTTGCCGGCACCACGGGCAATAGCAATACGAGCATGAACCTTCTGGCGGTTGCCGTCTGTTACTTCAAAATCCTTAGCGGAAACGGAAGTATCCATATCGTTTGCATTCAAACGGTGCTTCCAAGTCAAAGCACGCTGTGTTAAGGAACTCTTATACACTACTGAGTCGGGGTCGTCAGGAAGAGCTTTTAGCGTGGAAAACCCAAGGATGGCAGCAGCACCTAAAACTGCAAACATGATACCCAGCTGGCGCCAGGGAACTCGTCCAATTATCATCATCAAGCAAACAACACCGAATAGCATGGCAGCGGTGGAGAAGTTCTGGGTAACAATAAGACCGCAGATAATGCCCGAGAAGATAAGAATCATCTTGAAAGCATTTACATCTGCTCCCTTTTCACGTTGACTGGTTGTAAGGATAAGGGCGACGGTTGTTATCAGCACTCCTTTTGCTAATTCCGAAGGCTGGAAGGTCATTCCTACGAAGGGAATGCGCAGCCAGCGTGCGCCACCGTTGATGTTCTCACCACCAACAAGAGCCCATACCAGAAGGATTACTACGACGGGGTAGAATATGATGGGGATGATCTTAAACCATCGGCAAGGGACACAATGAACGAACCAGGCAATGGTAGTACCAACGCCTAGGAATGTTGCTTGGGAAATGAAGGTGCGCCAAAAGTTACCGTCTTTGTACACGAGGGTACTTCCTGCGCTGTACACCTCGATGAGCGAGATGATGCAGAGGAGTGCGAAGACCGCCCAAACTACAAGGTCTCCGTGGAAAATGTGGGTTTTCATCTTTATATAGGGGGTTATGCGTTAATAGCGTTTGGTTTTATAAATATAAGTGATTAGTCGTTCATCTGACGAACGAGATCCTTGAACATACGACCGCGATGACCCATGTTCTGGAAAAGGTCGAAGGAGGCGCAGCAAGGGCTGAGAAGTACAGTGTCGCCGGGTTTCGCCATCATGGAGCAGGCCTTAACACAGTCTTCCATAGAGTGGGTGTCAGCGATAAGAATTCCGTTTTCTTCTGCAAGAGCATCAAAGGATTCATGGAGTTTCTGGTTGTCTGCTCCCAAGTAGACAATACCACGGCATTTTGACTTAACAAGATCGTAAAGGGTAGAGTAGTCATTACCTTTATCGGTACCACCTACGATGAGAATGACCGGAGTTATCTGGGCATCCATAGCCACATAGCAGGCATCAACATTCGTTGCCTTTGAATCGTTGACATAGTGCACACCGTTGACGTCGCAGACACGTTCGAGACGATGCTCAACTCCTGGGAAATCCTTTAAGCATTGGCGAACGGTTTCTGCTTCAACACCAGCAGTAATAGCAGCCATTGCAGCGGCGAGACAATTGCGAACATTGTGTTTGCCAGGAATGGAGAGTTCATTAACGGGGATGTGAAGCTGAATGCCGTCTTCAAGGCGCATGCTGAAACCCTCGGGGACATCGATGCTCAATACGCCTTTGCGATTATAACCGTAGCTCTCTGGGTTAGGTTCATCAGTAAAAGGCATAGGACGGACATGGCTGCCAGCAATCTCGCGCTTTTTAAATTCTGCCTGAGCATATTCGTCATCGCGCCAGTAGATAAAGCAGTCCGTTGCACGCTGGTTCTGGATAATACGCATCTTGGAATCTACATAGTTCTGCATGCAGAAGTCGTAGCGGTCCAAGTGGTCAGGTGTGATATTGAGCAGCACGGAGATGTCAGCACGGAACTTGTACATCGTATCAAGCTGGAAAGAAGAGAGTTCGAGAACATACCAGTCACGAACTTCACCTTCTGCAACTTGCAATGCAAGGCTCTTACCGATGTTACCGCCGAGCCCTACGTTGAATCCTGCTTTCTCTAATATATAATAGATGAGTGAGGTTGTCGTCGTTTTTCCGTTCGATCCCGTGATACAGATAGTCTGCCCCTCGAGGTATCGACCGGCAAATTCAATTTCTCCGAGAATAGGAACATTCTTTTCACGGAGAGCCTTCACCATAGGAGCATTATCAGGGATGCCCGGACTCTTCACGCACTCATCAGCATCGAGAATTCGTTCAGCAGTATGCTGACCTTCTTCCCACTCAAGATGATGTGCATCCAGCATCTCTTTATATTTAGGCTTGATCTGACCCATGTCAGAAACAAAGACTTCGTAACCCTTCTGCTGCGCAAGGATGGCAGCACCTACGCCGCTTTCAGCAGCGCCAAGAACAACTAACTTCAATTGATCGTAAAGTTAAAAAGTAAATGTTATAAGTTTATCGGATCTTCAGCGTGATGATCGTCAATGCTGCAAGAAGAATCGTGGTAATCCAGAAGCGAGTGGTGATTTTGCTTTCATGCCAAGCGCCCTTTGGCCAGTTACGGAGAACGAAGTGGCTTGTTGGGTCAAGCTGACTGTCGAGGCGACGGAAAGCATCGTGAATCGGGGTACTCTTAAAGAAACGGACACGGCGTCCCTTGCGCTTGTAGAATTTGAAGACCTGTGTCTGAATGATAACGCTAAGGCTTTCGATAAGGAAGATACCACAGAGAATGGGTACGAGCAATTCCTTGTGGATAATGCAGGCGAGGACACCGATGACACCACCAATGGCAAGACTACCCGTATCACCCATAAAGACCTGGGCGGGATAGGCATTGTACCAGAGGAAACCGATGAGGGCACCGACCATGGCGCAGATAAAGATAACGAGTTCCTGCGAGCCTGGAATGTACATAATGTTCAGGTACGATGCATATTCAATATGGCTCGAGACATAGGCCAGTATTCCTAAGGCAATACAGATGATAGCCGAGTTACCAGCAGCCATACCATCCATACCATCATTCAGGTTAGCACCATTGCTGACGGCAGTGGTAACAATGATAACCATAAGAACGAAAATTCCCCAGCCGATGGCTTGCTTATGCTTTCCTGCCCAACCGGCAATAGAGGCATAATCGAAGTTGTTCTCCTTAACAAAAGGAATCGTTGTCTTCGTGCTCTTTACGGCTTCGCTCTTGTAGACAATTTCTGTAACATTGCCAACACGCTCGCTCTCTACATTCTCACGAATAACGGCGTCAGGGCTTAAATACAAGGTTAGACCTACGGCGAACCCCATAATAACTTGACCGACAATTTTCCATTTTCCGGCAAGACCGTCTTTGTTCTTCTTGAAAATCTTGATGTAGTCATCGAGAAAACCGAGGACGCCAAACCACGCCATGGTGACAACCATCAGGAGCAGATAGATATTACGGAGACGGCCCAGAAGCAATACGGGTACGAGGGTTGCAACGAGGATGATGATACCTCCCATAGAGGGGACACCTACTTTGTTAACGCCGAAGGGGTCAATAGAAGTGTCGCGAGCGGTCTCACCGATATTACGGCGTTTCATCCATTTGATGAAGTATTCGCCAAACCACATGGAAATGATAAGGCCGAACATCAAAGCCAGCAAAGAACGGAATGAGATGTAACTCCACATAGCGGAGCCGGGAATGCCGAGATTCTCTAAGGCTCTAAAGATATAGTATAGCATTTTTCTACAGATTTATGCAAAGGCGTTAAAAGCAATTAGATTCCGAAAGCGGCACGAATTTCTTCGTGATCATCGAAGTGATGCTTGACACCCTTCACATCCTGATAAGGTTCGTGGCCCTTACCAGCAACAAGAATAACATCACCAGGCTGAGCCATCATGGCAGCACAACGGATAGCCTCGCGGCGATCAACGATAGCGATGGTTTTCTTCATATCTTCTTCAGTGAGACCAGCAAGCATATCGTTAACGATATCCTGAGGTTCTTCAAATCGAGGATTGTCGCTAGTGATGATGACGCGGTCAGAACGCTTGGCAGCTTCCTGAGCCATCAGAGGACGCTTTCCCTTGTCGCGATTACCACCGGCACCGCAAACCGTAATCACCTGGCCACGACCGTTAACGATTTCGTTGATACTGGTAAGCACATTCTCGAGAGCATCGGGAGTATGGGCATAGTCAACGATTGCACTGAAACCCTTGGGACTTCGGATAGCCTCAAATCGGCCATTAACAGGCTTCAAGGTAGAAAGAACACGGAGAACTTCCTGGGGATCCTTTCCAAGTGCAACTGCAGCACCATAGACACCAAGGAGATTGCTGACATTGAAACGTCCAACAAATGCCACGCTGACTTCTGTGCCATTGATGTCGAGCAACATGCCTTCAATGCTTTCTTCAATGATCTTACCACGGAGGGCTGCCATAGCACGGGTAGAATAGGTAGAAACCTTTGCGGCACAATTCTGTACCATGACCATGCCATTCTTGTCGTCAAGATTGGTAATAGCAAAAGCATCCTTTGAAAGACCATCGAAGAAGGCCTTCTTTGCGTCGCGATAGTTTTCGAAAGTCTTGTGATAATCCAAATGGTCGCGGGTAAGATTTGTGAAAATACCGCCTGCGAACTTCAAACCACCGATGCGCTTTTGATGGATGGAGTGTGAAGAACATTCCATGAAGGCATATTCGCAGCCTGCTGCCACCATCTCAGCAAGAAGTTTGTTGAGCGTAATAGGATCAGGAGTTGTATGCGTAGCTTCAATGGGCTGGTCATCGATATAGTTGCATACGGTAGAGCACAAGCCTACTTTGTGACCGAATCCACGGAAAAGCTGATAGAGAACCGTTGCCGTTGTTGTCTTACCGTTCGTACCGGTTACGCCAACGAGGGTAAGGTGATCGGTTGGATCACCATAGAATGCTGTTGCGACTTTGCCGACAGCATCTTCGGTGTCTGCAACGCGAACATAAGTCACGCCTTCAATAGGATTTTCAATGGGTTCGCTAACGAGGACGGCAGAAGCGCCGAGTTCAATAGCCTTTGCGATATAGGTGTGTCCATCGGTCTGTGTACCCTTTACGGCTACAAAGAGATTTCCTGCCTCTACAAGGCGGCTGTCCATATTCACACCAGTGATTTCTGTGTCCAGACTGCCGTTAACTTCCAGTGGAGACACATGCTTGAGTACATCACTTAACTTCATAATAGTATATTTATTTGCAAATATCGTTTTATATGTAGGATAAGCTCGCGATTAAGCTTCTTTCTTAGTAGGAGTCGTAGGAGCCAAGGTGTCCTTCTTTACTGGAAGGCTGTCTGCTGGCTCGGGTGCGGGTACTGGTTCGGATTCCTTATATTTTTCGTCATTCGAAAGGAAAATATCAACCTGTTCTTTGGGCTTGAGGGCTTGTCCTGCAGGGATACTTTGACGTACGACACGTCCCGTTCCACTGGTTTTTACAACAAGTCCCATTCGTTCCAGACGGAAGATAGCATCACGAAGACCGTACCCGATAACATTTGGCATCACAGGTGACTTGCCGTTCGATTTGTTTTCGGCACAAAGCAAAGCACTCGAGGGATTGCCAGAGGCATTGCGTCCCCAAACAAGATCTTCGTCCGAATTGAATTCTTTGTTATACTTCACGTTGAGATCTCCAAGAACTTCCGAAAGGGCGCGGAGATTACCACTTCGCATCTCTGGGACATCGGTGAAGTGTGCGGTAGAATCCTTTGCTGTGGAGAGGTCTGCAAAGATATTCTTGGCCCAGATTGTTTCCGCAATCTTCTTGAAAACAGGACCGCACATGGCACCACCATAGGCGGGGAAACTCTTTTCAATGCAGACAATCATAGAGTACTTAGGTTTTTCGGCGGGGAAATATCCAACAAAACTGATGATATACTTACCGGTTTTACCGCCCTTGCCGAGAATCTGAGCTGTACCCGTCTTTCCTGCGATGTTGAATTTCGGGGTATAAACATCCTTTCCCGTACATTTTCCTCTACCAACAACAGCTTCGAGGCAAGTCTTCACCTTTTTCAAAGTGGCGGGAGAACACATCATGTGATCAGGCAATTTATTACCTTCTCCCTGGATGTATTCTGTCGGGAATTCCTTGACGACTTCGTCACCTCGTTTTATAGCGGTGACAAAGCGTGGCTTCACCATTTTTCCTCCATTGGCAATACCATTGTAGAAGGAAAGCGTCTGAATAGGTGGAATCTGGGTTTCGTAACCGATACTCATCCATGGAAGCGCGGTAGCAGACCAGTTTAGCCAATGACCGTACTTGTCTACCTGGGGCATACGAATGTTGGGACGGTGATAGTCAGAAAGAGGAATGCCAAGGTCTTCGTGAATACCAGTCTTATAGACATTTTTCACGAATCGTCCGGGATCATTGTGGTAGGCCTGATCAATGAGAGAACTTACACCAACATTGGAGGAGTACTTAATGATGTCTACAACGGAGAGCCAGCAGCCATAGCCACCCTTTCCCCAGTTGGAGTCACGCATCGGACGGTGATACATCTCGCGAACGCCACATCCAACATTCCAACCGCTGTGCATATCAATTACTCCGTCTTCAAAAGCAGCCATAAAGCTAACAGGCTTGAATACAGAACCAGGTTCACGAAGGCTATAGAGCGCACGGTTATCGAGTTCTATGTATTCGCTACCACGGGCAGTCAAAGAAGACATTGCCTTCACATCACCAGTTGGAACATCCATGAGAATACACATACCGAGGTCTGCTCCAAGATGCTTGAGCTGGTCACCGAGTGTCTTTTCCACAAGGTCTTGCATGCGGACATCTAGTGTCGTATATACATCATACCCATCAGTTGCTGCACTGTCTACAAAGGAAAGATATCGGTTCATTACCTTTTGGCGGTGGGCCAGACCAGGCTTTCCGCTAAGTTCTTTGTCGAAAGCCTTTTCGAGACCAGATTTGAAGTTGTCACGTTCTGGGTCAAAGGTACCGATGGTTGCACGCGCCAGATTGCCATAGGGCTTCTTACGCTTACGGAAAGTCTCAACATGGAAACCACCGCGGTTTTCACTAAGACGGAAAAGCGGCAATTCCTTTACTTTACGGTATTGAATGTATGAGATAAGAGGCTTGTAAAGTTCCCAATGATGACTTTTCTTCGCACGACCGGCAAGAAGGAGCTTCTTGAATTCCGTGGGATTGATATCGGGGAAAATCTTGTGCATCTCCATACAGATACTGTCCATCTTGAGATAGAGCAGGCGATCTCGGCGTAACTGGTCCTTGATATGCAGGGCAGAATCCTTTTCTGCGGACATAAAGTCCATGTACATACGGTATTCCGGTAGCGAGGTTGCCAGAACTTCACCATCAGCGGAATAGATATTTCCACGAACTGCGGGGATCGTTACATTGTTTCGTTTGAATTGTTCACTGACTTCCATCCAGTAATCGTGCTGGAAGAACATCAGATAACTCGCTTTGATAAGGATAGCCAAGGCAATGCAAGCAAAGATGGCTACCAGCATAAAATATCGGGGCATCACCAATTCCGAGGTGAACGAGGGAGTATTCTTCTTTTTCATTTTCCTGCGTTTGTTTCGGGTGGTGATTAATTATCAATATCTAAGATATAGGATTGTTCCGTAGGAGTGTGAATAGTACTATCCTTTAAGGATACTTCCACATGGCTGCTGAGCGTGTGCTGTTTAAGCAGACTTTCAGAGGTCAATGCCTTATAGCGACGGTCTATGAGGGTATCGTTGAGGGCATTGTTCTCAATCTTTGCACCGTCCATTAGATATCGGCTGGTCACATAACAGCAAGTAAAAAAGACGATGAGAGTAATGAAAACCCAGTTGCGGGCAAACATTCTGACGAGGCCATCGCCGCCAACAAATGCTTTTACATCGAAGTGGAAAGGCTGGTCTTCATCTTGGTTGACAAAGTCACGTAGCTGCTGAAGAACAGATTTCGGAGTTTCTTCTTCCTGTTCTTTTGGGGAAACCTTCTTTTGGGAAGTCTCAATCTCTTCGTTGGGTTCCTGGGTTTCGGTTTCCTCTTCGACAATTTGGCCATCGTCAATGGGAAGAGCACCCTCGTCTTGGACGGTGTTCACAATCTCAAGTTCGGGCATTTTACCCTTGTTCTTGGGAGTGGTTGTTTCTTCTTGTTTCTTCATTTTCTTGTAAGTTTTGTGATTATGATTTGTCGTTTGTGTTTCTTTGATCAGGAAGTTCGACTTTCTCTGCAACGCGTAATTTCGCACTTCTACTGCGAGGATTCTCCTCTTGTTCCTGTTGGGTCGGAATGACTACCTTGCCAAGTTGGCGGAGTGGAGTTAAGCGATTTCCATAGAAATCTTGTTCTACTTTTCCGTCAATGTTGCCTGCACGCATAAAATTCTTCACCATGCGGTCCTCAAGACTATGGTAGGTCAATACAGAGAGGCGGCCACCAGGTTTAAGAATACGGATGGCACCTTTCAGCATTTCTTCAAGGGCCTCCATTTCGTGGTTTACTTCGATTCGGAGAGCCTGGAAAACTTTTGCCAGTTCCTTCTTCTCTCGTTCGCGCGGCATCATAGGCTTGGCAACTGCGAGAAGGCTGTCGATATTGTCGAAAGGCTGTTGGCTACGAGCCTTGATGATAGCGGAAGCCAGTTTGCGTCCGTTTTTCAGTTCACCGTAAATACAGAAGATACGAGAGAGCGCCGTCTCATCATATGTGTTAAGAACGTCAGCAGCGGTCTGACCACCACGACCATTCATACGCATATCCAAAGGAGCGTCAAAACGGAAAGAGAAGCCGCGCTCTTCTGCATCGAAATGGTGGCTGGAAACTCCAAGGTCGGCTAAAACACCGTCAACACCTTCGTTCTCTCCATAATAACGCATCCAATTGGTGATGTAACGGAAGTTAGAACGTACAAACGTCAGACGTGTCTCTCCCTCCGGTACATTCTGCTCCGCATCAGCATCCTGATCAAAACTATAGAGATGGCCATGGGCACTCAGACGACTGAGAATTTCACGACTGTGACCGCCTCCACCGAAGGTAACATCGATGTAGGTTCCATCAGGTCGACAGTCAAGACCATCAACAGTTTCTTTGAGAAGAACGGGAATGTGATAGGTTGGGCAGTTCATTAATCTGAAATGAATATGTTACGGCAATTGGTGCGTAAAGACGGCAGTTTTGCTAACAAGGTTCTGTTTTATAGGTATTTAAACCGCATAAAAAGAACTTTGGAAGCCAAAAACTCCTATTTCGGCCTCCAAAGTTAAGGATAATTTCGCAGTTGCGTATAATTTTTTCGTAGAAAAATCAACTCGTTCGTGAAAAAATTTAGATAAAGCAATTTAAAGTGCTAAAATGCAACGCTTTACTTTGCAATACTAACTTTTGTTTTCGTTAGAGCGAGTTTTGCGGGTTTTTAGGGCCGCCAAGACGCAAAGAAGGACTGTTGCACCCCCTATGCTGGCATATTCAAAAGGGCTGAGTTCGGAGAAGCGAGAAAAAAATGAAGATTTCCCCTGTTCTTCACCGTTGGAGGATGTGTTTGTTCTTGCATCCTCATCAATTGGAACTGAAGAAACTGCTTTTTCATCGGCCATCTGATCTACAGCGTATTCTACCTCGTAGATGTTAACAGCGTTGCCGCCATAATAGACTCCTGGAGTGTCTTTGGATGAGCGGCCTTGGGAAGTAACAAAAACATAGCGTCCATCGCTGGAAATATCCATGCCGACAGGATAACTATCAACCGGGATTTGGCAGACGACGGTCATGCTTCGTGCGTCCACGACGTAGATGGCACTCGCTATATTGCATGCCGCGAAAATATAGTCGCCTTTCGGAGTAATACAGATGGTGCGCGCTCCCTTTCCGACATAGACCGTCTTCCAACCATTGATCGTAGCTGTCTTGCCGTTGATCGTCTTCGCAACATTCATGAAATCAGAGAGTTTAATGCGTTGTATGGCTCCTGCTCCGTTGATGCTGAGATAGAGATAATCGCCGGAGATAACAAGGTGGCGCATGTTACCCATCATACCCATTACGCGCCCGAGATATTTATGGTTAGGAATGTCAATGACAGCGATACCGCCACCGCCGCCCATACAACCCACAAGGAGATATTTATCATCGGGGGTAAAGACGGTACCGCGGAGAGCGTAGCCACTACCATTATCACGGTCAACGGCTTTGTCGAGGGGGTAATCGAGTGGGAGAATTTTATCAACTATGAGGACGGCTTTATGCTTCCATTCTTTGGGGTCATCAGAAGAAATATCTATGAGACCGACCGTGTTGTTGCCCCAATGGGAAATGGCCACCGTCTGTCCGTCATTACTTGTGGCAATCATTTTGGGAAGAGGACCGGTTTCCATCAAGCGGATAATGCTGTCGCTTTCTGTATCTATGACGGCAACTGCAGACGGGTCTTGCGCATTGATATCAAAAGAACGACGGTAATAGGGAACCCAAAGATAGCGTCCGTTATGACTGAAAGTACTCTCGACGGGTTTCCCTGCAAAACAGTTGTTAGGGGTATAGTGCGTCCAGGGATAGAAATCAGAAGGAGAACTCCATAAATCAGACTGTTTGGCAGAAATGAGATGGCTGATGACTTTCAGCCGGTGATTTGTCTTAAAATCATAACTGATTGTAGTACAACCTTCGAGCGAGTTGACATAGTACTTCTCGCCATTGGGGTGTATATTGACAGATTTCGGGCTGTTGATGTAAACGTCACGAGTATCTGCAGAACCTCCTGTGAAATTCTGTTTCTTGCCAATCAAGGTCATTTTCACACTGCCGTCGTCGCTGCTAGCTTGCGTTCCGATAGTAGGGTGAACGAGTGGGATATCCTGTGCCTGTGTCGGAAGCAAATTCCCCATGAACAGCAAGACGCAAATGGTAAAAGTAAGTAGATTGTGAGGATTAGGGGAGTAGCACTTCATACGTTATAATACAAATTCTGGAGGCAAAGGTAACTAAAAAAGTGTGAATAGTGCGCGCACAAAGCAAAAAAATGTAATTTTTTTCGTTATTGTCGGGATTTATCAGTAATTTTGCAGTTCGAAACGAATTACAAATCTAAATAAACAAAAACAAAATGGCACACAAAGCACTTCTGATGATCCTCGACGGTTGGGGCATCGGTAACCAGGGCAAGGGAGATGTTATCTTCCAGACTCCTACTCCTTACATGGATTATCTCAACGCAAACTATCCTCATTCTGCTCTTCAGGCAAGCGGCGAAAACGTTGGTCTTCCCGACGGTCAGATGGGTAACTCCGAGGTTGGTCACTTGAATATCGGTGCTGGCCGCATCGTTTACCAGGATTTGGTTAAGATTAACCGCGCTTGTGCTGACGGAAGCATTCTTCAGAATCCTGAAATCGTTAGCGCTTATTCTTATGCAAAGGAAAACGGCAAGGCAGTACACCTTATGGGTCTGACTTCTACTGGTGGCGTTCACTCCAGCTTTGACCACATTCTCAAGCTCGTTGATATCGCTGCTGAATATGGCGTTCAGGACCGTACTTTCGTACACTGCTTCATGGATGGCCGTGATACAGACCCTAAGAGTGGCAAGGGCTTTATTGCAGATCTTCAGGCTCACTGTGACAAGCAGGGTGCTAAGATTGCAAGCATCGTTGGTCGTTTCTATGCTATGGACCGCGACAAGCGTTGGGAACGCGTTAAGGTAGCTTATGATCTCCTTATCAAGGGTGAAGGCAAGCAGGCAACTGATATGGTTGAGGCTATGCAGCAGAGCTACGATGATGGCGTGACCGATGAATTCGTACTCCCTATTAATAATAGCACCGTTGACGGTACTATCAAGGAAGGTGACGTTGTTATCTTCTTCAACTACCGTAATGACCGCGCTAAGGAACTTACCGTTGTTCTTACCCAGCAGGATATGGCTGACCAGGGCATGATGACCATCCCCGGCCTCCAGTACTACTGTATGACTCCCTACGATGCAAGCTTCACCGGTGTTCATATCCTTTTCCCCAAGGAAAACGTTACAAACACGCTGGGCGAGTATATCAGCAGTAAGGGTCTTAAGCAGCTTCACACTGCAGAAACCGAGAAGTACGCTCATGTTACCTTCTTCTTCAATGGTGGTCGCGAGACTCCTTATGAAGGCGAAGACCGTATTCTCGTTGCAAGTCCCAAGGTTGCTACTTATGACCTCAAGCCCGAGATGAGCGCATTTGAAGTTAAGGATAAGCTCGTTGAGGCTATCAAGGAAGATAAGTATGACTGGATCGTTGTTAACTTCGCTAATGGCGATATGGTAGGTCATACCGGTATCTATCCCGCTATTGAAAAGGCTGTTGTTGCTGTTGACCAGTGTGTAAATGAAGTTGTTGAGGCAGCAAAGGCAACTGGTTACGAGACTATTATCATTGCTGACCACGGTAATGCTGATAACGCTCTCAATGGTGACGGTACCCCCAACACTGCTCACTCTTTGAATGCAGTTCCTTTCATTTATGTAACTGAGAACAAGAACGCTAAGGTTAAGGATGGTGTGCTCGCTGACGTGGCTCCTTCTATCCTCCATATCATGGGTCTTGAACAGCCTGCAGAGATGACCGGTAAGGACCTCATCGAAGACTAATCACTCATCTTTATACATCCCTGGGGCGCAAAGTGTGCTCTGGGGATTTTTGTAGTTTTATGAACCGCATTATTATTCTTTTATTTGCCCTGCTTTCATTTGGAGTCTCTTCCTTTGCAGCAGAAAACAATCCGGCTTCCGTGGTTGGACTCTTGAATCGTATTGGTGGCAATGGAACGGCTGACAGAATGGTAACCGTTCTTGATGAAAGTCTGGCGACAAATGGTCAGGAACTCTTCGTTATTACGGCCATTAATGGTAAACCTGCTGTTAAAGGAACGAGTATTTCTGCGATTACAACGGGTATTAATTGGTATCTCAATCACTATGCGCATGTAAATCTTACATGGAATCAGTTGACGGCGGACTTGTCTGAAACTGCTTTCCCTGTTCCCGAGAATGAAGAGCGTCATGTCTGCGATGCCGATTATCGATACTATCTGAACTATTGCACCTTCGGCTATTCCATGACAACCTGGACTTGGGAACGCTGGCAGCAAGAGATTGACTGGATGGCGTTGCATGGCATTAATATGCCGTTGCAGATTGTTGGTCTCGAACAAGTGTGGAAAGCGCTTTTGATGGAAGACTATGGCTATTCCGAAGCAGATGCAGAGGCCTTTGTGCCTGGTCCTGCCTTTACCGCCTGGTGGGGTATGAACAACCTTGAAGGCTGGGGCGGAGATAACAACAAACCCGCTACTGGTGTCAAGAACGATGCTTGGTACGACCGTCAGGTTGCTTTGGCTCAAAAGATTCTCGCTCGCGAACGTGAGATGGGTATGCAGCCAGTTTTACCGGGTTTCAGTGGTACGGTTCCCGATAATTTTGGTACCAAGACCGGCATTGCTTGTGAGAGTCAGGGTGGATGGTGTGGCTTCCAGCGCCCTTATATCATGGATCCTACGAATGCAAGATTCTCGGAAGTTGCTGCAGCGTACTATAAGCAATTGGAAAAAGTGATGGGAACGTCCCTTTACTATTCCATGGATCCCTTCCATGAAGGTGGTCGTATTGCAAGTGGAAAATATGCTGAGGGCTATAAGGCCATTTATGATGCAATGAATACCTGCTGTGGTACTAACACAAAATGGGTGATCCAGCAGTGGCAATGGAGCTCCTATCAGGGAACTTCCCTCACCGCGGTTCCTGAAAAGCGATTAATCGTTCTTGATTTGTTCAGCGATGGCCAGCCAAAATTTGATGCTTGGAAAGGCTATAATCCTCAGGAAGCTGTTTATTGCGCCATTCCGAATTTCGGAGGTCGTACAGGTTTCTTTGGACGTATTCCCAAGATGGCTGACAATTATTTCAGTTATAAGTCAAAGTATTCAACTATCAAGGGAATTGGTGCGGCTCCTGAAGCCATTGAACAGACGCCTGTGGTTTATGACTTGTTGTTTGAATTGCCTTGGATGGGCCAGAAGCCTGATTGTTCCGCTTGGATGCGTGATTATGCCGCTGCTCGTTATGGTAGAACTTCTGTTAGTAAAGGAACGGCGGACAGTGCCGCTGATACCGCTTGGCAGATTCTCCTCAATACGGTTTTGAACAATACTACGGAACTGCAAGGTCCTCATGAGGCCATTGTCTGTGCGCGTCCCTCGTTAACGGTGAATTCCGTCAGCACTTGGGGTGGCACGACGATTTATTATGACCAGATGCAGGTTTGCGAGGCTGCTTATGATCTTCTCGCCGCTTACGATGACATAACAACAAACGGTAGTGAACTTGCTAAATTGAACTATTCGTACGATCTCGTGGATATAACCCGTCAGGTTCTGACCGATTATTCCAAGAGTTTGTTGGCGGGCATCCAGCAAGCATCGTCTGATACTGCAAGCAATGAATTCAGAGAGCGTCGTGCAGCATTCTTGCAACTGATTCTTGATCTGGATGAACTGTTGGGAACGAACCGTATCTTCCGTTTAGGAAATTGGACCGAGACGGCTCGCAATGCTGCTTCGGAAGTTCCCGGTGCTACGGATTCCACCCGCGACTGGTACGAACTGGACAATGCACGCACCCTGATTACGACTTGGGGCGATTATGACCAAAGCGAAGGCGGCCTGCGCGACTATTCTTACCGTGAGTGGCAAGGCATGTTGAAGGATTACTACTACCCCCGTTGGAAGTACTGGTTCGAACATAAGATGCAGGCACCATCCAAAGGTTGGTTCTACACCGACTGGAACTGGGCCCATGAAACGGGACGTCCTACAGGTGCAACTTCGAAAGGAACGACTGCATATAGCAAGAATAGGACATACTATTCTGCAGAGCCCGAAGGCGACAGCTATGAAGTTGCCAAGCGATTATTAGAGAAGTATGTTCTTCCCTATAAGAAGGCTGACGGAACAACGGGTTATGACTATTATCTTCTCGACAGTCACCATGATGGCGTTTGGACTTATCCGGTAGAAGATACTTCTGATTGGAGCACTCTTGAAAGTTACAAGCAGTACATCAACACTTTGTCAGCAGTTGTCGTCCCTTTTTATGATGGCCGTACGGATGAAGATGCGGCCATGATTTATCAGACAAAAGGAATTCCTGCAACTCTTCATCAGAAAACCCAGGAAGTGCTATGTGACGAGGGCGACAAAATCACCTTGAGTTGGACGGGTAATGATGGCCTGAAATATTGTTACCTTACCGTTTGGCTTGATAGTGATGGTGATGGCACTTTTGAAAAGAAAGTAACGACTTTGGGAACAGCAAATGCGCAGAATTCTGCGGTTTGTAATGGAAGTGTAACGATTACATGTCCCGATTTGGGCAAGTGCCGTGAGACAAGAGTACGCATGCGATTTGATTCTGCCTGGAATATCGCAAAGACTGCTGACGCTACAGCTACTCGTTTCTTTTACGATATTCCGCTGGTTTCCTATTCGAGAGTAGTTGGTCTTGACTCACCTACCTGCTCTTCGCCCGCAGTTGGAAACGCTGCTTATGATTTGAGTGGCCGGCGCCGGGCTGCTGCTCATCATGCTGTGGTCATCTCATCAAATGGTCGAAAGACCTACATTAAATAAAATACGCGCGTGTACATTTTTATGTACGCGCGCGTATTTTCCATTAACACTTCTTAGGCTTTTTAACATAGGGAGATTTGGAGATTCCAAGAATAATTCGTAACTTAAAGATACGTAGTGTAGAGAAGACTGCAAAATGCGGCGGTTGAAACGCGGTGGTGGGGGAATTTCAACCAGGTCGGACCTAGGAAAAACTGCCCCGTGGGAGCGTTTCATGTAAGTGCGCCCAAAACTTTAACATTACAAAGCGAGATAGTTAACGGAGAAACAAGTAGGGTTTAGCGGAAAATTGCCTGGAGAATCGCCAAACTTTTCAGTTCCGGGAAATTTGGCAGATGCAGACGGTAGTAAGTGAGGATAAAGTGCAGAATGCGATTTCGCTGGTTGCCCGAAAGTTGGAAAAGATGCATTGTTCCAAAATTCATCCGGACAAGTTGGCGAAGCGCTTTCAAATCCTCTCCACTTATATAATACGTGTGATCAGGACGTCGGCCGACATATTCTGCACCTTGAAGATCAAAGTACGGTTCATCACTGTCATCTTCAAGATTAGGCTGGATGCCTAAGAACTGGCTCAGTCGTAAAAGAAATACGATATGAAAGTTGGCAAAGTCTTTTTCTGCTTCATCCAACCATTGTATAGCAGCAGATATATAATCGAAGAGCAAGCCTCCGTCACTCTCTATGCGCGTTGCATTTAGCAGGAATTCTGCCAGAAACATCACAATGGTCGACTTCACAGGATCACTTTGCAGCGAATGAAGCTGAACGGACGGACGTGCCGTCTTAGGCTTGAACATCTTTGTTCGGGGAGTAACCTCCCATGAAACATCTAAAAGCGCAAGTGGTTGGAAAAGGGTAAAATGTACTGAAGCCCGCTGGCTGTGGCTGATGTTCACCATAAGCGTCACCCTTCCTGCCGAACGGGAAAGGGCGTTTACAATCAGTTTGTCTTCTGAAAATTTTAGACTGCTGAGGACTAATATCTGGTGATTTTCGATCATTTTTGGCAAATTTCCGCCTTTTTAAGAAGAAACCGCGCGAATCTCCCTCGAAAAACTATATTTTTAGGTCTCAAAAGCGGACTTTCCGTAACTCAACTTGGCAAAAATGGCATTTTGATTAAGAATTTTTAAAAATAATAGCAAGAATGTTTTGCCAATCCAAAATGTTGCCGTACTTTTGCACTCGCAAACGGGTCGCAAACCTGGCGAGCTTCCAAAACGCTGGATTGCATTACCGTTAGCCTGGTCCCTTCGTCTATCGGTTAGGACGAGAGATTTTCATTCTCTAAAGAGCGGTTCGATTCCGCTAGGGACTACCAACGACAATTAAGTGTCAAAAGTGAAAAGTGGAAAGACAATTGAACCTTCGCACAGTTCGGTTACTTTTCATTTTTTTTGACTTCTTACATTGTCTCGCGAATAAAAGTCAAATCTTCAGCTAGTACCGTCGGGATGACGCGCTATTTTCCTCCTCGCTGAGACTGACCGGAGTTCCACCTTATCATATGTATAATAGAAAAAATCAATAACAAAATGGCAAATCACAAGTCAT
>DCHS01000049.1:82896-149190 GCA_002314875.1 Prevotellaceae bacterium UBA1746
CGTTACTACGCTAAGACCATGCGTAACGCAGTTCGTAAGCTCCGCGCTACCACCGATAAGGCTGAAGCTGTTGAACTCCTTCCCAAGGTACAGAAGATGCTCGACAAGCTCGCTAAGAACAACACTATCCACAAGAACAAGGCTGCTAACATCAAGTCTAGCCTTATGCTTCACATCAACAAGCTCGGTTAATTCTTGTAGATAAATTCATATAACGGAGTCTGACATTTGTCGGATTCCGTTTTTTTGTGTACCTTTGCACGCACAAAATGTCACAAGCGCAATAGCTGAATGCTCTATAGATGCTTAACTCTCCGATTATGGAAGATACTTTCGATATTCGTTCTGAACAACAGATGCCTGGCGGTAATTCTGAACGCGACTTTGAAAACGCGCTCCGCCCGCTATCTTTTTCTGATTTCTCTGGCCAGAAGAAGGTAGTGGATAATCTGCGTGTTTTCGTTGAGGCTGCAAAATATCGTGGCGAACCTCTTGACCATACCCTTCTCCATGGCCCTCCAGGTCTTGGAAAGACAACCCTTTCAAATATCATTGCAAACGAGCTTGGCGTAGGTTTCAAGCTGACCAGCGGCCCCGTTCTTGATAAACCCGGTGATCTTGCTGGTATCCTGACCAGTCTCGAGGAAAATGATGTTCTCTTTATTGATGAAATCCATCGTTTGAGTCCCGTCGTGGAGGAATACCTCTATTCTGCGATGGAGGACTATCGTATTGATATCATGCTAGATAAGGGTCCTGCTGCCCGCAGTATCCAGATTGATCTAAATCCCTTTACACTCGTTGGTGCTACCACCCGCAGCGGTCTGCTGACGGCGCCTCTCCGTGCCCGTTTCGGTATTAATCTGCATCTTGAGTACTATGATGCCAAGACGTTGCAGACTATCATCACCCGTTCTGCCCGGATCCTTGGGGTTAAGATAGATCCTAAGGCAGCAGCGGAAATAGCAGGTCGCAGTCGAGGAACGCCTCGAATTGCCAACGCTTTACTTCGTCGTGTCCGCGATTTTGCTCAGGTTAAAGGAAACGGTGATATTGATATTGAAATCGCAAGATACAGCCTTGAGGCCCTGAACATCGACAAATATGGTCTGGACGAAATCGATAATAAGATTCTGATAACAATCATCGATAAGTTCAAGGGCGGTCCAGTTGGAATCTCTACCATCGCTACCGCAATCGGTGAAGACTCAGGAACGGTCGAAGAAGTTTATGAGCCGTTCTTGATTAAGGAAGGTTTTATACGCCGTACGCCCCGTGGTCGTGAGGTTACCGAATTGGCCTACGAACATCTCGGCCGTGCCATTGCAATGTCCAAGGACCCTGATCAAGGTTATTTGTTCTAAGATATGATTACTTACAATTCATACGGAAGCGTCATGCCGCCTGTTAATGAGGGGGTAGAGAATGCTTGGATTCTGCGCGTCGTTGCTAGTCATGGAAAGCGTGTGGGAGATATCAACTATGTCTTCTGTTCTGATGAGGAGATTTTGGATGTAAATCTCAGGTACCTCCAACATGATTACTATACGGATGTTATTACCTTTGATTACTGTGCCAATGGTATTCTTTCGGGAGATATCTACATCTCGCTGGACACCGTTCGTACCAATGCGGAGCAATTCGGAAAGGCTTACGACGAAGAATTTCACCGTGTTTTGATTCATGGTGTTCTTCATCTTGTTGGCATCAACGATAAGGGTCCTGGCGAGCGCGAAATTATGGAGGCCGCAGAGGATGCTGCCCTGGCATTGAGGTAAGAAGAACCTTTTTGGATTCTTCATACAATTTACCCAGCATTTGTAGACATGTTTAAATAAAATTCAGGCTCGTACTAAGCATTCTTAGTGCGAGCCTGAATCATTTTTTCTCCTCACAAAATTTCAAAACGCATCAGTTTTGAAACATCCTCACCGTTTTTCACTCTATATCTGTTGCCATTCCTTTAAAGATTGCCACCATTCAACAAAGCCTGGAGCTGATCGCATTCAGTCTCGGTGAGACCGCACTGCATGATATATTTTCTTGCAGCTTTCTGTAGATCGACAGACTTGGGATCATTGTATAACCAGTTGATGGCAGTGAAATCATTAACGGCAGAAACATTTTCGAGCAACCAAACCAGACGATCTACTGATAATCCCTGGCGCAACTGATAGCTTGCACCGCCTTTTTCAATCTTATAGAAGTTGATAAGTGTCTGCATGTAGTCGGCAGCAACTTCATTGTAGGTAGCACCAGCGAGGCTTTCCAGCAGCATGATGACGAAACCGCAGCGGTCCTTGCCTTCGTTGCAATGAATAAGATAAGGAGGTTGGTTCTGAAGCATGAAACGAAGACCTTCGCCTAACTTGTTCATAAATGTAGAACTATACGTATCACTTGTAAGACCCAATGCGATAACCTTGCCATTTTTATAGAGAGAAGGGCAATAAGAAGAAGCATAATCAGGATAAGAGAGAAAATTATCAATCTTTGCCTCGGTATCAGCGAGATCAATCTCAGTCTGAATGCCTGCTTGACGAGCCAGATCATCTACATAAGCATAGCGAACGGCGTTGTCCTTGGGATTAAGCGGGTTGCTGGAACGATAGAGTACGCCAGACTTCATGCCGGAGGTGGTGACGGGACGGAAGTTTGCAAAAGCTTCATCCGAAGGATATTGCATGCGGTCAGAAGAATATACAGACTTCATAATCTGCCAGGTTTCATTGTAGCCATGCTTTTTAGACAAGGAAATCTGAATTACCTCACCCGGTTTGCCGCCGATACGTTCCTGAAAATTACCATGGAGCAATGCAAGGCCAAAGGTCTGGCCTAAACCATTGTAGTCACAAAGACAAGTTTCGAGAACACCAACTTCATTGAAACCGGTTACAAAAGGAACATCGTTCAGAACGATTTGATTACCAATCTTCACGTTCAGCAGATCAGAGTATTCAAAGCCAGCATCAAACATGTCTTGCGGAGTGAATGAAGGCATCATCATACCAAAATTGTCAAACCCGACAACCTCGCCGGAAATATAAGCTTCAGAGGCAATTGTCATTTCTGTTGATTCCTGTTCCATCAACATTTCTTCATCGTTATTGTCGCATGATGCGAAAGAGAGGGCCATAATACCCAGTAAAATTGCTATAGACTTTTTCATAATGTTTATTATTGTTTCGTTATTTTTTGAATATGTTTTGTTGTGAATTCTGCTGCGACAAGAAGCGCAGAGAATAGAATTTGTTTTGTTTTCTGGTGCAAAGGTACGGCGGTATTTACCCCTGTGGCGTGTTTTCTGTGAAAAGGTTTTGGACAAATCGTGAATTTCACAGCATGTCCGTTTTATTCCTGTTTTGTACGCAAAACAAAAAGGAAAAAGGCCTTTTTGCTGTAAAAAATGCTCAAGGAAATGAAATGTCATAATAGAAAAAGAGAGGCTTGTGAGTCTTAAAAAGAAAGACTATTTTGCTCGTTTGCAACCTTCACTTTCTCTCCTTTAAAAAGGGAGTAAAAATATCTTATATATATATAAGATGAGTAGAAGCCCATTTTTTGATAACATTTTTTTAATTGAAAAATTTGGAGATTAATGCAAAAGGCAGTAATTTTGCGCCCGAAAAGTAGTATCAGGCGATAGCTGTTCGTACTTCATCGTGAATGATAACGGTCCTACTGAATGAAAGTGCGAACCCAAAGCTATGATACAGAAATATATATCCATATAATGCAGAAGAACTTAGTAATTGTGGAGAGCCCCGCAAAGGCTAAAACCATAGAACGCTTCCTCGGAAGTGATTATAAGGTAATGTCCAGCTTTGGACATATCCGCGACTTAAAGAAGAAAAATTTCGGTGTTGATCTCGATACCTTTCAGCCCGAATATGAAATTCCCGAAGATAAGCAACGCGTAGTTAACGAACTTCGTTCTCAGGCTAAGAAAGCCGATGCTATTTGGTTAGCATCCGATGAGGACCGCGAGGGAGAAGCCATCAGCTGGCACCTTGCGGAAGTATTGAAACTCGATCCCACCAGTGCTCGTCGTATCGTTTTTCATGAAATTACCAAACCCGCGATTTTAGCGGCAATCGAGAATCCTCGTACTATCGACATCAATCTTGTAAACGCTCAGCAGGCCCGTCGAGTTTTGGACCGCCTTGTTGGATTCAAGTTAAGTCCTGTGCTTTGGCGTAAGGTACGTGGTAATCTTAGTGCTGGTCGTGTCCAAAGTGTTGCCGTTCGCCTCATTGTTGAACGTGAACGCGAAATACAGGATTTCCAGTCAGAGAGCGCATACCGTGTGACCGGTTCTTTCCTGCTTCCCGATGCAGAAGGTAATCTTTGCTCTATGAAGGCTACCTACAACCGTTCTTTTGCAACAATCGAAGAAGCACAAGCGTTCCTTGAAAAGTGTAAGCAGTCTTCTTTCACAATCAGTGGAATTCAGCAGAAGCCTGTAAAGCGTTTCCCAGCACCTCCCTTCACGACATCAACCCTTCAGCAGGAAGCAGCTCATAAGTTGAGCTTCCCTGTACAGCTCACCATGCGTATTGCACAGAGTTTGTACGAGTCCGGTTTGATCACCTATATGCGTACCGACTCTACGAATCTTTCTACGCTCTGCCTCAACACCGTTGGCCCCGTCATCGAAGAGATGGCAGGCAAGGAGTATCATAAGCGCCGCAACTACCACACTAGTGCAAAGGGTGCTCAGGAGGCTCACGAAGCAATCCGCCCTACCGATATGACCCGTGCAGAAATCAAGGGTAGCAATCAGGAACGTCATCTCTATGACCTGATCTGGAAGCGCACCGTTGCTAGTCAGATGGCAGATGCTGAACTTGAAAAGACAACTGCGTCCATCAGCATGAGTAATGATGAAGGCGAATTTGTCGCTACTGGCGAAGTGGTTAAGTTTGACGGTTTCCTCCGTGTTTACCGTGAGACTGAGGAAAATATGGAAGATGCTAGCGAAGAAGGCCGCATTCTTCCTCCCATGAAGGAAGGTCAGAGTATCGACCGTGAGGAAATCTGTGCGATTCAGCGTTTCAGCCAGGCTCCTATCCGCTATAATGAAGCCAGCCTCGTTCACAAACTTGAGGAACTTGGTATCGGCCGTCCTTCTACCTATGCCCCCACTATCACTACCATTCTCCAGCGTGAGTATGTACGTCGTGGTGAAAACGAAGGTACCAAGCGCCCGTATGAAGTTCTTACCTTAAAGGGCGAGAAAATCAAGAAGAGCCATCGTCAGGAACTTGTCGGAAACGATAAGGGACGCATTGTTCCTACCGATATGGGCGTCGTTGTAACTGACTTCTTGCAGGAAAACTTCCCCAACATCATGGACTATAACTTCACCGCAAATGTCGAGCAGCAGTTCGATAACATTGCAGAAGGTGAAGAAGATTGGGTAGAACTCATCCGTACATTCTATGCTGACTTTGATCCTGCCGTTGAAAGCGTCATTGCTGAACGTAGCGAAAAGAAGGTTGGCGAACGTATTCTTGGTGAAGAGCCTGGAACTGGCAAGCCTGTCAGTGTAAAGATTGGCCGTTTCGGTCCTATGGTTCAGATTGGCGAAACAGAGAACGAGAATGAAAAGCCTCGTTTTGCAAAGTTGGCAAAGAACCAATCTATGGCTACTATTACCCTTGAAGAAGCCCTTGATCTTTTCCGTCTTCCCCGTACCCTCGGTGAATATGAAGGCGAAGAAGTGAAGGTTGGCGTTGGACGTTTTGGTCCCTACGTTCAACATCAGAAGAAATATACATCTCTTGAGAAGGACGATGATCCCCTTTGCATCACTCTTGAACGCGCAATCGAGCTTATTGAGTCTCATCGTGAGCAGGACAAGAAGAGTCATATCAAGTCTTTCGAAGAGGAACCAGAATTGGAAGTTCGTACCGGCCGTTATGGTCCCTACCTTGTTTTCCAGGGAACGAACTATCGCATTCCCCGTCAGCAGGCTGATCGTGTAGCCGAACTTACGCTCGAAGAATGCAAAGCTATCATTGACGCAGAGGTTGCAAAGGCTCCCGCAAAGGAAGCTGCTGCTGCTCGCCGTCGTAAGAAGTAACTTAAAAACTCTCTCGCCTTGAAGTGCATCGCCCTTGTTGGTTATATGTGTGTCGGAAAGACCACAGTAGGAAAAGCCCTCGCTAAAGAGCTGGGACTCTATTTCTATGACTTGGACTGGTACATTGAAGACCGTTTCCGTCGTAAAATACCGGAGATCTTTGCCACTGAAGGCGAAGAGAAGTTCCGCGATATGGAGCGTAGGATGCTTCATGAGGTAGCCGAATTTGAGAATGTCGTTCTCAGTTGTGGTGGTGGTACCCCGACACAGTTCGATAATATGGAATATATGAACAGTGTGGCAGAAACCTTCTACCTTAAAGCTACCCCTGAGACTATTCTTGAACATTTGAAGATTGCCAAGGGGAACCGTCCTTTACTCAAGAACAAGACACCAGAGGAACTCGCAGTCTTCGTCCGTGAACAGTTGGCTGAACGAGAGGCTTTTTATCAAAAGGCTAAACATACCATTGATGTCAATATCCTTGACAATTTCGATAAAATTCAGGATGTCGTTAATCTTATAAAGAATCAACTATGAGAAAGTGGAGACTCGAAGACTCTGAAGAACTTTACAATATCAAAGGCTGGGGTGTCAATTACTTCGGCATCAATGATAAGGGCCACGCTTATGTGCGCCCGAATAAGGACGATGTGCTCATTGACCTGTCAGAAGTAATGGAAGACCTTGCTTCAGCCGATGTCACTGCCCCCGTTCTCCTCCGTTTCCCCGATATTCTCGATAACCGTATCGAGAAGACCGCAGCTTGTTTTGCAAAGGCTGAGAAAGAATACGATTACAAAGGCGAGCACTTTATCGTTTACCCCATCAAGGTAAACCAGATGCGTCCCGTTGTAGAAGAAATCATTTCTCACGGAAAGAAGTACAATCTTGGTTTGGAATGTGGCTCAAAGCCTGAACTCCATGCCGTCCTGGCCACCAACATGGACAGTGATAGCATCATTGTCTGCAATGGTCACAAGGACCAGAACTTTATAGAACTTGCACTTCTTGCTCAAAAGATGGGTAAGCGCGTGTTCCTGGTGATTGAAAAACTTCCAGAACTCCGTATTATAGCTCGTACGGCAGAGAAACTTGGCGTACGTCCAAATCTGGGCATTCGAATTAAGCTTGCCAGTCGTGGAACGGGTAAGTGGGAAGAAAGCGGTGGCGATGCTTCCAAGTTCGGTCTTAACAGTTCTGAATTGCTCCATGCCCTCAATCTCCTTGACGAACTCAATCTTCATGATTGTCTCAAGTTGATTCACTTCCATATTGGTTCACAGATTACCAAGATCCGTACAGTCAGTGTCGCCCTTCGTGAAATGGCGCAATACTATGTACAGCTTCGTAAGATGGATTTCGGTATTGAATTTGTGGATTGTGGTGGTGGTCTCGGTGTTGACTACGACGGAACCCGTAGCAGCAACTCCGAATCTTCAGTGAATTATAGCGTGCAGGAGTATGTAAACGATATTGTTTACACCCTCTCGGAAGCTGCTAATAACAATAATATTCCTCATCCTAATATCATTACCGAAGGCGGTCGTTCCTTGACAGCGCATCACTCCGTGCTCGTACTCGAAGTTCTGGAAACCGTTGATGCTCCTCATATGCCAGAGGACTTTGTCCCTGCAGAAGACGACCATAAGCTGGTTCATGAACTCAATGATATTTGGGACAAGATTTCTACGCGTTCCATGCTCGAAGACTGGCATGACGCCCAAGATATCCGTGAGGAAGCCCTCGATCTCTTCCGTCATGGTTTGCTCGATCTCCGTACCCGCGCCCAGATAGAATCGCTGTACTGGAGTATCTGCCATGAGGTCAGCGAACTATCTCATCATCAGAAGCACTGTCCCGATGAACTTCGCAAGCTCGACAAGATGATGGCAGAGAAGTATTTCTGCAATTTCTCTCTCTTCCAGAGCCTCCCTGACCATTGGGCCCTCGACCAGCTTTTCCCCATTATGCCTATCCAACGCTTGGACGAAAGGCCAACGCAGAGTGCGACAATCCAGGATATTTCTTGCGACTCCGATGGTAAGATCGGTGCCTATGTTAACCACGATCATCAGACGAACTACATTCCTCTCCATCCCCTGCGCGATGGTGAGAGGTATTATGTAGGCGTATTCCTCGTTGGCGCTTATCAGGAAATCCTGGGTAATATGCACAATCTCTTTGGTGATACCAATGCTGTGCATATCTCCGTTGATGGCGATTCTTATCGTATTGATAAGACCATTGATGGTGAAACCGTAGCCGACGTGCTCGAGTATGTACAATACGACCCCAAACGCCTTGTCCGCCGACTTGAAACTTGGGTTTCGGGTGCGGTGAAGGATGGAAAGATTACGATAGAGGAAGGCAAAGAGTTTATCAGTAACTATCGTGCTGGCCTCTACGGTTACACCTATTTGGAATAATATGGCAGTAAGAATAGAACCCTCTTGGGGAGCGGTGCTTGAAAGTGAGTTTCAGCAACCCTACTTCCAGCAACTGACGGAGTTTGTCCGCCAGGAGTACCGCCAGACTGCCTGCTATCCTCCCGGAAACAAAATTTTTGCCGCTTTTGACCTTTGTCCTTTCAATAAGGTAAAGGTTGTGATTCTCGGACAGGATCCCTATCATGAACCCGGTCAGGCAGAGGGCCTCTGCTTCTCTGTTGCAGATGGTGTGCAGCAGCCTCCATCGCTGGTCAATATCTTTAAAGAGATTCACGACGATCTTGGCATCCAAACTCCGCAGAGTGGTAGCCTCCGTCGCTGGGCAGAGCAAGGTGTACTTCTTCTCAATGCTACTTTGACCGTTCGCGCCCATGCTGCAGGTAGTCACCAGCGTCATGGATGGGAAACCTTCACCGATGCTGTGATCCGTCATTTAGCTAATGACCGTTCTGGTCTCGTCTTCATTCTCTGGGGATCTTTCGCTCAAAACAAGTGCGCGTTTATTGATACAACGAAACATCTTGTGTTGAAGTCAGCGCATCCTTCTCCTTTAAGCGCTTATCGTGGATTCTTTGGCAATCATCATTTTTCTCTTGCCAACGACTATTTGAAGCGTCAGGGGCTGACTCCCATCCAATGGTAATAACAAACACTCACTACAAATATCTAATACCTTAACTTATGAGACGCATTTTTACTCTTTTGACCGTTCTTATCTGTGGTCTTGCTGCAAATGCTCAGAGTATTAACATCAATCACTCTGGAATTCAGTCATCTTATGATGCTTCCGAAATCCTGGATGTAACTTTTTCTTCTGCTGAGTCAGGTGCACAAGTTAATGTAAACAAGGTGGAATCAGCTGCAATGGCCATTGATCCTACCAACATTACCTCAATGACCTTTTCAGAAGGTCCCGCTGATCATGTAAGAAAATATGCTGACGGTGAACCCGCTCAGGTGCTTTTCTCTTGCCTTGAGGTAAACAATACAAATCCTCTCCAGGTTCAGAACTATCGTTTGAAGAAGGCCAATAAGTACCTTTTTGATGCTGTTATTCTTTTTTCTTCAAACATCAATTATAGCAAGAAGGAAGATGTGGTTTACATTCATAACAATGAGAATGTACAGCCTATCTTGAATAACTACGAGCACTACATTAAGCCCCTCCAGGATAAGGGCATCAAGGTTCTTCTCTCTATTCTTGGTAATCATGACGGTTCGGGTTTGGCAAATCTCGGCCCAGAGCGTTCAAAAGCTTTTGCCCAGACTGTTGCTGACACTTTGAGCAAGTACAACCTCGATGGTGTGTTCTTTGATGATGAGTATTCTGAATACAATAAGAATCTCTACGCTACCTATTCAGGTTTTGAGAGTGCAGCAAGTTATGAGACAGCCAGCCGTCTGGCTTACGATGTTAAACAGGCTATTGGTGATAAGTGGGTGGTACTTTATAAGTATGGCAACTATTATTATGGTAAGCCTGTTGACGGTGTGAACCCAGGAGAATACTTGGATTACGTTTTGAGTAACTATGGTGAGGCCGCAGCTACCAATAAGAATTTTGCAGGTATAGAATCCTCTCAGGTTGGTGGTTACAGTTATAATTATGGAGGATATAACAGCAAGAGCAATTTGAAGAAGGTTCGTAACGAAAAGCATGGTGCTTTCCTTGTGTATAATCTTGATCAGGAAAAGTACGATTTTAGCTATAACGGCGTTGATCTGCTTGCTAACATTGGCTACTATCTCTTTGATGACGAGGTAGAAGTTACGGAAACCCATTACAAGAAGGACTGGACTCCCATTGACGAGCTCAAGGAACCTAACCGCTAAATTTTCAAACGAGGCCTTCCTTCGTCAGTCCGCAGTCCATTACTTTTAACAATAATCTTTTAACTTTCAAGATGCTTCCTATTCTTCAGGTAGGCGAAGTCCTGCTGTCTCCCGACATTCTGACTGAGTTTTTCTGCTGCGATCTTCATGCTTGCGGTGGTCAGTGCTGTATAGAAGGCGAGGCTGGTGCTCCGATTACAATGGAGGAGATAGATAAACTTGAAGATGTTTTAGGAGAAGTTTGGGATGATTTGTCCCCCAAAGCCCGCAAGGTGATTAATCGCGAAGGTGTTTCTACGATTGATCCGGAAGGAGATTTGGTAACTACCATAGTAAACGGGAAGGATTGTGTGTTCACCTGTTACGGCGACTTGAAACTTGATGATGGAGTAGTGGAAGGCTGTTGCCTTTGTGCTACAGAGAAGGCCTATCGTGAAGGAAGGACCAAGTGGCCCAAGCCTATCAGTTGCTATCTCTATCCTATCCGCGAAAAGAAACTGAGTAACGGTACAGTCGCCCTTAACTATCATCGTTGGAAAGTTTGCCAGGAAGCAGTAAAAAAAGGCAAGGAACTCCACATCCGTGTTTACGAGTTTTTGAAAGACCCGTTAATCATGCGTTTCGGAGCAGATTGGTACGCTGAACTCGAGGAACTTGTTTCTGCTTTGAAAGAGCAGGGCTTGCTGTAAGGTCCATAAAGCACAAAAGCGCAAGAATGAATTGTTCTGCGCTTTTTTTCTTGAAAAAATTTGGACATTATCCAAGTAAATTGTACTTTTGCACCCAAATTGGACCATGGTGTAATGGTAACACTACAGGTTTTGGTTCTGTCATTATGGGTTCGAGTCCCGTTGGTCCAACTTAGATTTGCGCTGATTGGCTGCGTCGTCGACGCTTCCAATTGGCGCTTTTTCTTTCTGACATTGGCTGGAAGAAAACTTCTTACCATTAACTCTAACTTACAACTTATATTGTGGCTTCTCTGAAATCCCTGGCTAAAGATACTGCCATTTACGGCCTTAGCAGCATCGTCGGTCGTTTTTTGAACTATCTTCTGGTTCCGCTCTATACCGCAAAGATTGCAGCATCGAGCGGTGGATATGGTGTGGTGACTGAGATATATAGTTATACAGCACTCCTTTTCGTCATCCTTACATTTGGTATGGAGACGAGCCTCTTCCGTTTTATTAACAGGGAAGATGAAAATGATCCTACCCGAGTCTATACCACTGCACTTATTGCAGTCGGTGCGGTCGGTTTGTTCTTCTTCGCTTCAGTTTGCTTAGGTATTCACCCTATCAGCCAGTGGATGGGCTACGCCGATCATCCCGAATATGTATTGATGATGGCGGCCGTTGTTGCGCTTGATGCGTTTCAGGCTATTCCCTTCTGCTATTTGAGATATTTGAAGCGCCCCTTCAAATTTGCAGCTCTGAAGCTTGGCTTTATCTTTTTGAACATAGGTCTAAACCTGCTATTCTTCCTTGTTTTCCCCGCAATTATTCCAGGCTGGGAAATCAAGGTTGGCTATGTGTTTTTGCTGAATCTCCTGTGTACGGGATTCATTACCTTCTGCTTTTGGAAGGAGTTGTTCTGCATCCGCTGGCGTATTGACTTCTCCCTTCTGAAGCGCATGCTATCTTATGGATGGCCTATCCTCGTACTCGGTATTGCCGGCATTTTGAATCAGACTGCAGATAAAATGATTTTCAAGCATGTCATGCCCGGAAAGGCGGGAGAAGTAGAACTGGGAATCTATGGTGCATGTGTAAAGATTGCAATGATTATGGCGATGATTACACAAGCTTTCCGATATGCTTATGAACCATTCGTTTTTGCTTCAAAGAAGAGTGGGGAAGATGCCGACAATCGTGAGATGTACGCGGCAGCGATGAAGTATTTCCTCATCTTCACTTTCCTGGCTTTCCTTTGCGTTGTAGGTTATCTGGATGTTTTGAAGCACATCATAGGTCGTGGCTATTGGCCTGCCCTCCGTGCTGTCCCTATTGTAATGGTGGCAGAGATATTGATGGGAGTTTATTTCAACCTCTCTTTCTGGTACAAACTCACTGATCGTACAATTTGGGGCGCTTGGTTCTCTGGCGCAGGCTGTCTCGTTCTCATTACGTTGAATATCCTCTTTATCCCCCAATTCAGTTATATGGCTTGTGCATGGGCGGGAGTGGCCGGTTATGGAACAGCAACTATGCTCAGCTATTTTGTCGGTCAGCATTATTATCCCATTAATTATCCGCTAAAGAGTATCTTTGGCTATACATTCCTGACTGCTGTTATATTTGTAGCAATGACGTTTAACGGGGAATATGTTGCTAATGTGCCCCTCCGCCTGGCCCTTAACACGTTACTTATCATTTTATTCCTTGTTGTTATCATTCGTCAGGATTTTCCGCTCAAGAATCTACCTGTCGTTGGAAAATACTTCCGTAAATAATGTCCGTCTCTTATGAAAATTTGTTTTGAAGAAAATAAACTCTCTCAGGAGAACTGGGCAAGTTGCACTTTTGAAAACGGGCTGCGCGTGGTTTTCGAGCGTTCAGCATCGGAAGTCGTTTACTGCGGATATGTTATTAAGGCTGGAACGCGCAACGAAGAACCTGCTGATTCGGGTATGGCTCATTTTATTGAGCACATGAGCTTTAAGGGTACAGAGCGTCGTCGCAGTTTCCATATCAACAATGGTTTGGAGCGTGTCGGCGGTGATTTGAATGCTTTTACAAACAAGCAGGAAACGGTTTATTATGCGACCGTCCTAAAACAGGATTATCCTCGTGCTGTTGATATTCTTACGGACTTGGTTTTCCATAGTGTCTATCCTCAAGGCGAAATAGATAAGGAAGTAGAAGTCATCGCAGAAGAAATAGAGAGCTATCTGGATTCTCCAGCTGAACTCATATTTGACGATTTTGAGGCTATGGTCTTCAATGGTAGTGCGTTGGGACGTGACATTCTTGGCCGTGCCGAGCGTCTGCGAGAGTATAAGACGGAAGATGCCCGTCGTTTTGTGGACCGTTGGTATCGTCCTGAAAATGCAGTATTCTATGTTTATGGAAATTTGGAGTGGAAAAAGGTGATTCGTGAAATTGAAAAATGCCTGAAGACATCTATTTCTCGTCCGGAAATGCCAGTAAAGGATTCTTCTTTGTTGACGGCAGAACCTTCCGCTCCTTCGGTTAAAATCATAGAAAAAGGAACCCATCAGGCCCATGTTGTAGTCGGTGCTCCAACATTCGGCGGTAATGATCCGCGTCGCTTTGCTCTTGCTCTGCTGAACAATATCATGGGTGGACCGGGAATGAATTCACGCCTGAATATGGCTTTACGCGAGCATGCTGGTTTGGTTTATAGCATAGATTCGTATCTGACAACTTACGTAGATACTGGTTGGTGGTGCGTATATTTCGGTTGTGATCTGGAAGATATTGACCGTTGCTTGCGCATGGTCAAACGTGAACTGCTGCGTATGATTGAGCGCCCAATGACAGAAACCCAACTGACGGCGGCAAAGAAACAAATGATTGGCCAGTTCTCCATTGCTGATAATAATTCCGAAAGCTATGCCCATGCGCTTGGAAAATGCTTTGCCCAATATGGCTCTCATCGCTCTACTTCAGAAATCGTGAAGCATATCCAGCAAGTAACCATTGAAGAAATCCAGAACCTCGCTGCTGAGATTTATGCAGAAGATAAACTCCATACTCTGATTTACCGATGAATCACCCTCTTGAGAAATTCAAATTCTGCCCTGCTTGTGGAAGCGCTTCATTTGTGATAAATGATGAGCGCTCAAAACAATGTGAGTATTGCGGTTTCACCTATTACTGCAATGCTTCCGCTTCTACAGTGGCTGTAATCATAGACGATGAAAAGCGTCTGCTGGTTGTTCGACGTTCAAAGGAGCCGGCACGCGGAACGCTTGATTTGCCCGGAGGATTCGTCGATCCGGGCGAAACCTTGGAAGAAGGATGCATTCGTGAGGTTAAGGAAGAACTTGGAGTTGATGCTTTTGTCCGCAGTTTCCTCTTTTCGCTTCCCAATCAATATAACTTCAGCAATTTCATTGTTCATACAACAGATGCTTTCTTTGAAGTGGAAATTTCAAGTGTCGAAGAACTGCAAGCCGGCGATGATGCTGAAGCATATTTTTGGCTCCCTCTTGATAAAATCAAGCCTGAAGAATTCGGTTTGGATAGCATTCGGAAGGGTATTGAACGAATTTTAACGAAATATTAGGATAGAAAGCGCCTCACTTTCAAATCTTTTTAGTAATTTTGCCACGATAATTACGAACACATTACACTTTTTTAATTATATTTTTTCGATGAACGTTATTACAAAGACTGTCTCTCTCCCTGATGGACGCACCATCAGCATTGAGACCGGTAAGCTCGCAAAGCAGGCAGACGGTGCAGTAATGCTCCGTTTGAACAACACCATGCTTCTTGCTACCGTTTGCGGTGCCAAAGACGCTGCCCCCGGCACCGATTTCATGCCTCTCCAGTGTGATTACAAGGAGAAGTATTCTGCTGCTGGCCGCTTCCCTGGCGGTTTTACTAAGCGCGAAGGTCGCGCAGGTGATTATGAAATCCTCACCAGCCGTCTCGTTGACCGTGCTCTTCGCCCTCTTTTCCCCAGCGACTACCACGCTGAGGTGTATGTAAACATTATCCTCTTCAGCGCTGATGGCGTTGACATGCCTGATGCTCTCGCAGGTTTCGCTGCTTCTGCAGCTCTCGCTTGCTCTGACATTCCCTTCGAGGCTCCTATCTCTGAAGTTCGTGTTGCTCGCATCAATGGTGAATTTGTAATTGATCCTACTTTCGAACAGCTCGAAGAGGCCGACATGGACCTCATGGTTGCTGCTACCGAAGATAATATCATGATGGTGGAAGGTGAGATGAAGGAAGTCCCCGAATCTGCTCTTCTCGCTGCCCTCAAGGCTGCTCACGAAGCCATCAAGCCTATGTGCCGTCTCCAGATCGAACTCGCAAAGGAACTCGGTACGGATGTTAAGCGCGAATACTGCCACGAAGTAAACGACGAAGATCTTCGTGTTGCTGTTAAGGAAGCTTGCTATCAGCCTGCTTATGATATCACCAAGCAGGGTCTCGAGAAGCACGCTCGTTTCGATGCTTTCGAAGCTATCCGCGAAAACTTCAAGGAGCAGTATGCTGCAGCTCATGCAGAACTCACTCCCGAAGAACTCGAAGAGAAGAATGCTCTCATCGACAAGTACTATCACGATGTGGAAAAAGATGCAATGCGTCGCTGCATCCTTGATGAAGGTATCCGTCTCGATGGTCGTCAGACTACTGATATCCGTCCTATCTGGTGCGAAGCTGGTCCTCTCCCCATGCCTCATGGTAGCGCCATCTTTACCCGTGGTGAAACCCAGAGCCTCTCTACCACTACCCTTGGTACCAAGCTCGATGAGAAGATGATCGATGATGTTCTTGATAAGAGCTATCAGAAGTTCCTCCTTCACTACAACTTCCCTCCCTTCTCTACTGGTGAGGCTAAGGCACAGCGTGGTGTAGGTCGTCGTGAAATCGGTCACGGTCACCTTGCGTGGCGTGGTCTCAAGGGTCAGATTCCTGCAGACTTCCCCTACACTGTACGTGTTGTAAGTGATATTCTTGAATCAAACGGTTCTTCTTCTATGGCAACCGTTTGTGCTGGCTGTCTTTCTTTGATGGATGCTGGTGTACCTCTTACTAATCCCGTCAGCGGTATCGCAATGGGTCTTATCAAGAACCCCGGCGAAGACAAGTATGCTGTTCTTTCTGATATTCTCGGTGATGAAGACCACCTCGGTGATATGGACTTCAAGACCACTGGTACTGTAAACGGTTTGACCGCTACCCAGATGGATATCAAGTGCGATGGTCTTTCTTACGAAATTCTCGAAAAGGCTCTCATGCAGGCAAAGGCTGGTCGTGAGCACATTCTCGGTGAAATGATGAAGACCCTCGATCATCCCCGTGAAGATTTCAAGCCTCAGGTTCCCCGTATCGTTGCCTTCGAAATTCCCAAGGAATTCATCGGCGCCGTTATTGGCCCGGGCGGAAAGATTATCCAGGGTATGCAGGAAGAAACCGGTGCAACTATCACTATCGAAGAAGAAGACGGTGTTGGCAAGATCCAGGTATCTGCTCCCAACAAGGATAGCATCGATGCTGCTGTAGCTAAGATTCGTGCTATTGTAGCTATTCCAGAAGTTGGTGAAGTTTACGACGCTAAGGTTGTAAGCATTATGCCTTACGGCTGTTTCGTAGAATTCATGCCCTCAAAGGAAGGTCTTCTCCATATCTCAGAAATCGCTTGGAAGCGTCTCGAGACCGTAGAAGAAGCAGGTATCAAGGAAGGTGACCACATTCAGGTTAAGCTTCTTGAAATTGATGAGAAGACCGGCAAGTTCCGTCTTTCTCATAAGGTTCTTGAAGAAAAGCCCGAAGGTTGGGAAGAGCGTCCCGCTCGCCGTCCCCGCCGTGAAGGCGATGGTGAACGTCGTCCCCGTCGCGAAGGTGATGGTGAACGCCGTCCCCGCCGCGAGGATCGTCCCCGCCGTGAAGAGCGTCCCGCTGCAGAAGGCGAAGCTCCCGCTCAGGACTAATTTAGCAAACACTCTATAAAATAGGCTGGTGCCCGGTTTCGGGTGCCAGCCTATTTTTCTTTTTGCCCCAACAAATTCTACAGATCAGCTTCTTATTAATAATATTATAGGAGTAGCGGGTAAAGCTAGCCGAAATCCGCCCTCCTGATAGCAAAATCGCCGTTATTTTCAATTATTTCGAAGAAATTGCAAAATAATTGCGATTTTTTTTTGTCTACTCGCGAGGAATACCTATCTTTGCACCAGAAATAAGTCGTCTCACGGCTATGGCCTGTTATTTTCGCGTCTATAGTTTTACTTTCTCATAAATATGAATCGGATGTGGTACAGTCGTGATGATTATTACACATATCTGTGATTTTGTTATGTCATAGCTGTGAGACGTTTGTTTCTCTTAGGTGATTTTTGTGGCACATAAGTGTAAGACAAGAACTACCTCCGTGCGAATTATTTCGCTCCTAGACACGAGTGCAACTTTCTCCCTATATATAAAATCCTATAACCCTGCTGTAAACAATGGCAATCCCTTTCGAATTCTACCAAAACCCTAATCCCGATCCCGATGCTCCGGTGCGCTACCATGCAAGAGTGGTAACCAAGGGTACGCTGACGCTGAAGGATATCATCGATACCGTGAGCGGACGCTGTACGCTCAGTGCTGCTGATGTCCAGGCCGCAGTAACTGCCCTTGAGGAAGTTATCAGTGAGAACCTCGCTCAGGGCTATCGTGTGCATTTGGATGGTCTTGGTTCTTTCTCCCTTTCCCTATCTGCACCTGAGGTGGACGATCCCAAAAAGGTTCGTGCTCCGAAGATCAGTGCCAAGAGTGTGAATTTTGGCGCCGACAGAAGTTTTGTTGTTCACTCTCAGAAGTTCGGCTTTGAGCGTTCTGCGGAAAAGCCTCACTCTGCCCAAGTGACCGGGGAAGAAATCCGTTCTTCTATTGTCAATTTCTTAGGTACCCATCCTTTCATTCGCCGTAGTGACATCGAGCGTAATCTGGGCCTTACCCGCAGTACTGCCCAGCGTGTCATCAAACAGCTCCTTGAGGACGGCTTTCTTGCAAATATGAGTGGTGATGCTCATCATCCGCTCTATGTTCTTGTTGCAGCCAAATAAGAACAAGAATCTTGGCGGGGATTTGTTTCTGCCCCTAATGCTTAACTGCCAACTTTTCAGTGGGATTATAGGATTTCTTTGAATAATAGATACAACTGTCCTTATATAGAGAAAGACCCGTATTCGGCTAAAATCGAAGAGGGCCGCTGAATGAATATTTTTTGCATATTTCCACCCAAGTTCCTGTCTGGGCGGGGCTTTTTACAGGCATACTACCAATTAGTAGTGCCTTTTTGTCTTTTGCATAAATCAGATGCATTTTGAAGGCTAATCTATGTTTTTTTTGTTAGTCTAAGTTCGCAAAAGCACTTTTTTGCCTATTTTTTTCGATTTTCTTCAAAAAAAATTGATAAAAACCTTTTTCGTTATAGGAATTTTTCCTACTTTTGCACCGAAATGTCGTGTACCAGATGGAAGAAGTGTCGAAAGATGCTTGTTTTCTGGTATGCATAAGTCGATGGAATACCTATGCACTATAAGTATGTCGTGACGGTCCGAAAAAATGAGGACTATTAGGTTGATCCGTCGCTGGTGCATCAATTTCCGTCCCGGCTATTGCACACGACCCTCACCGGCACCGAGCTGCGGCTCACCGCTGGTGAAAGCATGGGAAATTAATTCACATATATATATTTAATTAAATTCTATTCGTATGAAAAGAAAATTGTTTAATGCTGCTCTCTTTGCTGCTGTTCTCGTAGCAGCTCCCGCGAGCACATTCGTTTCTTGTGCTGACTACGACAGTGACATTGAAAATCTGCAGAAGCAGAACGATCAGCTCACTGAACTCGTAAATCAGAAGGAAGCTACAATCAAGAGCCAGATCGCTGCTCTTGAAGCAATGGACGCACAGCTCAAGGCTGCTGACGATGCTCTTGCTAAGAAGCTTGAAGAGTGCCAGGCTAACTGCGCTGCTAAGCTCGCTGAATGCAAGGCTCAGTGTGAAGCTGCTCGTGCTCAGCTCCAGGCTGCTATCAACGATCTCAACACTGCTCTTGAAGCTGCAAAGACTCAGGAAGCAAACGACGTTAAGAAGCTCATGGACGCTGATGCTGCTCTTCAGGCAGGTATCGATGCTGCTAATGGTCGTCTTACCGACATCGAAGGTCGTCTTCAGACTGTAGAAAACACTCTCGGTACTAAACTTGACATCGCCGACTTCAACGCATTCAAGGAAGTAGTTACCAATTACGTCACTGCTGTTTACACTAAGATTGACGAAGTTAAGAAGGCACTTGAAGAGGCAGATGCTGTTCTCCAGGGTCAGATTGACACACTCAAGAAGCAGGTTGCAGAAAACAAGACTGCTATCGAAGGTGAAATCAAAGCTCGTGAGAAAGCAATCGACGAACTCAAAACTATTCTTGAAACTAAGGTAAGCAAGGAAGAATTCAATGCTGCAGTTGACGAACTTAAGAAAAAGGACGCTGAACTCGCATCTGCAATCCAGAAGGTTGCTGACGACCTCGCTCTTACCAATGAAGAAGTTGCTGCTCTTAAGAACCGTGTTAGCGAAGTTGAAGCTCAGGTTTCTACCAACACCAAGGCTATCCTCGATCTCGCTGCTCGTGTAACTGATCTCTATCAGGGCCTCGACAACCTTGAGGTTGCTCTTAACCAGGCTGTAGCTGCTCAGGCTCTCGTTGACGCTGCTCAGGACGCTGCTATCGCTGACGCTGTAGCTCGTATCGCTGCTAACGAAACCAACATTGCAAGCAACGCTTCTGCAATTGCTCAGCTCCGCACCGACCTCACCAATGCTATCGCAGAATACAAGCGTCTCATTGCTGAAAACGCTGCTAAGATCGCTCAGAACACTGCTGATATCGCTACCAACGCAGGTAACATCCAGCAGAACAAGGAAGATATCGCTGCTAACGCTGCTGCTATCGCTCAGCTTCAGAAGGATCTCGACCAGGCTAAGAAGGACCTTAACAAGCGTATCGACGACGTTATCACCGCTTACAAGGCAGCTGACGTTGCTCTTGGCCAGCGCATCGACCAGGTAATTGAAGATTACAAGGCAGCTGACAAGGCTCTCGATGAAAAGCTTACCGCTTACATCAACGCTGAATGCAAGAAGCTTCAGGATCAGATTGACGCTCTCGTAAATCGTAACAACCACGATGTATCTGGTTTCGTTCTCGAACCCACCAGCTACTATGAAGGTATCCAGGCAATGGCAGGTGACGTTTACAAGTACACCAAGTGGAACATCGATGCTAACGGTATCGCTTCTCACGACGGTGAAACTGGTATGTACTGCCCCGAAGTTGTTGCTAACTATCACGTAAATCCCGCTAAGGCTGCTCTCAGCTCTAATGTTGCTGACTACACCTTCGCTACTCTTAACCGCGAAAACCGTGCAGACAAGGCAGGCGTTCAGCCCGTTATCAAGTCTGTAAACCGTGGTGAAGAAGATCTCCTCGTTGTTAAGTTCGCTCTCAACGCTCCTGAAAACAATGTTACTCCTACTGAACATCAGGATCCCAGCCAGGTTACTGTTGCTGCTCTCCAGTACACCAACCCCTATGTTGATGTAAACGACGAACACGCAGTTGTTACTTCTGACTACGCAGTTATCTATCTCAACCCCATCAATGAAGTAAGCCTCGTTGAATCTGCTGACTACAGCATTGATATCCCCGATGGTCTCACTCCTGGTGAATTTGCAAAGGCTGACGAAGTTAACTACACCAAGACTTACGACATCCACGAGCACATCGCTGCTAAGTTCGGTACCGGTACTGCTGACACTACTCTTCCTGAAGGCTTCACCTATCGCTACACCAAGCTCACTAAGGGTGATTCTCAGTACTTCAAGATTGACGAAAACGGTGTTGTAACTCCCGTTCTCCCCGTTGACAAGCAGGCTACCGTATCTTGCGTTGGTAAGGTTGGTTACTTCCGTATCGACATCATGCGTGGTGACGATGTTGTTGAAGTTGGTTACTATCAGCTCACTATCACTGGTGAAGCAATCATCAGCGAAGCTGAAACTGAAACCATCGACGACGTTCTCCCCGTAGTTTGCGAACCCACTGATCTCGTTCTCAACAACAAGAGCATCGCTCTCGACAAGGTTTGGGCTAAGGTTGCTGAAGTTTCTGGTCTCGATGCAGATGCTATCGAAGAAAACTACGCTCTCACCACCACTCCCGAAGGTGTAGTTGCTCAGTTCAAGAAGTACGAAGGTGTTGACGGTCACTTCAACTACGCTCAGTACGCTGGTATCGGCGAAATGAAGGTTAACGGCGCTAAGGTTGCTTGGACCATCACTTCTGCTCAGTATGCTGCTGCTACAGAAAAGCCCGTTCTTACTTACATCCGCGTTCGTTCTAAGAACGTTGTATCTAAGGATACCTACAACGAATTCTACCTCCCCATCACTTGGGTTCCCGCTAGCGAAGAAAACTGGAATGATCACAACCACGTAGTATTCGATGCACAGCGCGTTAAGAACCAGTGGCAGGATAGCGAAAACCACGGTGAAAAGGAAATCCGTGTTTACGCTGACCTCACCGACGTTGAAAACGGTGGTAGCTTCCACTATGATATCGCTAACACTGCATTCAAGAACTTCGACTTCACCAATGCTACTACCGATATCTGCGAAGACTGCGCTACTCCTCTTAAGAACAAGGCTGACTTCAAGCTCACCAACGGTCACTTCGCATTCGTTGACGATGTAGAAGCTGCTCGCACTATTGAAGGTGCTGATGGTACCGTTTACACTCTCGTTGTAAAGAACGAAGGTAAGAACCTCGAAACCACTACCGGTGCTGTTGTTGCTCGCATCACTCCTTCTGGTGTTGTAACTCTCGAACACAATGCTGTAACCGAAAACATCCTCAACAACGCTGCTACCGAAAATGCTAAGGCAGGTCAGTGGGCAGGTCTCGGCCATGCTAACAACCAGACCCTTACCGCTCGCGTAGGCTTCGTTATTGAAACTGTTTGCTCACTCCACAAGGATGTAGTTGTTGAAAACGGTGCATTCGATGTACGTTTCATCAAGCCTCTCACTCTTAAGGATACTAACCTCACCCTCATTGATGCTGCTAATGGTTGGGTATACGGTGACCTCCGTAAGAACATCCAGATCTTCAACGGTGACTACTACTTCGACCTCGCTACTTACGAAGACGTATTCAAGGCTAAGGTTGTTCGTACCGCAGAAATCGCTGACTGGAAGACCGACTACGACTGTGAAGACGGCGTATTCGAAAATACCCTCGGTTCTGTTAACATGACCGGTCAGTTCTCTATCGATCCTACTACCAGTGTAATCGGTTACAAGAACAACGGTGCAGTTATTAGTACCTTCCACGTACAGGTTCCCGTAATGATCTCTTACACCTGGAACTCTAACGCAATTGCTCAGAACTACACTATCAACCTGACAATCCAGCGTACTCAGAACCAGAGTAACCGTAAGTAATATCTTTCCGAAAAGAAAGTATAACTAAATAGCTTAGAGCAGGCAGGAAATCTCCTGCCTGCTCTTTTCTCTAAAAACAGGACATAAACTTACTTCTTACAATTATGAAGAAATTATCTTATCTGCTGATTTTTGCTATCGCTGTCCTTTTTGCTTCGTGTACATCATGCAGGCACAACGATCAGGTAGATCCTTTGGATGTTCCTACTGAGTTTGAGAAGAACCTCACAGTTAAGGATACGAACGATGTTAAGAAGGTTATTGATGAATTCATGGCTCACATCATGAACGAGGAATACTACGATGCTGCCTCTATGGTTTTCCGTCAGGAACATAAATCTAAGGACCTCATTGAGCCCCGTGAATTGAATGATCAGGAAATGGATCGTCTCGTTGCTGTGTACAAGTTGTTCCCTGTTGTAGACTATAACATTGAATACATGCGTTTCCGTGAGGAAGGCTTGAATGAGGTATGTATTAACGTTATTATGCAAAAGGGTCAGAATGGTAAACCCGATGCTACAAGTAAATTGTATTTCAATCCTATCTACTTCATGGATGGATGGCGCTTGGTTCTTGATGATACCCATAATGGCACAAAGACCTTCGTTCCCGTCCAGAAACGTGATTCGATGAAGAATGTCTATCATCACTCTGGAAGTTATAAAACTGATAGCATTTATAATAAGAAATAAGTAAAATGATTCTTTGGGTTGGTTCTTCGTTTGATGAACCAACCTTTTTTGTTTATTTAGCGCTTCATATTTTGGAAACCGCGAACAATTTCGTAACTTTGCACTCTATTAGATATAATATTCTTTAGCGATATAAATATGCTTGAAATTCGCAATCTCCATGCCTGTGTAGAGGGCAAAGAAATCTTGAAAGGAGTAAATCTTACTATCCGTGATGGTGAGGTTCATGTACTCATGGGTCCTAACGGCTCTGGCAAATCTACTCTTAGCAATGTCCTTGTAGGCAATCCAAAATATGAAGTTACAGAAGGTGAAATTCTTTTCAATGGAAAGAATCTCCTTGAATTGTCACCGGAAGACCGTAGCCACGAAGGTATTTTTATGTCTTTTCAGGCGCCTATAGAGATTCCTGGCGTTTCTATGACCAATTTTATGCGTGCTGCAGTAAACGCTAAACGCAAGTATTTTGGGGAAGAACCTTTGAATGCTTCCGATTTCTTGAAACTTTTGCGTGAAAAGAGAAAACTTGTCGGTCTCGATGCTCACTTTATGAGCAGAGGCGTCAATGAAGGCTTTTCTGGCGGAGAGAGAAAACGCAATGAAATCTTCCAGATGGCAGTTCTTGAACCTACTTTCAGTATCCTTGATGAAACTGACTCAGGTCTTGATGTCGATGCATTGCGTATTGTTGCTGAAGGTTTCAACCAACTTCGTACTCCGAAGACTTCTGCTATGGTTATTACCCATTATCAGCGTATGTTAGACTATTTAAAGCCAGACTTTGTTCATGTTTTGGTGAATGGCCAGATTGTACGCGATGGTGACGCTAGCTTGGGTTACGAAATTGAAGATCGTGGATTTGACTGGATTAAAGACGAGGTGAACAATGGATAATTATATTATTCCCGCTGGTCAGTCTGTTTCCAAATTTCTGCAGTTTTCTCCAGGAGAAGACCATATCAAGGTGACAGTTGAAGAAGGAGCAACACTTAATGCTTGCTCCCTCTTAAATATGCCTGTAGGTACAGAGCATTCTGTTACTTTAGAGATGGATTTAATGGCTCATAGTACTGTTAACCTCGTAAGCATTACGCTGAAGACGGGTAAGGCTGTTGCTAATGTGCATGTTCGCCTCATAGGTGAAGGCGCAGATGTTAAACTAGCCGGAGCTGTTATCGCAGATGCTGAGCAGAATACGGAGAAACATATTCTTGTTGAGCATGTAGCAGAAGGTTGCACCTCTGACATGCTTTATAAGCAGGTCCTTTCTGGTCAGTCTACAGGTTTAGTTCATGGTAAGGTTTTAGTTCAACCTGGAGCGCAAAAGAGTGCTTCAGAACAAACACTTGCTAATCTTTGCGTGTCTCAGGAAGCTCGAGCTCTTTCACAACCAATGCTGGAAATCTATGCTGATGACGTTAAATGTAATCACGGATCAACGATAGGAAAGCTCGATGAAACCGCTCTTTTTTACATGAGACAGCGCGGAATACCAGAAGTAGAAGCGCGTTTGCTTCTTCAGCATGCCTTTGTGAATGATGTCCTTCAGCGTATCCCCAATGAAGATTTGCGTGAACGCCTTTCCCATCTTGTTGAACATCGTTTCCGTGGAGAGCTTAAAGCATGTAACGGCTGTAGTTTGTGCGATTAAGTGTGGAACTTTCTGGATTCTTCACTTTTTCTTTTAGAACTCAATTCTTATGTATCGTCAAGATTTCCCCATATTAGGACGCGAAGTCTATAAGCGCCCCCTCATTTACTTCGATAATGCAGCTACGACACAGAAACCTCGTTGTGTTGTAGAGGCTATTGATGAAATGTACTACAATGTGAATGCGAATGTACATCGTGGTGTACATTATCTTTCGCAAAAGGCTACGGATTTACATGAGGGTGCTCGCGAAAAAGTTCGTGCATTTATTAACGCGCGAAGCACTGCAGAAGTTTTATTCACCCGCGGAACCACCGAGAGTTTGAACCTTGTGGCCTTCAGCTTTAGTGAGGCTTTCCTAAAGGCAGGTGACGAGGTAATTCTCACTGTCATGGAACACCATAGTGACATCGTTCCCTGGCAATTGGTTAGAGATCGTAAGGATATCGTTATTAAGGTGATTCCCATGAATGACCGTGGAGATCTTGATTTGGAGGCCTTCAAGGCTTTGCTTAACGATCGTACCCGTCTCGTTTGTTGCTGTCATGTTAGCAATGTTCTGGGAACCGTGAACCCAGTGAAAGAGATTTCTCGTTTGGCGCATGAAGCTGGAGCTTATGTACTGGTAGATGGTGCACAAAGCGTACCCCATTTTCCTGTCGATGTTCAAGATATAGATTGTGATTTCCTGACTTTCTCTGGCCATAAGATTTATGGCCCTACAGGTATAGGTGTTTTGTACGGAAAGGAAGAGCTTCTCAATAAGATGCCCCCTTATCAGGGTGGTGGCGAGATGATAAGTCGCGTAACATTTGAGAAGACTACCTACGAACGACTTCCCTATAAGTTTGAAGCAGGTACTCCTGACTATGTAGGAAGTTATGCTCTTGGCGTTGCGTTGGACTACGTTCAAAGCATCGGAATGAATAAGATTTCAGCTTTGGAGCATGACTTGACACAGTACGCTATGGAACGCATGCGTGAGGTAGAGGGCATAAGATTCTTCGGTGAATCTGCCCAAAAGACTTCAGTTGTATCCTTTAATGTAGCAGATATCCATCCTATGGATTTGGGAACATTATTGGACCGTTTGGGAATTGCTATTCGTACAGGTCATCATTGTGCACAACCTTTGATGCAGCGTTGCGGAGTTGAAGGTATGGCCCGTGTTTCCTTTGCTCTGTATAATACACGCGAAGAAATCGATGCTTTTATTGAGGCATTGCAGCGAGTGGTTCGTATGTTTTAACCCTTACTCAAAAGAATAAAAGAGAAAGTATGTTAGATACGTTATTCAACACGGAAGGACTGGTAGAAGCAGGATGTGATGAAGTAGGACGTGGTTGTCTTGCCGGTCCAGTCTATGCAGCTGCGGTTATATTCCCTCCCGATTATAAAAATGAATTGTTGAATGACTCAAAACAGCTAAGTGCGAAGAAGCGCTACGCTTTGAGAGAACAGATTCAAAACGAAGCTTTAGCCTGGGCGGTTGGGGTGGTTTCTAACGATGAAATCGATGAAATCAACATTCTCAATGCTTCTATTCTTGCCATGCACCGTGCTTTGGACCAGCTTTCGATACGCCCGGAGTTTATCATCGTGGATGGTAATCGTTTTAAGCCCTATATTTCGGATGGTAAGCAAGTTCCTGCTACAACCGTTGTAAAAGGTGATGGAAAATTCCTGAGTATAGCTGCTGCCTCTATCTTAGCTAAGACTTATCGTGATGATTTTATGAAATCCATACATGAGAAGTACCCCTTCTTCGGTTGGGATCATAATGCAGGTTATCCCACTAAAGAACATTATAAAGGAATCCAAGAGCACGGTATTACGCCGTTCCATCGCAAGTCATTTAGTAATTTAAGCGAAGAAGGCCAGCTCTACCTTTTCTAAGTAGACCTTGTTTTTGAAAGACACAAACAGAGTATCTTATGTTAGCAGATGTAGTTCTTCCTTTGGCAGTCCCTGGTGCCTACACTTACCACCTTCCCAAGTCTATGGAAGGACAAGTAAGCGTAGGCTCCCGTGTCGTTGTGCCCTTAGGGAAGAGCAAACGTTACACTGGTATCGTGATTCGTCTTTTGGAAGAAGCTAAGGATATCGACTATAAAGATATTGAGGAACTGGTGGACGACCGTCCTCTCTTACTGCAAAGCCAGATAGACCTTTGGCGCTGGATAGCAAATTACTACATGTGCTACCCCGGCGAGGTTATGAAGGCGGCGCTTCCCAGCGGACTGAAACTGGAAAGTGAGACCTGTTATACTTTGTCAGAAGACTTTGTTTTTGATGATGAAACTGCTGAAAACTATTCCGAAACCGAATGCCTCATTCTCAAGTCTCTCTCTGTAGAGGCCAAAAAATTAAATGACATAAGAAAGGAAATACAGAAGATTGGCGTTATTGCAGCCATCCGACGATTGACGGAAAGCGGAGCGGTTGAAGTAGCAGAAAAAGTAAGCCAGTCCTTTAAGGCAAAGACAGAGCTTCATGTGCGTTTAGGTGAGCAATATCAATCAGAGGAAAGCTTAAGCACTATCCTGGATATGCTTGCAGCTAGTAAACGTACTCAAAACCAGGAAAACCTATTGCTTGCTTATCTAGAATTAAGTAGCTATAGCACTGTTTTGACTCTTAAAAACGAAAACCTGCTTAAGCTCGTGTCGAAAAAGCAGCTTATTGATAGGGTGGGACCAGGTGGTGAATCTGCACTATCTTCATTAAAGAAAAAGGGGATTCTGGAAACTTATAATGTAGAAGTCGGACGATTGAAATCCCATAAGGCATTACCAGGACTCTTGGAACGTCCGCTAAGCAAGGAACAAGACCAAGCTCGAAGAGAAATTCTCGATGGATTCGAGAAAAATGATGTCGTCTTGCTTCATGGCGTTACTTCCAGTGGTAAGACCGAAGTCTATATAAAATTAATTGAGAAAACACTTCAAGAGGGAAAGCAGGTACTATACTTGCTTCCGGAAATCGCACTTACCACACAGATTACCACGCGTCTTGGAAAGGTGTTTGGAGACAAACTCGGAATCTATCATTCAAAGTTTCCTGATAACGAGCGCGTGGAGTTATGGCATCGACAATTGGGTGACAAAGCCTTTCCTATTATTCTCGGAGTTAGAAGTGCTTTGTTCTTGCCATTTAAGAACCTGGGCCTCATTATTGTAGACGAAGAACATGAGACCAGCTATAAGCAACAGGATCCGGCTCCGCGATACCATGCCCGCGATGTGGCAATTGTAATGGCGAAACAAGCAGGTGCTAAAGTTTTATTAGGAACGGCAACTCCTTCACTTGAAAGCTATGCAAATGCAACGTGCGGAAAGTTTGGGCTGGTCCAACTTTTTACACGTTATGGTGAAGTGCAGTTGCCGGAAATAATCGTGGAAGATGTAAAGGAGTTAAAGCGTAAAAAACTTATGTCAACGCCCTTTTCACCCCGTTTGACCGAAGAAATACATACGGTTTTGAACCGAGGCGAACAAGCCATTCTCTTTCAAAATCGTCGCGGTTACAGTCCTCAAATCGAATGCACCAAATGCGGCTGGGTCCCTTATTGTTCCCGATGCGATGTTGCTTTGACTTTTCACCAGCGCCTAAATCGTCTCGTTTGCCATTATTGTGGAGCGACTTACGAAATCCCGAAATCATGTCCTCAGTGCGAGAATACCGAACTTCGCGATATTGGCTGGGGAACAGAAAAGGTTGAATCTGCGGTGGAATCGTGCTTTTCTGAAGCAAAAGTTGCTCGTATGGATTTGGATACTACACGAAGCCGTGCAGCTTACGAGGGCATCATCAGTGATTTCCAGAGAGGAAAAACAAATCTTCTTGTCGGAACGCAGATGATTACTAAGGGTCTTGATTTCGATCGTGTCAGTGTTGTCGGTATTCTGAATGCGGATCAAATGCTCAATATGTGCGATTACCGAGCTCATGAACGCGCTTTTCAAATGATGGCTCAAGTTGCAGGACGTGCGGGTCGAAGAGGAAAACAGGGTAAAGTTATCTTGCAGACACGCCAGCCAGATTCTCCTATCGTAAAACAAGTTGTGACTAACGATTACGAAAGCATGTTTCTCTGCGAAATGGCAGACCGAAGAATGTTTCGCTATCCTCCTATAGTGCGAATGATAACAATCTATTTGAAACATAAGAATGAAGACATTGTCTCAAAGGCTTCTTTTGCCTTAGCAAATATGTTGCGTCCTCATTTTAATTCAGATATTCTGGGACCGGACCGCCCCGCAGTAGGACGAATTCAGTTAATGCACATTCGCAAACTTATGCTGAAGATTGATCCGCAGTTCTCTGCTCAAAGTATTCGTAAGACACTCCTCAGTGCGCGTGAATCTCTCCTTAAAACACAAGGTTTTAAATCCTTGGTCGTTTTTTTTGACGTTGACCCCTTGTGATTTCGGAATTTTTACTATCTTTGCACCGTAAAAACTATTGATAAACTCTAACTTTTAAAACTGAAAAGCCCATGTTAGACGTAAAACAACTCCTCGCTGACTGCGAAGAAAGAATGGAAATGAGCGTAATGCACCTTGACGAAACCTTGAGTCATATCCGTGCAGGTAAGGCTAATGTACATATCCTCGATCAGATCCGTGTGAATAACTATGGTTCTATGGTTCCCATTAACAATTGCGCAGCGATCACAACTCCTGATGCCCGTACCATCGCTATCAAGCCTTGGGATAAGAGCATGTTCCGAGTAATTGAAAAGGCTATCATTGACAGTAATGTTGGTATTATGCCAGAAAATAATGGTGAAGTTATTCGTCTTGCTATTCCCCCTCTTACCGAAGAGCGTCGTCGTGATTTGACCAAGCAGTGTAACCGTGAAGGTGAAGAAACCAAGGTTGCGATTCGTAATGCTCGTCGTGATGGTATCGAAAAGCTCAAGAAGAGTGTTAAGGATGGTGTACCTGAGGACGTAGAAAAGGACGCAGAAGAAGATCTCCAGAAGATTCACGATAAGAAGATTAAGGAGGTCGAAGAACTCCTCGCTGCCAAGAGCAAGGAAATAATGACCGTATAATTGTGCACGGAATCGTTGTAAAAAATACCGGTAGCAGTTACATCGTCAAAACGGACGACGAAGAATTGGTAGAATGCAAGGTGAAAGGAAATTTCCGCATCAAGGGCATTCGTACTACCAATCCTGTTGCTGTTGGTGACGGTGTAATTGTTCGTGATGACACCAAGAAGTTTTCTTCCTCTCATCAAAAAGAGGAGGAAAGCTTTTTGTGGATAACAGCTATTGACGATCGTCGCAATTATATCATTCGCAAGGCTTCCAATCTTTCCAAACAAAGCCACATCCTTGCGGCCAATATCGATCAGGTTCTTTTAGTGGTTACGGTAGCCCGCCCGGAAACGACAACAACTTTTGTTGATCGCTTTTTAGCCAGTGCTGAAGCTTATTGTGTCCCAGTAATTCTCATCTTCAATAAGATTGACGATTTGAGCGAAGAAGAACACGAGCAAATGGATTACCTGCAATTGCTTTACGAGCATATTGGCTATGAAGTCCGAAAAATTTCTGCAACTGAGGGCATCGGAGTTTCTGAACTGGCAGAATTGATGTCAGGCAAAGTTACCCTATTGGCGGGACATAGTGGAGTTGGCAAGAGTACGCTAATCAATAGCCTTATTCCCGGGGTAAATGTCCGTACGGCAGATATTTCTGAGGCTCACGGGACAGGCATGCATACTACGACCTTCTCCGAACTATTCGAATTGCCGAACGGTGGTAGCGTTATAGACATCCCTGGTATCAAGGGATTCGGAACTTTCGATATGGAACCAGAAGAGATTCCTCATTATTTCCGTGAGATTTTTGAAATCGGAAAGGAATGTCGTTTCTCAAACTGTCTTCACACTCACGAACCCGGGTGTGCGGTCCTCGAAGCTTTGGAACAGCATAAAATAGCCCCTTCCCGTTATACATCCTACCTTTCGATGTTGGAAGACAAGGAAGAGGGAAAATACCGTTCCGGATATTAACTTTAATTCAAAAACATAAAAAATATGAGACGCCTTCTCCTTCTCGCAGCTTTGGTGCCGACGATGCTCTTTGCCCAGAAGTCTCCGGCCGACTATGTCAATCCCTTTATCGGAACTACAAATTTTGGAACTTGTAATCCAGGAGCGGTATGTCCTGCCGGCTTGATGAGTGTCGTTCCCTTCAATGTGATGGGAAGCGATCTCAATGCTTTTGATAAGGACGCCCGTTGGTGGTCAACTCCCTACGAAGAGACTAATTCTTTCTTCACGGGTTATAGTCATGTCAATCTCAGTGGTGTCGGCTGTCCTGATATGAGCAGCCTCCTTCTCATGCCCACCAGTGGAGATTTGGACGTAGATTATCATAACTATGGTACAACCTATACTGACGAGAAGGCAACACCGGGACGCTATAGCAACAAATTAACGAAGTATGGTATTGCAACGGAAGTCAGTGCTACCCCTCGCACCTCCATTGCACGCTTTACTTATAAAAAAGGTCAGGGAAACATCCTGTTGAATCTTGGTGAAGGTTTGACCAATGAGAGCGGTGCTTTCGTCCGCTATGTCAACGAGACGGAGATTGAAGGTCAGAAAATGCTTGGTGGTTTCTGCTATAACAGCGAGCATGCTTGGTATCCATGCTACTTCGTTCTTCGTGTGAGCAAGGCTCCTAAGGCACGTGGTTTCTGGAAACACCAACGTGATGCCTACGGCGTAGAGAAGGAATGGAATCCTGAAGCAGGAAAGTATAAATTGTATAAGGAATATAAACGCGATTTAGGTGGTGACGATATTGGAGCTTATTGGACTTTCGATTGTTCCGATGGTGAACAAGTAGAAGTTCAGATGGGCGTAAGTTTTGTTAGCATTGCCAATGCTCGTGAAAACCTCAATGCTGAACAGCCTGCAGGAACCCATTATGATGCTGTTTACTCCAAGGCCCGTCAGGCTTGGGACAAAGCACTTTCAACTGTTACTGTTGAAGGTGGAACAGAAGACCAAAAGTCTATTTTCTATACCGCACTCTATCACCTCCAGATTCATCCCAATATCTTGCAAGATGTGAATGGTGAGTATCCCGCTATGGAAGGCGAGAAGATTCTCAAGACCGATCACAACCGCTATACAGTATTCAGTCTTTGGGATACCTACCGTTGTACCCATCAGTTGAATACCCTGCTTTTCCCCAGCCGCCAGATGGACATGGTCAATACGATGCTGGATATGTATAAGGAAAGTGGATGGTTGCCCAAATGGGAACTTTTCGGCCGCGAAACTTTTACAATGGAAGGCGACCCTGCTATCCCCGTTATCTATGATGCATGGGCAAAAGGCTTGAGAGACTTTGATATTAATCTGGCTTATGAGGCTATGAAAAAGGGCGCAGATACTCCTGGTGCCAATAATCCTCTTCGTCCTGATGTCGATGACTATATCAGCAAGGGCTACTGTCCGATGGAGAGCCAGTACGACAATAGCGTTAGCCATGCCCTGGAGTATTATATTGCTGACTATGCCCTTAGCCGTTTTGCTGGAGAGGCGATGAACGATAAGGAGGGGCAGAAGACCTATTTCCAGCGTTCCATGGGATATAAGAATTATTATTCCAAGGAATTCGGAACCCTTCGTCCGATCACTCAGGAAGGAAAGTTCTATGAGCCTTTCGATCCTAAGCAAGGTGAGAACTTTGAACCGAGTCCTGGCTTCCATGAAGGAAATGCCTGGAATTACACCTTCTTCGTCCCCCACGATATCAAGGGACTTGCAAGACTGATGGGTGGTGACAAGAAGTTTGTTTCCAACTTACAGAAAGTGTTCGATGACGGCAACTACGATCCCGCCAATGAACCCGATATTGCTTATCCTTATTTGTTCAGTTATTTCAAGGGTGAGGAATGGCGTACGCAGGAACTCACTCGTAAGTATTTAAATAAGGTGTTCTTGAATGCACCTGCTGGTATTCCTGGTAATGATGATACGGGAACGATGAGCGCTTGGGCTGTTTTCACCATGATGGGTATTTACCCTGATAACCCTGCTGATCCAAGTTATACAATTACCGCTCCAGTTTTCGATAAGGTCACGATTCGTCTGGAGCAACCGGTTAATGGCCATTCCGAACTTGTTATCTCTGCTCCTGGTGCCAGCACCAGTAATCGTATACAGAGCATTACTTTGGGCGGAAAGCCTTACAAGAACTACCGTATCAGCCATGCTGATTTGTTGAAGAACGGTGGCTTCTCTTTGAAAATGAAATAAATTATGAAACTGTTTCTCCTTCTAATAGGTCTATTGTTTTCGCTTACGATTTCTGCAGGGAGTGTAGAAATCGATGGAATGTACTTTAATATTCATCCTGAGAATTACACGGCTGACGTCACTTATAAGACGGGTTTTTCTGTTTTGAATAAAGATGCGTACGTGGGTGATATAGTAATTCCGAGCGTTATTACAGTAGATGATGTTGAATACGCGGTGACAGGAATTGGTCCCGCTGCATTCTTCTCATGTTCAGAAATGACTTCTGTTTTCATTCCTTCTTCAATTAAGACGATAGATGGTTATGCCTTTTCAAATTGTAGTGGTTTAAGAGCAGTGAAGATTGCGGATATTCACGATTGGTTTCTATGCACAATTGCAGATAATCCTTTGACCTACGGCCATAATCTTTATCTCAACGATGAAATTGTGACTGATCTCGTTATTCCAGATGACGTAACAGCTATCCCTTCAAGTGCTTTCGCAGGTGCTAGTTTTAAGAGTGTTACTTTTGGCTCTGCTGTTAAGACTATCGGTGCAGATGCTTTCTCTGCTTGTAATAAGTTGGAGCTGGTTCATTTCAATGATGGTATTATAACTATCGGAGATCAGGCTTTTCAACGTGATTCCCTACTTACGGAATTGATAATGCCAGCAGAGTTGACTACTTTAGGAAAGCGAGCTTTCAGCAATTGTATTGGTTTGGAAAAAATCACTTTCGGGCCTAATCTTACCCAGATTGCTGCTGGTACGTTCAACCATTGCGATGTTCTCAAGGATATTACATTCCCTGAAGCTTTGACCAATATCGGTTCTCAGGCTTTCTATGTTTGCAAAAGCCTAGAGCATATAAATCTTCCAGAAAATCTGGAAAAAATAGAAACTTCCGCATTTTTCGATTGTTCGGCATTGAAGGACGTGGTTTTCCCTAATTCCTTGAAGACTCTTGCCGAAGATGTTTTCAGCAAATGTACTGCTTTGGAGTCTATTACCCTTGGAAAGAAATTCACTTCAGGTGGTCCTGGCTGTTTCTCGGGTTGTACAAATCTTAAAGCATTATATAGTCATTTGGAAGCGCCTATAGATCTCAATAGTGCATTCTTAGGCTATAAAGAGTCTCAGATGACGCTGTTTGCTGATAACGATAAACTGGATGCTTACCACAAGATTTCATTTTGGAAGGGGATGAAAAGTATTAAGCCTTTCAAGTGTGCTACTCCCGTGGTGATCTGCGAGAATGGCTACATGCAGTTCTCTTCCGATACAAATCTTCAGTGGACTTCCGATAAGGAGACCTATGAATACACTATTCATGTGAATGGTTTGGAAAGTGGAGAAACAGAAGAGGGAGTCTTGAACTTAGAGCCAACCTATACCTTTTCCGTACATGGCAGTGTTCCTGAATGTGAGGACTCCGAAGAGGTCCAAGTGACCCTCAGTTGGTTGAATTCTGATCCGGAACTTTGTAAGGAGGGTGACGTTCCTACTGAAATCGAGGCAATTGAAAAGCGTCCAGTTATCTTTGATAGCCGCGATGGTTCTATCCGTGTTAGCGGTCTCCGTGACGGCGAGGAAATTGCCTACTATTCTACCGCTGGCCGTCTTCTTGGAACTGCCAAGGTATACGGTGGAATTGCTGATTTCCAGGTTCAGACTGGCCAAATCATCATTGCTCGTGTGGGGGGCCAGGGCGTCCGCATTTTGGCCAAGTAAAGGTCTTTTATATTCCCTGTACTCCTATATATATAAATAGAACAGAAAGGGCTGACTCCAAGCGTGGGAGCCAGTCCTTTTCTGTTCTATGATGCCAATGACAGGGTTCTAACTGTTTGGCAGACATGAATTCGTAGTCGGCACATCGTTGGTTTATGATTTGAGTACGAAGCCGAGTTTCTTCTTTCCATCCATCTTTATGGTAAGAGGCTTCGGAAGACGGACATGGCGGGTGAAGGTGAGTTCTTCAACGGCTGGGAGAGAATCGAGAAAGTCCTGATCGTAAATGCCATCGCCCAAATGAGGATTTATAGTGAAATATCCTACACCGAAGGAGGTAAGATTCTGGAAAAAATGCGTTCCCTGTGAAGGGTCGATGCGATAGTTAGTAAGACCAGCTTCTACAATAATTCGAGCTGCAGAGATGTTGGGCCATTTCACGGGAATTCCCAGCCAAGGATCGCTGGAGCCCCAACGGCCAGGGCCGACGAGAACATAATGCTTACCCTCACATGTTGCATCAACGGTTTGCCCGATGGAAGCATTGGCTGTTCCGAGGAATTTTGCATTGAGTTTCTCTATTTCATAAGCGATAGCCTGATTGTTGGCAGGGTTATAGACTTCCTGACCGTTTACCGCATTGGTCTTGACATAGATAATATCTGAAATATCATCGATGATTCCGTGTCCGAGAGAGTTATCCGAGCGAAGGATAATCTGCGATTCTTCAATCTGCGAGAGCTCAATCTTAACATCAGCCTTTACGTCCACCATCGGACGAATCTGGAGGAGGTAGAATACGCCTGTACGCTGAGCAGCATCGATAGTCATCGCGAATTCAATCTCTACGGGTCGACGCATTTCATGCTGTCCGTGTTTGAGTACCTCTTGCAAAATCTGCGGAAGTGGAAGAATACCATGTTCCAACAAGCCCACGAAACTCATTACTTTGCGTCCGCCAGGGTAGAGGCCGGGGTAAATAACCTGGTTGTAGGGGTCGTAAGTAGAAGCAATGAACTGCAAAGCACCATCTTCGTCTGCTTTCTTAACACTCATCTTCAAAAGATTGAAGCCATCGTCAACGGAGAAATTCTCTCCGTGGTTCTTGAGGTCAAGTGCATAGAAACGTGTCTGCGTCTCGCGCAAAGCCAATTCCATTTCGGACATTTGAAGCACCTTGTTTGGGTGGTAGGGTGAAAGGCGGAGTGTAGTTCCACCGTCCACAATATATTTTCCAAGACCCAGAGCCAGGTTTACAATACCTTCCTCTGCACGTTCTTCTCCCAAAGGATAATAGTTTAGAGATCGTCCTACACCAGAAATGGCAGGGTAGTAGTGATCACCATATTGCGTGCCGACGACCTCTTGAAGAATTACCGCCATTTTTTCCTGGTCAATGACATTTCGGGTGGCTTGCATGTACGCTTTGGAGTCCTTATAGTAGACCGAAGCATATACCGCTTTTATAGCATCTGCCAGCATGCGGAGCATTTCCTCTCGATTCTCCAAATATGGAATCATGTAGGTAGAGTAAATGCCGGCGAAAGGCTGATAATGGCTATCTTCAAGCAAACTACTTGATCGGACGGCAATTGGGCTGCGAGTCGCATCAATAAATGCTTCACAGTCTGCACGCATTTCCTCAGGGAACTGAGCCTTACGGAATGCCTCAAGGATTGTTGCGTCGTCGGCATCAGAAAGGGCAAGAGGATAGAGGTCATTACGGTCCATGAACTGCTCAAATACATCCGTACAAAGCACGACAGTCTTCGGAATCATCACCGTCATATTCTCATAAGAATTCAATTCTGCATGACGTTTGACCATCTGGTCAATGAAAGCCAGACCACGGCCCTTACCGCCCAAGCTGCCTTCGCCGATACGGGCAAAGTTAGAATAGCGGTCAAAACGGTCCCTGCGGAAGACTGCTACAACACCCTGATTCTTCATGCGACGGTAACGCACGATAGCCTCAAAAATCATCTTGCGGTGATCGTCCAGATTCTGGTAATCATCGTAGCTCAGTTGCTTGATGAATTCTGCAGGTGGGAAGAGTGCGCGACTGTAGAGCCAGCGGCTGATATGGTTGCGGCGAATATGATAAAGGAAACTATCAGCAGGAATCTCAAAAATGCTGTTCTGCAAATCCTTCAAGTCGTGGCAACGACGAAGCTCAGCCTTCGTTTTAGGATCACGGAAAACGAAGTCACCAAAGCCGAAGTTCTCACGCACAGCTTCTCGCAAGTCGATGTTCATCTTCTTGCTATTCTTGTCAATGAAACTTGCTCCGACCTCAGCTACATATTGCTCGTTATCACTTTCCGCACTTTCCAGAATCAAAGGAAGATATTTGTCGCGTCTGTGAATCTCACGGAGGAGTTTAACACCCGCAATAGGATCCTTCTTGTTGTCTCCAACAGGGAAACGTGCGTCCGAAATTACACCAAGGATGTTTTTGCTGTACTTTTCATACAATTCCATAGCCTCTTCGTAGTTTCGTGCGAGGACAATCTTTGGACGTCCGCGCATACGAAGTGTTCGCTGGTGACCATTGAGGGCCTCTGTTGCAAATTCGAGACTCTGCTGCAAGACGAATTTATAGAGTTCGGGTAGCACAGAAGAATAAAACCGTATTCCGTCCTCAACGAGCAGAATCATCTGTACGCCAATCTCTTCAACATCATGTTTCAGATTCATCTTGTCCTCTATCAATTTAATAATAGAGAGAAGCAAATCTGTATTGCCTAACCAGCAGAAGACATATTCGAAGATGCTGAGATCCTCGTGTTCCATTCGAGCGGTAATACCATGGCTGAAAGGAGTCAGTACAACGAGAGGCAAGTCAGGATATTCATCACGAATTTCGTGGGCAATATCAAAAACATCGTTACTGTCAGCACTAGGCATAACAATGACGAAGTCAAAATTGGTGATGCTCAGTTGTTCCCTCACTTCCTCCTCTGTTGAAACGAGGGTGAAGCGTGGCGGATAGCGGAGTCCCAAAGACGCATATTCGTTGAAAAGTTTCTCTTCGATTCGCCCATCGTCTTCGAGCATGAACGCATCGTAAGGATTTGCGATGAGGAGTACATTAAAGATACGCTTCAGCATCAGGTTAACGAAGGACGTATCTTTAAAGTAGAGTTGGTTGAGTTTGACTTTGTTGAGCATAATTACGTTATTTTGCCGCAAATTTAATAAATAATTGCGAGTAAATGCGTAACTTTGCAACGAATTCTTATAGAACTTTGAACAATGAAATATAAAACGATAATTTTTGACCTCGACGGCACCCTGCTGGATACTCTTGGCGATCTTGCAGATGCTGTAAACTTTGCTCTTCGCGAGTTTCGTTTACCTGAACGAAGCTATGAGGAGATTCGTCAGTTTGTAGGTAATGGTGTGCGTAACCTTGTTCTTCGTTCCGTGCATGAACCTTATTCTGCTCATCAAGGAAAAGTATGGATAGATACTCCGGTGTTTGCAAACCCTGATGGAAGCCTTCATCCCCAGTTTGAAGAAATCTTCGCTTGCTTCAAGAGCTATTATGTTTCGCATTGTCAGGTGAAAACCTGTCTCTATGAAGGTATTCCCGAATTGCTCCTTGCGCTCAAAGAGAAAGGCTGTAAAATGGCCATTGTGAGCAATAAGTTGCAAGCCGGTGTCACGGAATTGTATGAAGCCTATTTCCGCGATTATCTCGATGTCGCCATTGGCGAGCGTCCTGGTGTTCCCCGTAAGCCCGCTCCTGGAATGCTCGATACTGCCCTTGAAGAACTTGGCAGTACCCGCGATGAATGCATCTATGTCGGTGACAGCGACGTCGATATCCTCACCGCTCGTAATTCAGACATGCCGTGTATCTCCGTTCTTTGGGGATTCCGAGACGAAGATTTTCTCCTTGAACATGGAGCTACGATGCTAGTGCGCAAACCTTTGGAAATCCTCGATTTGATTTAAACATATAAAAAGCGTCCCTCAGCCGAACTGGGGGACGCATTTATGTATTTAAGATAATTGGCGATTAGAATACGCCTTGAGCCATCATGGCCTTAGCAACCTTCATGAAGCCTGCGATGTTAGCACCCTTCACATAGTTTACATAGCCATCGGCTTCGGTACCGTACTTCACGCAGTTTTCGTGGATGTTCTCCATAATCCAGAGAAGCTTAGCATCAACCTCTTCTGCTGACCAGCTGAGACGTTCGCTGTTCTGGCTCATTTCGAGACCAGATACAGAAACACCACCAGCGTTAGAAGCCTTACCGGGAGAGTAGAGGATCTTAGCATCCTGGAATACCTTGATAGCACCAGGCGTAGAAGGCATGTTGGCACCTTCTGCAACAGCGATTACACCGTTGGCAACGAGAGCCTTTGCATGATCTTCATTAAGTTCGTTCTGGGTAGCACAGGGGAGAGCGATCTGAGCACCGGGCTCGCCCCAAGGCTTCTGACCTGCTACGTACTTAGCTGTGGGATATTCCTCTACATATTCGCGGATACGTCCACGATATACGTTCTTGAGTTCCATGATATAGTCAAGCTTCTCACGGTCGATACCATCGGGATCGTAAATATAACCGTCAGAGTCACTCATGGTGAGAACCTTACCACCGAGCTGGAGAACCTTCTCTGCTGCATATTGTGCAACATTACCAGCACCAGAGATAAGTACGCTCTTGCCTTCAACAGTATCACCCTTGGTAGCAAGCATGGCACGGAGGAAGTAAACAGTACCGTAACCAGTTGCTTCAGGACGGATGAGAGAACCGCCGAACTCGATGCCCTTACCAGTGAGGACACCCTGGAACTGACGGGTATACTTCTTATATGCACCGAACAAGTAGCCAACTTCACGGCCACCTACACCGATGTCACCAGCAGGAACGTCGCAATCAGGACCAATGTTACGAGCAAGTTCAAGCATGAAAGCCTGGCAGAAACGCATAACTTCAGCGTTGCTCTTACCACGGGGAGAGAAATCGGAACCACCCTTTGCACCGCCCATAGGAAGTGTGGTGAGGCTATTCTTAAAGGTCTGTTCGAAAGCGAGGAACTTCAGAATTCCGAGGTTTACGCTATTGTGGAAACGGATACCACCTTTGTAGGGACCGATAGCATTGTTGTGCTGGATACGGTAACCGGTATTCGTCTGAATCTGGCCCTTGTCGTCCAACCAACTTACGCGGAAGGTATAGATACGATCGGGGATACAGAGGCGCTCGATAAGACCTACCTGCTCAAATTCGGGGTGTTTGTTGTACTCTTCTTCGATAGTGTTAAGAACTTCTTCTACGGCCTGATGGTACTCGGGCTCGTTGGGGAATCTACGCTTGAGATCCTCAAGAACATTTTGTGCGTTCATGGTTTTTGTTTAGTTGTTTAGTTTAGACGGGCGCTATCGAAAAGCGCATAATTACTTCGCAAAGGTACAAAAAACTTTGGGAAAAGCACAATACTTGGGGGCTAAAAGTGATGTTTTTGGCAAAAAGTATATAGTTTTTTTCTCTTCTTTATAAATAATAGCGGTAAAACGCACCTTATGTGCAGAAATTTTTGTAATTTTGGCCTCGAAAAGAATAACGTAATTAATAACCCTTAAAAATTATAAAACCAATGGCTTTTTTAACTGACGAAAAACTTCTTATTGTAGGTGCCGGTGGTATGATCGGCTCTAACATGGTACAGAGCGCTCTTATGCTCGGTCTCACCCCCAACATCTGTCTTTATGATATCTTTGAACCCGGTGTTCACGGTGTAGCTGATGAAATGTGCCAGTGCGCATTCCCTGGTGCAAACATCACTTGGACCACTGACCCCAAGGAAGCTTTCACCGGTGCTAAGTATATCGTTTCTTCAGGTGGTGCTCCCCGTCGTGAGGGTATGACCCGTGAAGATCTTCTCAAGGGCAACTGCGAAATCGCTGCTCAGTTCGGTGATTTCATCAAGGAATACTGCCCCGATGTTAAGCACGTTGTAGTTATCTTCAACCCTGCTGACGTTACCGCTCTCACCGCTCTCATCCACTCTGGTTTGAAGCCCAACCAGCTCACTTCTCTCGCAGCTCTTGACTCTACCCGTCTCCAGCAGGCTCTCGCTATGGAATTCGGTGTTCAGCAGGACAAGGTAACTGGTGCTCACACTTATGGTGGTCACGGCGAACAGATGGCAGTGTTTGCATCTAAGGTAAAGATTGACGGCAAGCCCCTCGCTGAAATGGGTCTTTCTGAAGAGCGTTTTGCAGAAATCAAGCACCACACTGTTCAGGGTGGTTCCAACATCATCAAGCTCCGTGGTCGTAGCTCATTCCAGAGCCCCTCTTACTGTGCTATCAAGATGATTGAAGCTGCAATGGGTGGCGAAGTATTTACTCTTCCCGCTGGTTGCTATGTAAACTGCGAAGAATGCGGTTACAAGAACGTAATGATGGCTATGCCTACTACTATCGACGCTACTGGTGTTCACTTCACTGTTCCTACTGGAACTCCCGAAGAAATGGCTGGTCTCCAGGCTTCAGTTGAACATCTCGGTAAGATGCGTGATGAAATCATCTCTCTCGGCATCGTACCTCCTGTAGCAGAATGGGCGACCCTCAATCCTAACCTCTAAGTGAAAGCTTTTAGATAAAGCTAAATAATGACCTCCTCCGAGTTTTTCGGGGGAGGTTTTGCTTGCGCCAATCGCAAGCGGACAAATAATCTTTTACAGCGGGAATCTTATGATCTTTGACGGACATTTATTTAACTACAACGGACCTTTTTGTTGTTTCATATTTTGTGAAAACTACGTGTCACACTTGTGGAAATATAGTACTACAGACGTAGGAATATCATGTCACGTTTGTGATTCAATATCCATGCCCGTCGCAGTTAAATAATTCTCCCTCGCAGTTGAATAATTCTCCCTGGCAGTTTAAAAGAAATTAGGGGCAGATAGGAATTGTTGGAAGGGAATAGAAGTCTCTTTTGCAAATACAAAAAAGGAGCCCCACTTCCATTTGGGACTCCAACTATAGAAACGACGAGGCGTTATTAGCTTTTCATGTTTTAGTGTTATTTGTTCTCTGCCATAAGCTGGCTGAGCTGGAACTTAAGGTCCTGGCACATAGCGCCGTTTCCCATTGCACGATATCGGTCAATGCGATACTGCAAGCGTTCAATAGTTTTCTTCTCATTCATAATTGTGTTCTTTTGTGGCAGGCTGGCAGAAACGCTTCTCCCTCCTGCCTGGTTTGACATCTCATTAACTATGTCTATTACTAGAAATAGTCTTTTAAGTCTAGCTTTTGCTATCTTTGATATTGCAAAAGTACCCCTTTTTGAACTGCATAGCAAGAAAACTACCCATAAAAGACGTTTTCTTAACTTTTTTAACTTTTATTGCTTTCGTAAGATGTCAAAATCCACCGATAATCCTACAGAAAACTGCTGATACGGGTAGTCCTGAAGCCCTTTTTGATAGGACATGTAGGGGTGAAATCGCTGAAAATGGCCTTGAACCTGTGTTTTTATGACCATTGGGCAGTCACCGTCCTTCTCCCAACCAGCATAGCCACGCAAGTCCTGGGAAAAATCGAAATAACGGAATTTTGCTTTGAACTGAACGGCATACATTGTGGCATCATTTTGCCTTCCGTTGTCGGTTTGCCAGCACAAGAAGCCGCCAGAAGCTCCTAATCGGAGTGCTTTGAGGTATGAATTCTTGATTGTCAGTTCCTTGCCGAATGAGGTATCGAAATAATAGCCTGGACAATCGTAATAACGTGCCATTGCCCAACTGTCCTCGGAGGCTGTTTTAAGTGCAGCACGCAAAGCCCATGCCGGGCGTTTTGCGGTTTCTTTCATCAGTAAGATATCTGTACTGATGATAGCGGAGCCAAAGTCACAACCGCTGTTTTTCTCTTGCCCTTCAATGCGGGCATTCTCTTTCCATGCTGGTGTCAGCGTGTAGTGTTCCAAGACTGGAACCCATGCCGAAAGATTAACGCGTGAACTAAAGAGAGGCACACGGATTCTTGCACCGATGGCTTGTGTCTTGTCGCCAAAATCGCCTTTGAAGATGTCGCCACTTAATGACACTTCCAATTTGCTGCTGATGCTCTCATCCAGCATATCAGGAACGGGGAAAGCATTAGGACCGAAATAGGCAGGAGCAATCTTCGTGTCTGAGTGAAGATCAGGGCGAACGATGACCGTCTGTGCGAGGGTTGCTATGGGGAAGAATAGTAATAATAAATAGAGGAGTCTTGGCATTGCTTATTAGATATAAAGATGTCTTAATTTCTGCAAAGTTAGGCCATAATACCGACATGGGCAAACTTGAAGGCGATAAATTTGGCAGTCTGTGACATTTGCCGTAAATTTGCGCCCATGAATCAGGTTCTTTACTACATCATATTCACCCTTTCCTATCTGGCATCCCTTCTTCCCTGGTGGTTCCTCTATGCCATCTCGGACTATCTGCTGTACCCTGTGGTTTACCATCTTGTGGGTTATCGCCGAAAGGTTGTCCGTAAGAATCTCACTGAGTCTTTTCCACAGAAAAATCTGGAGGAGATTGAGCAGATAGAGCGTGGCTTTTATCACTGGTTTTGTGATCTCTTTGTACAGATTGTGAAGCAGGTTTCCATGTCGAAGGAAGAAATCGTCAAACACATGGAAATTGTTGGTGCTCCCGAGGCTCAAAAGGCATTTCAAGAGAGTGGTGCATCGTTGATGGCAGTTTATCTTGGTCACTTTGGAAACTGGGAATGGGCTACAGCGATGGGAGCCGTATTCTCTCCTGAAAACAAATGCTGTCATATTTATCATCCTCTGGAGAATGAGTCTTTTGACCGCCTTATGCTCAGAAATCGTTCTATTTGTGGCTCAACAAGCCTTGCCATGGGACAGTCTCTCCGTGCTGTCATTGAAGCAAAGCGTCGTGGTGAGGGGCTTATAATGGGATTCATTTCCGACCAGATTCCTCTTCCGAATGCAGTTCATCATTGGATGCAATGGCTCAACCATGACACAGGCATTTTTACTGGAGGAGAAACGATGGGTCGAAAGGTTGGAGGCTCCTATTGGTACCTGGATGTAGAACCGGTTAAGCGTGGCTATTATCGTGGAACCCTTCGTCCTCTTGAACCGGTTGATGGTTCCCCCTATCCTTATACAGAGGCTTACATGCGAGCAATGGAAGCCTCAATAATTGCTCATCCTGAAATCTATCTATGGAGTCATAATCGTTGGAAGAGACCGAGAAAATAAAATGCGCTATCTCTTATTTCTGCTTTCGTTCTTACCTGCCGTTGTCTGGGGACAGATAGCGCAGGACAGTGTGTCGTGTACGTTCTTTCAGAATGTGCTGCACTCTGGTGATGTGATGGGGGCATGGCAGGCTACTGCAGATAATGTAGTTGTAGAGAATAACCATCAGGGACAGTGGAGTCAGGCTGACCAAGTGCTTATTTCCGTTGGCGGCAACTCCTACCGTTGGAACAAGTTCTATCTGGATGGTTTCCGGATCAACAGTCGTTTTCATACAGGTTCGACCTACTATGTTCCTAATATGGAGCACTGTAATATGGCGATGAATATAGCCAATTCAACGATTGACTTTGAAAGCGCACAGACGGAAGACTATTTGCAACTATCAGGAAACTTTGGCAATCTTGGCGGCGTGAATCCTTCAACGGTAGGCATTGTCCATTGGTTTCATGGAACGGGTATTGAGAGTGCCTATAATAATATCAGCGAGTCGGCTCGTCAGCATGTTCGTGCCGCAGGAACATTGGATGTTTCCAAGAAAGTTTCCGGCTATCGTCAGCATCTGCTTTTTGCGATGGGAAATCGCCAGCTTCCCAATTATAACCAGAATGGCCTTATTGCTGATGAACCTCTGTATGGCGCTAGTTACTACAAAATTCAATTGGATGGAGAACTGCCGACGAGGACTTATGGATTTTTTAATCATCTAAACTATCTGTTTCACGTTTCTGCCAAAGAAGACGGTCTTTCTGAATTCTATTTCAATCGTGACCAACAGCCTCGGTTGAGTGATTTCAGCCTTTCTCTCTATGGCCGTGCTGGCCGTGTTCTGACCACTGGCCTGACCTGGTCCCAGCAAACTACGCATCACGATACCCCAGATTTCGCGCTAAATGTTGTTGACCAAGACGGAGAATCGCTGGAGCCATGGGTGGCTGATGGTTCTCACCACGAGCTTTCATGGGCTTTGAAATATAAAAAAGAGCTTTTGCCTGGGCTTACTTTGAATGTTGACGGTTATAACTCCTTTGTTACCTTTTCGCCAACACTGAAGTCTTGGGCCAACGAAGTGTATGTCCAGCAAACCGAGGAATTGGAGCCAATGCCTTTATATCGTTACGAGTGGCAAAGCGAGAGATTTTCTGGAGGCTTGCTGGAAAACCAAGTATCGCTCAATGTCAGCAAGACGCTAAGAGATAACATTCGTTTTACGGCCAATGCCGGTGTGACTCTCGATGGAATGATTTTACCTCAAAAAACTAAAATCACCCCAAACGGAGAACTCGGATTTGCGTTTGAGTTTCGGCCCTGGAAGTGGCTTCAATTTGATGTTCAATTGCAGCACAGCCGTGTGAGCTACGATGTTGAGACCTTGCGTTACATGAGTGACAGCTACATGAATGCAAAGGTTTATTATGCGGGAACTCAGACTCTCTTTACGACCACAGGCGGTGGTTGCCACCAGTATGCAAAGAATCTTTGGCAACCGGCATTTCTCTCACTTTATATTCCTATCAAGCTACACTTCGGACGTCATGAATTGGCCTTCATTCAAACCTATAAGAAGTTTTACCATACTTGGATGACGCAGTATGCAGACGGAATTGATGCAAATGGTTCTTTCGAAGATGGTATCTATTATCTTACCCCTCAGGAGCGCCAGTACGAAGTGGGGTATCTTCCTACGGAGATGATGGGAACCGGTTTCCTGAACAACACACCTTATTTCCTTTCTCAACAGTCTCGTTATACCTACCATGGCCGTAGGGTTTATTTCAGCATCTCTTGGCAAAGTATGCAAGGTGTCGGTGTTTCTGCTTTGGGAAATGGTCCCACGAGCAACAATGTCGGTGTTCTTTCTGAAACGACGGCTAATCCCAACACTTATGTAGTTCTAAAAAACAGGGAGGGAGAATATCCGGCAGTCGGACGCTATAACCAGGACAAGGGATTCATTCTTCGTTCTTACTTCTCCTATAATATTAATAAGTATCTCCAACTCGGTTGTGCGGGAAATTGGACCGATGGCCAGCCATTCGTGTATTTCCGGACCTACACCAAGTCTGATACGGACGGTAATCAAGTTGCGATTGTCACTGGCTGTTCGCGCGGAACAAACACCACCGATGGTAATTTTGGATGCCGGGAAAGTGCGATTTTCAATTTTGACCTCCACGCTCGTATGAATTGGGAGGTTCACCATCGTCCAATGAGCCTTTACGTTCAGTGCTATAATATCTGGGATTTCGGCAATGTACTGAACGAGTTCTGTTTCCCTCAAGGTATTCGTGAAGCCCGTGGCCCCAACATGTGTCTCACCATTCCCCGAGGACTTATAGTGACTTATTCTGTACGCATATAAAAAAGCACGGTGATATTTCACCGTGCTTTTTTATCCAAGAATCTTATTTGTGATTTCATCAGGAGAGATACCTTTGAGGCAGCGGTAGTCTCCAAATTTACAGGGTTTATTCCCGAAAATGCTGCATGGACGGCAACGAAGGTCTTCGCGTTGAATAACGTGATCCTTATTGCAATTCCAAGCAAGAAAACCACCTAACGGATGCGTAGCTCCCCAGATAGAAAAGACAGGGGTAGACGTTAGAGCTGCAAGATGCATATTTCCACTATCCATCGTCAAAACAGCATCAAGCGTTGACATCAGTTGAAGTTCAGCGGCCATGTTTCCTAAAGTACCAACAACGGAATGAACGTGGGGATACTTAGCTGCCCACGCTTCCATTTTTGCTTTTTCTTCAACTCCAGCACCGAAAAGGTATACTTCAATATCTTTGCTTGAAAGAATGGATACTACTTTTTCCATCTGCTTTAGCGGATAGATTTTTCCTGTGTGTGCAGCAAACGGAGCGATTCCTATTCTGCGTACGTAACTTTTCGTACGACATTCAAAGAGTTGCAGAGGTTGAGGCTTTAATTCAAATTCGAATCCCAACTTGTTGATAGCCTTTTTGTACCGTTCAAAACTGGTTTCTTGCTGAATTTTAACTTGACTATTCAAAAACGACTTTCTAGCCTTTCGGTCCTTGATGATGTGGCTTACCGGGTAGTTCCAAAGAGTGAAGAAACAGCGAAGAATCTTTGTCCGAAGAACATCATGGAGGTCAGCTATATGTGTTGGATGCAGCTTTCGCAGTTCAAGGAACATCCGCCATAGTCCATAGATTCCTTTATATTCGCGAGGATTAATACCAATAAAATGTACATTTGATGGAAGCAATGCAAAAACGCTTCCAACGAAAGGCCTGCTTACAATGGTTATTTGTAAGTCGGGATTTTGGCGGCTCAAAGCCTCAATGACAGGAATCGTCATCAAAATATCTCCGAGCGCGGAGAACCTAATGAGGAGAAGATGCTTCAAAGTGATTATTTCTTGCCGTAGAGGATAGGGTTCGTACTTTCGTCGTTGTACATTTTCATCTGCTTATAGACCTTCATGACTTTGCGTCCTGCAGTCAAGTCATCAAGGAGCTGGTCGATAGCAGTAGAGAGGTCCATGCGTTGTTCGAGGAGAACGTTCAGCTTGTCCTGACACTTGGCACGATGACCTTCGCTGGCATCAGTACGGTTAACTTGTTCCTGCATGTGATAAATCTTCAAGGCAAGAATGCTCAATCGGTCAACAGCCCATGCAGGACTTTCCGTGTTAATCGTGGCATCAGGAAGAGCAGTCACATCATGGAACTTAGTATAGAAATAACTATCAATGGTTTCAACAAGGTCCGTACGATCTTGATTGCTCTTATCAATGCGACGTTTAAGCGTAAGTGCTTCAACAGGGTCAATCTGCGGGTCACGGATAATATCTTCAAAATGCCACTGAACAGTATCAATCCAGTTTTTGTGGAATAAATCGTATTCTATGTGCCCCTTGGGATAAGGATTGCTTAAAGGCTGGTCAACGTCGTCAATTTTATGATATTCAAGGATAGAATGCTGAAAGATCTCATTACAGAGAGTGGAGAAGCTTTGCATGATCAGAGGATTTTAGAATTCAAGTTCAGAATCAGTATGTTCAATGATGTTTGCAGCAAGCGTATCAGCACACTGAATCAAGCCACAGAGAGGATATTTGTCACGAGCCGCATTGATATTGCTTTTTGCTTCGGGACTTTGGAAAGCGAGGTCCCATGCTGCCATATGCCAGCGGATTGCCAACATTTCTTCATCGCGAAGCTGAAGACCAGAAAGCAGGAGAACGATGACACTCTTTTCGCCATGGCCCATAGGGAAGTTGGAGAAGTCAACATCGTAAGTTTCATAATCCTCAAAACCCGTGTTGGCAGCGTTTCGGCGACGCTTGGTAACAGGCTTGTAAATCTCAGCCTTGTTCACATCATGAAGCAAAGAACAAAGGATGACACTATCTTCTTTCAGATCATTCTTCAAATCAGGACGCATGCGATGCATGATGGGAAGCAATTCGAGTGCAGCGTGGCAAACATTAAGGCTGTGCTCTACTAAACCACCTTTATTGCAAAGGTGGAAACGTGTAGAAGCTGGGGCTTCAAAGAAACCAAGTTTTTCCAAGTCCTCAATTACATATTCCACGCCTTCACGATTCGTAGAGCGAAGAAGACGGCAGAACTCTTCCTTGTTTTCTTGTACTTTATCAATTTTAAGATTACCTAAATCCATTTTGGTTTTAATGTTTATGTTTGTAATATAATGTTCTTTTCAAAGTGCAAAGTTAGGAAACTTTTTGGTTTATCCGTATTTTTTCCTTAATTTTGCCCCCAAATTTAATGAAAAACATGTCTCAAACAGCAAATACTGTTCAAAATTGCCCACGAAAGAAAGCAGCATCAGTAAATAGCGTGGGTCGCAATTTGATGTCCTATATTCTTTTCGGCTTTCTCTATGCCCTTTCTTTACAGCCCCTGCGCCTTCTCTATTTTTGGAGCGATCTTCTCTATTTCCTGGTTTACCATATCTTGAAATACCGTCGCGTTGTAGTTCGCAAGAATTTGCGTAATTCTTTTCCTGATAAGACAGCAGCAGAGCAACTTGAAATAGAGAGAGGATTCTACCATTGGTTTTGCGATTGGGTTTCAGAAACCATCAAGATGACCTCCATCTCTGAGAAAGAGATCAATCGCCGAATGAAGTTCGAAAATCTGGAAGAAGTCTATGCCGCATTGGAAGCCAACAAATCGGTTTCTTTGTATATGGGCCATCTCTGCAATTGGGAATGGATAGTTTCAATCCCCAAATATCTTCCTCGCAAGGCTCATGTAGCAGCCATTTATCATCCTTTAGAGAATGCAACCTTTGATCGTCTCATGCTAAGAACCCGCATTCGTTTTGGTGGCGAAGCCATACCAATGGGAGGTTCGGGACAGGTGGTTGCCCGTTGGCACGAAAAAGGAGAACCCAGTCTAGTTGCCTATATTGCAGATCAAGTTCCACCTTATAAAAGCATGCACTTTTGGCCAACTTTTCTGAATCAACGAACGGCCGTCTTTACAGGAGCTGAGAAAATCACACAATCGTTGGGTGCAGAAGCTTATTATCTTGATATGAGTCGTCCAAAACGAGGGTATTATGTTGGAAAAATGATAAAGATAACAGACCATTCTAAGGATGAACCGGAATTTGCTATTACCGCCAAATATTATGAACTGCTGGAAGCAAATATCCTGCGAGCTCCCGCCTATTGGTTGTGGAGCCACAATCGTTGGAAAAGAGTATAAGCTATAAAAAATAAGACTTGGAGTTTAGATGGATACAACGCGCGAGTCTAAATTCCATTTCTTTCTAAACCAAAAAGAAAAGTCTAATCTTATTGACACCACCAAAAAGAAGAGGTGAAATCGTTTTTAAGAGCGATTTCACCTCTTACTATTATAGTACTTATTTTGTAGGAGAATAAACCAACTCATTGTGGGTCATACGAACCATGTAGGACTGAATGATAGCTTTGATCTCTCGTTCCATTTCAGCTTGTTGCGGACATTTTCCTTTGAGATTGTTTTGCAGGAGTGAGTCTGTTCGGAAATTGTAAACAGCCTTTGTGTTCGTACCGTCAAACTGCAGCATATACGTTCCTTTGATGTACTGATAGATGCCGTTATTGTAGTTTACAGCCCATGTTTTATCAGCAGGCGTATTGAACAGGTCAATGCCGAAAGCAACATACGAGCTGCTGTAGCCCATATAGTTCAGCATCGTCGGCATAATGTCGATTTGCTGAGCGATAGCGTCTTGCTCTCCGATAGGCAATTGACCGCTTGGATCGTAGAAGACAATCGGCGAGCAGAAGAGACCGAGGTCCGTCTTATAGTAATCGTGATCGCTCTCGTTCGTGTGGTCACTCGTCAAGACGAAAATGGTGTTTTCAAACCAAGGCTGCTGTTTGGCCGTGTTGAAAAACTGACGTAAAGCGTTATCTGTATAACGGATGCATTTATGAATAGGCAGTCCCTCTTCCGGATACTTATCCTTGTATTTCTCGGGAATCACAAATGGGTGGTGGCTTGAAGCCGTGAAGATGGCAGAAACAAAGGGCTGCTTGAATTCTGTCATTTTCAAAGCGTAGAACTGCATGAAGGGTTCATCCCAGATGGCCCATGTGCCATCGAAATCTGCATCGCCGTTGAAACGCTTGTCTTTATTGAATTCAGTGCGACCGAAGTAATCCTTGAATCCAGTCTTTCTGGCAAAGGCTTCAAAGCCCATACTGCCGTTTTCTGCTCCATGGAAGAAGGCAGAATAATAGCCTGTTTTAGTTAATTCTCCAGCGAGGCCACTTATATCATTCATTGATGAAGGGGTCAGGAAGAATGGTTCTACAAACATGGGAATGCTCGAGAGGACAGACGGCATGCCGTCAATGCTCTTTCGTCCGTTACAGAACGAGTAGCGGAAGGTCATGCTGTGCTGCATCAGCGAGTCAACGAACGGGGTGTATCCCTTATACTTTCCGCCTTCGAGATCCTTGTTGAAACCACCGATGTATTCCCGGCCGAAACTTTCCACAATCAGCACAACAACATTCTTTCGTTTCAAGCTGTCGCCTCTGGGAATATGAACGGGGGAGTAAAACGCATCCAATTCTCGAGGAGAGTAGTAATCAGGAACGACGAAAGTTGCTTTTCCTGTTGTGCGAATGAATGAAAAGGGGGTGTTTAGCACTGCTGCGGCTTCATAGGGATGATCAGCGTATTGATTAGCATTGCTTATCGTTATTGGACGAACAGCCTTTGTGAAACCTCCGCGCATACCTCCGATACATAAGGGTATGAAAAGGGCGAGGCAAACTGTATGAACGAGCAGTTCTTTTGCATGAAGTCCCTTTTCTGATTTTGGGGTAATGTAGCACTTCCAAAAAGCATAGAATATCGCAAATCCCAGAAGGAAAAGATACCAATGGCGAAGGACTTCAATACCAAGAATGCTGCCGAGATTGTTTTCGTTGGAAAACTCTGCAAAGAAAGTGCAGGTCGTGCGACGTCCCGTGAACTGATAGTATACACAATCAGAGAGGTTGAGGCTGATGGCAAATGAGTTGATGACTACAAAGTACCATTTTGCCACCTTCTGATAGATTCTATTCTCCTTAAAAGGCAGGGGAAGAAGTATCAGCAGTGCATAGAGGGCATTAGTATAGAGAATGGCAGAAGTATCGAAGTACAAGCCACCATGGAGAATGTCTGTGAGGCGTGGTAAAGTGAAGGACGCCTTGAAAACGCCCCAATTTTCAAAGATAAACGCAAAACGGCAAATTTCGTAGGCTGCATAAACCAACAAAAAATTCACCAGCAGAGCGATTGGCGCAGATTTGAAAAGAGTTCTACTTAGTTTCATTATTAATCCCGTTTTTTTTCGGGTTTTCGGCGTGCAAAGTTATGAAAACTTTGGGAGAAACGAAACTTTTTTATTACTTTTGCGCCGTAAAAACGAAATACAGTCCATGAAAAGAACTATTTCTGCTCTTTTTGCTTTTGCATCGCTTGCGATACTGACGGCATGCAATCCTGCGGAGGATCATACCCTCCTTGTTAATATGTTCATCGGTACCGGTGGTCATGGTCACACACATCCTGGTGCTATGGTTCCTCACGGTATGATTCAACCGGGTCCTGATACACGCATTCACGATTGGGATGCTTGTTCTGGCTATTATTATGAAGATGACAGCATCAATGGTTTCGCTCATACCCGTCTGAGTGGAACAGGCTGTGCTGACTTCGGCGATTTCCTGGTAATGCCAACCACGGGAAAGCAGTGTGTGGATTATGTTGGCGAGAAAGAAAAGAACCAGCATAATGCTTTTGCCAGTGCTTTTACTCACGAGAACGAGTTGGCAACACCGGGTTATTACGGTGTGAAGCTGGAACGTTATAACATTTTTGCAGAGATCACTGCAACCTGCCGTGCTGCGATTCATCGTTGGACTTTCCCCCAGAGTGAAGATGCGGGAATGATTTTGGATTTGGACTATTGCATCCAGGACCAGACTACCTATGAGATGGAGGTGAAGGTGAGTGGCGATACCATTCGTGCCTATCACCGTGATAATTGGTGGCAATACGATCATCGACTCTATTTTGAAGGAATTACGAGCAAGCCGATTCAATCCTACGAGATCGTACGAGATACCGTGCTGATAGGTGAAGATAAGACGAAGGTCCAGCCAAGGTGTAAGTTGCTCGTTCATTTTGGACCTACCAACGAAGCCGAGGAGATTTTCTTCAAGGCAAGTATCAGTGGTGTAGACGCAGAAGGTGCCCACAAGAATCTGATGGCAGAAATGCCAGCCTGGGACTTTGATGGAACTCAGGAAAAAGCCCACGAAATCTGGAAGGAAACTTTGAGTAAGATTGATATCTGTGCAGCAGAGGGAGACCTTAATGATTTGGATTCTCTTCAAAAGAGCCAGGCTACAATCTTCTACACTGGTCTCTATCACGCCAATCTTTCCCCCAACGTCTTTCAGGATGTTGATGGCCGGTATCTCGGTATGGACTTGAAGGCTCACGAAGGTAAGACTGACGATCCCTATTATACCATTTTCTCACTTTGGGATACCCATCGCGCTCTTCATCCTTTGATGAGTATCATTGATCCAGCTCAAAACGAAGCCTATATCCGTTCTCTCATCCAGAAGGGTGAAGATGGCGGACTTGTACCGAAATGGGACTGCGGTAGCAACTACACCGGCTGTATGATTGGCTATCACTATGCTTCTTTACTTGCTGATATGTACACCAAGGGATACCGGAACTACGATGTTGATTTGGCCTATAAGCATGCTGTTCGTTCTGGCGAATACGATACTTTGGGTATTACTCCAGCTTGTCCTTCCTGGTTATATCCCTATATCATGCCCAAGGCACGCTATTATCGCCAGACTCAAGGCTATGTTCCCGCAGATTTGGAAAACGAAAGTGTTGCAAAGGCGCTTGAACTTTGCTATAACGACTGGTGCGTGGCTCAAATTGCAGCGGATAGAGGCGATACTCTCAAGGCCAATCAGTTTATGAACTGGTCAAAGCTCTATACGAACTACTTCGATCCGAGTGTTGGATTCATGCGAGGCAAATTGGCAGACGGCAGTTGGCGCACGCCTTTCTCTCCCGCTCATTCCAATCACCGTCAGGATGATTACTGTGAGGGCAATGCCTACCAGTGGAGTTGGTTCGTCCCCCATGACGTTGAAGGCCTAATTGCTTTGTATGGGGGAAAAGAAGCCTTTGTTCAAAAACTTGATGGTCTTTTCTCTGCCAGCAGCAAGTTGGAAGGTGAAGTTGTGAGTGCGGACATCAGCGGTCTTATCGGACAATATGCCCACGGCAACGAACCCTCGCACCACATTATCCATTTCTATAACGCAGTTGATATGCCCTGGCGCACTCAGGAACTCGTGGATAGTGTGTTGAACACACTTTATTTCAATGCGCCTGATGGTCTTTCTGGTAATGAGGATTGCGGACAGATGTCGGCTTGGTACATTCTCAATTCCATGGGATTCTATCAGCCTTGCCCTGGCCGTCCTGTTTACAGCATTGGTCGTCCGCTCTTCCCGAGAGTAATCATTCACCAGCCCAATGGCAAGGACTTTACGATTATTGCCAAGAACAATAGTCGCAAGGCAAAGTACGTCAGAAATATGACACTGAATGGTAAGGCTCTTGATAAACCCTATTTGACCCATGAGCAACTCATGGCTGGGGGCGAACTGGTATTGGAAATGTCCGAAACAAAATAAAGGTGAACTTCGGGTAGCGCTCGAATCACCGAAAGCAAAATGAAACGCAAAATTGTTTTCATCCTTTCTACTTTTATTGCGTGGGTAATCTTCTTTGCCCTTTGGAAAGTAGTTTTCATGTTTTACAATCAGGCCGAGAACCCGTTTGTAGCAGGTGATGTCGCAGACGTTCTGTGGCATGGACTAAGCATGGACATGAGTACCGCTGGCTATCTTGTGGCGCTCCCGTTGATTATAGCTTGGTGGGGCGAAAGTCATTGGGCAAAGCGCATTTTGATTGCTTATTCCTTACTCGTAGCCTTCGTGGTTTCCCTCATTGTCAGCGCGGACTGTTTCCTCTATGAGTTCTGGAAATTCAAACTCAACGCTTCGATTTTCTCCTATATGGGAAATGCTGAAGGCGCAGCAAATAGCGTGAGTCTATGGTATATTCTCAGTCGAATTGGAACCATAGTGCTTTCATCTTTCTTGATGGGTGTTGTTCTTGTGGCCATCACCTTGCGATGTTTGAACTTTTCCTCAGCCGGCAACAGAAACCGAAAATGGTGGCTATCTGCTCTCGCTTTCGTTCTTCTCGCTGGTGTGAACTTCTTGGTCATTCGTGGCAGCATCAGTACTGGCGTACAGAATGTGGGCACGTCCTATTATAGTCAGAATTTGTTCTTGAACCATTCGGCTGTCAATCCGGCGTTTTCCCTTCTTTCCAGCATCAAGCGAACAGAGAACTACAGTGAGGACTATCAGTATTTCAGCGAGGAGGAACTCGCAAAGATGGACATTCCGCAATATCCGTACGAGTGGAAACGCGCTGTTGGTACTACAATGGAAAAAGAGGCAAAAGCTTCAGGCACTCCGATACATGAGAAAATAATCCCGGTTCGTTCTTCTGCTACGGATACTTGCTCCACTAATCTTCTTCGAACTCAACGCCCCAACATTCTGATTGTTATGATGGAGAGTTTTGGAGGAAAGTTTGTAGAGGAACTGGGCGGTGTTCCTGGCGTTGCGCCCAACTTATCCCGTTTCATCAAAGAAGGCGTTTTCTTCGATAATTATTACAGCAATTCTTTCAGAACGGACCGCGGTACAGTGAGTCTTTTCAGTGGCTGGGTGAGTTATCCCACGGTTAGCCCGATGCGATTGCCCGATAAACTGGCACAGATGCCGGGTTTGGGTAAGTCATTGCAACGTGAAGGTTATGAGACGAGTTATCTCTATGCGGGTGACATCACGATTATGGGAAAGTCAAGTTATCTTATTTCCAGCGGTTTCAAAACACTTTATAGTCAGAATGACTTTTCGCTGACTGAGGCTAAAAGCAGCAAGTGGGGCGTTTGTGATGGAATCAGTTCAGCGCGCGTTTTGGAAATGCTGACCAAAAAGGGAATGGCTGTGAATGATAATGGTGAGATGGGAAATACACCTTGGCTCTTTGGCTATCAGACACTTTCCAGTCACGAACCATTTGAAGTTCCTTATCAGCGTTTAGCGGACAAAACCTTGAATGCTTTCGCCTATACCGATGACTGTGTAGGTAAACTCATTGACGGTTTAAAAAAGAACCCCGTTTGGGACAATCTACTTGTTGTTCTCGTTCCCGATCACGGTTTCCTTTATGATTTGACCTACGAAGATCCTGAATTCTTCCATTCTCCTATGCTCTGGTTGGGCGGTGCAATAAAGGAACCGCAACGTATCCATACCCTGATGAATCAGAGTGATTTCTGCGCCACATTGCTGGCTCAGATGGGAATTTCTCACGAAGACTATCCCTATAGCCGAAATGTCCTTGGCCCTTCATCCCCAAACTTTGTTTATTGTTCATTCCCCAGCGGTATTATGTATGGGGACGAAAGCGGAATAACCGTTTTTGATATAACAAGTAACAAGGTGATTGCTGATAAGGACCAAAATGAAGCAGATCGTACTCGTCGTTTGAAAGCGGCGAAAGGAATTCTTCAAAAATCCTACAAGTATTTGGATACCATGAAATAAACGAAGGGCCTTCGCAAGTAGCGATGGCCCTCGTTTTATTTACTGTTTAACTTGTTGTTGTCATGTGACAGAAATCTTATTCATTTCCAAACTTCAGTTTGCCTTCTTCCGTTGTTACAAGAATCGGATGCTGGCTGTTCACCTTTCCTCCAAGTATAGCACGGCTGAGATCATTCAGCAATAGATTTTGGAGAGCACGCTTGACGGGGCGGGCACCATATTCGGGATCGTAACCTTCCTGAGCGATGAGACGGATAGCATCGTCGTGAACATGAAGCGTGATGCCTTGCTCCTCGAGACGGTGTGCAATACCGCGCAACTGAATCTTGACGATCTGCTCGATTTCTTTCTGCTGAAGCGGTTGGAACATGAGGATGTCGTCAATACGGTTGACGAATTCCGGACGTAAACCGAGTTTAACCAGATCATCAGCAAGATCTTCTCGCTTGTTGCCGTCCGTGATCAAGTTGGAGGTCATGATGATAATGGTGTTCTTGAAGTTCACCGTACGGCCCTTGTTGTCAGTCAGACGGCCGTCATCAAGCACCTGTAAAAGGATGTTGAACACATCAGGATGGGCTTTCTCAATTTCATCGAAAAGGACGACAGAGTAGGGCTTGCGGCGAACGGCCTCGGTAAGTTGGCCTCCTTCATCATAACCAACATAACCCGGAGGGGCACCAATGAGGCGGGTGGCTGAGAATTTCTCCTGGTACTCGCTCATATCGATGCGCGTCATTAAGTTTTCATCATCAAAAAGGCATTCTGCGAGGGCTTTGGCAAGTTCAGTCTTTCCGACGCCGGTTGCACCGAGAAAAATGAAACTGCCGATGGGGCGTTTGGGGTCTTGGAGACCTGCGCGGCTACGACGAACAGCGTCGGCGACCGCAGTGATAGCTTCGTTCTGGCCGATAACACGACGATGGAGTTCATCTTCGAGAGAGAGGAGTTTTTCGCGCTCACTCTGGAGCATACGGCTTACAGGGATTCCGGTCCAGCGGGCAACGACATCTGCGATGTCATCTGCTGTGACTTCCTCTTTGACCATCGCTTCTGTGCCCTGGCACTTGTGGAGTTCTTCTTCGAGAGTATATATACTTTGTTCTAATTCTTGGAGACGGCCATAGCGAATCTCTGCTACCCGGCCGAAATCGCCTTCTCGTTCCGCGCGTTCTGCATCAAATTTCAGCGTCTCGATGATTTCCTTCTTTTGCTGAATCTGCTGGAGAAGAGCACGCTCGCCGTCCCATTTTGTTTTCATCTCTTTTTCCTGACTACGGAGTTCTGTAATCTCTGCATCAAGCTGCTCAAGTTTCTCCTTGCCGCTGTTCTTTTCTCGGCGGATGGCTTCACGTTCAATCTCCAATTGGCGCAGACGACGGGAAATCTCATCCAGTTCTTCGGGCTGTGAGTCACGTTCCATACGGAGTTTCGCTGCTGCTTCATCCATGAGGTCGATGGCTTTGTCTGGGAGGAAACGGTCGGCGATATAGCGGTGACTGAGCGTGACAGCGGCAATGAGCGCATCGTCCTGAATACGAACACGGTGGTGATTTTCGTATTTCTCCTTCAAACCGCGAAGGATGGAAATGGCTTCCTCTGGCTGAGGCTCGTCGACGATGACAGTCTGGAAACGACGTTCGAGTGCCTTGTCCTTTTCGAAATACTTTTGGTATTCTTCAAGAGTAGTGGCACCGATGCTACGGAGTTCACCACGAGCCAAAGCAGGCTTGAGGATGTTGGCGGCATCCATTGCTCCGTCACTTTTGCCAGCACCGACCAATGTGTGGATTTCATCAATGAAAAGAATGATGCCACCTTGTGCATCGGTAACTTCCTTGATTACTGATTTCAAACGATCTTCAAACTGGCCCTTGTACATGGCACCGGCAACGAGGGCACCCATATCCAAAGAAAACACCTTCTTGTCCTGGAGATTGTCGGGAACATCGCCTCGAACGATACGTTGAGCAAGACCTTCCACGATCGCCGTCTTTCCAGTACCTGGTTCTCCGATTAGAATCGGGTTGTTCTTCGTACGACGTGAAAGGATTTGCAAAACGCGGCGGATTTCATCATCTCGGCCGATGACGGGGTCAAGACGACCTTCTCGTGCTTCGGCCACGAGGTCCCTTGCAAACTGCTGGAGTGCAGAAGCCTCGCCATTGTTCTGTTGTGAGTTTTGCGTATTCATATATATATTTATTAAATGTTTTCTAAATGCTTTTTGATTTGCAAAAAAGGTTTGCAATGGATTTGCCAAAGCTCGAAATTGTGACTTTTTGGCACGGAAAAGCGGATTTTCTGCAAATATGTCTTAATATTCCTGAAAAATTGTGTATATTTGCAGCGAACTAAACTAAACTTGTGACAAAGTGAACGATATTCTAACATTGATTTCCGGCTATGTCTGGGGCTGGCCGATGATGATTCTGCTGTTGGGAACGCACCTTTTGCTGACCTTCCGCTTAAAATTCCCGCAACGTCATATTTTCAAGGCGATCCGCCTTTCTGTTACACGTGATCCGAATTCAACGGGTGACGTGAGCCAGTTTGCTGCTTTGGCTACCAGTCTTGCAGCTACCATTGGAAATGGAAATATCGTCGGTGTGGCTACAGCTGTCGCTCTCGGCGGTCCTGGTGCAGTTTTCTGGTGTTGGATTACCGGTGTTTTCGGTATTGCTACAAAATACGGCGAGGGACTTCTTGCCGTTAAATATCGTCGTAAGATGCCCAACGGAAAGATGCTCGGAGGTCCAATGTATGCCCTTGAAGACGGGCTTGGCTGGAAGTGGCTCGCTGTTCTTTTCTGCATCTTTACCGCCATTGCAAGTTTTGGAATCGGTGATATGACACAGTCCAACGCTATTGCATCGCTCTTCGTTAATTCCATGCCGGAAAATTCCGATCCTCAGAATGTCATGCTTATCCGTTGCCTTGTAGGCGGCCTCGTAAGCCTTTTCGCGGGAATTGTCATCCTTGGCGGTGTAAAGGGCGTGAGCCGTGTGTGCTCATATCTCGTTCCCGTAATGGCGAGTTTCTATATTTTAGGCTGTATCTACATTCTGTGCATTAATGGTGAATATGTATGGCCTGCGCTGAAACTCATTGTGGTATCAGCCTTCAATCCTGCTGCTGCCGGTGGAGGTTTCGTTGGAGGAACCTTGATCATGACAGCCCGTTATGGTATGGCGAGAGGTCTCTTCTCTAATGAGAGTGGTTTGGGTAGTGCTCCTATCGTTGCTGCCGCCGCTCAGACCCGAAATCCTGTTCGTCAGGCCTTGGTAAGTAGTACTGGAACCTTCTGGGATACCGTCATTATCTGTGCGGTCAGTGGTATTGTTCTTGTCAGCTCCATGTTGGCTTATCCTGAGGTCAGTTCAATCATTGATCGTCCTGACTTTACGGGTATGATGCTCACGGAATCAGCCTTTGGCCATATTCCTTTCATCGGTCGTCCGCTTCTGTATTTCGGAATCTTTACTTTTGCCTTCTCTACAATTCTAGGCTGGGGATATTACGGCGAACGCGCTATGGAATACCTTGGCGGCCAGAAGTTTATCATCCTTTATCGTGTAATCTTTGTCTCCTTTATCTTTGTAGGCGCAGTCCTTGAATTGAATGTTGTGTGGAATCTTGCCGACATCACCAATGCGTTAATGGCAATTCCCAACTTGATAGCGTTGATAGGCCTCTCTGGCATCATTGTTAAGGAGACACGCTATTACCTTTGGGAAAACCGCCTGGACGAAGAGGCCGAGGACAATTAAACCAAATATTTGGAGAAAAGTTTGGTCGTTAGGGGATTTTTCCCTACCTTTGCCGCCGCTAATCGCGAAAATCACCCTTACAGAAATTATTAATTATTAAAAAATACAATCAAAATCATGAGTTTTTGCGAAAATCTCTCCGCTTTCCTCACCAAGGAAGGTTTCCAGCCTGAAGCTACCGAATTCGGCCTTCAGTTCAAAGTTCAGGGTCTCGACTTCGTTCACTTCAAGGACGATAATGACGAGTTCTTCCTCAACATCTTCTTCCCCCAGATCTTCCCTGTAACTCCCGAAAACAAGGCAGACGTTCTCGAAGCAATTAACACTGCAGACAACGACGTTAAGTTGGCTAAGGGTGCTATCCGTTTCGGCAATGCTGTTTGGGTTAGCGTAGAATGTGCTTTGAGTGAGGGTTATGACCTCAACGCTATCGTTCCTCGCTGTGTAAACGCTCTCGTTTACTACCGCGATGCTTTCTACAAGGCTTATAGCCAGACTCCTTCTGGTCAGGAAGAAATGAAGAAGGCTCAGGAAGCTGCACAGGCTCAGGCTTAATTCAATTTTACTCGAAAAAGAAAAAGAGTGTATCGGATGTCGTACGACTACTGATACACTCTTTTCTTTTTTCCCCCTTTCTGATTCGGATTCTTCGTGGGACGTCAGAACATTCTTCGTGGGACGACAGAATATTCGTCCGCGGTCGACAGAATATTCGTCCGCGGTCGAACATACATTCGCCCTACGACGAATTTGCAGATGCAAAGACTTTGTCTTTTTCTTGGTCGTTTGAAAATAAACCCGTAACTTTGCACGCGTTAACAAGAGCTTTGCTCTTTGCACACTCCCGAACCTTATTCAAAAGCAACCAATATGAAGACATCACTTTTGACACTTGCCGTACTGATGCCCTGCGCTGCAGCTGCGCAAAAACAGTACAACGTTCTCTACATCATGACGGACGATCATACTGCCCAGATGATGTCCTGTTATGACAAGACAAACGTGTCAACACCCAATCTTGATCGTATTGCCAATGATGGTGTGCGTTTCGTCAATAGTTATGTGGCCAATTCTTTGAGTGGTCCCTCTCGTGCTTGTATGATTACCGGTAAGCACAGTCATGCCAACGGTTTCACCAACAATGAGCACGGCGTTTTCGATGGTAGTCAGCAGACAATGCCCAAACTCCTTCAGGCTGCCGGTTACAGCACCGCGCTGATTGGTAAGTGGCATCTCGTGAGCACTCCGACGGGTTTTGATCATTATGAAATCATCCCCGGACAGGGTGAGTATTACAATCCGACTTTCATTACAATGGATGGTAATACCCATATTGAAAAGGGTTATCTTACAAACCTGCTGACCGATAAGGCCATCGAATGGCTTGATGCTGCCCGTGCTCAGAAAAATGCAGATGGAACGCAGAAGCCTTTCGCTCTCTTCCTTCATGAGAAGGCATGCCACCGTGACTGGTTGCCAGAAATCAAGTACCTCCACGAGTATGAAGATGTCACATTCCCCCTGCCTCACGACTTCAATGATAACTTCGAAGGCCGTCTTGCTGCTGCAGATCAGGAAATGAACATTGGTTCCGATCACGACATGACAATGGATTACGACATCAAGATGTACGATGCCAACAATCCTTCTCGTCTTGCAGAGACCTATCTAAGCTATTTGGGCCGTTTGGACTCTAAGGACCGTGCTGCTTACGATCAGTTCTACGATTCCCTCGCCGTTGATTTCCGCAGCCGCCATCTTACAGGGCAGGCCCTCAAGGAATTCAAGTACCAGCGTTTTATGCGCGACTACGCCAAGGTCCTCAAAACTTTTGATGACAATGTAGGTCGTTTGCTGGATTACCTTGATACTACAGGTCTCAGCGAAAACACCCTCGTTGTTTACACCAGTGACCAGGGATTCTACATGGGCGAACATGGTTGGTTCGATAAGCGTTTCATGTATGAAGAGAGCTTCAATACTCCTCTCGTGATGCGTATGCCGACGAAGTTTGAAGGAAATGTGGCTCATGGCGATATTACCGAGATGGTACAGAATATCGACTATGCTCCTACCTTCCTCGACCTTGCTGGTGTGGAAATTCCTGAGGATATTCAGGGTGTGAGCTTGTTACCTCTTCTTGAAGGACAGCACCCCAAGAACTGGCGTCAGTCTATCTATTACCATTACCACGAATATCCTGCAGAACATAAGGTTCGCCGTCACTATGGTGTTCGTACCGCCGATGGCTGGAAACTGGTTCATTTCTACCCCGTTGCTGCAGAAGACACTCTCGATGCCCAGAAGATTGACGCTTGGGAAATGTACGATCTTAACACCGATCCCGGTGAAACACATAATCTTTACGGCCAGAAGGGTACAGAAAAGCAACTTAAGCGCCTTCGCAAGGAACTGAAGAAGTTGCAGATTCAGTACAACGACCCCATTTTGGAGACCTATCCTATCAAGTAAAGTCTCTGTCAACTATATATTTGTGTATAAAAAGTCTTCGGACAAATCCACCTTAATATGACCTTAATTAAATCGATTTCCGGTTTCCGCGGTACCATTGGCGGCCGCACGGGTGACACTTTGAACCCCGTAGATATCGCCAAGTCTGTTTCTGCTTATGCAAGTCTTCGTGAGGCTGTCATTAACCGTAAGTATCGTCGCAAGATTGTTGTAGGTCGCGACGCTCGTATTTCCGGTGAAATGGTAAGTCATGTTGTTTGCGGTACCTTGATGGGTATGGGCTTTGACGTTGTTAACATCGGCCTTGCTTCAACCCCCACAACAGAACTTGCAGTTACAATGGAAAATGCATGTGGTGGTATTATTGTTACTGCCAGCCACAACCCCCGTCAGTGGAATGCACTCAAGTTCTTGAACGAAAAGGGTGAGTTCCTTCCCCCTGCAGAGGCTGCAGAAGTTGTTCGTCGTGCCAATGCCGATGATTATGAGTTCGTTGACGTTGACAGCCTCGGCTGCTACACCAAGAACTTTACTTTCGATCAGCGTCATGTAGAACTTGTTAAGTACCTTGAGCTTGTCGATGTTGAGGCTATTCGCCGTTCACACTTCACCGTTGCTCTTGATGCTGTAAACTCTGTCGGTGGTGTTATCGTTCCCAAGCTCCTTGGCCAGCTCGGTGTTACCCAGGTGACCCTTCTGAACTGCGAACCTACTGGTGACTTTGCTCACAATCCCGAGCCTTTGAAGGAAAATCTTACCGAGATCCGCAACTTGATGCGTAAGGGACGTCATGACGTCGGTTTCGTCGTAGACCCCGATGTTGACCGTCTTGCTCTTGTTTGTGAAGATGGTTCTATGTTCGGTGAAGAAAATACCCTCGTTGTCTGCGCAGACTATATTCTCCAGCATACTCCTGGTAATACCGTCAGCAACCTCAGTTCTACCCGTGGTCTCCGCGATGTTACAGAAAAGTATGGCTGTAACTATTGCCCCGCTGCTGTTGGTGAAGTAAACGTAGTAACTAAGATGCGTGAAACGGGTGCTGTTATCGGTGGTGAAGGTAATGGTGGTGTTATCTATCCTACTGCTCACAATGGCCGTGATGCTCTCGTAGGTATTGCACTTATCCTGACCTATCTTGCTAAGACCGGTATGAAGGCAACCGAACTCCGCGACAGCCTTCCCCAGTACTATATCTCCAAGAATCGTATCGACCTCGATCCTAAGACCGATATCTTTGCCCTTCTCAATAAGGTTAAGGAAATCTACAAGGACGAACAAATCACTGATATCGATGGTGTAAAGATCGACTTCGCAGATAAGTGGGTTCACCTCCGCAAGTCCAACACAGAGCCTATCATCCGCGTTTATTCCGAGGCTCACACCAAGGAAGAAGCTGATGCTCTCGCTCAGCAGATTGTCGACATGGTTTACCAGATGACTCAGAAATAACGGATTAATCCGCAAATAATAGCAAAAAGATCGCAGTTCGTTTGGCGGACTGCGTTCTTTTTCGTACTTTTGCACCCGAAATTCAAAAAACGATTAGTAACTACATCAAAAATAGACTCCACGAGCTGGCTGTCTTTGCAAATAGAAAGGAGGTTTGATTCCCTAACTACCGCCCAGAAATAACGAAAAATTTAAAAAATCAGCGATTTTGGTCTCCTGGACCTTACACTTTAGGCAGAAAAAGTGCCTGAAGCGTTAAATATTTTTCAAAAAACTATTTGCAAATCAAGAATATTGCGTAATTTTGCACCCCGAATCCCTAAACAGGGTCCAAATTCGATTATTACGTAATAACAAATAAAAAATCAAAATCACACTATGATCGTAGTACCTATCAAAGAAGGCGAAAACATCGAACGCGCCCTCAAGAAGTTCAAGAGAAAGTTTGAAAAGACCGGTGTTACCAAGGAACTCCGTCGTCGTCAGCAGTTTGACAAGCCCAGCGTAACCAAGCGCCTCGCTATGGAACACGCTATCTATGTTCAGCAGCTCCACCGCGAAGAGGAATAATCCTCACCGCTCTTGATTCCCATAGGCATCGCTTCCTTTTCTGGTTGCGGTGCCTTCTTCATATTTCCTATGCAAGACTGGATAGACGATTTCCTTCATTATCTTCGGGCGACAAAAGGTGCTTCTGAGCGCACGGTCTCAACCTACGAAGATTCTCTGATAAAGGCGACGGAGTATTTCGTGGCCCAGGCAGGTCGTGTGCCAACTTGGACAGAACTCGTGCTTGATGATTTCAGAGCATGGGAAGCTGAACAGATGGGACGAGGCTATTCTCCTGCTTATGTCAAGAAGAATATGGCAGCCTTGCGTTCTTTTTACAGGTATCTGCTGAGAGAGGGCAGAGTGCAGGTGGATCCAGTCCGTTTGGTAAAGAATCCTAAACTGCAGAAACGTCTTCCGACCTTTATCAGGGAAAATGAAATGGACCGGTTGTTTGAGTACTATGATTTCGGGGAAGGCTATGAAGGCAGCAGAAACCACATGATTCTGCTTCTCCTCTATCACACGGGTATCCGTGCTTCAGAATTGCTGGGGTTGAATGCCGGCGATGTGGATTTGGATAATTTTAGCCTCCGTGTAACCGGTAAGGGAAATAAGCAGCGCATCATTCCATTCGGTGAGGAACTCCATTCCGCGCTAATATTATATATAGAGGAGTGTAGGAAATATCTTGCGAATGAAGAAAATGGCGTTTCCTCTTTTTCTCAAAGCACGCCACTTTTTCTCAATAGCCAGAAGAGAAGGCTCGCCTACAACCCCCTTCGCGTAATTGTCAACGAAGCATTGAGCGCTGTTACTACCCAGAAGAAACGATCCCCCCATGTCCTTCGCCATAGCTTTGCCACCGCAATGCTTGCTCACGGTGCCCAACTTGAGGCTATCCAGCAACTGCTAGGCCATGAATCTGTAGCTACAACCGCGATTTATACCCACACAACGCTGGCTGAGCTAAAGGAACAATACTCTCAAGCACACCCGAGAAATACAGAAAAATAAGTTTTTTTCTCACTTTTCCCTTGATTTTCTTGGAAGTTTCGCAAAATCTTTTTAATTTTGTGGCGTAAAGAAGAACGTTAGAAGCTTTCTGACGCACTCCTCTTTCGTAATCCCTGATTAATAATCCTAAAACAAATTAAGGAGGATATTATGGAATTCAAACTTCAAACACTTCATTTCAACGCTACAGAGAAGCTCGCAGCGTACATTGACAAGAAAGTTGCCAAATTAGAAAAGAACCCAGATATCAGCACGGTTGAAATTACCCTTAAGCTTGTTAAGCCAGAATCAGCCAACAATAAGGAAGCTGATGTCCATGTGGTACTCCCCGGACAGACCATTCACGTCGAAAAAGTAGCTAATACATTTGAAGAGGCCGTAGATCATTGCATCGATGTCGTACGCCGTGGCCTCGAAAAAACCAAATAAACGTACCTGAAACGTACAATCGCCCGTTTTTGCAAACTCTAGAATGTAAAAACGGGCGATTTGAGTCAAAAAACGACACATTTTTGAAAAAAAGATAGCGAAATGCTTGCTGTTTCCAAAAATTGCCGTAACTTTGCACTCGAATTCAAGAAAACATCCCCCCGTAACACTGAAATTCGAGGCGTTTTCAAGACTTCACGGGCAAATACCAGAGTGGCCAAATG